>CALYQL010000021.1 GCA_945285915.1 uncultured Bartonella sp.
CCTAGCTCCTAGCTCCTAGCTCCTAGCTCCTAGCTCCTAGCTCCTAGCTCCTAGCTCCTAGCGAGGATTATCGCCGTTTTTTGCGAATTATCTCTAATTTTATAGCATTACTCACAATAAAAAAGCCCATCTAAAAAGATGGGCTTTCTCAATTATAAAGACAATAAATGCATTATTGCATTCATGCTTTATAGAAACAGAATTATTCCTGTTCTTGTTTTTTCAAAGCTGCACCAAGAATATCGCCGAGTGAAGCACCTGAATCTGTTGAGCCATATTGGGCAACAGCTTCTTTTTCTTCTGCGATTTCCAATGCCTTGATCGATACTGTGAGCTTACGTGTCTTTTTATCAAAGGCTGTTACGCGAGCATCAACTTTCTGACCAACTGTGAAACGCTCTGGACGTTGTTCGTCACGATCACGCGACAAGTCTGAACGACGAATGGTTGTTTCCAAATCATGGTCAACCAATTTCACATCAATACCATTGTCATGAACAGCTGTTACTTCACATGTCACAACAGCACCCTTGCGCAAGTCGCCGGCAGCAACAGCTTCGCCAACTTTGTCGCCAGAGAGTTGCTTGATACCAAGAGAAATACGTTCTTTCTCGACATCAACATCAAGAACAACAGCTTTAACAACGTCGCCCTTGTTGTATTCTTCGATGACTTGTTCACCAGGACGGTTCCAGTCAAGATCTGACAAGTGAACCATGCCGTCAACATCGCCTTCAAGGCCAATGAACAGACCGAATTCAGTCTTATTCTTGACTTCACCTTCAACGATGGAATTGACAGGGAATTTAGCAGCAAATGCTGTCCATGGATTTTCTAATGTCTGCTTGAGGC
This sequence comes from uncultured Bartonella sp., assembly GCA_945285915.1. Lineage (GTDB taxonomy): Bacteria > Pseudomonadota > Alphaproteobacteria > Rhizobiales > Rhizobiaceae > Bartonella. Next base: position 853 of record CALYQL010000021.1, read on the forward strand.
CAAGAGAAATACGACGCTTAGAAGGATCTACCTCAAGAACAACAACCTCTACTTCCTGAGATGTAGAAAGGATTTTTCCTGGGTGAACATTCTTCTTGGTCCAGCTCATTTCTGAAACGTGGATCAGACCTTCAATACCTGGTTCAATCTCAACAAAAGCACCGTAGTCTGTGATGTTGGTAACAGCGCCTTTAATCTTCTTACCAATTGGATATTTTTCACTGATGCCTTCCCATGGGTCGCTTTCAAGCTGCTTCATGCCCAGAGAAATACGATGTGTATCCTGATTGATACGGATGATTTGAACTTTTACTGTCTGACCAATTGTAAGGATTTCAGACGGATGGTTGACACGACGCCATGCCATATCGGTAACGTGCAATAGGCCGTCAATGCCACCAAGATCAACGAATGCACCGTAATCTGTGATGTTTTTAACAACGCCTTCAACGACTTGACCTTCTTCAAGGTTTTGAACAATTTCAGACCGTTGTTCTGCACGGCTTTCTTCAAGCACTGTACGACGTGAAACAACGATGTTGCCACGACGGCGATCCATTTTCAAAATTTCAAAAGGTTGTGGATTATGCATCAAAGGTGTTACGTCACGGATTGGACGGATATCAACCTGGCTGCGCGGCAAGAAAGCAACTGCGCCATCAAGGTCAACTGTAAATCCACCCTTAACCTGACTGAAGATAACACCATCAACGCGTTCACCCGCATTGAATTTTTCTTCCAAACGAACCCAGCTCTCTTCACGACGAGCTTTTTCGCGTGAAAGAACGGCTTCACCCATAGCGTTTTCGATGCGTTCTACATAAACTTCGACTTCATCGCCTGGCTTTAATGAACCGTCTTTACCTTTCGCACCAAATTCCTTGAGAGGAATACGGCCTTCAACTTTAAGACCGGCATCAATGATTGCCATATCTTTTTCAATTGCGATGATACGGCCTTTAACAACTGAACCTTCTGCAAGATCATTTGTTTGCAAGGATTCAGCTAAAAGGGCTTCGAAATCCGCTGTTGTGGGATTGTATTGTGACATAGAAACTCCTGAAAATGTGCCTGTTAATAGGCACGAGCGCCGGGTTAGTGTTAAAATGGTATTCTTTCCAAGCCACCTGCAATTTATGCAGACTATTTCGGCGCAAGACCGGAAAAAATACAAAACTGTTATTCGCCTCTTTGTGCAAGGACAGTATCAACCACCGCACAAGCGGCCTTAAACGCGCCTTCTATACTCAATTTTGTTGTATCAAGCAAGTGCGCATCCGGTGCTGGCTTTAATGGACTTTGTTTGCGATTCATATCACGCTCATCACGTTGAATGAGATCAGCCAATATCTTGTCATAATCCGCTGTTTTACCCTTGGATAAAATCTCCCGATAACGCCGCTCGGCTCTCGCTTCTGGCGAAGCTATTATATAAAGCTTTACCGATGCATCAGGACAAACAACCGTTCCAATATCGCGACCATCAAGAACTGCGCCAGTTGTTTGTTCAGCAAATTGTCTTTGCACCGCAACCAATGTTTCCCGCAATCCCGGCATAACAGCAACTTTTGAAGCTGCTTCACCAATTTCATTATTGGAAAGATGGTCAGGATCAAGTTGCGAAAAATCCAATGATTTTGCAATTTTAATGGCGGTGTTTTCATTATCGAGCGGCTCATTTGCCTTTAACAGCGCATCAGCAACTGCCCGATAGGTTAAACCAGTATCAAGATGGGGTAGATGATAATGCGTTGCAAGGTTACGGGCGAGTGTGCCCTTTCCAGAAGCTGCAGGGCCATCAATTGCAATAACAAACGGCTTCATGCGATTTCTGCTCCCAATTTTGCCATAAGATCCATAAATTCAGGAAAGCTTGTTGCAATCATGCGGTGATCATCAATTGTCACCGGCTTTTCACTGCCTAGACCAAAAACAAGAAAGCTCATTGCTATACGATGGTCGAGATGTGTTGTAACCGTACCGCCACCAAGATGTTTGCCTTCTGGGGAGCCCGTAACAATTAAAAAATCTTTTCCTTCTGTACATTCAACGCCATTTGCTTTTAGCCCATTGGCAACTGCAGAAAGACGATCGGACTCTTTAACGCGTAATTCTTCTATCCCTTCCATAATTGTTTGCCCTTCGGCAAATGCAGCAGCCACTGCAAGAATTGGATATTCATCAATCATAGAAGGCGCACGTTCTTTCGGCACTTTAATGCCTTTCAAGTGTGAAAAGCGCACGCGAATATCCGCCACGTCTTCTCCGCCTGTCTGCCGCTCATTTAAAAATGTAATATCCGCTCCCATTTCTATAAGTGTCTGGATAAGTCCGGTTCGTGTTGGGTTGAGCAGAACATTTTCAATGGTAATGTCTGATCCTTCAACAATGAGTGCCGCCACTAGCGGAAAGGCAGCTGATGACGGGTCGCCGGGGACATCAATATTTTGTCCTTCCAATTCGCCCTGCCCCTGTAAATGGATATACCGCACGCCTTCGGCATCTGTTTCCACTTCCAGATCAGCACCAAAACCAACAAGCATTTTTTCGGTATGATCGCGGGTCATTACCGGTTCAATCACTGTTGTAATGCCTGGCGTATTGAGCCCTGCAAGCAGAACCGCGGATTTAACTTGCGCAGACGCCATAGGAACACGGTAAGTTATCGGGTTGGGTGTCACTGCACCCCATAAGGTTAACGGCAACCGATCACCTTCACTGGCTTCCACCTGCACGCCCATAAGTCTTAAAGGATCAAGAATTCGTCCCATGGGGCGCTTTGACAGAGAGGCATCGCCAATGAAACTTGTTTTCATAGCGTAGCTACCAACCAACCCCATGGTGAGTCTTGCACCTGTCCCTGCATTACCAAAATCCAACGGCTTTTCGGCTTCCAACAAGCAGCCATTGCCCGTACCATGAATAAGCCAGACATCCTTTTCTTTTTGTATTTTTGCGCCCATTGCCTGCATGGCTTGAGCCGTATGAAGAACGTCTTCGCCTTCCAGCAACCCTGTTATGCGTGTCTGACCATTTGCCAAGCTGCCAAACATCAACGCACGATGCGAAATTGATTTGTCACCGGGAATCCGTATTTTTCCGGAAAGAGCTGAAGATTTGCTGGCCTTGGCCGATATTGATTTATGCATGGCAACTTTTCTATTATTTGCAAAGGAAATAGCGCGTTTTTAACATATGGTTTTCTATACGTCATGGAAAAATGTCACGCTGCGCACTAAAATGGTTAGCATTGGCATTGTTTATCTTTGACAAAAGCATTATTTTGCGCTTAAGCACCTAAAACAGTTTTTTTAATGAAACCAAAACGTATTTTTTCTATGATCTGGTTTTTAACCTATCGTGAAAAATACATAACAGGCACGTGTTTGTTTTGATTTGTTTTACAAGTTGAAACAATCCGACCAACCAAAGAGGCTCGGTCCATGGCAAAACCTGAACTTGGAACCAAACGTATTGACCCTGAAACGGGTAAAAAATTCTATGACCTCAATCGGGATCCGATTGTGTCACCTTATACTGGCTTATCCTATCCTCGCTCATACTTTGAAGCTTCAGCTGAAGCCAAAGGTGAAGATGATGAGGATACAGAGACAGAAGAGCTGGATACAGCACTTGAAAAGCCAGAATTTATCTCGCTTGAAGATGCCGATGATGAAGCCAAGGGTGATGACGACATTCCTGATATGGGCGATGATGATGTTGACCTTGGCGATGATGATGATGACGCATTCTTGCCAGACGATGAAGACGACGAAGATGATGATGTAAGTGGCATTATCACTGGTGGCAACAAAGTCCACAAAGACGACGACATCTAATATTTTATAGAGGGAAGATGCTTTCTTTTTATAAAGATTGCAAATTCCCTCTTGATCTTCTGCTTCTGTCATTTTAAGAAGCCGCATCGGGTAATTGTTTCTTTTATAAGAGTTTCAATTATCTTATGTTTCTAATGGGGCTATAGCTCAGCTGGGAGAGCGCTTGCATGGCATGCAAGAGGTCAGCGGTTCGATCCCGCTTAGCTCCACCATTAATTCCATCTTTTTTATAATCTTGTTTATTTTTATTGGTCTTTGATATTTATCGTAGAAGCCTTTAAGTATTAGACATATTGCGTATCGACAATAATTAGCTTTCAATCATTAACTCACCCATTCCGTCCCTTAGTCTATTGGCTACACGATACCCAATTATATAACCGTTTTGTGGCGAAGACTTTATATTATCAGACGAGCAATAAGCGTTTACTTGATACCGATATTCGTAAAGCTATTTGGATATAATGCACCTAGCACGTCAATTTTACACATTTTAGATGTATGATAATCCTGCAGCGATTCTTGTATTGTGTACCCCGTCAATACAGAATTTTTGAAAAAATAGGATCTAAGCCATATGTTGGACGATATCTATAAGATTATTTATGAGCGGCGTGATGTGCGTGACGAATTTTTGCCTCAACCTTTGAGTGACGATGTTGTTATGCGCTTGCTTGACGCTGCCCATAATGCCCCCTCTGTTGGTTTCCAGCAACCATGGAATTTTATACTCATTCGCGACGAGGCGGTTAAAAATCAGGTAAAAGATATTTTCACACATGCCCAACAGCAGGAAGCAGCAATTTTTGACGATGAAAAAAAACAACTCTATCATCAGTTAAAACTGCAAGGCATCACCAAAGCACCGCTTAATATTGTTGTCACTTGTGATAAATCACGCGACGGCAATACCGGATTGGGGCGTTTTCATAATCCGCAAATGTCGGCCTATAGCTGCGTGTGTGCTGTACAAAATTTATGGTTGGCAGCACGCGCCGAAAATATTGGTGTCGGTTGGGTATCTATCTATCATGAACCGAATTTACGAAAATTATTGAATATACCGGATAATATCGAAATTATCGCCTATCTTTGTGTTGGCTATGTTAGCCACTTTTATGATAGCCCCGAATTGGAACAAAAAGGTTGGCGTAAGCGCGTACCGCTCAAAGAGCTTATTTACTATGAAAAGTGGCCAGACACTGCGAAATAATATTGCGTATAACACATATATTTCTTTCTGATTATAAGCAAAAAGTGATAGCACAACTTCTGTAATAGGGTATTAAAAGCCTTGCGTTTATAAGTTGTCTGCGGCACAACACATGCAGATTGGAATTATTCAAGGAAATTTAAAATGCCTCCTTATCGCTCAAGAACCTCTACGCATGGTCGTAATATGGCCGGTGCCCGTGGCTTATGGCGTGCCACTGGAATGAAAGACGGAGATTTTGGTAAGCCGATTATTGCGATTGCCAATTCATTTACACAATTTGTGCCGGGTCATGTGCATTTAAAAGACCTCGGACAACTGGTTGCGCAAGCGGTTGCAAAAGCAGGTGGCGTGGCAAAAGAGTTCAACACGATTGCTGTCGATGATGGTATTGCTATGGGCCATGATGGCATGCTTTATTCCTTGCCATCTCGTGAAATTATTGCAGATTCCGTTGAATATATGGTCAATGCACATTGTGCCGATGCTTTGGTGTGTATTTCCAATTGTGATAAAATTACCCCCGGAATGTTGATGGCCTCTTTGCGGCTGAATATTCCCACTATTTTTGTTTCTGGTGGCCCAATGGAAGCTGGAAAAATTGACTGGAAAGGTCAAAAGCTTTCAGTTGATTTGGTTGACGCCATGATTGCAGCCGCTGATGATCATAATAGCGATGCGGAAATTGCCGAAATGGAGCGTTCAGCTTGCCCGACATGTGGTTCATGCTCTGGAATGTTCACGGCAAATTCAATGAATTGTCTGACGGAAGCATTAGGGCTTTCTCTGCCCGGAAATGGCTCCACACTTGCAACACACGCCGACCGTAAGCGCCTGTTTGAAGAAGCCGGTGAACGTATTGTTGAGCTAGCCAAGCGCTACTATGAAAAAGACGATGAAACAGTTCTTCCACGCTCGGTTGCGTCTTTAAAAGCGTTTGAAAATGCCATGACATTGGATATTTCCATGGGTGGTTCAACCAATACTGTTTTGCATCTTCTAGCCGCTGCACAAGAAGCTGAACTAGATTTCACTATGGCAGATATTGACCGGTTATCACGCCATGTTCCAGTTATTTGTAAAGTTGCCCCTGCTGTTGCCAATGTTCATATGGAGGATGTCCATCGCGCTGGTGGTGTCATGGCAATTCTGGGTGAACTGGATCGTGCAGGCTTGATTAACACATCTGTCTATACTGTTCATGAACCGACGTTGAAAGATGCGTTGCGCCGGTGGGATGTCAAGCAGACAAATGACCCAAATGTACACGAATTTTACCGTGCAGCGCCCGGTGGAATTCCTACACAAACAGCTTTTAGTCAATCACGGCGCTATGAAACGGTTGATCTGGATCGTGAAAAAGGTGTTATTCGTGATGTTGATCATGCCTATTCGAAAGATGGCGGATTGGCTGTTCTTTATGGTAATTTAGCGGTCGATGGTTGCATTGTTAAAACTGCCGGTGTTGATGAATCCATTTTGAAGTTTAATGGCCCTGCCCGTATTTTTGAAAGTCAGGATTCGGCTGTGGTTGGCATTTTGAATGGCAAGATCAAACCAGGTGATATTGTCCTTATTCGTTATGAGGGACCACGCGGCGGACCAGGCATGCAAGAAATGCTTTATCCTACTAGTTATCTAAAATCCAAAGGACTGGGTAAGGCCTGTGCTTTGATTACAGACGGACGCTTTTCGGGTGGTTCATCGGGCTTGTCTATTGGACACGTTTCGCCAGAGGCCGCGGAAGGTGGTACAATTGGATTGGTGGAAGAAGGGGATATTATTGAAATTGATATTCCTAACCGTAAAATCCATCTTGCTGTTGATGATAAGGAACTTGAAGCACGTCGTGACGCCATGATGAAAAAAGGTGACAAAGCGTGGAAACCGGAAGAAGTCCGCAAACGCAAGATTACCAAAGCATTACGGGCTTATGCAGCCATGACAACGTCTGCGTCCAAGGGGGCAGTTCGTCAAATTTAAGACTATTCAGAGGGCTTATCCGTGATAAATGCTTCATGGATAAGCCTTCAATTCATTTAATTATTGTGATTGCAATAACGCTATTTTCTAGCAAGATTTAATACTATTTTTGCGAGGGATTGATGCCCATCATCAATGCATTGAAACACCACGCAACATATCGACCAGAAAAAATTGCTATAGCATTTAATAACCACACCATAAATTATAGCACGCTATACCAACGCGCTGAAAACTTCCGCCGTGCCTTAACGACGATAAAAACCAAACCCAGCGTAAAATTTGGTATTCCAGAAAATGGTCGTTTGGTTTTAATGATACTGCCCAATCATCACCAGTTTGCTGAAATTTTTGCAGGTGCATCGTCAAGCCCAAATTGTGTTGCAGTTCTTTCCGTTGAAACGCCCCTCTCCCAAATGAGAGAAATTATCAGACGTTTGCAACCGGATCTCACAATATGCGAAACAGAAAATAGTGATATTGCCGAGATCATCCGTGGTGAGAAGCTGCAACTTCTTACCGTGGATCATGACCTTGGTAAACACTCGTCTTACGATGTTTTCTTAACCAATACCGTGAGTGATTATGTCGATTGTGATTTACCGCATGCACCGTTTTTTATAGGCTTCACATCCGGTACAACTGGTCTCCCCAAAGCTTTTATCAGAACACGCGAAAGTTGGAGAAGATCCCTTGAAGATGGGCAATCTTTCTTTTCGCTAAAGCCAGAACAAAATGTGTTAGCACCCGGTCCAATGGCTCATGGTGTAACGCTTTATGCCTTGGTTGAAGCGTTAGATTGTGGTCAAACATTTTATGGGCTTGATAAGTTTTCTGTCAGACACGTCACGCACTATCTTGCAGATGTTGACCGTTTTGTCGGTGTTCCGACAATGTTGCCAAAGTTGGCAGAATTTGCAAAAGCCAACACTATGGTTTTCCCGCGCGTTGCGCAATTAATGACTGGTGCAGCAAAATTTGATAGGCAACACTTATCCGATGCGCGTTTCCTGTTTCCTAATGCCAAAATCTATCAATATTATGGTGCTTCCGAATTGAGCTTCATAGCTGTCAATGAAATGACGCCGGAGAGTGTTGATACTGGTGGCATAATGTCGCCAGTAGGAAAGCCATTTCCACGTGTAGCTGTTACTATTCGCGACAATGAGGGAAATGTCTGTCCAAACGGAACAATTGGTACAATCTATGTTGACAGCGCATTGATAGCTTCGGGTTATTTATGGGGTGACAATGGCGAAGCCTTCGTGAAAACCCGTCATGGCGCCACTGTTGGTGACCTTGGCATGATGGATCATCGCAACAATATTTTTGTCATGGGGCGTGCCGGCGGCATGATTATTTCGGGAGGTAATAATATCTATCTTGCTGAAATAGAAACCGCATTAAAGAAACTTGCCGGAATAAAGGAAGCCGTCGCTCTAGGACTACCAGATGCGATATATGGGCAACGACTGGTGGGCATTGTGGAATTTTCTCAAAACCACGACCTTTCGGCTAAACAATTGCAACAATTATGCCTTACAGTGCTTGAACGATATAAGATTCCGAAAGATTTTTTTCGTATTAAAACATGGCCTATGACATGGAGCGGCAAGATTGCACGTGCGCAACTGGAACTTATGATAAACCAGTACGCAAAAAATATTGAAAGACTATAATGATCGACGAACAACGCCAACCTGTCATTCTTGCTGCTGTTAGAACACCAATAGCACGGGCATTTGCTGCCCTAAATACTGTTGAAGTCGAGCATCTTATTGCCCCTCTTATCAATGCATTGTTGCAGTGCACTGGCATTAATGGCCAAATGATCGACGATGTGATTATAGGCAATGCCGCTGGAGGCGGAGGCAATCTTGCCCGACTTGCGGCGCTTACTGCTAACTTGCCAGTGGAAATAGCGGGACAAACCATCGATCGGCAATGTGGTTCTGGGCTTGAGGCAATTGTATTGGCAAGCCGCCTCATTCAAGCAGGCGCTGGCAGTATATATATTGCCGGTGGGGCAGAAAGTGTTTCAACAGCACCTTGGCGCGTCAAAAAACCCAAAAAGCCGGGCGAATTGCCACAATTTTTTAGCCGTGCCCAATTTTCTCCGGAAACTATCGGCGACCCGGATATGGGAATGACAGCTGAAAATATTGCAAAACATTATGGTATTTCCAGACAAAGACAGGATGCTTTTGCCTTACAAAGCCATGAAAGAGCAATTCATGCGCAAAAAGCTGGCTGTTATCGTGATGAAATTATCCCGATTGAAACCCCAAAAGGTTTATTTACTGCTGACGATTGCCCCCGTCCAAACCTCAATTTACAAACTTTATCCCGATTAAAGCCGGTATTTCAAAAAGACGGCACAGTAACTGCTGGAAATTCTTGCCCAATCAATGATGGCGCATGTCTTGTTATCGTAACTTCGCTTGCCCAAGCAAAGATTCTTGCTGCAACTTATGGGCTATTATTTATCGATAGCGCGGTTATGGGCGTTGATCCCAATTTTGCCGGTATGGGGGCTGTTGGCGCAACCCGTAAATTATTTCAACGCCAAAGCGCGTTTAATCTATCAAATGTATCCGTTATTGAATTCAATGAAGCATTTGCAGCGCAGGTTTTAGCCTCGCTTGATGTAATGCAGATTGCCCCAGACACCATTAATCGCCAAGGCGGAGCAATTGCCCTTGGGCATCCGTTCGGGGCCTCCGGTGCCATTCTTGTCACACGTCTTTTCAATCAAATGAAACAGATTGAAAACAACAGTTTGGGTCTTGCAACAATGGGCATTGGCGGTGGAATGGGAATTAGTGCGCTTTTTCAATCCTATCACGCCTAATTCCCTAAAATTGCAATCTTTAATGCTTCGCCTTATTGGCTGTACCAATCTGTTTAAGCTTATAGAGTTCTTCCAAAGCTTCTTTGGGAGAAAGATCATCTGGATTTATTTTACTCAAAGCTTCTTCGACCAAAGAAATTGCATCGCCTGTTTTTTGTGCTGTCTGTTGCAAGGTTACAGAAAAAAGCGGCAAATCATCTATCAATTTGCTACTTTTTCCCGCCATTTCCCCTTCTTCCAATTGATGCAAAACATCTTTTGCCCGAGCAAGAACAGCATCGGGCAAGCCGGCCAATTTCGCGACCTGTACGCCATATGATCTGTCTGCCGCACCATTTCCAACTTCGTGCAGAAAAACAACTTCGCCATCCCATTCTTTTACCTTCATCGTAACATTATGAAGACGTTTGAGTTTTTCAGTTAAAGCTGTCATTTCGTGAAAGTGGGTTGCAAAGATAGCACGGCAATGATTAACTTCATGCAGATATTCAATAGATGCCCAAGCAATGGATAAACCATCAAAGGTAGATGTGCCGCGGCCAATTTCATCTAATATCACCAAAGACCGCTCACCAGCCTGATTCAATATTGTTGCTGTTTCAACCATCTCGACCATAAAAGTCGATCGTCCATGTGCCAAATCGTCTGATGCACCGACCCTACTAAAGAGACGGTCGATAACACCAATATAAGCAGATCCCGCCGGAACAAATGATCCCATCTGCGCCATTATCGCTATGAGGGCATTTTGTCTTAGGAATGTAGACTTTCCTCCCATATTAGGACCCGTCAACAACCAAATTGCGCCATATTTATCGCCACCTTTCGGTGATAGATTACAATCATTGGCCACAAAGGGCATTTCTGCCTGCTTGCGCAAGGCCTGCTCCACCACGGGGTGACGCCCTCCAACGATATTAAAGTTCAATGACTGGTCAACTTTTGGACGACAATATCCCTGTTCTTCCGCCAATCGTGCGAGCGCTACAGAAACATCATATGTTGCAAGTGCTTGCGATGCCTTGCGGATATAATCGGCATATGCTGCTATTTCTTCAACCAATGCGTCAAAAAGTTCAAGTTCAATTGTCAACGCACGATCAGCCGCATTGGCTATACGGCTTTCAAGTTCGGCCAATTCTGTTGTCGTAAAACGCATGGCATTTGCCATGGTTTGGCGGTGAATAAAACGCCCTTTTGCTTCGACACTATCGGTTAAGGCTGGTGCTTGAAGCGCAGTCACCTCAATATAATAACCAAGAATATTATTATGGCGGATTTTCAGTGCTTTGACACCGGTCTCATCAGCATATCGCCCTTGTAATTCGGCAATCACACGCCGCGATTCATCTCTTAAGGTGCGCAGTTCATCAAGCTCACTATTGTAATTTGCACGAACAAAGCCACCGTCACGTTTTAACAAAGGGAGCTCATCAGCAAGCAGCCTATTGAGATGGTCATCGAGACTAACAGGCAATTGAGCAAGAATATTTCTGGCGTCATTCAGTTCTTGCGGCAACAAAGCACCATCAAGCAGCTCGGTCATTTCGCCTATTGTTTCTAGCCCCCGTTGAATAGCGGCCATATCTCTTGGCCCACCACGTCCTAAAACCAGACGAGACAATGCCCGTGGCATATCTGGCGCACTTTTCAAACTCACATGCAAGGCATCAGCCAAGCGCATATCATTGAGAAAAAACGCCACAGAATCCAGCCGTTCCTCAATTGCATTTGGTGCGGTTAAAGGTGCCATCAAGCGTTCACTCAACAGTCTTGCGCCACCACCTGTCACGGTGCGATCAATCGCTTTCATCAAGCTGCCATCGCGCTGACCAGATAAGGTGCGTGTAAGTTCCAGATTGATACGGGTTGCCGGATCGATAAAGAGTGATGAGCCTTCATCTTCACGTTCTGGGCGCATAAGAGGGGGACGTTCATTGATCTGCGTTTTTTCAACATATCGTATAGCCGCAGAAATTGCAGAAAGCTCCACACGGCTATAATCAGCTAGACCTTCCAAAGTATGCAATTTGAAATAATCGCAAATATTGCGTTCTGCCATAGCGCTATCAAAAAGACTTGCAGCCTGTGGAACAACAATTCGCCCTAAAATATTGAATAAAGGTCGTAAGGCTTCATCATGGAAAACAGCATCGGCAACAATCAATTCTTGTGGGTCAATCCGCATAATATCGGCAAGGAGCCGATCGCCATGCGCTTGGCTCACGCGGAAAACACCTGTCGAAATATCAATCCATGCCAAAGCGAATAAATCTTCATGACTTCCCTTTATTCGTGATAACGCCATTAGATAATTTGCACGAGAAGGATCAAGAAGTTTATCTTCTGTCAATGTGCCTGGTGTTACAAGGCGGATAACATCGCGACGTACAACAGATTTACTTCCTCTTTTTTTGGCTTCGGCCGGATCTTCCGTTTGTTCACAAACCGCCACTCGATAGCCACACGCAATAAGCTTTTGTAGGTAATCATCGGCGGCGTGTACTGGCACACCACACATGGGTATATCCTCGCCCAAATGTTTACCACGCTTTGTCAGTGTAATGCCAAGTGCTCTAGAGGCTTCTATAGCATCATCAAAAAACAGCTCATAAAAATCGCCCATACGATAGAATAATAACGAATCCTGATTGGCTGCTTTTATTTCTATATATTGTTCCATCATGGGCGTTGGACGCTCTTTGCGCACATCACTTGCACGTCCATTTTCAGGTTCAGCAATATCTGTTTTTATTTCATCTGCCATGGAATTATCATCTACCATTATATTACATTCCCCGCTTATTCTGTTTGGAACACCGTAATTTTTAACATAGCTTTTTGAGTTAAACAGCGGTTTTTTATTTACATCTGCCTCTGTCACCATTATCCACTAGAATGTTATTCCTGTAATGAGATTTCCGGATAACGGAACTTAGCCTATTGCCCTAAGGCCTATCAAAGTTCTAAAAGTTTAACAGAATTTGACAGATTTAGGTGCAGGATTTGCAACGTTTCATCGGAAAATGAAAGAAAAATGAGCAAAAACGAACAAAAAAAGACAACCCAAAAAACAACCTATAGTGCTTTAGAACAAGAAGCACTTAATTTTCATAGCCGTGGACGTCCCGGAAAATTGGAAATTGTTGCAACCAAGCCAATGGCAACACAGCATGACTTGTCACTGGCCTATTCTCCTGGTGTTGCCGTTCCAGTTAAAGCGATAGCAGAAGATCCTGCTTTAGCCTATGACTATACAGCAAAAGGCAATCTCGTTGCAGTTATCTCTAACGGAACAGCGATTTTAGGGCTTGGCAATTTAGGGCCACTTGCCTCCAAACCTGTTATGGAAGGCAAGGCAGTGCTTTTCAAGCGTTTTGCCGATGTAGACTCGATTGATATTGAAGTGGACACGACAGATGTTGATGAATTTATCAATTCTGTTCGCCATCTTGGCCCTTCATTTGGCGGTATTAATCTTGAAGATATTAAAGCGCCGGATTGCTTTGTGATAGAAAGCCGCCTTAGGGAATTGATGAATATTCCCGTTTTCCATGACGATCAGCATGGTACGGCAATTATTGCAACAGCAGGTCTGCTTAACGCCTTGCATCTTACCGGACGCGATATGAACAATACCCGCCTTGTTTGTAATGGTGCGGGTTCAGCAGGTATCGCCTGTATCGAACTCGTCAAGGCGATGGGCTTTAAATCTGAAAACGTAACATTATGCGATACAAAAGGTATTGTTTATCAAGGTCGTGAAGAGGGTATGAACCAGTGGAAGGCTGCTCATGCTGTTAAAACAGATAAACGTACTTTGGCGGAAGCATTAGAGGGTGCGGATGTCTTTTTTGGTGTTTCAGCAAAAGGCGCATTGACGCCTGAAATGGTAAAATCCATGGCACCAAATCCGATCATTTTTGCAATGGCTAATCCTGATCCTGAGATTACGCCTGAAGAAGTGGCAAAAGTGCGTGATGATGCCATTATGGCAACGGGACGTTCAGACTATCCGAACCAAATCAATAATGTGTTGTGTTTTCCTTATATCTTCCGTGGCGCACTGGATGTCCGTGCAAGCACAATCAATGAGGATATGAAGATTGCAGCAGCAAAAGCTATTGCCCAACTTGCGCGGGAAGAAGTGCCAGATGATGTTGCGGAAGCCTATCGTGGTAGCCGGTTGAAATTTGGTCCTAAATATATCATTCCGGTTCCATTTGATCCGCGTCTTCTATCCGCCATTCCGACAGCGGTTGCAAAAGCGGCTATGGATAGTGGTGTTGCTGGCAAACCTATTGAGGATTTGGAAGCTTATGCACGTGACTTGAAAGCACGTAGAGACCCGATCGCCTCGACAATGCGTGGTGTTTATAACCGTGTACGACAAAATCCGAAGCGCATTGTTTTTGCTGAAGGAGAAGAAGAGCAAGTCATGCGTGCAGCCGTTTCTTACGTCAATCAACAATTGGGTAAGGCCATTCTTATTGGGCATGAGGATCTTATTGAAAAAACAGCCGCTTCTGCTGGAATAGATCTGCATCGCGAAGGTTTGCAAATTGTCAATGCGCGGCTATCTGACCGCAAGGAAGCTTATGCAAACTACTTGTATAGCAAGATGCAACGTAAAGGTTGGCTATTGCGTGATTGTCATCGTTATATCAACAATGATCGCAATCATTTTGCTGCTTGCATGGTGGCATTGGGTGATGCCGATGCGATGATTACTGGCTTCACGCGCAATTACGAAACAGGCCTTGCCGATGTTCGTCGTGTTATTGATAACAAGCCGCATGAACGCCTTGTGGGTATTTCCATTGCTATTTGTCGTGGACGCACCGTATTTATTGCCGATACGGCCATTGCAGAGCATCCCGAAGGTGAAGAACTTGCCGATATTGCAGAACAAACAGCAAAATTCGCACAAGCTATGGGATATACACCACGTGTTGCCTTGTTGGCCTATTCAACATTTGGCCATATGAAAGGCGAAGGTGCGCAACGTATCCAAGAAGCTGTTAGAATATTGCATGAGCGGAATGTGCATTTTGAATTTGACGGTGAAATGAGTGCCGATGTTGCGCTTAACCCTAAGATAATGGAACAATACCCATTCATGGGGCTAACCGAGCCTGCCAATATTCTAGTTATGCCAGGATATCATTCAGCATCAATTGCTAGCAAAATGCTGCACGAATTGGGTGGGGCTACAATTATCGGACCAATTCTTATTGGTCTTGAGAAATCAGCCCAAATTGTACCACTTGGTGCGCGTGATTCCGACATTGTCAATATGGCTGCTATTGCCGCCTATAATGCAACAAAGTAAGTTCAATTACAAAAATTCGAAAGCCCCATATCTTTATGGGGCTTTTTATTTATGTAAAAAGCTACATATCAAATACAATTGATGTATAATTTGGCTGTAAAATCACCTAAAATGCGCTGATTTACAGCTTTCTTTTAAGATTTTTACCATTTTCAATAAAAACCAATATCACTTAGTGCCGAATTTTTCGCACTGTAATATAATGTGTTAAGAGTTTCCCAAAAAAACTCAAATTGTCGTTTAATAAAAAAGAGATAGTTTTTTATTAAACTGACAAAAATATTCTGTCGCATGTAGTTGCGTATGACGAGGGTAAAACAAAATGGCGGAAAACGCATCATCAATTCAGTGGCTTCTTTCCCAGCAAACGGAAGTACGTTATCTGCCTGATACAGCATTTCCCATACGTGCCACTTTCAAATCGGAAGATGAGCTACAACAGCTTGCCCATGAAATGGCCGAGGGCAAGAAGATAATATTGCCAGAGTTTACCCCCTTTGATTTCAGTCATCGATTAACGGAAAATTCCAAGCTAATTTTGCATGCGTTTCGTGCAACAGATGCAGCTGCCCGCAACAATGAAACCATTACACCTGCAGCACAATGGCTTTTGGATAACCACTATACGATTGATAAAACCGTACAGCAAACGCGACGTGATTTTCCAAGATCGTTTGTAAAACAATTGCCACCTTACAAAGGTGAAACAGAATTACCGCGTATTTTTGCACTTGCTTGGCTTTATGTTGCACATACCGATAGCAGCTTTTCACTGAAAACTTTAACTGCAATGGTTAAAGGATACCAGCAAGTTACCGATTTTCAAATTGGTGAACTATGGGCTCTGCCTTCCGCTGTTCGGCTTGTTTTGATCGAAAATGCCCGCAGGCTTTCTTTGCGTATCGAAAAAGCACGCCGTATGCGCCAATTTGCCAATCAGGTTGCGGATAAAATAGCTGTTGCCGAAGATGCAGGCGCTTTACAAAGTATTTTCTCTGTCTATGAAGAATTAACCGCTGACCCAACCTTTTCTGCTCATCTTCTATATAGATTGCGTGGCGCTTCAGTCGATTCCACAGCTGCACTTAATTGGCTCGAAGAACAGATGCATCGCCGCGGTAGTGATCCTGAGGCTGCGACAACAGAGGAACATGCCCGTCAATCAACAGGCGGCGTAACTATGGGCAACATCATAAGAGCGCTAAAAGCTATTGATGATGTTGACTGGACAGCATGGTTTGAGAGTGTCAGCCATGTGGATGCCATGTTGCGTGATAATAGTGATTATGCCGAACTGGATTTTCAATCACGCAATACCTATCGCGTTGTCATTGAAAAAATTGCACGGCGTTCGCCTTTGACTGAAATTGAAGTGACGCAAAAAGCTTTGGATATGGCCGAAGCTGTCCGCAACAGCGATAATGAAGCAAACGCATCTGTTGCATGGTTTCTGGTGGGCGAAGGTCGCAAAGCCTTTGAAGAAATGTGCCGATATGATCGGCCTCTAAAGCTGAAATTCATGCGCGCATTCCGTGCCATGAAAATCTGGAGTATCGCTATTCCGGTATCGGTCATTACGGTTCTGATCTTAATTGCGGTTTATGCTTTACTTAAAAGCTCCGGTTTG
Organism: uncultured Bartonella sp.; assembly: GCA_945285915.1. Taxonomy (GTDB): domain Bacteria; phylum Pseudomonadota; class Alphaproteobacteria; order Rhizobiales; family Rhizobiaceae; genus Bartonella. The sequence goes on from CALYQL010000021.1 coordinate 17,698, forward strand.
AGCCATTCCATGTGTTTGACATTTACTGCTTTGGCACTGTTTCCCACAATGGATACAGCCTTTGCACTTTTTAACACATTATGTGCATGGACTGTCGCGCCCACCCGATTAATCGGTTATGAATATAAGGATGGCATTCCTGAAGACGCCAAAACACTTGTTGTTGTTCCAACAATGATTACGTCGCGGGATACAATCGATGAGCAAATTCGTAATCTTGAAGTCCACTACCTGTCAAATCCACAAGGTGCTGTCTATTTTGCTTTGGCAACCGACTGGGCTGATGCCCATTCAGAAGAAACTGCTGATGATATGGATTTGCTGGAATATGCACAAAAGAGCATTGCAGATCTTAACCATCATTATCGTGGTGACGGGCAACCATTATTCTTCATCTTACATCGTCACCGCCTTTATAACGCCAGTGAAGGTTGCTGGATGGGGTGGGAGCGTAAACGCGGCAAACTACATGAACTCAATCTATTATTACGTGGTGATAAAGATACAAGTTTCTTCCCTGCAGATCCACGCCTGCCGCTCGATTGCCGTTTTGTCATGACATTGGATTCAGACACGCGGCTCACACCAGATTCCGTTACACGGATGGTGGGTAAATTAAATCACCCCTTGAATAGACCTGTCATTGATCCAAAAACCAAAACTGTTGTTCGTGGCTATGGCATTTTGCAACCCCGTGTTACGCCCTCTTTAACCACGGGTGATGAAGCATCATTTTTACAACGTGTCTTCTCTGTCAATCGGGGGATTGACCCTTATGTATTTGCCGTATCCGACACCTATCAAGACCTTCTTGGAGAGGGGACTTATACAGGTAAAGGTTTATACGATATTGATGCATTTGAAATTGCGTTAGCCGACAAAGTTCGTGAAAATGCGGTTCTAAGCCATGACCTATTGGAAGGAGGCTATGCACGCGCTGGTTTTGTCAGCGATGTTGAAGTGGTGGAAGATTATCCGACAGCATATAATGTTGATGTCGCACGCCACCATCGTTGGATTCGTGGTGACTGGCAATTATTGCCTTACCTCCTTACACGCCATAACATCAGCCTTATTACACGCTGGAAAATGCAGGACAATTTACGGCGATCATTGACACCGCTATTGTGGATTATTGCATCACTCACAGGCTGGTGCGTCTTGCCGCTTCACAGTGCAGTTTTCTGGCAAATTTTCCTTTTATTGGGAATGTTTGCAGCACCAACACTTGGTGTTATTCGCGGTATTATGCCAACAAGCATGGATAATTCACTGCGCGGGCACTTTCAGTCGGTTCTGACAAATATTGCAACAAGTACTGCCGATGTTGCCCTTAGAACAACGTTTCTGGCCTATTCTGCCTATTTTATGGTTGATGCAATTATCCGCACCTTATATCGCTTGTTTGTATCGCATCACCATATGCTGGAATGGAAAACATCCGCAGCAACACGCTCTGCCCCCAATACATTGCATTATTATATTATGACAATGTGGCCAGCCTCTTTAATTGGTATTATTTCCATCGCGTTGCCGGCATCGTTACACAATTCTGCTGTTTTTGTTGCTTTACCTTTTGGTCTTGCTTGGTTCTTTTCACCCTTTATCGCATGGGTTGTTAGCCGATCAGCAGTGTTGCAAGATTCTCTGGAAATTCGCTCATCCGATAAGGGCGAGTTACGCCGCATAGGACGGCGCACATGGCATTATTACGAAGCATTTGCCAATGCAGAAAACAATTTTCTACCACCTGACAACTTTCAGGAAGAGCCATATCCAGTTGTTGCGCGCAGAACATCGCCCACCAATATTGGTGTCTATCTCTTGTCAACGGTTGCGGCACGTGACTTTGGCTGGATCAGCTTTGAATCGGCTATTTTGCGGATTGAACGCACCTTGGACACAATGGACAAAATGGAAAGGTTCCGTGGCCATTTTTACAACTGGTATGAAACTGACACATTGCAAGCTTTGCAGCCAAGTTATGTATCAACCGTTGATTCAGGAAATCTGGCAGGGCATTTGGTAACCCTTTCTTCTGCCTTAAAAGAATGGGCAGAGGCGCCTTCAGTCTTTTTACAAGGCGATCTTGCAGGCCTCCTTGATGTCAATGACATACTTGAAGAAACACTTCATCTCATACCGGATGACAGACGGATTTTGCGTCCTTTGCGCCGCCGGATTGAAGAACGTATAGCAAATTTCCGCCGTGCTGTTCGCTCAATTATGGATGAGCCAGAAACAGCGACATTCCGCACCATCAACTTGACCGTTGCGGCAAATGACATTGCCCGCCTTACCAGTGAACTTGACGGTGAGATCAATAGTGATGAATCCAAGAATGTTGTGTCTTGGGCTGAATGTCTCATAGAAACGTGTGAAGCACATAATGATGACGCTACTGGCGATCATGACACGGAAAGCCTGCGCAACAAGCTTTATCAGCTTGCGGAAAAAGCGCGTCAATTTGCTTTTGACATGAAATTTGATTTTCTGGAACGTAGCGAACGCCGACTCCTATCAATCGGGTATCGGGTGCAAGAAAATGAATTGGATGAAAGCTGTTATGATTTGCTGGCATCCGAGGCTCGTTTATCCAGCTTGTTTGCCATTGCCAAGGGTGACATCAAGGTAGAGCATTGGTTCCGTCTTGGACGTATGCTTGTTCCTGTTGGCTGGAAAGGTGCCCTCCTTTCATGGTCGGGTTCCATGTTTGAATATTTGATGCCCCCCCTTGTTATGCGTGAACCGCTCGGTTCGCTGCTGGATCAAACCAATAGACTTATTGTGCGGCGTCAAATTCAATATGCAAATGAACGTGGTTTACCTTGGGGTATATCCGAAGCGGCTTTCAATGCACGTGACCAACAAATGAACTATCAATATTCGAATTTTGGTGTTCCTAGCCTTGGTCTACAACGCGGCCTTTCGCGCAATGCCGTTATAGCACCATATGCCAGTATATTGGCTTCACAATATATGCCAACAGAGGCGGTTGCCAATTTGAACCGCTTGCGTGATCTTGGTGCGCTTGGCAAATATGGTTTCCATGATTCCGTAGATTTTACGCCTGCGCGTGTGCGTGAAGGTGAAAAATATGCGGTTGTGAAAAATTACTATGCCCACCACCACGGCATGTCTATTTTGGCAATCAATAATGTCATTTTCGACGGTCGTATGCGAAATCGTTTCCACCGTGATCCGGTGATTGAAGCAACGCAATTATTGCTGCAAGAAAAAGCACCACGTGAAATTCCAATGGTGCATGCAAAAACAGCCAATCCTATGCGCAGTGACTCCGGTGGATTTGAAGATGCACCAATTCGCGTTATTGAAGAACCACTTACAAAGTCACGCGCGACAGTTCTGTTATCAAATGGCGCCTATTCTGTTATGCTCACGGGTAACGGTTCCGGTTATAGCCGCTGGCATAATTATGCGATAACGCGTTTTGTGCCAGATGCCGCAGAAGATCAACAGGGTACATTTTTCTTCTTGCGTGATCCGGAAAGTGGACGTTGGTGGTCTGCAACAGGTGAACCAACACGTGTTGCTGAAGAAGAGGCTATTGCTGTTTTCACCGATGAAAAGGCCGAATATTCCAAAACAGTTGATGGGATAAAATCCACAGTTGAATGTATTGTTGCCTCGGAAGGCGACGGTGAAGGCCGTCGTATTGAGCTTATCAATACAACCAGCAAAGATCGTATTCTGGAAATAACGTCTTATGCCGAACTCGTGCTAACAACACCGGAGACCGATTCTGCCCATACTGTGTTTTCACGTATGTTTGTTGAAACGGAAATTGCCGATCAAGGTGGCACAATCTATGCCAAACGGCGCAAGCGTGATCCAAAAGATCCAGATATTCATGTTGCCCATTTTGTTACCGATACATCTGGCGCAATCCGTGATGCGGAAGCTGAAACAGACCGTCGTGTTTTCATAGGCCGTGGGCGTTCTATCCGTCGCCCAAGTGCATTTGACCGAGGCGCAACATTAACCGGAAGTCAAGGGTGTGTCCTTGATCCCGTTGCTGCCATACGTTGTCGCGTCAGAGTGCCTGCACGAAAAAAAGCCGATCTTATTTTCTGGACATTTGCTGCAGATTCTAGAGAAAAACTAAACACGCAAGTTGAATATTACCGCCAACCAAACGTTTTCCAGCGTGAATTTTCATTAGCATGGACACGTTCGCAGGTTTCTCTCTATCAAATTGGTATCAAACCGAAAGAGGCTATTGTTTACCAAAAATTTGCAACACCACTTATCTATCCAGATCGTACATGGCGCTTGCCTGCCGAAACCTTAGCGGAAACCCTTGGAAAACAATCTGATCTTTGGCCTATGTCAATTTCAGGTGATTTTCCAATCTTCCTGCTGCGTCTGGATAATGAAGCCGATCTTGACGTGTTGCGTGGCCTGTTAAAAGCGCATGAATATTGGCGCATGCGTGGTTTGACTGTTGATATTGTTATTCTCAATGAACGGGCTTTTTCTTATGCGCAGGATACGCAACGTGCCATAGAATGGATGTGTGAAGGTTACCGCAACCGTACGGCTGAAGCTGATGGTCGCCAACATATTTTCACGGTACGGCGTGACCAGATTGATGAAGCAAGTTTCAATACTTTGTTAGCAAGTGCCCGTATTGTTTTACAAGCGCAAAACGGCTCTTTATCAGAGCAATTGAAGCGTATGGAAAATATCGATTCCGACCTTGCATCGCGCAATAACCAAACTGACGGTGAGGATAGTTCGACAAAGGGCAAAAATGCCTCGTCGAACAAAGCACTCCAACGGAAAAATGGGCGGAATGCTGAAAATGTACCGCCTATAGAACAGGGGCAATTTACCTCTATCGGCATTATTGGCGACCAGCATAAAGCTTGCCCACTTCCCGATGGTAAGGATCTTGCATTCTGGAATGGCTATGGTGGCTTTGACACGGATAATAGCTATGTTATCCGGTTGGCAGGTCGTACTCCGACACCTAATCCATGGATCAACGTTATTTCAAACGAAAACTTTGGTTTTCATGTTTCTGCCGAAGGGTCTGCTTTTACTTGGGCAGGCAATAGCCGTGACTATCAATTAACGCCTTGGGCCAATGACCCTGTTGTTAACCGTCCTGGTGAAGCACTCTATATTGTTGATCGCCAATCCCTTAAAAAGTTTTCGCCAGTTTCTGCGGTAGAATGCAATGACAAGGCCCTATATGAAGCCCGTCATGGGTTTGGCTATTCAACATTCCGTTCCAAACATGATGCGATTAGTCTTGAGTTGACACATACCGTTGATTGCCACAGACCAATCCGCCTATCACGCCTTGTCATCCATAATGAAGATAAGGTTCCACATTCGTTGCGTTTATATGACTATGTCGAATGGGTTTTGGGCAATGTAAGAACCAAAAATGCACCGTTTATCGTATCCAAATATGATAAAAAACGGGGCGCACTTTTTGTTCGCAATCCTTATCATACCGAAAAATCTGATCAGGTAAGCTTCATTGCTGCCTCTATCGCACCTTCAAGCCATACGGCGGATAGAACAGAATTTATCGGTGCAACAGGTACGGTAAAACATCCGGCTGCAATTAGAAAAGGAGACGCTCTTTCCAATACAGTGGAAGTGGGGCGTGATCCATGTTCTGCATTGGCATATGATATTGAACTCAAGGCCGACGAGAAGAAGGAAATTATCTTCTATCTTGGTAATGCTGAAAACCAGAATTCCGCTGAAAAACTGCTCGATACGATACGGAAAGAATCGTTCAGCACAGTGCTGGAAAACGAAAAAAATGAATGGAAAGACTTTGTTTCTGGTGTTCAGGTCAAAACATCCGATCCATCATTTGATATTATGGTGAATGGTTGGCTGCCTTATCAAGCTTATGCTTGTCGCATTATGGCTCGTGCTGCCTTCTATCAAGCCAGTGGTGCTTTTGGTTTCCGTGACCAGCTACAAGACACGCTATCTCTATTACTACTCAAACCTGAATTGGCGCGTGAGCAATTGCTTAATGCCGCGTCTCGCCAATTCCCTGAAGGTGACGTGCAACACTGGTGGCTACCAGCAACTGGTGCTGGCGTTAGAACGCGCATTTCTGACGATGTCGCTTGGCTTGCTTATGGTGCAGCGCTTTATACAAAGACAACTGGTGACACGGAATTTTTGGATACGGAAATAGCTTTTATTGAAGGTGACCAATTACAAGAAGGTCAACATGACAGTTATTTCCAACCAGCTATTTCGCCGCGCTCTGTAACTTTATATGAGCATTGTGCTTTGGCTCTTGATCTTGCAATTAAACGCACTGGCAAACATGGCTTGCCGTTAATGCTCGGCGGAGATTGGAATGACGGCATGAACCTTGTCGGCATTGAAGGCAAGGGCGAAAGCGTATGGCTGGGCTGGTTCCTTGGTGCAACCTTGCAAGCCTTTATCCCCCTAGCGCAAGCAAAAGGGGATGAAAAACGGGTCAAAAAATGGTCTCAACATCTCGATAAGCTAACAAAAGCACTCGAGAAAAGTGGTTGGGATGGTGCATGGTATCGCCGTGGCTATTTTGATGATGGTACACCTCTTGGTTCTAAATCAAATGACGAATGTCAAATCGATACAATCGCACAATCATGGAGTGTCATTTCTGGTTTAGGTGAAACAGAACACCAGAAACAGGCAATGAAATCTATGTTGGATCAGCTACTTGATGAAAAAGGCGGGCTAATCCGCTTATTCTGGCCGCCATTTGATAAAACCGATCTTGAGCCTGGCTATATCAAAGGTTATCCTGCCGGTATTCGTGAAAATGGCGGACAATATACCCATGGCGCTATATGGAGTATTCTGGCTTTAGCAAAATTAAATGAAAATGATGAAGCCTATCGGATTTTCTCGATGATAAATCCAGTTACCCATGGTGAAAACCCCGATATCTATCGTGTTGAACCATACTCTATTGCAGCTGATATATATTCTGTTGAGCCACGGCGTGGTCAGGGTGGTTGGACATGGTATACAGGTTCAGCAGGCTGGTTCTATCGTGCAGCAACTGAAGCCATACTTGGTATTCGCCGTGAGGGAATGAAGCTATTCCTGACACCTTGTTTACCAAGTGATTGGATGGGCTATGAAGCGACTGTAAAACTAGATACTGCAACGTATTTCATTAAAGTTGTTCGTGGAAAAAATACTACTTTAACGGTAGATGGCAAAAAAATTAGTGATAAAGACAGTGGTATTGATTTGAGAAAAACAGGTGAGCACGAAATTATACTCACGATAAACCACTAGAATAAGGGGCTTCAATGCCCCTTATTTGTTTTATAAACTAGTTTACTTTATTTATTCTATGGCTAGAATGCTTCGACTATATGTAGCCACACCATAAAAGATAGATGAGACTATGGCGCGAACAGATATTGCAGAACGTGTATACAACCACACTTGGAAACTAGATCCGATCATTCGCTCGCTGCTGGATACTGATTTCTATAAGCTTCTCATGTTACAAATGATATGGGGGCTCTATTCCGATGTCGATGTTACCTTTTCATTGATCAATCGTACAAAAACGGTTCGCCTTGCTGATGAGATTGACGAAGGCGAATTAAGAGCGCAGCTCGACCATGCGCGTACATTGCGCTTTACCAAAAAAGAAATGATCTGGCTTGCTGGTAACACGTTTTATGGTCGCAAACAGATATTTACACCAGACTTTCTTCATTGGTTGGAAGACTTTCAGTTGCCTGACTATGAACTAACCCGTAAGGATGGGCAATATATTCTTAATTTTGAAGGTCCTTGGAAATACACGACAATGTGGGAAATTCCTGCATTGGCCATTATCAACGAATTGCGCTCTCGCGCAGCCATGCGCAATCTTGGTCGTTTTGCACTTGATGTTCTTTATGCTCGCGCAAAAGCCAAGATGTGGAGTAAGGTTGACCGCTTAAAGAAGTACCCTGACATCAAGATTTCAGATTTTGGCACAAGGCGGCGTCATTCATTTTTATGGCAACGTTGGTGTGTTGAAGCCTTAAAAGAAGGTATTGGAAATTCATTCACTGGTACGTCTAACGTCCTTCTTGCAATGGATACAGACCTTGAGGCTCTTGGTACCAATGCCCATGAATTACCAATGGTTGTTGCAGCCCTTGCCAATAGTGATGAAGAGCTGAAAACAGCTCCCTACCGTGTTATGCAAGACTGGAACCGCTATTATGGTGGCAACTTATTGATTGCTTTACCAGACGCTTTTGGAACGGCAGCCTTTTTACGCAATGCGCCAGAATGGGTAGCTGACTGGACTGGCTTTAGACCCGATAGCGCCCCACCAATAGAGGGCGGTGAACGCATCATCAAATGGTGGCAAGAACAAGGAAAAGATCCACGTGAGAAATTGATTATTTTCTCTGACGCCTTGGACGTGGACACAATTGAAGAAACATACCGTCATTTTAAGGGGCGAGTAAGAATGAGCTTTGGTTGGGGCACCAATCTTACCAATGATTTTATTGATTGCGCGCCGAAAGAAGTAGCCGGCCTTGATGCCATTTCACTGGTTTGTAAAGTTACACATGCCAATGGACGACCGGCTGTGAAACTTTCCGATAATACCGAAAAAGCCATTGGTGACGAAAAAGAAATCCGTCGTTATCTCAATTTCTTCGGGAATGATGATAGAGTATCAAAGCCTGTTAAAGTATAATAGTTTTTAAAAACTATAACTGATAGAATTCAGCTCGTTAGATCAAAAATATAGCTTATGCTTTTGGGTATAAGCTATATTTTTTAAGAACACAGCGCGTTTCTTACATCAAGATCAGGAAGAAGCTTCGACAGCCGGTTATTTTTGATTGCGTCTGAACGCCTCCCCAAAAATATTGATAACCGTAACCAATACCCAAACATTTCAGAAAATAATTTATCGTCTGACGTTTGAAATTTCCTGATATTTGGCTCTTATAAATCAATATAATTGCTGACAATCCGCGTCCGTATTGCGCTGTTATGGTAGTCATAAGTCTACAAGGCAAATGAAAAAACCGGCTCAAAAGAACCGGTTTATCATTACTTTAAAATCGGTCACGCTACTTTAAACGTCAAGATTTGAAACATTAAGCGCGTTATCTTGGATAAACTCACGACGGGGTTCCACTTCATCGCCCATCAATTTTGCAAACACAGCATCAGCATCTGCCGCTTCACCCACTTTAACCTGCAATAATGAACGCGCATTAGGATCCAATGTCGTTTCCCAAAGTTGTTCGGCATTCATTTCGCCCAAGCCTTTATAACGCTGCATTGTCAGACCTTTTTTACCACTGGCAAAAATACTATCCAACAGCGCTATAGGACCGGTAATTGTTTCACTTGTTTCTTTACGGCGTAAAATTGGTAACTTGCCATAAATCTCATTAAGATGATGCGACATATTATTGATACGACGGGCATCTGCAGATGCAATAAGCGCCATATCAAGAATTACAACATCTTTGACACCACGAAGGATACGCTCAAAACGCAAGCCTCCGTCTTGTTCTATGTGTCCCGTCCAACCGCGTTCCATATCCTCAGCAATCAAATCAAGCCGCGCGGCAACCTGATCTGCTGTTTGTTGCGCTTTTTCATTTGATGCCAAGGCTTCAGGATTAAGCGCGCCAGCAATTGCCGCCTGCTCTACAACACTGCGGTTATAGCGTGTGTGCAAACCGTGCAGCAACTGCCGTAACGTGCGCGCATCTTCAACAAGTTGGTGTAAATCTGCACCAGCACGCATCTCACCATTGGCAAGCTCCAGCACACTTCCTTCAAGACCCGTCTCAATCAATGATTCCTCAAACGCAGCTTCATTCTTGATATATTGCGATGATTTACCGCGTGTGACTTTATAAAGTGGCGGTTGCGCAATATAAACATGTCCACGCTCAATCAATTCCGGCATCTGACGGAAAAAGAAAGTCAGCAATAGGGTACGAATATGCGCTCCATCAACATCAGCATCTGTCATGATAATAATTTTATGATAGCGCAATTTATCAGGTGAGAATTCGTCCTTGCCGATAGATGTTCCAAGAGCGGTAATTAATGTGCCAATCATATCCGATGACAGCATGCGATCAAAGCGCGCTCTTTCAACGTTCAATATTTTTCCGCGCAATGGAAGAATTGCCTGATTTTGACGTGACCGTCCACTTTTTGCAGAACCACCAGCTGAGTCACCCTCAACAATAAATATTTCGGATTTGGCAGGATCTCTTTCCTGACAATCTGCAAGTTTGCCAGGAAGTGAAGAAATATCCAAAGCACCCTTGCGCCGTGTCAACTCGCGTGCTTTACGCGCCGCTTCGCGCGCGGCAGCTGCTTCAACAACTTTGCCAACCAGAATTTTTGCTTCGGTCGGATGCTCTTCCAACCAGATGGACAAACCTTCATTGACAAGGCTCTCTACAACAGGGCGCACCTCTGAAGAAACAAGCTTATCCTTGGTTTGTGAAGAAAACTTTGGGTCAGGAACCTTAACAGAAAGAATAGCAGTTAAACCTTCCCGACAATCATCACCGGTCAAGCTCACTTTTTCTTTTTTGGCAATACCAGATGTATCGGCATAGCCATTGATCTGGCGTGTCAAAGCACCGCGAAAACCAGCAAGGTGCGTACCGCCATCTCTTTGCGGAATATTATTGGTGAAGCATAGAACCTTCTCGTGGTAAGAATCATTCCACCACATGGATACTTCAACAACCATGCCATCTTTTTCACCACTTATATAAATTGGTTCTTCAATAAGCGGCTTTTTTGACTGATCGATATATTTTACAAATTCAACCAATCCACCTTCATAATGCAAGGTTACTTCACGAATGTCGGCATGACGGCGATCGGTCAAGAAAATACGCACGCCAGAATTCAAAAAGGCAAGCTCTCTCAAACGACGTTCTAACGTATCGAAATCGAACTCAACCATGGTAAAGGTTTCAGAACTTGGCAAAAAGGTTACTTCTGTACCTGTTTCTTCACCGCATTCACCAACGATTGCTAATGGAGCATTCGCCTCACCGTGGGTGAATGTCATTTCATGGATTTTACCTTTGCGTTTAATACGCAATTTCAACCAAACAGAAAGCGCATTAACCACGGAAACACCAACACCGTGCAACCCACCTGAAACCTTATAAGAATTTTGGTCGAATTTACCGCCAGCGTGAAGCTGCGTCATAATAACTTCAGCCGCAGAAACACCTTCTGTTGGATGAATATCTGTAGGAATACCACGACCATTATCGGTCACAGTACAAGAACCATCTGCATTCAGTGTAACCGTAACAAGGGTTGCAAAACCTGCTAAAGCTTCGTCAATTGCGTTATCGACAACCTCATAGACCATATGGTGTAGACCCGAGCCATCATCGGTATCACCGATATACATACCCGGGCGTTTACGCACAGCGTCAAGGCCTTTAAGAACCTTAATGGATTCGGCATCATATGAGCCTTCTTGATGCGGCGTTGTTTGATCACTCATAAATCAGTCCATTTCTGTTTAAAAACATAATGTTATATCGCCTGACGAATCATGGCAGATAATGCTATTATTTATACGCCAAGTGCCTTGATTTACCAAATTTTTTTGCTGTTTTTGTCGTGGAAACCAACCCGATAGCCATAGAAATTGGGTAAAAATACACCCGATTAATATCAAATGTGCCAACACAAGATTTTGCACTGGTTCTTGAAACAAACTTTGCCTTAAGATTGCTCTACCAGCACCCCAAAATTACAAAATTAAACTATCTTTGTAGAGATACCCCGCCTCCAGAAATTAAAGCAACATAAACCAAAAAGCCAATTGTCTTTGTTTTTGATAAGGTATCTTTGGTTTTCATGTATCTGTGGTTTTCATAAGGGTACAAATTTTCATCAACGCACAAACACCGTCTCAACCATTGATGCATGGTGGGATTACAGGGTATTTTTGCAACACATATAGGCAACAGACATTGTGTTAATAAGCAGTGGTTGTCCAAGCGGAAATACCCAAAAACAGCATTTCCGCTTGAAAAACAATGGATTACAGAGATAATAATTGCTGAATTATAATGCTGCGGTCACAATAATTTCTACCCGATAAAGCGGTGAAGCAAGCTGTGCCTGACAGGTTGCCCGTGTTGGGGTGGAACCTTTAACCACCCAACTATCCCAAACTTCATTCATAATATCAAAATCAACCATATCAGCGAGCCAGATTGTTGCTGAAATGATGCGTGACTTGTCGGTTCCGGCTTTTGCCAGCAATTGATCTATTGCGGCAAGCGCTTCTACTGTTTGTTCTTTTGTTGTTTTTCCAGGACTGCCAACCTGACCAGACAAAAACACCATACCATTGAAAACAACGGCTTCGCTCATACGGTCACCAACGCCAATTCTTTTTATTGTCATTTGAATACACCCTCTCGTTCAATATTATCGCATCATCAATGTTTCATAACAGAGTTTTGCTGCATATAAATCAGCCAAACCAGAGCCAACAGCCTTAAATAAAGTTATATCCTGTTCACGGCGGTTTACTTGCACTGTGCCACGGGCAAGCTCGGCAAGCGTGCCCTTTATCTCGTCCTTGTGTAAGAAGCCTGATTTGATCGGTTGCACAAAATCGCCAGCCTCTTCAATAGCTTCTTCGGTATCAATATAAAGCTGTGCATTTTTGATGAGATCATCATCTGCTTCACGCATATGGGGCGCAAAGGATCCAATAAGATCGACATGAACACCGGATTTCAACCATTTGCGCTGAATCAGCGCATCTGTCGATAAGGTGGCCGCAGTTACAATATCGGCATCGGCAACAGCTTCTTCTACAGAATGGGCAATTTTTACACAAAATCCCTTCTGCTCAAGTTGTTTTGCATATAATTTTGCACCTTGCGGCGTTCTATTCCAAATAGTCACTTGCTCAATGGGGCGCACAGCGGAAAATGCTTCAGGAAGTAAGCTTGCCACTTTACCGGCACCAAGCACTGTCAGCTTTTTTGAATCTAACCGCGACAAATATCGTGCTGCCAATGCGGACGTTGCAGCCGTACGCCGCGCAGTGATTGTATTTCCGTCCAATATTGCCAGTTCTTTGCCTGTTTCACCATTATAGAGAATATAGGTAGAGGTTAAACCTGGAAGATTTTTCAAACGGTTATCAGGAAAAATATTGACGATTTTGACACCGAGATATTGTGTCTTTTCTGTTGGAAGGCTCCACGCTGGCATCAGTAACAATATAGGTGTCGTTTGATTGTCTTTTTCCATAGTATGATGGTGCCGCTCTGGTTGCACACAACCAGTGGCAAAGCCATTGTTTAGTGTGTCTATTAAAGCGCTAAAAGCTAGGCTGTTCGAGGTGGCATTAGCATCTGCATTTATTACTGCCATTCTATTCTATCGTCCTATGAGCGTAAAAATTTATCACGACAATTATTTTTAACTCTATCTTATTGGTGTTTTATCGTAAAAAGTCCATTGTGTTTGTTTTTCAAGCCTGCCCCATTTACAATTCAATGATAAAACCGCACCAGTTATAAAAATACGTCCGTAATAGAACCTGCCCCTTTATAGAATTATGCCCATCATAAGACCATGATTGCCAACCTGCCAAACCTCCCTGTTCAAGACGTACTGAACGAGCTTAACCACGCACTTGCCAACCAATGCAATGCGGTGCTTGTTGCCCCGCCCGGTGCTGGTAAAACAACAATTGTCCCACTTCATCTTATCAATGCCGACTGGTGCAAAGATAAGATGATTATATTGCTTGAACCAAGACGCTTAGCAGCGCGGAGTGCCGCACAACGCATGGCTTCATTACTTGGTGAGCCGGTTGGTGAAACAGTTGGCTACCGAATGCGTCTTGATACAAAGGCATCGAAAAAAACACGTATTCTGGTTGTGACAGAAGGGGTATTTTCCCGTATGATTCTGGACGATCCAGAATTAACTGGTGTTGCGGCTATTTTATTTGATGAATTTCATGAAAGAAGTCTTGATGCCGATTTTGGTTTAGCCTTAGCGCTTGATGTTGCCAATGGATTGCGCCCCGACCTATGTTTGCTTGTTATGTCTGCAACACTTGATGGTGCACGCATTGCCAAGCTCCTTAATTCTGCGCCGATTATAGAATCGAAAGGGCGCAGTTTTCCAGTGCAACTTGTTTATCAACCTCGCAAGCCGGATCAAAAGATAGAAGAGGCCGTTGCCAATGCCATTTCCTATTGGGCAAGGAATGAAACAGGAAGTATTCTGGCATTTTTACCCGGTCAAAGTGAAATAAAACGCACAGCAAACTTATTGAATGGCAAATTGCCGGATAACATGATCATTGCACCACTTTATGGTGCCATGGAAGGACGTGAGCAGGATATTGCTATACGACCAGCAGAACCGGGAAAACGTAAGGTTGTTCTTGCAACCTCAATTGCCGAAAGTTCACTGACGATTGATGGTGTCAATATCGTTATTGATAGTGGCTTATCGCGTGTTCCCATCTTTGAACCAGCAACCGGTATTACGCGGCTAGTAACCGTTAAAGCGTCGCGCGCTTCCGTTGACCAGCGCGCCGGTCGCGCAGGTCGTACGTCTCCAGGCATTGCCGTGCGATTGTGGCATGAAGGGCAGACCTCATCTTTGCCTGATTATTCGCAACCAGAAATTTTATCGGCAGATCTGGCAAATATGGTGTTGGATAGCGCGGCATTTGGAATTACCGATGTTAATCAGCTGACCTTTTTGGATAGTCCGCCCAAGGCTACCCTGAAAGAAGCAGTGCTTCTTCTTGAAAAACTATCTGCGCTCGACAAAGATGGACGCATTACCCCCTTAGGGGAGTCCATAAGGCAAAAAGCTTTACCAGTGCGCCTTTCAGCAATGCTGATCCAAGCAGAACAAAATGGCGAAGCACAATTGGCGGCAGAGTTAGCAATCGTTCTAACAGAACGAGGATTAGGCGGAATGGATGTTGATCTTGAAAAGCGCATTACCAATTTCCGTCACGATCACTCGGAACGAGCCAACAAAGCTCGTATACTCGTTAAACGCCTAATGGGAAAAAATGATTTTTCTACGACCAACCCTCCCGCTGTTTCAAATGCTGCACGATTATTGTTAACGGCATGGCCTGATCGGGTTGCAAAAACGCGTGGCAATTCAGGGCGTTTTTTAGCCGCCAATGGGCGTGGTATGGTGATTGATGAATTATCTCCCTTGGCAAAAGCTAAATATCTTGTTGTGGCCGATGTAACAGGTTCGGCAGAACAATCACGCATTTTAGCTGCAACTGAAATTGATGAAGAAACAATCCGTGATGTCTTGCATGACAAAATTGAAAACACCATTGAATTGAATTTCGATGTCACTAGCAAGACGTTCCGCGCACGAGATGCGCAATCGCTTGGTGCGATACAATTGAGTGAAAAACCTTATGCTTTGCCTAATGGAGATGAGGCAAACCGTGCGATCATTGCCGCAATTCGCGAACATGGCTTGAAGTTATTACCATGGACAAAAGAAACAATATCCTTACGGCAAAGATTGGATTGGATATATCGCGGACTTGGCACCCCATGGCCACAAATGTCAGACGATGCATTGCTGGATAACTTAGAAGAATGGCTCCTTCCTTTTCTCTCTGGCGAGGCAAAGTTCCAATCATTGAGCGTCAAAACTATTCATGACGGTCTAATATCTCTCGTGCCGTATGCGTTACAACGCGAAATAGACAAGAAAGCGCCGACACATTACACCGTGCCAACAGGCTCGCATATTCCTATCAATTATGAAGGGGAAGAACCTCTACTTTCAGTGCGGGTACAAGAGCTTTTTGGCCTAACGCAACACCCCGCCATTGCAGATGGTACGATACCACTTGTTTTGGAATTGCTTTCACCAGCGCATAGACCCATACAAATCACCAAAGATCTACCAAAATTCTGGCAAGGATCGTGGAGTGATATAAGGGCGGATATGCGTGGGCGTTATCCCAAGCACCCTTGGCCTGAAAACCCAATGCTTGCAGAACCGACAAAACGGGCAAAACCCCGTAACAGTTGAATTTTAACTGATAATCGGTTTTAAATAACAACATATTTTACAACAACCAGCCCCACCCAAAGGTACGATGATGGAACAGGAATTTACGCAACGCACATCTGCCTATTCTCGTCGTTTACGTTCTACAACACTGGTACGTATTCGTTGGCTGGCTGTTTTTAGCCAATCCAGCACCATTGCTTTTGTTACGCTTTATCTTGGGTTTAAGGTGCCGATTATCCCATGTGCAATATTAATTATCGCATCTGTCTGGCTTAATATTTTTCTAACATTCTATTATTCCATCAATGACCGTCTATCTTCAACAGTTGCAACCGCAATTCTTGGTGTTGATATACTGCAATATGCAACATTGTTGTATTTTACCGGTGGACTACAGAACCCCTTCTCGCTCCTTCTCATTGCACCTGCGGTGATTTCCGCAACGTCATTGCCAGTAAAGCACATTGTTTTCTTAAATTTTCTGGTCATCATCTCGGCCAGTGTTCTTTCAACTTATTCCGACCCTTTGCCATGGTATCCTGGGCATACAATCGTCACCCCCCGACTATTGGTTGATGGTATTTGGACGGCCATTGTTTCCTCGCTTATTTTCACCACCACATATGGTTATCGCGTTGCTGAAGAAACACGTCGTCTTGCCGATGCGTTGAGTGCGACAGAGCTTATCCTACAACATGAAAAGCATCTTTCTGAATTGGATGGATTGGCTGCAGCGGCTGCCCATGAATTGGGTACACCACTTGCTACAATTCAACTTGTAGCAAAAGAAATGTATAATGGTTTAAAAAACAATCCTGATGTTGAGGAAGATCTCAGTCTCCTATTGAGCCAAACCGAGCGATGCCGCAATATTTTAAAGCGGTTAACCAGCCTATCAACGGATGGAGAAAAACATTTATCACGCTTGTCACTTTCAACCTTATTGGACGAAGTGTCATCGCCGTTAAAAGAATTCGGGGTAGAGATTGTTACAGAAGCGGAAGAGACAATCGGTGAAGAACCGATATTTCCACGCAATCCGGGAATTTTATATGGTGTGGGCAATCTTTTGGAAAACGCTGTCGACTTTGCCCGCAGTAAAGTGACCATACGATACAAATGGAATGAGAAATATGTTGGCTTGACCATTATAGATGATGGTCATGGTTATGACCCTTCCATTCTTGACCGTATTGGGGAACCCTATACAACCAGCCGTCAACCAAGTAGTCAGGGTGGTGGTTTGGGTTTAGGATTATTCATTGCCAAGACATTGCTGGAAAGATCTGGGGCGCAACTCCATTTCAGAAACAGCCCAAAGAAAGAATTGGGCGCGGAAGTATATCTTGTATGGAATCGCAAAAAATTGAGTTAGTAACAGCTATATTTGACATTTTGTCGCAGTCGTGAATAGTATTTTTCAACCTCGGTTTCATGTGAATCAGGCTGCGAAAAAAGGATCCTGCATGACTGACAGTGAGCATAATCTGGAAGTAATCGGCGATGATACATCACTACTTCTGGTTGACGATGATAAGCCATTTTTACACCGGCTGGCGCGTGCCATGGAAGCACGTGGATTTACGGTTACGATGGCGGAATCGGTGCAAGATGGTATTGCTCATGTCAGACAGAATCCGCCAGCATATGCTGTTGTTGACCTGAAATTGGAAGATGGCAATGGACTTGACGTTATTGAAGAGATCCGCAAATGCCGCAATGACACGCATATGATTGTGTTAACAGGATATGGAAATATAGCTTCAGCAGTTAATGCGGTAAAACTTGGTGCCATTGACTATCTTTCAAAGCCTGCCGATGCTGATGATATTTTTGGTGCGCTTACTCGCTTGGCTGACGAAAAAGCGCCTGTACCTGAAAACCCTATGTCTGCCGATCGTGTGCGGTGGGAACATATCCAGCGTGTTTATGAAATGTGTGAACGCAATGTTTCTGAAACAGCGCGCAGACTCAACATGCATCGGCGCACATTACAGCGTATTTTGGCAAAACGCGCACCGCGATAATTTGCCTTTCAAATGAATGCTCTTTTTAGTGTTGATCGCAGACGTTAAGGTCTTGACGTTTGACGTTTGACGTTTGACGTTTGACGTTTGACATTTGACGTTTGACGTTTGACGTTTGACGTTTGACGTTTGACGTTTGACGTTTGACGTTTGAC
>CALYQL010000022.1 GCA_945285915.1 uncultured Bartonella sp.
AGGCTCCGTGGCCTTATGAATATAAGTTTTTCCATAACCCGTCATAGTTTCCTGGATCTCAATGCGTTTTGACACCGGCGATTCAACGGAAATCAAATGTTCATCGGTTGAACCACCATTATGAATAACAACATAACCGTTAGCCCGGTTGTATACAGACAACGACCCCTGTACCACTGGGCTTTCAACGGTAATATTGTTTTTTTTGAAGTTTTCTGCGTTGCTTAGTGACGAAAATAAAAGCAACGTAGCTGCGGCCAAAAGAGATGCTCCAAATGGCTGTCTGATCATATCCGTTCTCCCCGCGCGTTCGGATTTATATGTCGATAAACTCTATACTCATGTACTCATTCTACAAAACTGTTCCAATGCAGCGTCTCCGCCTTCTGGCAACATAATTCTAATATGTACGAAAAGGTCATCCCGACCCCCCGTCTTAAGTGGTAAGCCCTTACCTTTTAGTCTTAACACTTTATCTGAACTAGACCACGCTGGGATAGTTAAAGCAATACGCCCATCCAGTGTTTCAACCTCTTCTTTTGCTCCAAGCACAGCATTTTTCAAAGAAACGGGTAAATCAAGGTGCAAAGCACGTCCTTCGACCTGAAATTTCGGGTGCTGCTTTATATGGATTGTAACCATTGCATCACCCGGCTGACCACGAGCAACCGTTTCGCCCTGCCCTTTCAATCGAATCGTTTGACCATCTTCTACATAATCGGGCAATTTGATTTTCAGTCTTTTTCCATTTGGAAAAACGGCTTCAACTTTTTCTGCTCCAACAATTTGTTCTAGCGTAACAGATAGCGCGGCATGAATATCACTACCCTGCTGCGGTGCCTGCGCGCGACTACGACCACCAAATCCTGAAAAACCGCCCTTGGCACCACCGCCAAAGAGATCTCTGAATAGGTCGCTAGCATCAAAACCGCCGCCACCGCCTGAACGGAATTCAAAATTACCATTACCAAATGGGTTCTGCCCACCGGAAAATCCCTGACCTCCGCCAGCAAACCCTTGAAATACAGGCTTTCCTTCTGCATCTATTTCGCCGCGGTCAAACTTCTCTTTCTTATCCTTATCACCGATAATTTCGTAAGCCTGATTGATCTCTGCGAATTTTTCCTGAGCTTTCGCATCACCCTTATTATGATCGGGGTGGAATTGCTTTGCCAATTTTCTAAATGCAGACTTAATCTCTTGCGGTTTGGCAGTGCGCGCCACACCCAGAACCGTATAGGGATCACGCATAATATTCCTCTTTCCAGCCACTGATAGGCAAATTCCCATTCATGTGGCTTCGTATAAAATTGGTTTCTACCTTAAAGTAGAAAAAATATGTTTTCTTCTATATGCCTATCAAAAATAAAATTACCAGATCAAGCAACGCATTTTTTAATAACTTTTAGCGTTATTATTTTACAGCTTCGAAAGAGGTCATGTTCCAGACCTCTGGCGTTACTTGGCAAATTTGTCCATGGTAAAGACTAACGCCATCAAAGGCAGAGCGCGTTGTTGTAAAATTACGGCAAACATGGCCGCCTTTTTGTGTTTCTGCAACGGCACTAATCATACCTTCGCTACCCGTTACAGTATTGTCCCATTTAACATCGGATACTGGCACTTTTTTTGCATTTAAGGAAATTAGTTTGTCACGAATGACGATTTGATCCGACTTGATGGTTGGGTCATCTGTTTGTTGGGGGGAAACGGGAACAGAACCAGTTATAAGCGAGCTATCGGGTTTATAGGATGTATCGGTTTGATCGACTTTAAAACCAGATACAATACAGCCTTGCATTAACAAGATGATCGTGACAAAAATAAATAAACGACCAAACCGGCTTTTTGAAATGTAAAAAGCTTTCATTTTTCACTTGTTTCTGCGTCGGCTAGGAAGTTTGACGACACGTTATTATACGCAAGACACAATAATATTCGGGTGCATTATGACAGACAAAGCGTTAACAAGCGGTGACTTCGTGGAAGCATCTGAGCCCTTCGCACTCTTTACCAATTGGTTGAAGGATGCTGGTGAAAGCGAGCTGAATGATCCCAATGCCATGGCGCTGGCAACCGTTGATAAAGACGGATTGCCCGATGTGCGCATGGTTTTGTTAAAGGATTTTGATGAACAAGGCTTTGTTTTCTATACCAATTATGAAAGCACCAAAGGCCAAGAAATACTTGACTCTATGAAAGCCGCAATTTGTTTTCATTGGAAGTCACTGCGCAGACAAGTGCGGGTGCGCGGTATTGTTGAAAAAGTCAGCAACGAGGAAGCAGATCATTATTATCAATCGCGTGCCCGTGGTAGCCGCATTGGTGCTTGGGCGTCAAAACAGTCACGCCCGTTGGAAAGCCGTTTTGCGCTTGAAAAAGCGGTGGCTGAATATACAGCAAAATTTGCCATTGGTGCTATTCCCCGCCCACCCTATTGGTCTGGTTTTCGCATAAAACCACTATCCATCGAATTTTGGCATGACCGGCCATTTCGTTTGCATGACAGGGTATTGTTTACTCGTGAGGCACTTGATGCTCAAAGCTGGAATAAACAGCGTTTATACCCATAAAAATAGGAATAGAGTTACCAATGCT
Organism: uncultured Bartonella sp.; assembly: GCA_945285915.1. Taxonomy (GTDB): domain Bacteria; phylum Pseudomonadota; class Alphaproteobacteria; order Rhizobiales; family Rhizobiaceae; genus Bartonella. The sequence continues at coordinate 2,599 of CALYQL010000022.1, forward strand.
TTAAAATGCTAAGACTATTGCGCCGAGCAATAGTCCAGCAAAAATAACAATGCCTATTGTTGCGTTGGATTTAAACAATCGCAGACAATCAGCATCATTATCAATGTCTACTTTTACAATTTGATAAAGCATATGGCCGGTGGCAGCGACAATACCCAAATAGCTGATGGTTGGCACGCCTGCCAAATAAAAGGCCAAAGCTGCCAAAATAATAAACCCGCCATAAAGGATAATCAGTGCCTGTTTGGTTTTACTCCCAAATAAACGTGCTGTAGAGCGAACCCCGACGATAGCGTCATCTTCCTTATCTTGATGGGCATAAATTGTATCATAGCCAATGGTCCATAAAACAGCGCCGGCATAAAGCAGAATGGGCGCCCAACTAAGACTTCCATAGATAGCCGACCATCCCATCAATGCGCCCCAGTTAAATGCCAAGCCTAGAAAAAATTGCGGCCAGTCGGTGACACGTTTCATAAAAGGATAAAGCGCAACAATGACAAGTGAAGAAACACCCAAAACAATGCTGAATAAATTGAACTGTAAGAGAATCACCAATCCGATCAGACATTGCAATCCCATAAAGGCTTTGGCTTGAAAGCGACTTACCTGCCCCGAAGGTAGTGGCCGCGAGCGTGTCCGTTCTACCATATTGTCGATTTTATGATCCACCAGATCATTCCATGTGCATCCAGCACCACGCATGGCGACAGATCCAACAAAAAACAGAAAAAGATACCATATTGTTGTTACGATAGCTGATTTTACGGTGGTAATGGGGGCGGCATCTGAAACCATTGCCATCAAGAGTGACCAGAAGCATGGCCACATTAACAATTTCCAGCCAATTGGACGTTCCAGCCGCGCCAATTGTGCATAGGGCCAGAAGAAACGTGGCAATAAGCGATAGACCCAATGATCGGACGGAGCATCCATGACGCGCCCTTGCGCGCCTTGTTGTTGTACTTCTGCATGACCGTCATTGGCTACAGACATAAATTTTTCAGTACTTTTCATCTTATTGGGTTACCTTTTACCTTGAAGCTAAGGCTTTTCGTTTCTATGACAAGACGTGTAAGATACAACAAGGATTTACTCATCTTCTTCAACAGGAGCAAGCGATGAACGTTCTTCTAATCGGCTCAGGTGGACGCGAACATGCATTAGCATGGAAAATATCTTCTTCGCCAATTGTGAAAAGACTTTACTGCACACCCGGCAATCCCGGAACGGAGAAAATTGCGACGAACGTTCTATTGGATGTTACCAAGCCGCAAGACGTGATCAATTTTTGTAAGGATCACACTATTGATCTTGTGGTTATTGGACCAGAAGCACCGCTTGTTGCTGGTTTGACAGATCATTTACGCAAAGCCGGTATTGCTGCATTCGGTCCTAGCCAAAAGGCAGCACAACTAGAAGGCTCAAAAGGTTTCACCAAGGATTTCTGTGCCAAATACAATATACCAACAGCGGCATATCAAAGATTTAATAATGCAGAAAAAGCCAAAGCCTATATTCAACAAAGGGGTGTCCCAATTGTTGTAAAAGCCGATGGTTTGGCTGCTGGCAAAGGGGTGGTTGTTGCCACTAACCTTCAGGAAGCGCTTGATGCGGTTGATGCGTGTTTTGCCGGTGCTTTTGGTCAGGCTGGTGTTGAACTTGTTGTTGAAGATTTTCTTGAAGGTGAAGAGGCAAGTTTCTTCTGCCTATGTGACGGAAAAACAGCCATACCATTTGGTACGGCACAAGACCATAAACGCGTTGGTGATGGTGACAAAGGTGCAAATACCGGCGGCATGGGGGCTTATTCACCAGCCCCCGTCATGACAGATGAAATCATTGCTCGGACAATGCGTGAAATTGTCGAACCAACCATGCATGGTATGTCGGAAATGGGCATACCGTTTACTGGTGTATTGTTTGTTGGGTTAATGATAACCCAAAAAGGGCCTGAACTAATAGAATTCAACGTTCGTTTTGGTGACCCTGAATGTCAAGTTCTGATGATGCGTCTGAAAAGTGATATTGCCCCGCTATTATTGGCGGCAGCCCAAGGAAATCTGGATCATCATAAGCCTGAATGGAGCGATGATGTTGCTTTGACCATTGTATATGCGGCCAAAGGATATCCAGAAAATCCGTTAAAAGGCACTATTATTCGTGACATTGATAAGGCTGATGCACAACCAGACGTAAAAATCTTCCATGCTGGCACGACTATCAAAGATGGTGAACTGGTGGCAAATGGCGGACGCGTTCTTAACGTAACAGCAAAGGGCAAAACAGTAGCGGAAGCACAACAAAAGGCTTATCAAGCACTTGATCTTATTAATTGGCCGGATGGTTTTTGCCGCAGAGATATTGGTTGGCGTGCGATTGAACGCGAAAAGCTATAGTGCCTAACTGTTCAATATTATTGTTTAAAATTTCCTAATCAATCACCCGTCAGCTATGTGACGGGTGCAACAATGCTTTAAATGCAGCCAAAGGATATCCTGAGAACCCGTTAAAAGGCACCATTATTCGTGACATTGATAAGGTTGACGCGCAACCAGACGTAAAAATCTTCCATGCTGGCACTGCTATCAAAGATAGTGAACTGGTGGCAAATGGCGGACGCGTTCTTAACGTAACAGCAAAGGGCAAAACAGTAGCGGAAGCACAACAAAAGGCTTATCAAGCACTTGATCTTATTAATTGGCCGGATGGTTTTTGCCGCAGAGATATTGGTTGGCGTGCGATTGAACGCGAAAAGCTATAGTGCCTAACTGTTCAATATTATTGTTTAAAATTTCCTAATCAATCACCCGTCAGCTATGTGACGGGTGCAACAATGCTTTAAAAATATTGCAAATTCAGAAATAGATCTTGTAACGGCAAAATTGCTACAGCAAATCATTGTTACGGCAAATCTTTGTCTCAGCAAATCAATGACATCTGTTCCACTGCAAATCTATAACAAACCCGTTGCGCTTTGGCATTCCACAGAAGCCTAACAACACACACGCTTAAACCTAATCTTGCTATAGGTTAGCTGGTTTTATTTTTTCTTGTGCGTGATTTCTTTGGTCAGAATATTGCGTAAATCGCTAAGCTGATCGTCGGTTAGAACGGATTTTGGTAAAACGTTGAATTTTTGGTTTGAGATATAAAGAGCCAAAAATGTCGGATATTCACGCCAATCATAAAACAAGCGGAACGGATATGTGCCTTTAATATATGAACTGCGGATTGCTACAGCCTGATCGTCCCAAATCCAGGTTTGTTCCAGACCAATTTGGCGGTCACCTTTTACCAGACGATAAGCACGGCGTGGCAGCAGGATAAAATAGTTTAGCGCCCAGATTGCCACGATAATAAAAGCATAAATGACAGAGATTTTGACAAGTGCAATGCCCCAAGCCTCTATCCAGTTCTGCCCACCGACAGCCATTAGAACGCCAGACATAACAATGATACAGGCAATCCATAACAGAACAAGCTTTACAATTGTCTTCATGGTTAAAGCATGCGAGCGATAATGCGCTTTTAAAGCGTTCAAAGCTTCATTCTCATTTAATGTGAAAACAATTTGCCTTGTCATTCCTGCGCTCCATGCAAATTCCAAATCATACGCTTTTTCCTGTCTGACCGTCCGATAGAGTAAGCAAAAACAGAGATTATGTATTAAAAAGCCAACCGTGTTAACGATGACCAGAATGTTTTAGAAATAGGTTAAAAACCTGAATTTGAATGAAAAATACTGGCTTTCAGGAAACATTTTTTTGAAACTGTTCAAAAATGCGCCACGCATCTTATCTCGCCCCTAATCGACTTATCCCTTATCCCAATGAAAAAGACATAATGAAAAGATATGGGGAAAGGCACCTATATATAAACCGATTACGTCAGCTACGCGTCCGTATTTCCTCGAAATGGTTTTAACCAAGCATGACCTGATTGGAGATAACCAATCGTATTCCTAAAGAACATCCCCTACAGCGCAAAAGGAATTTCTTCTCAAACTGCTCACGCTGCTTTTGCGCAAAAAAGTGCTGTAGTGGCGAACGTTCTTGCACACGTGTCGCTGACCCATCTTCATTAATAAGAATCATCGGCAAATCATACGTATCGGCCCACAAACGCCAATCGAGCAAGACGTCATCCATATCTCGCGAAACAAGCAATGGAATACAGGCTTCGGCATTTTTATGTAACAATTCAAGAGAAACAGCTTTATGACCCGTTGTGGTGACAACAGCGCGTGCAGCAATTCCTTTGAAATGATGTGCTGGAATCAAGCGTGAAAGACCCTGTGCGCCTTTTCCATCATCAACCTTTAATGAGGCACCCCTATCCGTTAATGAACAAATCATTGTCTGTCCGTCAACCAGATATGCAACGCTTTGCGGCAAGTGGCAAGGATCCAGCCTGAGTTCAAGTCCTGCTTTTGCCTGATTAGCCCATTGAGTGGCCATATATATGTCCCCAGTATCAACTCGTTCATCTGGGGGCACACTAGCGGCGTTTGTTAATAGGAATCTTAAAAGGTAAGGTTAAAAAAATATTGGTTTGTTTTTTGGTTATCGAATTGCAAACAAGCACTTAATAAATCATTCACCAAAATTTATAGCATTTTACCCGGATTCATAATGTTTTTGGGGTCAAAACTCTGTTTGATGGCACGCATCAAAGAAAGCGCTACTGGTGACTTGAAAGAAACAAGCTCATTGCGCTTTAATTGTCCAATACCGTGTTCGGCTGAAAATGAACCGTGGTAACGCATAACCAACGTATGAATGCGATGGTTCATTTCACTCCATAATGCCAGATAGGTTTGTTTGTCAGCCCCGATGGGTTGTGAAACATTGTAATGCAGATTGCCGTCTCCCATGTGACCAAAACACACAATGCGTGCCCCAGGTGCAATGGATTGGACAATTTCACCTGCCTCGCTGATAAAATCTGGTATGGAAGCGATTGGCACTGAAATATCATGTTTTATAGAACCACCCTGAAGTTTTTGTGCAGGGGACATATCTTCCCGTAAACGCCAAAACTGGTTTTGCTGTGTTAATGATTGCGCAATTGTGGCATCTTCAATAATGTCATGTTCCATAGCCGCGCCAAGTATCTCTTCCATAATGTTATTGGCCTCGGCATCACTATGTGATGAAGAAATATCCAGAAGCACATACCAGTTATGGCTACCATTTAAGGGTGCGCGCATGGAAGGCGCATAATCAAGCGTCATCTGCATACCAATGCCAGCAATAAGCTCAAAACCTGTCAACATGGCGCCTGCTTTTTTCTGCGCTAAGGACAAAAGCTCTAATGCTTTTGACGGGCTTACCATGCCTGCATAGGCAACAGACTTACCATTGGGTTTTGGAAATAGCTTCATAACCGCCGCGGTAATAATGCCCAATGTTCCTTCTGCGCCAACAAAAAGATCCTTAAGATCGTATCCGCTATTGTCTTTTTTGACAAATCGCAAATCATCAAGAATACGCCCATCAGGCAAGACAACCTCGAGCCCTAAACATAATTCACGAGTATTGCCATAGGCGAGAACACCAGTACCACCAGCATTCGAAGAAAGATTACCGCCAATTTGGCATGACCCTTCCGACCCTAGAGATAGCGGAAAAAACCGCCCTGCTTTATCCACCGCTTCCTGCAAGTTTTGTAAAATAACCCCTGCCTCAACCAAAGCAAGGTTTCCTTGCACATCGATTGAGCGGATACGGTTCAAGCGTTCCAGCGAAACAATAACACTTTTGGCGCTTTCATCTGGTTGCTGCGCACCAACAAGGCCAGTATTGCCGCCTTGTGGAACAATCGGTGTTGCCGTTTCATAAGCCAGCTTTAAAATTTCAGACACTTCAAGTGTTGATGACGGCCTTAAAACCAATTGGCTACGGCCGTGATATAATCCACGTTGTTCTATCAGATATGGCGCAATAAGATCATCATCAACAAGGGCATTTTTTGCCCCAACAATTGCGATAAACTGCTCAACAAGCTTAGGATCCATCATTTTTACTTTCTAGGTGCCGCGGCACGCTGCAAACGATCGTTGATTGCCTCGCCTAAGCCAGAAAACGGTATTGGCTCAACAGCGATGCATTTTACATGACCACCATCAAGTTGCTTCAAATAATGAAATAGGTTAGCTGCCGCCTCTTTTAAACTGCCGCTTTGGCTTAAGTTTAATGTTTCAACCGCACGTTCTTTATGACGTGTATTCTGCTTGCCAAAAGACAATAACGCTTCGCCATCTTGCACCTCATCAACATTCAACCTAACAAATGCGTTGGGCGCATAATGGGATTTCAACATACCCGGCGCTTCAATCGCCGCACGCTGATCTACTCTGGCAAGTTTCAAACCAAGTGTTTCCTCGATCTCTTCAGCTGGTGTGCCACCCGGACGCAATAAAAAAGCGTTTCCATCTGCAATTTTGATAATTGTTGATTCAACGCCGATAGGTGTTGCGCCACCATCAAGAATGAGCGGCACTTTATCACCCAGCATATCTGCAACATCTTCTGCATGGGTGCCGCTTAAACGACCAGAAATATTGGCGCTTGGTGCAGCAACGGGGCGGTTAAGCCGACGAATAATTTCACTAAAGACGCCTATAGGATTGCGCACTGCCAGCGTATTCAGCCCTGCTGTCGTCAAGGGGTGAATATTATGGCCATCTCGCAATGGTAAAACCAAGGTCAGTGGCCCCGGCCAGAACTTTTCAATAAGGTGTTCAGACAATTTATCTATTTGTACAACACGCTCTGCCATCTTTGCATCACTGACATGGGCAATAAGCGGATTAAATTGCGGACGCCCCTTTGTTGCAAATATATTGGCAACCGCCGCACCATTTGTTGCATCGGCGGCAAGACCATAGACTGTTTCTGTCGGTAATACGACCAATTCTCCCTGATCGAGATAATGAACGGCTTTGGATATATTTTCCTCACTGGGAGGGAGAATGTTCATCATATTTATCCTCAAAAACGCCCTTTAATTGGTGCAAAACTATAACGGTGTAGCCGGCTGACCGGGCCTTTGTCTTCAATTGCAGAACGATGGGCAGCTGTGGCGTAACCGACATGTTTTTCAAAACCATATTCCGGATAAACTTCGCCTGCCCGCTCCATCATGCGGTCACGAACCACTTTGGCGACAATGGAAGCTGCAGCAATAGATTGGGAACGCTGATCCCCCTTGATTAAAGCTTCAGCAGGACATTTGAGCCCTGGGGGAATATCTCTACCATCAACCAGCACATAGTCTGCGCTAACAAACAACCCTGCTACGGACCTTCGCATTGCTTCCAATGCTGCTTTGCGAATATCTGTTTTATCAATTGTTGTTGCTGACAGACTAGAAACGGAAACAGCCAATGCGCTATCCAATATGTCGCAAAACAGTTTCATACGTTTTTTGGCCGATAATTTTTTTGAATCATTCAATCCTATCGGAATATTGTTGCGATCCAAAATAACCGCCGCTGTAACAACGGGACCTGCCAATGGTCCGCGCCCAACCTCATCAACACCGGCAATATGATGATAGCCTTTAGACAATAAACGCTCTTCCGCCGAATAATCGGGTTGCAACGGCACATTATAAAACAATGGTAAATCAGACTTTTTTTCAGACATAGAACGCTTTGTTGCACCACCTTCATTTTTCCGCAAGTCCAACCAAGCGTTAAAGCTATAAAAATTGTCACAAGCCGATAAAAATCATTCGAACGAAAATGATAATTGTTTTGCACAAGCAAGAGGCGGAACAAATTCTGTCGTAGACAACTTCATGATATGTCGATTTAAACCTAATTGTTGTTTAGCAATACGGAACCGATTGGAAATTAATTTGGCATAAACCCCTTCACCACACATTCGTGACCGCCAATTGGCGTCGTAATCTTTTCCACCGCGCATATCCCGCAAAAGTTGCATAACCCGTCGGTATCTATCGGGATATTCCCGTAACAACCAATCTTTAAACAAGGGGGCAACTTCATAAGGCAACCGCAATATTGTGTAGCTTGCATTCACTGCGCCTGCCGATTTCGCCTCTTTTAAAATTGCTTCCAATTCATGGTCATTCAAACCGGGTATAATTGGTGCAACAATAACAGAAACAGGTATGCCCATACTCGACAGTTGTTTTACAGCCCACAAACGCCGTTCTGCTGTTGAAGCACGCGGTTCCAACGAACGTGCCAAACGCCTATCCAACGTAGTAATTGATAAAGCAACGCGAATGAGCTTTTTTTCCGCCATTCTCGCCAGTATTTCAATATCACGCACCACCAATGCAGATTTTGTAACAATGCAAAGTGGGTGATTAGCCTTATCCAAAACCTCAACTATTTGGCGCATAATTTGCCATTTTTTTTCAATGGGCTGGTAAGGATCGGTATTTGTACCAATAAATATTGTTTTCGGCTTATAGTTTGGTTTCGATATTTCACGCTCCAAGATTTTTGCCGCGTCTGGTTTGACAAATAAACGCGTTTCAAAATCAATTCCTGACGATAATCCCATATAGGCATGTGTCGGACGGGCATAACAATAAACACAACCATGCTCGCAACCGCGATAGGGATTTATCGAACAATCAAAAACAATGTCAGGTGATGTATTATGTGTAATGATGCTGTGCGCCTTTTCCACCTCTACAGTTGTTTGCAACGGCTCAAGTGGCTCATCATAATTCCAGCCATCATCAAACTGCGATCGCGCGTAGTTGTCAAATCTTCCCGGCGGATTTAAAGCTGCACCGCGTCCTTTGATCTTTTCCTTTTGCACACGCAAAGGTGTTTGACGCACAAATTCATTGGCACCTTCACCTGCAAAATCACTGAAGGCTATACGGTCCGCTTCTGCCATTGTCTGTTGCAATTGTTGGTTTATCATCGCTCTCTACGATTGTTTGCAAAGGTTTAAGTGCTTCATTAATTCCCAATTATCTTTTTCAGTATGACATAAAGAACAAAACATGAACATAAATTTTTCGTGATTTTGACAAAAAACTGTTTTATGAGGAAAGAATGATTAGTGTTCTCATTCCTTGTGACAATGATGATATAGACCCGTTAACCGACACGCTTGCCATGTTGGTTGGTGGTGTTGTCTTTGGAATTATCAGTGAAGTTGTTTTATGGTCTGATAACGAAAACCAGCTATTGAAAAAAATAGCCAATGATACGGGGTGTCGTTACGTCAACAAAACCAATTTCCATAAGGTGTTAGATAGTACAAAAGGCAAATGGGTTTTGGTTTTAAAACCCGGCACGCGATTGCTTGACCAATGGCGGGAAATTATCGGTCGGCATATAGAATCCAATACACAACCAGCAAAATTCAGCATTTTATCCGCCAATAAATTATCTTTTATAAAAAAGCTCTTTACGCGCTATACTCATCTTGATGCCGGTATTCTTGCTCTCAAAGAACATTTGTTAAATATTGCAGCGCAACACCAACATCTCGATGCAAGCATCAAAAAGCTCACGCCAATTACTTTGCCTGTGCAAATTTTATTGCCATAATCCTTAAAACGATATTCAGCCGCGCACCAAATGGCTTGCAAAAATCTTAAGCACACACTTGCAAAGTGCCTCAACAGCACTTTGGTGGCTGTTCAACTCCACTTTGACATTTGCTTTTCAACAGCAGCTCGGTGCCCATTTTTCAATGTTACTTCAATGTGAAGTATTCAGTATCGCGTTGATACCTGCTTTTTACACCACGTTGATTGGGCTTTTAACACTGCTTCAGTGTCTATTTTTCAGCAGCATTCTGTATGTTGCTTTAACACTACTTCGCTGTGTGCCTACGTCATCGCGATCTTGTTAAAACGGATCCCACTCACTTTTAAAGTCTGACAAAAATTGATTCAATTCATCAGGTGTTCCAAGCGCATGAACTTTTTCTATAGGAATATCTGAAAACGAAATCTTCTTATTGTCCTTAATAAGCGAGTTATAGAGTGGTGCGATATATCGCTCGCCTTTCACAAGATTATTGGGATCAGAAAAATGCTTGTTATAGGCTGAAATATATTCTTCGCCTGAGCGGAACCAATATAATCCAATTGATGCATAATTAGAGATGCGCTTTTTCTCTGCGACTTCAATTGCCCAACCGTCTTTATCAGGATTCAAGAAACTCCAATGGTCACCGGCAGCCTGAAAACAAGGAACCCATCCATCAGACCCCAGTTGTATAGATTGTGGCGTTAACACATCCGGTTCAACATAGGTATCAATATTATAAATAAGCAGCTCTGAATTTTTTCGCCAATGATCGCTTGATAAAATGGCACTTGTAGCCTGACCGTCTGTCAAAGCATCCAATTCAACAACCCGTACGTCATCAAGCCCTAATTCCGCGCTCTTTTTTTCAACAAATGCACGTGAATTATTTTCTTTAAGGCAAACATAGACCACACGACTATTGGCAAAGAAGTTTTTTAACGACAATAACGACCAGTCAAACAACGCACGTCCGTGAGCCATAATTTCGTATTTTGGCATGTCATACCCGGCCTTACGAAAACGGCTACCAAGTCCTGCCATAGTAATAACAATAGTGCGTGCCAAATCACTTCTCCCCAAGCAATGCATGGATTTCAGTTTCACTCAATTTTAAAAACTCATCAGGTCGTATCGCCCGATCGTCAATATAGAAACCATTTTTACGTGGCCATGGCTTACCAAATAAAATCTCGTCATATGGTACGTTCCATTTATCGAGCCATTCCAGCATAATAGGTGCGGTATGCTTATTAATTTCACCCAAATTGCTCTTATATGTTTTCATATTTCGCGAAGTGAAAAGCAGGATTTTATAACCCTTTTTCTGATAATCGCGTAACTTTTCAATGAGCGGCAAATTAGGTGCAACGTCAAGATAAGTTTGATCGGCTGTCTTGATTGAACACAATGTGCCATCAACATCAACCACTAATGTACCGTCAATTGGTTGGAGCTTATCGTTCACATTCCACCTCATCTAATATTTTTTTTGCAGTCAATATAAATGCCATAACCTTGTTGGGGTGATCGCTGTGAAGCGGCAGCATAGAAAGAAATAATGAGGCTTCACATAATCTCATGATTTTGACATCTATCTTACGCTTATCCAACTCATTCAAGAAAATTGACTTCAATTCATTATTGTACGCAGTACCCGCTGTTAATCTCAGGCTGTTGTTATGGTCAAATGAAACTTGAAACAAATCATTATTGATAAAATCATAATCGCCCAAAATACTATGTGATATCTTGCAAAGATCATAGATGGGATGGGTCCATAACTGTTTTTCTTCTACAGCGCCCTTCGGATCAATGAACTTCAGAAAATGATGTGTTTGGTCATAGAGTATATTAGAAAAACATGGGTCGCCATGACCGAAGGACAAACTATCCGATAAAATACTCTGTTCTGATTTTTCATAATTTTTTAAATATCGATTTTTAAGGCTTTCGATACCAAATGCTTCACCACAAGCATTAAGCTGCGCATTGATATTACGACCAACGTCACTTGCCAAAAATTGCTCTATACGCTTTTCTACCTTGTCAACAAAGAGGCTGCGTGTAACTTTCAATATTTCGTCACGCGGGGCATCTTTGGTTGGTCTATCAGCGATAAAAATCATCAGACGTTCAACAAAAGAGGCAAAACTTTCTGCTGTAAATGCTTCATGGATCCATTGTAATGCAGCATCAGCAAAATAATAGCGCATCATACGATAAGAGCCATGATCCGCGCTATCCTTATAATCAAACGTTTCTACAAACCATGGCTTCATTCTTTCTGGAGCCAAATGGTAAAAACGGTATTCTGCCTCCATTTTTTTCCGGTCCGTTGAAGATTTTGTATAATATAATTTATCAATCTCAACGCTATTAAAATGCCGCGTCTCCGTTGCGCCACTTGAATATTGCAGAAAATTACTGATACTTTTAAGGTCTAGCGGAAGATTGACTTCGAGATAAGGCACGTCTTTCCAGGATTTTTCCCAGCTTGTGATCGGCGTATTTGCAAATAGTTCCCAATCATCCAGCAAACCATGCATATCGTGAAAATAGACCAGAAGTGGCTGATACCGTTTGTCGGTAAAATCCTCGTAAGCATAAGGCAAGCGAGAGACGAGTTTTCCAAGATCTGTAGGATTCAAAAATGCCGCTCTCGTAGAGATAATGAATAATGGTATACGCGTTGGCGAATTGGACAATTGATTATGCAGAGCAAGACAATCAACATTATTTCGCAAATGAACAACTTTATTCTTTGACCAATCTGGCAAGTTTTTAATCAAAGTATCGTATAATTTTTGTCTACGTAGCTGAATATCACCGTATCGCCTCTCACCGACAATCGTGCGCAATACTTCAGGAACCCATTCTCTGTCGTCAATGACGATCAAAAGATCTGACGATTTTTCATTCATCGCGTTTTTGTTCCTTTTTTAATATAATGAAAAACAAAGAATACAATGACACCAGCCAAGGTCAAACACGCTAATGAAAGGGATTGATAAATCCCAAAGCCTTGGTTGGCACTTTTGATTTGATTACTCAAGCTTGCAAAAAGACCAAACGCAAACGAACTGTCTGAAATAGCTTCACTTTCAGATATTGAAGCCATGTAGCAGGAATAAGCTAGAATTTCACTAATCCAAACCAAAGCCGACATTAAGCAAAAAGCGGCCATTCGTCCCCTTAAACAATCCCGAATAGCAAGTTCAAACCGTCTTAATATGTGGCTTATCTGCAATAAACGGAATCCACGTTCAGAGCTACTTGTCAAAACAAGATATCTATTAAGAAACACAAAGGTATGTGACAGAGAATATAGTGCAAACAATGCCAAAACAGATATTATCGAAAAAGCAATAAATGTATTGCGGACACCAGCGGGTACACTCACGCCCATCATTCCTAACAATAATATGAAAATAATTAACGTTAGGACGTCACCCACCCGCTCGATTAGCCAAATTGCTAAAGCCTTTTGGTGTCCATCAAATACGGCATAAAATGAACCAATACGTAAAAGTTCGCCCAATTTAAACGGCAAAATAGCGGCGGGGAAAGACATGATTGCATGGGCAAGCACTAGTTTTGGCATTTTTTCACGTTGATCAAGCGTTAAATATGCCAGCCTAGCCATCCGCAACATATGGCTTAGAAGATATAACAAAATGATAGATAGTATTTTAAAAATATCTGCATCGATGGTTACATCAATAACAGACATGCCAAGGTGGACTAGCCAAATGCAAGCAAGAATTCCCGAAATGAATATGACAACCTGAATGAGATACTTCATTGATGTTTATCACTTACAGTATTTTTATAGACGATTTCACCCGTATAATCTTCGTGATATACATTACGCATTTCTTTTTTTAAAAATGCCGACCGCATGAAAAAATAGCTACCCAATAACCGTAGCACCTTAAATGCCTGTCTGAACAACCGGACATTGGAAACCTGGTCATCTTCACGCCAAGTTATAGGAAAGAAACGCACCGTCTGTTTTTTATTGTAGCTACCGAGTAGCATGACGTAGTTGAATGTCAGATCGTCAGGAAATTTCTTATAATAAAAATCTTGGAACTTGGCCAATTTGTACATATTCAGGCCAGACCCCAAATCATATATTCTATGCAATGCCGCAATGGAAAATAACCAATTGTAGACCCTGTTTCCGAATGTACGGAATGCCGAATATCCTGCAAGCTTACTTCCAGGCATAAATCGCGCACCAAGGAAACAATCATTTTCAAGATGTTTACCCTGCTCCAAATATGGAACCAGATCTCTTATATCGGCCTGATCATCACCATGTAAAACTATTAGATAATCGTACCCATTTTGGACAGCGTAACGAAAAGCGACCTTATGCGAACCACCAAGTCCATAATTGTCGGCATTTTTCCAGACAATGAATTGACAGTGTTTTAACTGCTCGCGACCTTTTTCAATAGCCTTATCAGATGTATCATCGGGGGATCGGTTATCGACAACCATTACAGTATCCACCCATTTTTGAACTTCATCATTGAATTGCGATAATACACGCCCAATTTGTGGAGCACAGCGATAAGCGGGTATAAACACGAGAATACGCGGTTTATTTGCCAATTGTCAGACCTTTCTTGTCCATAAAACGGGTAAGGTAAAGCATGAAAAGAAAATTCGTTACCAGATTAAATGGCGTGATGATGATTTTAGCGAGCGCCTGCCATCCAATATTAAAACTTTTTGCTACCTCAACAAAATACGTCCAGTGTATAAATTGCGATAACAAAAAAGAATAGAAAAGTATCGAAAAGAACTGCCATCCCCAATAAAAAATAAGAAAATAGCTATTTCCCGGATACTTTGTAGAAAATACAGTTTTCAGTGCCACAAACCACACAAAAGTCACTGCAGCAAAAGACGAAATGAAATTTGCTACCCCCACAACAACATGAACGTAATAGACCATTGCCAGCATGAAGCAAAAGTCTATGAGCCAACCAAATCCTGAAACGAAAGCGAAACGTATGAATGCCCGGCTTATTTGCTTTAATTTATGTTGTAGCATCACTTTGTCTGTGTTTGTTTTGTTGCAGCCAATCGCGTTCCATCAACGCTAATGGAACTGCAAACAACGCCCATATAATAACCATAACGATGTATGCCCAATTGGCAGTAGGTGACATTGCTATAGAAGCCAATGCATAAATAATGACAGCAATGTTTAACGTAAACACTGCTTTCGTTCGATAAAAAATTATTGGATAGACAAAAACAACCAGAAGCACAGCTAGCCAATTCCAATAATTTATCTGTCCGTTAAACAAATTAGCCACCCGCATGGTAAATTGTGTCAGCGGTTTTACATATGGTCTATCCAAAACCAAATTCATGCGATCTGCATTTGCTGGATGAAAACCATTATCGGTGTCGCGTGTTGCATATTGGTCTATTAGTTGCCAAGCACTTCCATTCACAATCTCCAGACCCCGAGTCTTAAACCGCTCCATTGCTGGCTGTGGCAATACAATTAAAGAAATAAGATAACCCTTTTTTAGATTATCATTGATTTCCACCTGGACATCAAATGGCATCCACATTCCGTTCGCAGCCGTCCAAACAAAATTTTCTGGATTGCTGCTATTACAATAAGCCTTTAATCCACCAGATAGTTCAACACCTTTGGCAATATAAGATGACGCTTTTAACTGATTACGTTCCGCTTCACTCCCAGGGCAAGGAACATAAGGCTGGACAACATCCAACATAGATACATTAAGAAGCCTTACTTTCGCATAACTTGGATCCTCTTTATACAATTTAGGGAGTACTTCTCCGATAAGGTAACAAGAAACACCAAGACTAACGATCGTAACAAGACAAACGCGCATCTTTTTATAATTTATCAAGCCTCGATAAATACAAAATATAGCAAAATAGGCCAATATGAATATTGCATATTCATCTCTCAGCATGAAAGCCATTCCAGCAAACAACATAGCAGCTGTTATGTAATAATATTGATATTTTTCATCTGAAACAGACTTCATAAAAAAGTATATCGATAAAATTAATAACAAAGGCGGATAGAAATAGCGCTGTGAAACATATAATATTGCGTAGATATCCGGACAAAAAACTATAAAAATTATAAATATAATATAAAATATTCTTTTAATTTTCTTGTTTTTTATAGAACTTATAATGGCAAAAAATGCCATCAAGAACATAACAATGAGAGGCAGTTGGATAACTTTAAAATTGAACAATCCAATAAATATATTAAGCAACATGTAGAAAGATGAATAAAGAAGAACATACCTTCCCGATCCAACATCATTGACAATCATATCACTGGTAAAAACACCAGGAAACAACACAAAATATTGAAACAAAACAATAAATATAACTATGCCGCCATAAATATCGATTTTTTTGTAGTTTTTAGCAATGACACATATCGAAATATAAAACAAAACACTCCAGAACAATGCTGAAAACACCAGCATAATTTCACTCGAGAGTAGGCGTGGACCTTCATCTGCTTTATAGAAATTTATGGGTTTTGCTATATTGTTATTTAATGAAAACTTCTTGACCTGATTTACTGTTAAATCAGCAATAAAAATATCGACAGCTTTTTCTGAATGAATAAAAATAGATTTTGAAACAGGCAAATCATTTGTCGGGATTTCAGCCGAGACCGTTGTTAAATAGGTCTCATTACCTTCCACTAACGCCCCAAGTTTAAGCGCGTCTTTTACAGGATGACAATTTTTATCCAGACAGATTTGGTCGCCTGACTTGACATCATAAATACGAAAATGACTGGAAGACGTGGTCTGCTTATCAAATGTCGGATCTAACACCTGACCTTCACGTGTTACCGATAGCGCCCCTTGTGCTGACTCCTGCTCATTGCCACTGAAACTTAAAAGGTTGGCTTTACTTTTGTAAAAAAAAGACCCTAAATATATTTCTGGTGTCTTTTCTGAAAAAGAAAATGCAACCATTTCGTGCGGCGCACGGGTATTATCCCAATTAGCAGCAAATATTAGTATTGGTACTAATAAAAAATATGCAATTAGAAATTTCCAGCTACCAATAAACTTCGTGATTCCCGACATTATGCGTAACTCTCATCCAACCAAATATTAAGAGTGCTTCTATAAAAATCTCTTTAGACTATTTTTCAGTTTTTACCAATATCAGATTAACGGTCAATAATGATCAAATTAATTAACTAGTTTTCCTCAATTGATTAATAACTTGCTAGATGTAATTCAAATATGCGGATTTTAAAAAAGTATTTTTCTAGAAAATTTTAGCGCAAGCGAAATAAATAATATCAACCTAACAAAAAAATTATACCATATTACACCACAACAACTAACATAATTATTTTTATTTATAACAAAAATAAAAAAATTACTTATTTTATAATAAAAAACAAATAATAATTACAATTAGAAATAAAATTTATATATTTTTAAATATAATTCTTATTATTTTATCTAACCAATATCATAAATCAGCGTTCCATAAGGCGTGGCATAATCATTACCAAATTATGTGGGCGTTGACGGCTATCCAACTCACCCTTCAAAATGTGATCCCATGCATCCTTACATGCCCCTGTTGACCCTGGCAGGCAGAATACAAATGTGCCATTGATTAAACCGGCCGTTGCTCTCGACTGTATCGTTACCATTCCAATTGTTTCATACGACACTTTATGAAACATTGCGGAGAAACCATCCATTTTTTTGTCAAACAATGGCTCTACCGCTTCCGGCGTAATATCTCTACCAGTAAAGCCAGTACCACCTGTTGTGACGATAATCTCAACATCGGGGGCAGCGGCCCATTCTTCGATAATTGCGCGAATATCAGAAATTTCATCACGAACAATCGCGCGCTTTGCTAGATGATGGCCGGCCGATAAAATTCGCTCCTGCAGCACATCACCAGACCGGTCATCTTCCATTTTTCGTGTATCGGATATGGTCAAAACTGCAATGTTAAGAGCTTCTAACGTTGCATTTTCATCAATTGTCGGCATTGTTCCATATCCTTCTATCTAACTGTGACGCGATCCCACTGTTTCAACGGATTTGACAAACCAATCCGGTTGAAATGACTTGATATTTTTTGCTGCTTCATCAGCATCTTGTTTATTAGCATAAATACCAAAACATGTTGCACCAGACCCCGACATTCTTGCAAATAATGCCCCCGATTTCTGCAAGGTTTTTAACACATTCGCAAGTTCAGGAGCAAGGATATGTGCGGGCTCATATAGGTCGTTACGCGTGTTTTCGAGCGCTGAGACCAAAGACTGAACCGTCTTCAATGCAGAATAATCAATAGAAATTGGTTGCCCATTTGTGTGGCTTAATCTTTTAAATATCTCAGGCGTTGAGATTTCTTGCCCATGATTAATTAGCACCATGGGAACGGAACAAGCGTCTTCTATGATTTCCAGTGTCTCACCAATACCAGTAGCGCGCAGCGGTTTTTTATACAAAAGTGCCGCAAGGCACATTGGCAAGTCTGCCCCTATAGAGACCACAGATTGAAGCAAATCATCATCATTACATTCAACCGCCCACTCACGACGCAATAATTTAATCGTTGCAGCCGCATCGCCAGAACCACCGCCAACACCAGAAGCGATGGGCAACAATTTATCAAGCACCAAATGGCAAGTTTTTACGTTGTTTGGATAGCGACCCGCCATAAATTGGCGCGCCCGCTCTACCAAATTATTCGGCGTGTTAGTGAGCTCTTTTGCGTAAGACCCCGTAACGGAAAACCGATTTTCTTGTGAGGATTGATAGTGAAGGACATCACCTTCAAAACTGAAATATACAAGGCTATCAAGAAGATGATAGCCATCATTCCGCTTACCAACAACATGAAGCGCCAAATTTATTTTTATTGGCGTGGTAAGCCGAGCAATATCCGATATTGGCAACGACACCCGATATTAATCCCGCTCTACGTAATATTCGCCCGTTTTTGGGTCCTTAACCAAAGTACCTCTTGCACCAGTCCGCCGTTCAGCCTCAGCACGTTTAACACGCAAAGCCACCCGTTGAGACTCACGTTTGAAGGCACGATAAGCATAGAGGGCTGCCGCACATAGTAAACCATATATAACAAACTTGGCCATCTTTTATCCTTCCTCCCCCTGCATACTTATTTGGTCGATCATAAAAACATATCAAGTTTGTATATGATCTTGCAAAATTCCGACTTTTTAAAGACCATACCGTTGCCATATTGCACGCTCTTCAACCGAAGCAACTATACCATCAACCAAAGCTGATATATGACCTGCCGAGATACCTGGACTTTTACGCCCGAATAATCCTTTTGCAGAGGACACAAGCTTCATTTTTGCGTCTTTTCCGTAACGGTTTTTTATGACCGAACGCATATCAGCCAATTCATCAACAAGCCCAAGTTCCTTACCTTTAAGGCCTGTCCAGAACATACCAGTAAATAGATTGGCATCATCAGCCAGCTTGGTACCGCGACTTTCTTTAACAAGATTGATAAAGGTTTCATGGATTTCCAATTGAAGGGCTTTCAAATGATCTATGTCAGCCTTTTTCTCAGGCTGGAAAGGATCAAGCGACACTTTGTTTTTGCCTGCAGTATAGACGCGGCGTTCAACACCGATTTTTTTCAATAATTCCGGAAATCCGAAAGAAGAAGATACAACACCGATAGATCCAACAACAGAAGATGGATCAGCAAAGATTTCGTCACCTGCACATGCAATCATATAACCGCCCGATGCTGCAACATCTTCAATAAAGACCAGAACCTTTTTATTTTTTTCTTCTGCAAGGTCTCTGATACGGCGATAAATCAAGCGCGACTGAACAGGCGAACCACCTGGCGAATTAATTGCGATGGCTATCGCCGGTGCTTCTTTGTCGGCAAAGGCTTTGTCTAATGCGGCTGCACATGAGCCGAGGGACAATGTCTGTTTTAAAGGCGAAGACGAATCCATAATCATTCCTTGCAAACGGACAACTGGAATTTCCACCGAATTGGAACGAAAACGACGTGGAATAAAACGCTTTATAAAGCCAGACAAAACTTGCACTCCTCAAGAAAATAGCGCGCATATAATAAGTAGATATAAACCAGATGTATAAACAATCAAAAAAAACGCAAGTTTTAGTTAAGCCCTATCCCAAAAACTTGCCCGTCCATTGTTGATAACATCTACCTTGGGCGAAAAAGCCTGATTATTATCCTGATGCATAATCAATGCAGGTAAAAATGACAAAGGCGCCTTACTTCCCCTTTTTGCATGAATAAAAATTCTGATAGCGGGCAAGTCTTTTCGTGGGTGAAGTGGGATTAGCCTTATATCACCAAAGCGCCCATCAAGTGCCTGCAAAATTTCGCCCAAGGATTGCGGCCTAGCAATCAGCCCTAAATATCCCGATGGTTTTACAATAGCCGTTGCCGTGCGTATCCAATTCTCGAACATATCCTTTGGCATAACATGGGCTTCTGCTTTCAAATTATCCGGTGTTTGGCGATCCGAAGCAAAATTGAAAGGTGGATTCATAATGGCAAAATCAAATGCATTGTCCATCAATCCTGCATTGATTCTTTCTTGACCACGCAAAGTCACATCCGCAGCAATAATCTCTATTCTGTCGGTTAAATAGCTATTTTCTAAATGAGCCTTACTTTTTTTTGCGTATTCCAGCATAAAAGCTGAACGCTCGACCAAAGTGATCTGTGCGTCCTTGCATCTTGCCGCAACTGCAAAGCCAGCCGCACCTGCGCCTGCACCAAGATCAACCACTTTTCCCTTAAAACTTGTAGGAACAAGCCCGGCAAGAAGCATTGCATCCATGCCTGAGCGATGCCCACCCAATCGGGGTTGTACCAGATAAAAACCACCGCGATGAAAGACATCGACCGTATCGGTTTCGTCTGCGCTCAGTCCCTTATCAACCATTATAAAGCTCGTCTGAAAGTCCTGCATTTATCAATATATTTTTTGCTTCATCAGCAAAGTCTTCATCAACCAGAAAACGGCTTTGTATCAACCCCATAGAACCTTCAGCGATACTTGTATGCCGATCCGCAATAAAATACATGATGCCAGCCTCTTTCATCAGGCTTTCAGTAAAAGAAAGCAATACAACATCATTTGAGCGGATTAGTTCAATCATAGTGCCTATGTTACATAATTTATCTCACCGCGGCACCCAGTCGCAGATAAAAAAATATTTTTTTCCAAAATATTATTAGCAACGCGCTATCTAAAATTATATGAAAGATTGAATCGTTTGCTGTTAAGAATTAAGGCAAAATAAAAGTCGATAGAACACTACAGGAGTGTATGCATTGGTTGCAGAAAATAAAGCGAATGAGATGAAAAGCAGTCAGGCATCTGTTCAGCCGCTGATTAATCTTACAAAATCAGATATGGAGGCTGTGAATAAGCTTATTCTTGCAATGGCCGGTTCTGATGTGGAGATGATACCGGAAGTCTCTAATCATTTGATTTCATCTGGTGGAAAAAGATTGCGACCAATGCTGACATTGGCATCTGCCCGTATGTTTGGTTATCAAGGACAGGGTCATGTAAAATTGGCAACCGCTGTTGAATTCATGCATACAGCAACGCTGCTTCATGATGATGTTGTTGATGAAAGTGATATGCGTCGCGGCAAATCGACAGCCAGAATGATATGGGGCAATGAAGCCAGTGTTTTGGTTGGTGACTTCCTGCTTGGCCAAGCATTCAAAATGATGGTTGAAGTCAATTCGATGGATGCCTTGTCTGTGTTGGCAAATGCCGCTGCCGTTATTGCAGAGGGCGAAGTCATGCAGTTGGCTGCTGCTAAGCATATGCACACAAGCGAACAGGATTATCTCAAGGTTATTAATGCGAAAACCGCCGCATTATTTTCAGCAGCTGCTGAAGTTGGGCCAATTATTGCCGGAAAAGGTGAAAATGAGCGCAAGGCATTAAGGCAATATGGCACCGCCTTGGGGTTAGCATTCCAACTGGTTGATGATGCACTCGATTATGGTGGCAATGCCCAAAATTTAGGAAAAAACACTGGTGATGATTTCCGTGAAGGCAAGATAACAATGCCGGTTATTTTGTCATATGCACGGGGAGATGCGGAAGAAAAGAATTTTTGGAAACAATCTCTGGAAGAAGGAAAGAACGATGATGAGGCGCTTTCCCATGCACTTACACTGATGAAAAAGCACCACAGCCTTGAAGATACAATCTCTCAAGCCCGCCATTATGGTGCGGAAGCTGTAAAAGCGCTTGAGAATATCGCACCAAGCGCTGAAAAAGATGCTCTTTTAGAAGTAATCGAGTTTTGCATTTCGCGCGTTAATTGACGTCGCATTAAATTTATTAGCAAATATGGAGATTTCTTTCCATAATAGACAATACATGGTTATAACTCATAAAAATATATATTTGCTATTTGCGTGTATTCACTGAAAGCAAGGATTACATCTATGCAGCGCGGCAATCTTATCCGACTACTTGCATTTTTTACCGCAGGAACGATGTTTATGACGTCGTTTGCGGGTGCAAAACAACCAGAAATCACCAAAGCCTTGACTTTTTCCGGGGCCTATTTGGCTGGGCGTGCTGCTGCAGGAGATAATCATATGGATTTGGCAGTGGCCTATTTTAGACAGGCTTCTGCTTTCAAGATACCTGACAAAACCATGTCAAATGACCTACAGCATGATATATTGATTATGTTGTTGGTTGATGGAAACTTCAAGGAGGCTGTCGAGCAGGCAAACAACATAAAGGATGAGTCAAGTCGAGATCACTTTTATCATCTTACGCTTGCAACCGATGATTTCATAAAAAACAAATATGAAAATGTAAAAAAGCATTTGAAGTTTAAAAATCCAAGTGAGTTGGAAAATATAACCTCTGGCTTATTAAATGCATGGGCTGTGTTTGGTTCGGGCGACCGCAACAAAGCTATCAACAGCCTCAAGAAACTTCGTGGTCCCGTTTCATATGATATTTTTGTCAATTATCATATGGCGCTGATGAGTGATATTGCTGGTAAAAAACAAGATGCCGAACGCTATTATAGTAAAGCACTGGCAAACCGGCAGGCAGGAATTGCCTCTCCTGACACCTATGAACGCATCATTAATGCCTACGCATCGTTTCAGTCACGCAATAATAATAAAGAAGGGGCATTAAAGACAATCCAGATTGGCGAACAGAATTTTTCTGGTCGAAACATTTTTAAAAATATGCGTATCCAAATTGAAAAGAACCTACCGTTGGATATGCTGGTTAAAACGCCACAAGATGGTGCTGGTGAAGCTTTGTACAATATAGGCACATCTGTCAAAGGTGAGCTATCGGAAAATTTTTCTCTTCTTTATCTTCAACTGGTATTGGCTTTGCGCCCGCAAAATGACGCTACTTTATATCAGATTGCCTCTATATTAAGCCAAACATCATCCAAGGATAAGGCAATTGATTTTTATAAAAAAATCACGCCAAATTCATTTTATTCTGACGATGCTAAGACCAATCTTGCTTTCAATTTGGCTGATTTGAATGATACAGAGGGGGCTATAAAACTGTTAACCGAATTGGAACAGAAATATCCTGATGACCAGGCTATATCACTGGCTCTGGCTGGGACATATCTGACAAAGACGAAAGACTATGGCAAAGCTGTCGAAGTGATGGATCGTGCCATTGCGCATATTACCGATACAAAAAAAAGAGAATGGTTTTTATACAATATTCGCGGAATGGCGGAAGAACGTTCGAACCTGTGGGATAAGGCCGAAGCTGATTTTCGTAAAGCCTTGGAATTGTCACCTGACCAACCTGATGTTCTCAACTACCTTGGATATTCTCTTATTGTACGCAACGAGAAGCTTGATGAAGCGCTTAAAATGGTCAAACGGGCTGTTGCTCTTAGCCCACAAAATGGAGAAATCGTTGACTCGCTTGGCTGGGCCTATTTTAAACTCGGTCGATATGATGATGCCGTTATAACGCTGGAACAAGCGATAAAACTCAAGCCAGGAGAAGCAACAATTAACGACCATCTGGGGGATGCCTATTGGAAAGCCGGTAGAAAGCTTGAAGCAACATACCAATGGAAGCACGCTCTTGCCTATAATCCGGAACCGGAAGACATTGCAAAAATTGAAGAAAAGCTGAAAGTCGGACTAAAAGATCAAACCACCTCTCAGTGAATAGAAATCCCGACGGTGACGTTATAAAAAATTATCATGATATTGGTTCAATGGAGGCTCTTCCCTTGACCATGGCAATATGAAAGATTAGACATTTTTAAACACAGGAAATCTATTTCCTCTTCCTTTTTTAACAAATCTTAAAAGGGTAAAATCGTGAGCCTGCCCAAATATCTCGACCCTAAACACTCGTTTCAGGGATTAATTCTGACCTTGCAAAACTATTGGGCACAATATGGTTGTGCTGTTTTACAGCCTTATGACATGGAAGTGGGGGCTGGTACATTCCACCCAGCAACAGTTCTTCGTTCACTGGGACCACGTCCTTGGAAGGCAGCCTATGTGCAACCATCGCGCCGGCCAACCGATGGTCGCTATGGTGAAAACCCAAACCGTTTGCAACACTATTATCAATTTCAGGTTTTGCTAAAACCTTCACCAAAAGATTTGCAGGATCTTTATTTGGGATCGTTAAGAGCAATTGGTCTGGATACAAACTTACATGACGTAAGATTTGTGGAAGATGATTGGGAAAGCCCAACTCTTGGCGCATGGGGTCTTGGTTGGGAATGCTGGTGTGATGGTATGGAAGTTTCCCAGTTTACCTATTTTCAGCAGGTTTGCGGCATAGAGTGTTCGCCCGTTTCTGGTGAGCTTACCTACGGACTTGAGCGACTATCCATGTATATTCAAGGCGTGGATAATGTTTATGACCTTAACTTCAATGGTCGTGATGGTGCCGAAAAAATAACCTATGGCGATGTTTTTTTGCAGGCTGAACAAGAATATTCACGGTTCAACTTCGAATTTGCAGATACAGACATTTTACATCGCCATTTTATTGATGCCGAAAGAGAATGTGCGGCAATCCTTGATGCTGGCAAGCCAGATACACCTGATGGTCTTCACCGCTGTGTCATGCCAGCTTACGACCAATGTATAAAGGCCAGCCACGTGTTTAACCTATTGCAAGCACGCGGTGTTATTTCTGTTACAGAACGACAAAGCTATATTTTAAGAGTTCGGGATCTGGCACGCCGCTGTGGTGAAGCTTTTCTGTTAACTAATGCCGGTGGCGCAAATTATAAAGGAGAAGAATGATGCCTGATCTTCTTCTGGAACTATTTAGTGAAGAAATACCTGCACGCATGCAACGCAAAGCGGCAGGAGACCTGAAAAAGATTGTTACCAATAGGCTGGTCGATTGCGGTTTGGTTTATGAAGCGGCACGTGAATATTGGACACCACGCCGTCTTACACTCGACATTCGTGGGTTAACACCGCGGTCGAAAGATGTTCATGAAGAGCGCAAGGGTCCAAGTGTAAAAGCACCTGAGCAAGCAATCGCTGGTTTTCTGCGTTCTGCTGGTTTAAACGATATCAGTGAAGCGGAAATCGTCTCAGACCCTAAAAAAGGGGATTTCTATGTTGCGAAAATAGTCAAAAAAGGACGCAGCGCAGAAGAGATTATTGCCGATATCATGCCGGATATCATTCGTAGTTTCCCATGGCCAAAATCGATGCGTTGGGGCAGCCAATCGGCCGATAAAAATGCCCTTCACTGGGTACGCCCATTAAAAAATATTCTTTGCGTCTTTGGTCCGGAAAATGCCGATACAGAGGTTATACCATTTGAAATCAATGGCCTGACCAGCAACAATATAACCTATGGACATCGTTTCTTGAGCGATGGTCACCCCATCGAAGTGAAACGTTTTGACGATTACGTCACCCGTTTGGAACAGGAAAAAGTTATTCTGGACGCTGATCGCCGCAAAGAAATTATCTTGGCTGATGCTAATAACCTATGCTTTGCCAAAGGCCTTGTTCTTGTTGAAGATGATGCTCTGGCGGAAGAAGTTTCCGGTCTCGTTGAATGGCCAGTTGTCCTGATGGGAGAATTTGAAGAGAGTTTCCTTGCAATCCCGCCGGAAATTATCCAGCTGACGATCCGCGTCAACCAGAAATGCTTTGTGACACGCAAGCAAGGCACGGATAGCGGCCTATCCAACCACTTTATTCTGGTTTCCAATATTGCCGCACCAGATGGCGGCAAGGAAATTGCTCGCGGTAATGGCAAAGTGGTTCGGGCAAGACTATCTGATGCCTTGTATTTCTGGCAAACTGACCAACATAATTTGCCTGACCTTCCACAACTCAAATTATCAGCGGACAAACTAGAGCTTGATCTTAAAAAGCCATTAGACCAGAGAATGGCACGGCTCGATCACCTCAATGTTACGTTCCATGCCAAACTAGGCACACAAGGTGCACGCGTCGAACGTATCGCGGCTCTTGCCGTAGCAATTGCACCTTTGGTTGGTGCAGATCCAGCATTGGCAAAACGTGCCGCACTTTTGGCAAAAGCTGACTTACAAACCGAAGCTGTTGGAGAGTTTCCGGAATTGCAGGGTGTGATGGGGCATAAATATGCCTTGTTACAAAATGAAGATGAAAGCGTGGCACAAGCCATTGAAGACCATTACAAACCACAAGGCCCTACCGACCGTATCCCTCGGGAACCGGTATCAATAGCTGTCGCTCTTGCTGATAAAATTGATACTCTGGTTGGTTTCTGGCTCATTGATGAAAAGCCTACCGGTTCGAAAGATCCGTTTGCACTACGTCGTGCTTGTCTCGGTGTCATCCGTTTATTGCTCGTGCGCGATTGGACAATACATTTGCTGCCTATTTTCAAGCAAGCAATAGGTCTACTTTCCCGCCATACGATAGAACGCGCTTTAGCAACTTATGAACATAAATTAAGCACTGAAAAAGCACGCGAAACCGATGCTGCAGAAGATTTCTCCAATGCGGTTCGCATGGAAGAAAGCAAACTTGAACATGAATTTAGCGCAAAATCAGAACCGATCTTATTGGATTTGCTATCCTTCTTCCATGAAAGATTAAAAGTTTATCTGAAAGATGAAGGTGCGCGTCACGATGCTATTGATGCCGTTCTGACAAATGACGCCGATGATTTGTTGCAGGTAGCACGACGCGTTGAAGCGCTGATCTCTTTCATCAACACAGATGATGGTGAGAACCTGCTTGCCGGCAGCAAACGTGCGTTTAATATTCTTGAAGCAGAGATTAAAAAATCTACCCAAATTGCTGATACTGTTGATCCTGAGTTATTGATCGAGGCGGAAGAAAAAACGCTTTATGAAGCAATTGGTAAAACGGAAAAAGCGACGCAATCACACATTGATGCTGGTGACTTTTCCGGTGCTTTGCTTTCACTCGCCAATTTGCGTCAACCCGTTGATGCCTTTTTTGAAAAAGTCTTGGTGAATGACGAAAATCACGCAATTCGCGCCAATCGATTGGCTCTTTTGACGCGTATTCGATCTGTCATGTGCAAGGTTGCGGATTTTTCCAAATTGGCAATTTAACAGCACCGATCAATATATCCAATTTTAAGAAGCGCATTTCTTGTCAAACAAGTTTAAAATGCGCTTCCATAATTGATTAATTTCAAACAAGACATTTCCATAATACGCATATTTGTGGCCAAAAGCATATTTGTTTTTGTTATTTTGGCACCGGAGAAAAAAATGATTGTCCGAAAAAAACCTGGGATCTTCAAACTTTTCTTCGTATTGCATGGATCCATTGTACCAACAATTGCACCGCAACTGATTGCTATCCTGGTATTATCAACAGCCTTGGTAATAGCGCACCATTTTTATCCCAGAATTGTGCCAACTTATAATAATGGCACCGCTTTTGCGATGCTCGGTATCGCGCTTTCTACCTTCTTGGGATTTCGTAACAATGCCTGTTATGATCGCTGGTGGGAAGGACGAAAAATTTGGGGGCGCATGATGTCTGCCTCGCGCGATTTCATTCGTCAAAGCTCTATCTTAACCCAACACAACAATATCAGGATTGAGCTACTGAAACTAACATCAGCCTTTTCGAAAAGCCTTGTCGACCACCTAAAAGGTACGTCCTCAATACCGTCAATAATGGCTGATTTTCCGCAAGATTTTATTCAGGCTTATAAAGCTAGCCATAATAAACCTTCGTTCATTTTAAATCATATGGCGATGCTTTTAGCGGATCTTCAACGGGAAAATAAAATTTCCGATATTCAATATCAAATGCTTGATAAAAGTTTGCATGAGCTGAATGAATACCATACAGCGTGCGAGCGTCTTAATCAAACCCGCGTGCCTTTTGCCTATACTCTTTTACTGCATAGAACCGCCTATATATTCTGTTTTTTGATACCGTTCGGTTTTACAGATATTTTGGGATGGTGGACACCGGTAGCAAGCTTGCTTGTTGCTTATACATTATTCGGGCTTGATGCATTGAGTGATGAACTTGAACGCCCTTTCGATGATCTTGATAACACCCTGCCAATCAATTCTATTGCCAACATCATTGAACGTGACATATGTGCAGCAATTGGACAACCATTGCCTAACTTGGTTCAGCCAATCAACTACATCTTAAAATGATATTGAGTGTTGAATTTTGTTATTTGTGGGCTTTTAAAGCCTTTCTTTTTCTTACTCTATTTAAAGCTTTACGAAACATATTGAAGGAAGGAACGCACGATTTAACACGCACTGTATTGACTGACCGAGTTAAATGAGCTGGAACAAACAAAAAGACAATTAGAATTTTGCATAATCGGTCTTACCCATCAGTTGCGTTAGCAGCTGTGCATAAACGTGCGTAAGCGACCCGAATGGCTGTATTGTACAAAAACCACCTTCCTTATTGAAGAATTTACCGAAATTTCAAAATTTATGCGGCTAAACTATTGTTAGCCAGTATACTCTTGTCATGACACTACGTGTCATTGACTGTGAACTAGCAAGGGGAAGTTTGCCCCCTTTTCTCCCCCCTTGAAGGCATTGACATTGGCAAAACTTCAAATACGAATTGATGATGGCGTTAAAAAAAATGGCTCTTGAAGGCTAAGGAGCAAAGCACACCCTTAACCGACTTAATCAATATGGCCATAGATGGCACAAAGGTAATGCGCCGCAAACGTGTAAACGCTGATGCAGCTTTAATTCGAGAACTAGCTCGGCTTGGTAATAACATAAAGCAGATTACTAAATGGGCTAATCGCTACAAAGCAGATGCGAATGCTATGGCCGTAATAGTAGAATTAATCAACATTGATCGGTAAATTGCTAGAATATCACGGCTTATCAAAGCCGAAAATACTAATTAAATTTTTCAATCCCTGCAAAATGAGCTGAATTATGAAAATCAGTGGGCTGCCCCACATTCAACAGAACATGCCAGAAACACACAGAAAGCTACAAAGAACGCGTTGAGGACAAGACACATGCGACGATAGAAACGCTCGTGGAAGCCTCTCTGGTATCAAATAGGGCTGAAATTATCAAAGTTCTGGAGAAAGCAGAACGTAAGAAACTTATAAATTGGCTTTAGCACCAAGCTGAACAATTACGAAGACCGGCTGAAAACAGTCGAAACGCGGCTAACGAATATCGAGAAAACATTAATCGAAGTGTTGAATCCATTAATTCAGCGATTGGCGAGTTATCCGGTATAAACCGTGCAATTGAACAGGCCATTGAATACATTAAACAAATCGTATAATAATAGGAATAGACTAGAGAACAAAACTGTTCACAAAAAATTTTATAAAATGTGAAAAAAAAGACCAAAAAGGGTTCTTGAACACCCGAAAAGTATACCTCTAAAATTTTCATTTGGTTACTTGCACCATTGCATTTCACGTATGAAATCGCAGGGTGTATCTGTGATTTACAAGATTTCAGATGTCTAAATTTCGGACATGTGATTTGGTTTAAGTTAATCGGCACATTTAGGTAAAATTGCCATATTAAACTTTAAACATTTAACCGTTTAAACAAGATTAGAGCCATGTATATGATAAAATAATAGCTCCTAATTTTAATCGGACAGAATTTTCATCTCATGAAGAAGCTGCATTCAGAAACTTAAAGATGCTTGGTAAATATTGTCGATATTCTAAGACTTATATTCAGGTAGGTGATATTATCCTAGTGCCTAATATGCCTAAAAATGGCTTCTTTACTTTATGCCGTGTCACTGGTGATTATTCTTATAGTGGGGATACAAAAGTTGGGGATTTGAGGCATATGCTTCCTGTTGAAGTTATCACCAAAGGTGGAGTTGCCTATTCTAATGAAAATGTTGATGCAGCATTGCGAGGGTCTTTAAGATGTAGGGGAAGATTGTGGAATATTAATCCACACAAAGACTGTGTTGATAAGATTATTTCATTGGTGAAAGATAAAAAAGAATATCTCTTGCGTGAAGGGAGTGATCATGTGGAGCGCGCTAAGGAGACCGTGGACGCGGCGATTACAACAAGTGTAGATAATTTATCAGATACGATCATTAAAGAATTACCTAGTGTTTTACAAGGAACAGAGTGGGAACCTGTTTTGTGCTATGTTTTGGATCCCTTAATGAAAAATATTCAGATTGAGCATACGGGTGGACCATCGGAATGTGGAGCTGATATTGTAATTAACATCCCAAATCCATTTGACGAACAATTCCCATGGATAATCGTTATTCAAGTAAAAAACTACAAGGGTGAAATAGGTGTTGAAGTAGCAGAGCAATTGATTCAAGCAATTGATACAAGGTCAAGTCAAGGACGAGTTATAGCTGCATATGTTTTAACAACAGCGGATAAAATCAGTGAAGATCTTAAAAAAGCTCTAGAGAACATTAGAAAAGAACACAACATAGAAGCAGAGTGTGTAATTTTATCTAAAATAAAGACAATAATAACAAAAGCTATGATGCTTGCGTCTATATCTAATTGGTCTGAGAGTTCTTTATATAAAAATACCTAAGATTGGAGGTTTTTAGTTCATTAACGACCTAAAAGATATAATATCATATTCTGTTATATTATATCTCAATAAAAATCGAAGAAAGTAGTTCATCATAGTGCTATTTTTTTCTACCAAGGTCGAGATACATTTTGTGTTTGCTCTCGCCATGCATACCGATTTTTTTTAAATCATCAATTATGCTGGTTGGTTGCGGCTTTAAGTTTAGCCTCTAAAACAGCTATACGCATTTGTATCACATGAATAGGGTGCGCAGGTATGAGCGTTGCTTGGGTGATAGGCCAAGCAGGTTCACTGCGCCCCCCCAATGGGCAATGTCTGCATCATCAATCTACCATTGATTGCGATTGTCACGGATGGTGTGAAGTTTATATTGTGCAATAATCCTCATAATGGTTCGACGAGATATTCCTAATTTTTTTGCGGCTTGGTTGGGCGTTAAGGTGGGTATATAGTGATGTCCTATATGGATACGCCCAATGGGTGCTCTGTGAGCAGCATAGTCACAACCATTTAATCCTGGATAAATCCAGTTGGCGTCAGATTTTGTATAGTGCATTGTTTTGCCTTGGACTCTTAGTGGTTATTTATGTCTTATTTGTTTGTCCTTTTGTGTTTTGCGATATTCACGCATAAGGGCAACTCGATCTTTCTTAAAAAATAGTGCAGGATTTACCTAATATTGATTAGGTAATTTTGGCTTTAAAAATTCTTCTGAAATGAGTTCTTTCAATCTATTATGAATAGTTCTGTCTGTCATGCCTAATGCATCACCATTCAAACCGCGGTCAAACCAAATTAAATCTACGGTATCAGCAAGGCCATCTGTTAATTTTTCTTTTTGATGTGATTGTAAAACCGCTACAAAACACGGTAACCAGTCTCGGATAACTCAAACTCTGCGCTTACACAGTCAGAAAAAACTTTTACAAAATGTTCTTCATCACGCTCTTCAATTACGTATATCTAGACATTGCACACAGTTCACCTGTGTCATCATCGGCTACATCTTATTTTCTAGCATGATTTTTTATAGCTTATATCTCGTTTTAACTTCACACCTTAAACTATACAAGGATTTTAATTTCGTGAATATTTTAATTCGCGTAGATTTATACCTGTAATATTAGCCTCAAGAGAACATTTTGGTATATTATTTAGCTCTCAGAAAAAATGATTATTTGGGTTGTATGAAAATTACAAGCGTTTTAGCTTAATGTCACATTGCTTTCGCTCAATTTCAAAATTTCTTCGTTCACTATCCAGTGTTTTTATTTTTTTATAAGTGAACACCTGTAGTTAGCCTACTTGTAGCCTATACATTATTCAGCCTTGATGCATTGAGCGATGAACTTGAACGCCCATTCGATGACCTCGATAACACCCTGCTAATCAATTCGATTGCTAACATCATTGAACGTGATATATGCGCAGCACTTGATAAACCACTGCCCAACTTGGTTGTGCCAATCAACCACATCTTAAAATGATAGTGACGGTTGCATTTGATCCAAATTAGCGATCGATTTTATTAGAATTAGCCAATGCATTTAGTGTGAAAATCACCATAATGCGTCCCGTAATACTCACAAAACAGCTATACATATGTCCTTTTCGAGTAAATTTTTATAAAAATAACGAAATTCGGACATTCCACAACAACCTCTATTGCCCATGGTTGTTTGTCCCATCAGACGATTATGTGCAATCCTCCGTAGTTTTAAGTTCAAACAAGAAATAAATATTATTTTTAAATATCTACGTATTTATATTCGTATTTAATGAATATCTTTATCATTCAAATTTAGTCATTTCGGTAGTTATTCCGCTAATCTATTTTTGTAAAAAAGGTTGGCTTTAAAATATTGAGTGTAGCCTATAGCAAAAGCCTGAAACAGCCTCCATTTCTAGACATTTAGACTATCCATTTTATAGAATATTCGTTTTGTATAGACTATACATCTTACCGAACAATAAAGGATAAACTTCAATAAACTTTGAGATCAACTTTTTTCGTTTTTTTGAAATACTGAGTGTGAGCTGAATATAACAAATTTAATAACGGCTTTTAATGCGGGTGCTATTTGCCTGCAATGATTAGTTGAGGTTAAAAGGCTACTTACTAATTTCGATAGTGCAGAATCAAGCAACAGCCACCATTTTAAAGGTTCGGATGGTGCATAAGACTCTGGCTGTGAGGCTGTGAGGCTGTGAGGCTGTGAGGCTGTGAGGCTGTGAGGCTGTG
>CALYQL010000023.1 GCA_945285915.1 uncultured Bartonella sp.
CGGCGTATTCTGGTTCTAGCAAAAGATCTGGTTTTTTGACGCAATCAATATTTAGTAACTTGGCTACCTTCTCATAGTTTTCTTTCCAGGTAATTTGAGCATAGCCTCGCCCTATATAGGGATAGTATTTCTTTGACTTTAGGTATTTATCGCTACCCTGTTCCTTAACCGGCTTCATCGTATGCGCCGTTTCGTGATAGGCTGTTGCAAGCACATACGCTAGCTGGTTGCGCAATAATCCAGCTTTTTCAGCCTCTTTGATTAAAGAGCGCGTATCGCCTAGGTTGATATTCATGGTTGTTCCTTTCGAGCATAAAAAAAGCCCCGCAAAAGCGAGGCTATAGAAGAGGTTTCGGAGGCGGGGGTATATCAGTCAGGCTTAATCGCCCCGCCACATATAATTGGTTATTTTTGGTGAAATACGAATTGAACCGTTTTTCTTGCCGCATTTTGTGCATCTAAGCGTGGGATTAATAGAGCGAGCACTAAATTCTCGGTCATAGCCAAGAATTTTACCAAGCATATTTAGGTCTAATTCGCTTGTGTGATTGCATTTTAAGTCGTTACACCACGCATGAACGTGATACATATCGTTTTCAATTGCTTTCGCTATTGAGCCGAATTGATTAGAAGTTTTTCGCATGAACTCAATATCATGCATAAAACACGCTATTTTATGACGGTGTCGGCCATTTCATTGTCTCAAAAATGGACTTTGCTTCGGCAACGCTTTCTGCTTCGTCTATCAGAGCCTTTGTTTCGAGCCGTGTTGTTTCTATAGCTGCGCCCACCTGTTGCCATCGAGCGTATGAATCGGTGATCGTTTCGGCTACTTCTATCAGTGTATTGCCGTCTATTCCTAGACCAGCTTTTAACAACAGATAATCATCTTCATTAGGTTCAGGCACCAGATCAGGGGATTGCATATGTGCTACATATTTCTTGGAATAATCCACCGCCTGATTATACTTCCCCTGATAGGTCATAGATTGTCCAACGCCCGACGTTATGTATTTTAGCCGTTCGTGTTCAGCGTCTGTGTCCACCTGTTGTTTTAACAGTTGCTTGATTTCCGATAAAGGCGGTTCAGGTGGCGTATATTTAACAACTGTCCCTGCTACCCATTTTCTGAACCCCTGATTTTT
Source organism: uncultured Bartonella sp. (assembly GCA_945285915.1). Classification (GTDB taxonomy): domain Bacteria; phylum Pseudomonadota; class Alphaproteobacteria; order Rhizobiales; family Rhizobiaceae; genus Bartonella. The sequence continues at coordinate 1,146 of CALYQL010000023.1, forward strand.
TAGGAATTCTTTCCATTGTTCTTCTGTTATTACAACAGTGTCGTCTGGAATGTGTGAACAATCGTCATAGGCGTTCGTGTCGTAAAAGGCTAATGGAAAGCCTTCTTCATTAAATTTAGCTTTAATCATTTTAGTGTCCTATAGCCAGCCATTGAACATTCCACATGGTGAGAGGACTAACGCCGCTCATTCCATTTATCTGTCTGCAAAACAGCCCTTTTATTGCATTGTTAGGGTTATCGCCCCAATCGGCATAAACAATGGGGGCAAAACCATCACCACCCCACGCTTGATCCATTGTGGGGATTAAAATACACTTTGTTGTAAATGCTGTGGGGAAGATAATTTGCCCGTAACTGTCGTTTTTTGATACCAGATTACCCCACTGAATAATGACCCCATTTGGCATTTTCACCCAGCCAGTATCTTTATCACCGCCAAAAGCAGTTTTAATTGTACTTGATAGCTTTTGTGGTGAGATAAGAGCTTCTGTCCAATCATTGGCACTATTCCATGTTGATTGATCTAAGCCGTTTATACCTGCAAGTTTGTTGCGTTCATCGACGGTCATAAATTTGCGCCCGTTTGTTTCACCGATATTATCTGCATTCAGATCAGAGGCGCGCAATTCCCCTTGAACATTGGTTGCGCAAAATACCTGTCCTTCCTTGGCTGTTAGCTCTGCAAGAGACGGTAAATAGCCTTTGCTTAGCTTTTCAATCAGCTTTGCCGTATTGCTTTGTATGCGTGCAGGTGATGAAATAAGGGTTATAACAAGGGGTATATCTGTTCCCGCGCAATCACTCGGGCACTCATAATACAATCGCCCTTTATCCGTATCGGTAATGGCTTCAATTATAAGTTCTTTACCGTTTACGTGGATCCTATCACCAGCCAATATTGGCGCGTCCGAGCGCAAATTAGCATTTTTCGTTGTGAAGTCTTTTGAACCGGCTGTTAATGTGACCGTCCCAACATTATAGACACCGTCAAGGTAAGGATTAGACATTGTTCCGATCCTTCTTTGCTGTTTCCGCTTTATCCTTGTCTTGCGGTTGTGCCTTTAGTTGTTCCAATTCTGCCTGCAATTCGGCAATTTGCTTTTGCAGCATTTCATTCTTTTTTTCGGCTTCAAACCGCATGACTGCATTGAGCATATTCCGTTGTTCTAAAAACTGTTTAATTGCTGACGTTTCTACTGCATTGACGATTGGCGGTATTTCTATTTTCTGTGTTTCTTCCATGGTGAATTCTTCCGTTGATAATGGTTTTGTTGTGCTAGACGGGAGTATATTTTGCTGTTAGCGTCTTTTTGCTTTATCGAGGGGAGGTATAATTGCTTAGTCGTATAACTTGTATTGCAACTATTCTTACATGCGCATTTGTACCTTCGGTTTATGCTGCCGATATTGTTGCCTCCGACAACACGCCACTTACCACCGCCCCGACATTTTCATGGGCTGGTTTTTATATCGGCGGTCAAGTTGGTGAATCGTGGAGTAATGGGGTCTATACGGCACAGAGCGAGCCGCGAGAGATTAACCTCCCTCCCAACATGGTTACTTATAGAAAAAAATTTAGTATGCGCGGGCACTCCTTTAACACTGGTAAGCCAATAGGCGGTGCATATGCTGGCTATAACTGGCAAATTAAGCCAAATCTTCTACTCGGAATTGAAGGAGACTTTGCATGGTTAAGTCGTGAGGGGGAATATCACTATCAAATGAACGATCTTGATATTGATGAACCGAGATCTTTTAAATATTATCATACCAATGTGAAACAGAGTTGGGCTGGTGCTGTAAGGGCACGTGTTGGCATACCTATGGGGCGGTTGTTGCCATATGTCGCAGCTGGTATAAGCTTCACGGAATTAAAATATTCAATGGTAAATGAGTTGTACTACAGTCAAAGTTCGAATTACTATGACTCATATCGAGAGAACAGAGCCTTACAAGGTGGGACTGTAGGGGCTGGCATTGATTATGCCATTAACGATCATATTGTTTTACGTACCGAATATAGATATACTGATTATGGAAGTGAAAGCTTTAGTCTCGACGATCATAAACGTGAATTAAAGCTTAAAACCCATGATATACGATTAGGTGTTGCTTATAAGTTTTAAAAGCCACGTAAAATTGCATACGTTATTGTGCGAGCATTACCATCAAAATTCCTGATTTTCCCTCGCTTGTAGACACCATCTTCTTGAGATGTTTCAAAGCCATAAGTAAATCGTCCGGCTGTGACGCCATCATTTGATGTCATAATGACATATGGTAAATTTTGGATTGGCTTTGGGAAGTAAATGTCAAAGCGTTGATCTTTACCATCAAGATAACACGAGCCGAAAACGAAAACCGCCATTACATTCATGTTTTCATGCAAGACAAATTCTTCCAGTGTATTGGAATTCGCGTCATATCCTTCTTTGGAAACACGTATTTGGTCTTTTGATAAAATAACCCTTGTTGGCATTGGTAACCATCTCCTCAAGGCTCATACTAATTTGTTTTGAAATACCAAGACACGGAGATCAAATTTCTCTTTATCGTCTCTTGAATAAGTTATTAGGCTGATATGGTCTTTGTAAATTCGATAATAGTAAGCAGGGATATCAGATGACCCTTCTACACCGTTCATTTTTGCGTTGCCAATGTCAAATGGATAGATTATGCGCTTGTTTGCTTCATTTGCCGCTAATTGTAAAAATACAATCGGGAAATATGGCAATGGTGGGAAATAAAAGTCCGCTGTCCAATATTTATTATGTGAACTTCCATGTTCATCTGGTTCGACAATTCCGGTAGCGTGTAATTTCAGATAATCGTTATCACTGGAAATAATATGCGGTTCCTTCAAATCACCAGCGCGGCAACCGGGTTCCGTTATCCAAAGACCTTTTCTACCATCATAAGGATTTGCGCCTATAACAATGCGTGTTGTTTTTTCGGTTCTAACTTGTGTAGGGCGGCTTTCGAAGACTACAACAATTAAGGTTGATAAACCATCGCCGCCGCGACTGCCTTCCCCATATGTTGCGCGTACTGTTACAGATTTGTTATCGTTCCAAATAAGGTAGTGCTGTTTTACAACAATAAGATCATGATTATCCCTAACCGCACCCTTGCAATGGAAGGCGATACAAGCCGGTTGATAATTCAATTCATATGGAAAGTCGATTGTCATGTTTCGTAATTCCATTTCGTCCCGATCGTCTTGTGGCTCAAACTGTTGTTCCTTTCTTAAAACCCATTTTATACCATTCCCCCCAAACCAATTTGAATCAAAGCACTTGTTATCATCGTCTAGATCAGGGCTGGCTTCAAAGCCCTGTTTGGATACAATCATGCGCGGTGGTGTGCTTGTTAATAGAAAACGTGTGCTCATTTAATCACCAATCAAAATACGTTGTTGGTAAAGGTCAATTATGAATTTGTTGTCGGGTGAGTGGATATAACCAGCGGTCACGTCACCAATGTTTGCTGCTTGCAAGGTCAATTGCCCATTCTGAAAAGCAAACGGCTGTTGTGACAGTGTTTTATCGGTTATAAGAAACTGATCAGATATCACTAACATACGGCTCCAATTGGGATTGGTGTCGATATAAAAGGCGGCTACCGACCAGTTGTCGCCACTGCCGGTTTTCATAGTGAAGCCACTACGTGCCTGCATACCATCTGGAGCCGCAACAGCTTCCATGTGTATGGTTATGTTACTAACCAACTCACCATATTGCGCGTTGATAGAAGTAATGGATTCCGCGACTGCTTTTGCGTTTTGGTCAACTCGGGTGGATAGCCCGCCTAGATCATTAGATATCCCATCAACTTTTGAGTTAAGAGATAACACCGATTTAGACGTTGAGGTGATTTTACCGTCAACTGTTTCTACACTTGTTTTAAGCTCATTAAAGGCTTGCGCAATATTGCCGTTTACTTCGGCTTCAAGGTTTTCAAGCTTAACCGCCAATGCGGACGTTTGACTAACGGCTACACTGATAAGCTCAGTATATTCAGCGCGGGCATTATCAATCGTGACTATCAGTTCCCGTTTTAACGAACGACCTATTTCATAACCACCAGCCGTTGCGTCGGCGATAACTGCGCTAACCTTTTCTATTTCTTGTTTGACATAGCGTTGGTCAAAGGCTGCCCATTGGTTCATATCGGAAACATATTTTTTTAGTTCCTCATTATCGTAACTTTCTGCAAGTGTTGTTACTGTTTTGGTGTCGCTCCATAACGTCATGCGGTATGGTTCGGGAATGACTGTTGCGCGTATGCAATAGGCTTCATGCGGCAATAGACCACCGACAATAGTGTAAGAATTTTGTGGCTGCCTTACTTGGAATTGAATTTTCCGATCAGGTTCTGAGGTTTTCCATAATTCTATGAGCACACCCATAACCGTAATTGTGTCGGTTGGTGGCAACCAAGACACAATAATCGCGGGTATTTTTCTGCTGCCATTGCCTTCCGCCTGTGTTGCAATAGTCCTCAGCCCGTCGGGGAATTGCTGCAAGGTTGGCACAATTGGATAGTTTATAACTGGCATTTCCGGTATATCGACAGAATTGTCATAAATACCGGCACCCACTTCTTGCAAAGTAAGCGTTACATTGCGCGCCCCGTTTTCACCTAAAGGCGCAAGGGATCGCGCGATAATGCGATATGTTCTTGTACCAAAAGCCTTTAGGGTTAGATTAATCCAATCACCGGCTTCCAACACTAACCAGCGCGGGCGTACGACAATTGTTGCACTTGCCTGGTATCTGTTGGCTCTTAAGGCTGCCTTGGCAAGCCTTGCTGCCTGTTGTCCGGAAAACACAGCCTGATAATCTATTTGTGTCGCATGGCTTTCTCCATCGGCTGCTTGTGCTGCTTCGCTTATTTGCGCTGGATAGGCTACAGAGTTCCATGTCTTTTCAGGGTCATTATAGCTACCGTATACCGCGTTAATGAGCTCTGAACGTGAGCGGTGTGCGCTGTATGTTACCTCCTCATCTGCGATTATATCCATATCCGATAAGGTGGCTACAATCGGTTGTGTCATGCCAACCATTGGCACATCGCCGTCAACACGTTCGATCAATTCGCCAGCGCAAGCATCTAGTAAAGGCTGTAAGTTCTCTTTATGCTCTGTTTCTCGTGCAGCCGAAAAAATAGTACCAGCGCGGTAACGTTTCTGCCCGGTTTCCGTTATCATAGTTTCGTCACAAACGTTCATTGCCGCAATCCATGATTGCAACGGCAAATCGCGCGCGAGCATATTTTTCCCCGCGATCAACTCGCCATTAATCTTGAACCCCCGACAATAGGTATAAGCCTGCACAATAGGATTATCGCTATAAGCCCATGTGCTAACGTTATCATAACGTTGTGTGCCTTGTCCCCCAACGCTACTATCGTAACGCGGATCATATGATACACCGCGACATTCAAATAGGAATGTCGGGATCTGTGTCATTTTTTCTTTGTCATATTCAATGCTTACAACCACATAAGCTAGACCGGCACCGCGGCACTTGTCCGTCCATTTCCCGTTGGTGTTATTGACAAGATAGGGATCAGCCTGTTGGTTTGCGTCACCTTGATATAATTTGATCCTAACAAAAGCACTTGTTTCGCCGGTTACACCATAGCCACGCTCTGAATTGTTATCACCTGTTAGGTCACACCAGATATTATTGATTGCAACGCGGTTGATGCCATCAATTCGAAAGTCCGACAGCATAATGACCTTGACAGCCATTCGGTTTTCTTTGCCAAAAGTGAATGGGGTTGAGATATCTTGACCGGCTGTTGCAAATAATCCAGAACCTATTTCCCTTGGCTGGCTGCCACCAATTTGTGCTTCCAGCTTTGTGCCCCCACCGCTTGAGGCTTTCTTTTGTTTCTTTTTAGCAAGCTTACTGGCACCTAACTGTAAGCCTATGCCGGCTAATAGTTTGACAAATGGATTTTGAAATATCGAACCTCCTGCTGTCAGCATACCAGCAATTGCACTAACGGCTGTTACGATTGTACCCATATCAAACCACCGTATAAGCTTGCTTTACCGCATCAATACCCAAATAGAACACGCCTTGTTCAGCCTTGCCGACAAAGCCGGTTCCAGTAAATACGCCTGCGCAAATGTTGCCATTTTGTTCGATAACGCCAATGTCCCCACGCTTGGCAAAAAATGGGTGTTGTAGGGGTAAGTACTTTGCAAAGAGATCGCCCAGATTTTCGCAACCAGCTTTGCGCAATACTCGTGCGGCACCGGCTTCTGTTGTGTAATTGCGATAGTCTTTAAATAAGTCCTGTCCTGTGACTGCTTCTACAGCATCGGCCACCAATTGCCCGCAATCGGATTTGCCATATTTAAGCGGTTCGGCCGCGTGTTTTTCAATGACGCGCGCCAAAGCATCTTCCCAGCCGGTTATTCTCATAGCCGTGGTTCCTTTAATCTCGTTTGTTTGTTGAATTAGCTTTGTTTCTTGGTCGCGCCCCAGTAATATTCTTCCTTCTGTGCTGCCTCCACATATTGGAAAAATTGGTCATCTGGTGAAATAAGCTGCTGATCGGCTGCTGAGCGTACTCTATAGCCTGTTCTTACATTGTCTAAGGCGCGGCTTTCACAATGCATGATAAGCCGCCCATTTGCCCCCGTTTTATGTTCGACTGTATCAACATAACCACGATAAAGGGGTTCCACATGCACAAGGGCATTGGTGCGCGGGTGAAAAAAGGCGTCTGAAATGGTAACTGGCTTCTGGTGATAAACTTCGCTTTCAATAGATGCCAGAACGTTTGGTGTTAAACCCCGTTCTGAATCCTGTACCAGCGATATTTCCACCGATTGTGCTTCCATACCGGTTTTACTGATTAATGGAGTTACTTCTATAATGCTGCCTGGCTTATAAGTGACACCGTTATAGACTAAGTCATCGCGATCAGTCCAAAACCCATAGGTATTGGTAAAGTCAAAACGTATCATGCCACGAATGATAAGCCTGCCTTCATCGAGCATCTGCAAAACATCTTGAGATAGTGTTTTCATTGTTTTGTTTCCCAAAATGTCATGGAAACACTAGGGGAATCCCATGTCCACCGACTGATATTGGTTTTATCCAAGAGCATTTTCAGTTCAGCCCTATCAAAGCGTACTGTTGCGCCTGTTTTTATATAGGTTGGCAACTTTGGCTCTATCTGGATTCTGCGCGTATCGGGGCTAACGCGATATACATCGACTACCTGCCCAAGGGCAAAATAATCATTATCCATCACAGATACAAAGTCGCCCTGTGATAGAGTAAGTCCAGCATGAACATTCGTAACTGTCAAAATGTTCTGGTTTTCTATTGCGGTTAAAACACCATTCATCTTTTCAGCCCCACGGTTGTTGATATGCGCGCGCGGGGTGCAATAAAGCGGTGATCGTATCATTGCCGAATACAAACCACCGCAAAAGCTATCCAACCAAATATTGACCATTTGACCGTCTGAATAGTTGAGCCGACGAGTTGTTGCGGTAAACTTCCAACTTGGTGACAAATACTCAACTATGTTGGTTAATTGTCCGCCTAATTTTGAAACAGACATAAACCGTTCAACTTCAAAATTGGCTTGCGTAAATTGAACATTTGGCAAGGGACGTGGAAACGTTACCATGTTAATACCTATTCATCTGACGCCCGTTGTTGAGTTTTGCACCAAGCGTATTGTCCAATACCTTGTCATATTGCTGTATACCGGTAGAGGTTACTTTGCCGGATATTTCTTCGACATGTACGTCAAAGTACTTCGACGGTGTAACGTGAATACTCATAGACCGTTCTTTTTCTGTTTTTTGTGTTTGTAGAGCTCTTAGGTCTGACATTGACGGGGTTCTCGGCATACGCGCGGCTATGTTGCCCAAAGAATAACCGCCGTTTGGTGCTTTTAAGAGGGAGTGCAGTGTATCAAGGTTGCCAACCCCGATATTCTGAACCGCCTGTTTTGATAGCACATATTCGCCACGGTGCACGATACCAGCGGCATCATACGTGCCACCGTCGCCGGTGTACCCACCAGAGGAAAAACCAAACAGTTTTTTTACACCGCCAAATAACCCGCCGCCCGATTGGGGTTTGTTGTTTCCCCCATCGAATAACCAATCGGCAATACCATTTGCTGCGGAGTTTATTAGCCTTTGACTGAGTAAATCAGCAAGATCTGCCCCTGCTTTTCTCAAATCTCTAAAACCATTTATACCTATCGTGAGGGTCTCTTTAAAAGTATCTTTGAGGGTTTCGTATCTCCGACGGATTTTCTCTTGTTGCTCTGCCAACTTGGCTTGTTCAGAGGTTGCCTTGGCATAACCAGATGCTTGTTGTTCAATACTTGCCAAGACTTCTGGTGTTAATGCTATTTCGGATTTTATGGCTGCATTGCGAAGCTCTTGTTGCTTCCTTGCTTTTTCCAGACTGTACCCATAATCGTTGACCAGTGGGTTTAGTTGCGCTGTAGCGGCTGTTTCGCTTTTGATAACCTCTATCCGGTCATTCATACTTTGTGTGAGCCGCTCATATTCATTTTGTTTTTCTTTCTTCGGTTTTTTCCTCTCGTCGGCTTGCCTATGTCTGGCTGCTATATTGTCTTTTGCCTGTTTTGTGATTGTTTCGTCGCCAATAGCACTTGCATGAACACCTAACTGTTTCTTTATGCTATCGATTTCGTTGTCCAGTTCGATTTGTGAAGCTGACATACCGTTTCGTCGGTTCATTTTGTCAAAAACTTCTTTTGCCGCTTTAGTGTCCTCCTGATTTTGTTTTATTCTATCATCTAAACCACCGTATATTGTCATATTCAGTGCTTTATTTGCTGCAAGCTGCGACGGTATCTGGTTGAGTGACCCCGCCGTTGCAATGACAGTCTTTATCTTTTCCGTTAAAGTATCCAACTGTCCAAACCACGATATAAAACTAGGGTTTTGGTTAGCAAAAGTGGTCAGTTTATTTCTCGCTTCATCGGCTTTGTCGCCACCTTCTTTTAATTGTTCGGCTAAGCTTTGCAGGTATTTTATAACCTCTTTATCTTGTATGGGGAGGCTTTCTAATGATTGCTTGAATGCATCTACTTGTGCGACTGCTTCGTCCAATTGGAAGTTTTCGCCCAATTCTGCCGCCATGATAGGCAAATATTTAAACTTTTTTAGAGCTTCCAGTGCCTCGTCAGCGAATTTTTTTGTATCTTCTGCGGTATCGGGATTAATTTTGATAGAGTTTATCTTTTTGACCGCGCTTTCGTAATTCTCGCTTGACTCTGTTACGCTTTTTGTCGCTTCCGCGATTTCCCTATAACCGAGTGTATCTATTTCACGGGGGCGATTGGCGTTCATTCCAACATTTAGAATAAATTGAATTGAACCTTTTTTCGCAATCCCATCTATATACTCTGTTATCTCCTTGTATTCTTTCTTAATGTCATTCAACTTCGCGGTTTTCTGTTCAGGGCTTAGCTCATCAACTGCTTTTGCTGCTTTTGATAAGCCTTCCGCTGTATTGAGAGATTGCGCATGAAGATCATTCATCGCTTTTTCTAAGCGTTCTGTTCGTGCTGCTGCTTCTGCTGCTTTTTGCATATAATCATTCATGGCGTAAATGACTGCGCCGCCTAAGACAGCCCCAACAATAGCAAAGGGAGCAGATGCTCCACCAATAGCCGTTAAAACACCTCCCAAACTCTTGGCTTTATTCAAGGCTTCTATAAACGATTTTGTTGCGGTACCAGCTAATGCCAATTTGCTGATAAGGGCTGGCAATGATCGTCCCACGAGTTGCCCTGCAATAACACCGGAAACGATAGCAGCGACATCGGCAACTTTGTTGAAGTTGTCGGCTATCATAATAAGCCCTTGAGTAATGCTCTGGTTTATACCGGAAGTTTGCCCACCTATGCCGACATATAGCATCAAAGCATTCTTGATGCGTTTATAACCATCTTCCATCGTGGCATTTGTAGCATCGAATTGTTTTTCGATATCTTGTTCAGCTGATAAAAGGGCTTTGAATACACGCTTTGTTACAAGTTCTCCAGCGGCACCAAGTTCTTTTAATCCTCCAACAGTTGTATTGAATTCCTTTGCTATAGCCTCCGCCAATAGGGGGGCATTTTCGCGCAATGAATGCAATTCGTCACCTTGCAAAACGCCAGAGCTTAAAGCTTGCCCTAACTGCAAAATACTGGCTGCCTGTTCAGATGCTGCCGCTCCACCTGCAACAAATGCTTTTGAAACGATATTCGTTGCGCGGGCTATCTCTTCCTCGTTTTGCGCGACACCAGATGCTGAACGCATTAGCTTGGTATAGAGATCGGTGTAAGCTTCGATACCAGAACGGGCATCGTCTGCTCCCTTGACTAGATCAGACATAGAACGGGCTTGCATACCAGTACTTTGACTTACGGCTGCTACTTTATTGTTTAAAGTCGTCCAACTGTCGGATAGCCCCATGAGTTCTTTTGCGCCAACGGCTGCGCCAATGGCGGCAATAGAAGCAGATGCCCGCCGTCCGAGATCATCAAATATTTTATTTACCTGTGTGCTGGCATTGCGCGCTTCTGTGACTAGCGTTTTCATGGCACGATTTGTCGCGCTTTCAATCTTCGCCATTTTCCTGTTCAAGTCACTTATATCGGCGGAAAATTGCACACTTACCCGTTGCCAGTCATCTGACATGATAAAATCCTTTAGTTGAAAGAGGAGATTTAGATGAGAAAAATAGTAAAAGATATTACGGTTTATGACTTGTACCCGCCACGATAAAGAACGGTTCTTAGTGACGTTACAAGGTCAAACCGGGAATTTTCCGGTTTGAACTACCGTGAAAAACGATAAAAGGGCGCTTTCGCGCCCCTTAATCTTGTTGTTGTTTCAGTTCTATTTAATGTAACGGTTGGTTAAGCAACTCGGCGAGCTTCACCAAGCCCTTGGCGGTAACCAGCGCACGGGTTGCTACACGTTCCCTGCCTTCAGCATCAATATAAAGATGATCGTCGTGTTCCATATAGCCCGCTCTTCGTTTTTCATCATAAGCAAGCCAATTCTTGTTTCCAGTCCGTTTAAATATCCAACGCCGTGAATCCATAAAACGAAACAAATCGTCCCGTTTTACCCCCAGTGTTTTTGCTGCATCACTAATACACATTGAACCTTCTGCACCCTCAAGCCGGTCAAGTTTTTTCAAGTGTTGTTCTTGTTCGGCAATGAGTTCATCTTTTTTCTTATTTTCTATTTGAAGGTGGTTCATAACCCCTATGAGAATTGCCGGATCAGAATAGTCAATCACCACATTGGATTGCCGACGCAATTCCGCTTCCATCGCATTGAATTGCTCTATGTAGCGCAATTTGAATTGTAGTGCCTTTTTGCCAGTGAATCCCATCGCCAATAAGGTGAAGCCATCTCTATCCATATTGTATGCTTTTGATTTTATGCTGGCTCCACCACTAGGGTTTTCACGATAGACTACCGTCTGCTCAAAATTGGGCACACGCTCTGCAATCAGTTTTTCAATGTCTCGAACGATATTTCTATGCTGTTTCCCGAAATATTCGGCAACATCGCGGCTATTTGCAGAAACTTCACCATTTTGAACAAATACTATTGGTTGCTGTTCTTGTTTTACCAGAACCGAATTGATTTGTGTTTCATTTTGCACGTATGACATGTTACATGTCCTTTCGTTGGCAGCCCGTAAAAGCTGCTGATCCATGGGGGAGAGCGGACGATATGTGGATCAAGCATTGCCGCTCTCCCATACCGTGTTTACGCACGGTACCGCCTCGCGTGATTGCAAGGTGATTTGAAATCGCGTTGTTATTAATGTGCTTGTGCTAGATGCTGTGCTTTAGCAATGATTTCATCAGAAAGAGAAAAAATACCAACATTTGTATAAACTAGTATTAGTATTGCAAATTCTTGTGCCGTCTCTGGCTCTTTCGAGCAGATTGCGTATTCGTATGCGTTGAGCATATTGTAGCAAGTTTGTTCCATGCTTTCCGAACAAACAGAAAGTACGCGTTGCCATTTCAACCATTGTTGGTAAAGGGTGAAAATTGAAACGTCTGTATTAATCGTGCGAATTGTTGGAATTGCCGAAATGGGTAATTCTGTGATATTGGCGTGTTCAGCCATTCGAGCCTCCTAGGGTATAGGTTCGTTTCGGTTAGGGCTGGTGCGAGATTGCCGTCTTGCATCAGCCTGATTTATTTGGTACCATTTATTTTATGATAAAGCAAGAAAAAAATGGTACCAAAAAACGAGGCCGCCCCAAAATTGGACAAGGCGCGCAAATTCAAGTGCGTCTCCAACCTGATTTATTGGCATTAGTTGATGCTAATTGTAAGGATAATGAAACACGTCCAGAGGCTATAAGGCGTATAATCAAAGAACATTTAGAATAGAAATAGCGGCATTTAAGCCGCTCTTTTCACCATTTACATGATTCACGTAGTGGCTTTATAGCTTCTTCAAGCCCAGATATACTAAACTCCATCGTTATCGCAGTTTCCCTATAAGGTGTTATTTCTACAATCATCTTTTCATGACCAAACATCTTTTTGATGAGAGGGATTGAAGTGGCTCCAGACCATAACCCAAGTGCTTTTCCATCTTCGGATACGCCCATGGAAATCGTATTAGGTTTTTCTTTATCAACGCGGTAAGTCACGCGATTATACCTGCCTATATCGCTAAGGTAATGAGTACCAGCGTGGAATAAGATTCGGGTTGAGTTTTTGCTGCAAACTATTCCTATATGGCCATAACCTCCCAGACCTTCAGTTTCATCAATTCTTTCGTCAGAAACGGCTATCATGCTGTAGGAAACGCTATCATCAAGCTTGGAGCGATCCTCCACTAAATACCAATTTTTTTTACTCTCTTCATCTTTAGTGTCATTATTTGTCTTATAAATACTATCGTAACAAGCCAAACGCTCGTCGTTATTAGCATTCTTTGCGCAATCTTCACCTGTCGCAGCGAATGTGCTTCCAAGCCCAATTACTGAAATCAAAGCCGTGAGAATTAATCTTATCATTTACCTGTCTCCCTATTGATAGGAAGATTACAAAGACATTGCCATGATGGCAACACCGTTTAAACAAACCCGATTTTATCCATAGCACGATAGATCGGGTTGTTTTTCAGCTCGTTAATAAGTGACAAAATAGGTTCCTCAATTTTGAGGAGCCTCTCGATGGACGACCACCACCACTTTTGCTCAAAAATGAGCTAAAGTCTTTTAATCGTTTTGTACGCACTTGGTTATCCAATTTTGGATTACCGCCTATAGGTTTTTCGGTATTTTCCAAAAAACTCCTTACCTGTTGTTCTTCTTCAAAATCATAGTCTTGTACTGGTCTGGTTGTCCAATTTTGGACGATCCTTATTTTTCAATGTGTTACCTCTATTTGCAAAACCTCTGTTATCATGTTCGATATAGGGTCTCCCCAAAATTGGGGAGCCCCCCCAAAGATCATGTTTTTACGGTTTCAAAAGCGTTGTTTTTCGAGTTCTTTATTAGGTTTCGCAACGGTGAATAAGCACTTAGCTGATAGCGAGAATTTCTTCTCTTAGTTGCTTTTCTTCTTCGTATGTTAGTTGGTTATCAGTGTCTTCAGTTGAATTGGCTTCTACATAACCCTGCAATGCGGCGTCAAATTCCCACATTGACATTTCATCTACCTGTGCAGGTGTAAAACCCATTACGGCACCGGCTCCATAGATTGGGCTGAATCGGATTTTTCCTCGTTCGAGCGGCGGGAGTTGTTGTCCCCCGCCGCTTCTGGTTTTTTTTCTTTATCTTCTTCCTCCGCCCCACATATAGCGGCTGCTAAGATACTAGCTGCAATCGTGATATTGCCTGCAATTGGGTAGCTTTCCGTGTCTTCGACATAGGTTCTTACCATACGGATTGCTTCTGCAGGTGACATACCACCGCCCACAAGTCCGCAACGTATGGTTTCCCTAATATATTCAATCTTCCATGTGCCATGTAACAAGCTGTCCAGAATGAATGCTATACCTACATCGGTAGTGTCCTGTATCTCCTTGATTTGCCCGTAACCTAATTTAAAAATGTGGGTATCATTGCCAAAAGGCAATTCAGTTTTGCCGCTTCTATTCGACATTTAAATTAATTCCCACCGTTATTATTGGCGTCTTTGTCATCGGTCATTAGCACCATTTCCCCGTCACTCTTCAGACCAATAGACGCTTTTACGGTTTCACCAATGGGGGCGGTAATTTGGAGTGAATCTACCTGCATTTTTCCTTGCCACGAGGTAGTTTCCCCCGGAAACACTAATTCTATTTTTACCGGTACGGAATCGGGGTTCTTCACAGCATCTAACCATATATTTTTGCTTTCTTTTGCAAGTACGCCTTCGCCGCTAATATCCATAGACAAGCTTTTTGCCCCACGGGCTGTCCAAAACACACCATCAGGATTTTCACAATCTGGTATTATTTCTTCACTTAAAGTCTTATTGAAGTTAATTGAACGTGAAGTAAAACCGCACGGGTCAGTATAAACTATAGGATCAGCGTTATTGCCAAGATAAACCCGAACACTGCCGCCTTTAATTACTGTTGCTTGAGCCATTTTTTTCTCCATAAAAAAAGCCGCTCATTACAGCGGCCATTGAACATTGTTTGTTGATAGTTGAGGGGTTAAAACCGTTGAATATTTGCTTCAAACGTGTTGATACCATGCGAGGTTAAACCGTCTGGATCGCGCATTTCTCGGGTCATTTCATGTTTGAAGCTGATTAAGCCGTTATCCTCTAACGTTAATTCGTTTTTTGTCAGTGCCCATCTTACGGCATCATTGAGTTTTCTTACTTCTGGATAGCCTACCGCACGTGACCATGCATCGATCTGGATAGTAACTTCATCAATTTCCATACAATCATAGTGGCCGGTGTTACTGAACATTGCACCAATAGTGAGATAAGGGAATTTAGCATCATCGGGTATGCGGTCGTAAATTCGGTTATTGACCAGTTTCTTAACCTCTTCATTGTCTCGTAAAGCCTGTACGATTACATATTGCAATTCATAGGTTGCGGGCATCATGAGTTTGCTACCTTCTTGATTGCGCGGGTTGCGGCTCTCTTCATTTTGCTTCTTATCTTCCGTCTTTCCAGTTTCCATAAAGGTCTAAAGTAAGGGCGAGCGGGCATCTTTGACGTTCCAAACTCGACAATCCATGCTTTTTGCAGGTAGGGGCGGCGTCCTTTAGCACTTTTAACCAATGTTGATTCATTACCGGCATAAATGGTAATGGTAAGACCGGATCCAAGGGACGATTTGGCGGTTGCCAAGGCTGTCGATTTTTTAGGAGCGCGTCCCCATGTCCAACCAATAGAATCTCGCAATTCACCTGTATCAACTGGCACGACGGTTTTTAGCTTATCGACGAATTGTTGCGCATATTTTTCCATATCCGCTTTAAGCAAATCTCGTAAGGCTTTAGGTAGTGCTTGTATTTGCCGCTCCAAACGCGCTCTACCCATTAAGGTAACTTTGATAGGCATTTTGCTTCATCTCGTGTCGGCGGGGCTAATTTGACGGCACAACCCTGTTCAATTGCTTCCTGTCCACATTTGCGTGTGACACTGTATTTTTCTCCGACTTTGAAAACGTATATTTGTTGCTTGTTTGGTCGCCATTCAAAAGGCGCGGTTATTTTAATCCACATCATCATCACCTTATACGGCTACGCCGCCTTCCAATGTCAGCCGGATATATTGCCGGTTTAACGGGTCAACATAGATTGCCCTGATATTATAAACCTGTCCGTCAAACGCGCCTGTTTCATCGTCAAAACGTGTTTGTCGTATGTCACAGCAACACCAGTCTGTTGTTATCTGCCGCGCTGCCTGAAAGTTCCTGATTGTTAAAAATGCAGGTTGTTTGCCCTGTAGTCGCGCCGCTTGCACCGTCTCGCTACCTTGTCGGTAGGAAATGGCTGCCTTTGTTTCAAACTGTTTAGTATATTTGCCACTTTGATTGCCCATGCCATCATCGACAATCTCGCGTTTGAAAAATGCGTAATTTTCATAAAGCTTCATATACACGGACTCCACCACGGGCGGATTA
Source organism: uncultured Bartonella sp. (assembly GCA_945285915.1). GTDB lineage: Bacteria > Pseudomonadota > Alphaproteobacteria > Rhizobiales > Rhizobiaceae > Bartonella. The sequence goes on from CALYQL010000023.1 coordinate 17,280, forward strand.
ATGCCTCATAGGCGTCATTTAGAACCGGTTTAGCATTGGACGTGTTGGGTCTGTGTTCATAAAGAATACTACAGTGTATGAGAATTGCCGCTTTCAATGATGCGGGTATTTCTTCACGTTCATAACCGGCATAAAAGCAGATTTGTAGAGCATCGGCTCTATTCGCCAGTTTTGGTTGTTCCCCCAAAAACTGGATTATTGCGCCCTTATCCGTCTGTATTAGACTAAACTTGTCAGCCGATAATTGCGTTTGTGTCCCATCTGAACAATGGCAATTGATTTCTTCAATATTGATTACCGGTTGGATTGCCAAGCGGGCGGCTGCTAAATAGTCATGAAAGTCCTGCCGGTATTTGGTTTTACATAATGTCAAACCCAGCCTTTTTTCCAGATGCTCTATAGCAGATGCTATAATGCCGGTAATTTCCGCGTCATCATCATCAAAGCCCAAAACATCAAGATGCTTTTTTGCCTCTTCCAGTGTAACTGCCGAAAACGTTGGCTTTTCCAGAATGACTGGTAATAACATTCTAGTTTCCTTTGTTCTTTAGCGGTTTTTCTGCTTTGTTACGCGCTTTTGCTGGTGTTTCTTCTTCGACTACATCGTCTTCTTTATCGGCTGGTGTCGTGTCATCATTGGTTATGTTTGGGGGCACTTGTTCAGCCTTGCTAGTAGTCGTTTTTTCCCGCAAAACACCGTTTTTTATAAGATGCATCACGTCTTGTTCATTCGCTTCACGGATATCTCCTTCATTATAGAACCGATCGCCTATATGCTGTCTCATGACTTCAAATTGCATGGTTTAACCTCTCAATAAAAAAGGGGTGGTTGAGCCACCCCGAAAATATGCGTTAAAGCTATCGTCTATTAGCCGTTTACGGGGGTAATAGCCCCGTAAATAAAGGCTTCCGGTCGATAGACAGCCAAAGCTAGTCGTTCTTCCGCGCGGATCGTTACTCTGTTTGTTGTAAAGTCATCGTTTTGGAAGCCCAATTCAACTCGGCTTGTCCATTGGTCGAATACTTGTGCGCCCATTTTGAATGCACCAGTCAAGAATTTACCATAAGCTATAGACTGCGTTGTAACCACTGGTAAGCCCCATAATGTCGGGGCTATAGAACCTTGTGGATTGCCGATAAGGTATCGCCCTTCACTGTCTTTCAAAAGCTCTATACTTGCCCAGTCAATAGGGTTTAATACATGCGCTGTTGCGGGGTATTCAGCCAATACCGCTTGCAACATGGCAATACGGATCATGTCTATTCCCGTTGTTGGGCTTGGTGTTGTTAAGCCGACTGGCGGGGTAAATGCGGACGCTTGCGGTATAATCCCGTGGAGATTTTTACCACTACCATCACCGTTGAGTAATTGGTGTTCTTCTTTCAATTGAAGTCCATAAATGAGCCGACTATCAATTAATGATTGTACTTGCGGGGCGTCATCTAAAATTTGTTGTGTCGCACGTGTCCAATGTGCAATTACTTGTGTAGTAGTTGTTTTGTCCACAAGTGTGATATCCGATTGCGGTTTAAGCTTACCTTCCGCCACGACATCAGCATTATTGGTAAAACCTGTTTCTTCGACATATGATATTATGGGTGAATCTGTATGCCCAGGTGATATGAGATTGCGAATAGTCAAACGTTGTTTTGGTAATTCCTGAATACCCGGTAACCGGTTGGGGGCGATTGCTGCCCCAGCATCACCCGCATTGCCTGTGTTTGCGGTTGTAATATCCGCTTTGACATACATATTAATAGTTGTTTTCATTCCTATAGACTTGATGCCGGTGGTAAATTCTTCACTTTCGACAAACTTCTGTCCAATGGTTTTCTTTTGAATATCGATCGGGCGTATTTGTGCGCTTTTTTGCTCTAATTCAGTTATTTGCGCTCTTAATTTGTTTAACTCGATAAGCTGTTCATCAGCTTTTTCCTTTTGGGACTGAGTAAATTCCTCTTTATGACGAGATAGAGCCTTTTCCGCCGTTTCTTTGACTTCATTCAGCTTTTTGTCGAATTGCTCTTTTAGTTCGCGTCCTAAATCCGCGGCACTTTTAGTTGTTTCATCGCTCATTGTGAGTCCTTTTGCATATTTTTAGTTGTCTAATGCAGCATTGAAGAATGCTATAATTTCATTGTTGTTTTTGCTCTCGGACTCCCTCCGAATAGCTTTTGCATAGCCCACAGATACGATCTGCGTTGCCATGCTTTTTGGGAACCCTGCCTCGCGCAGGATTTCCTCAAATTCTTTTGGTGGCGGTGGATTGCCAAGGCGTAATTGTTCGGCAAAATTGGCAATGCGTTCCGATTTTATCCCTGTAATGCGTGCTTCCGTGTTAGCAGGGAAGGTGACTGGCGAGATCTCATAAAGTTCAAGTTCGGTCAAAGAGCGTACGTTGCCTTTACTACTGGCTAGGATTTCTCTATACCCTATGGAAAGACCATTTAACGCCCCTTGTTTCATGAGCGAATAGGCCTCACGCCCTTGTTGAGTATCGAGATTAATTTCACCTTCGCCACAAAGCCCGTATTCGTCTTCGTGAACGTTTTTCCAAATGCCAATTGGGTTAGTACGGTCGTGTTGCCATAGCATGACGATTGGTAGGTTTTCAGCTTCATGCTTTTTTAAACTTTTTTCAAAAGCACCTTTCATGACAGCTTCGCCATAGCTATCAACATTACCAAACACGGAACCGTAACCGGTGAACGTTCCATTGTCCTTTAGGTCTTTAACCGATAACTTAAATTCTTTGGTTTTCATTACGCATTCTCCTTGCGTATTTCATTGAAGGACTTACCGATAGCGGCGGCGTCTGCATCAATAAGCGGTACGTTTTGCATTTGAATTCTTGGTTCATCGCCGCCATCAACTGGTGGCAAGTGCTCTAATCGTCTAACCTCGTTGATCGTCATTGCGCCGATTAACGTCATGGTCTGATAAAAATTTGCACGCCCTTGGCTGTCTGCTCTCAACAGACTTTCTAGGTTGAATGACACATGCACCCCGCTAGTGCGTTCTGCGGGGGTTAATAGTTGTTTGTTGATTGCCTGTTCGATACGTTTTAAACGCTCTCGCAACGTGTATTGCAGAAACGACAAATTCTGCTGCTCAAGTCCGCTGCCCCAACTTGTCGTTTTTTCTGTATGTCCCACCATATGTGGCGGTACGCCAAATATCCGGCATATTTCTTCTACTGAAAACGCGCGGCTTTGCAGCATTTGTGCGGCTTCTGGAGACAATGTTATTTGTTCCCATTTTGAGCCGCCTTCTAGGACAAGCGGCTTCCCACTATTGTCTGCCCCAATCTTTGCGCTTAATTTATCATTGGCTATATCGCGTTGTTCGTCTGTCAAAAATGTGGAAAATGTTAGAACGCCAGACGGACGTAAGCCGTTTTTAAACATCTCACTGGCTGTTTTGTCCGCCGCCAATGCCATTCCGAAAACATTGCAGCCATAAACCAAGGGTGACAGACCACCAAGCGGGTCACCACCAAAGCCGCGGATATGGAAAATATCTTTGTTCGTACCTTCGTAAATTCTGCCATTCTCTGACCAGCTATATTTTAATAAATTATCGCTATCACGCGATACATTCATTAAAGCGGGGTTGATCGGGATTAACGAAACGATATTGCCTCGGTCGTTTCGGTCTATCCTTGCATAGGCATTGCCGCGCATTTCCAGTGAACAAGATAGGAAATGCCAAAAGTCTACATTGGTTTGTTCATAGTTTGGGTCAGCTTTTAAGATATTAAAAAGCGGGTGTTCCTTATAAACAATCGGTACGCCGTTTTTATCCTCTTTATAAAGTGTCAGGGGTAAAGACGAAATTGTCCCAGCTATTAACGAGATACACCGCCACGCCGTGGATAATCGCAATAGAGTTTGGTCATTCACGACTTCGCCTGAAGCACTCGTTGAGCCCCAAAACCAACCAATAGGAGCAAGCATTGTTTGCCCTACGCGGCCTGTCGTGAAGCCATTCCACATTTTTTTTAAAATATTCATGAATTGTCTCCAAGACTGGCAAAATATGCGTTCATTGCAGCGTTTATCGGTGGTTCCGGATTGCGGCTCATGACAGTAACTGCGTCAAACATCGCCATTGCAGGATCAATCTTTGCATCACCTGCATTCTGTTTTGTTGCCCTTATGGCTGTAGCGGTCGGCTCTATTTTCAGATTACTTACACACCAATCCATCAACTCGCTTTTGGCGTGCCAAAATGTGCAGCCGGCAATCTTGCGTTCAGCCGTTTTAATGGCGTTCATCATCATGTAACCTTGAGGGACGCCAATGACCTGTTTGTTTTCAGGGGTTATATCAATTGCCGCTAGGCATTCGATCAACTCACCAAGCCCCGCGGGGTCAACAGCAACACATGCCAGCAAATCACGTTGCTTTATGTCAGCAATAATTTCGATAATCTGAGAAATATCATCAAGACTATCATCGACGATTGTCAGGTCGCCTTGCTGTTCATAATCTCTTAAAATAGAGGCAATTGACTTCCTTCGTTCTAAAACACTTTCATGTGCCCAGGCGTGAGACCAAGAAAGCCAGTGTTTAGTGTTTTTGTCACGTCCAATAACCGAAAGCCCAAACAAATCATCTAGTCCGCCACCGTCAATGCCGATAACGACAACCTCTGAACGTTCCAACAGGCTTTCATATGTTAATGTTTCATCTGTTTGTCGTTGCCAAAACTCCACACCAGCCCATCGGTTACTCCGTAAAGCTTGCCCAATCTCTACGTTGAGGTGTTTCGCCAGAAAAACCCGCCGTCCTTGTTCTTCAGTCTCCTTGCTGTACTTTTCGACTAACTGTTCAACTGTGACAGAACGGCCTATACTCGGGTTTGTTATGTAAAAGTTATCGGGGTTAAGATACTCTTCTGTTTCCAAAAAACGTTTAGGGAATTCATATAACACCCCTAATGCCTTGTTGTTTTGTATAACCCCGTCGCGAATATCCCTGAAATAATCCAGTGTTTTTTTAAACACACCAGCTGGCGGCTTATCTGAATGTGTCGATAGATAAATAACAAAGCCTTCTGGACGTGACACAAGACCGCCCGTTGCTTCTTTTAGCATATTGTCAGCGTTTTCTTTGTTGCCAAAAAGCCAAAGCTCATCAATCAAGACAAATGATGCTTTTTTACCCGTGACGGTGTTATTTTCTGCCGCTACAACCTTTAAGGTGGCATTTGTTTTTAAGTGCTTTATTTCCTTGATATGGTCAGTTGTCTTCAAAAAACGTGAAAGCTCTGGACCGGCTTTTACAATATCGGAGGCGGGCTTATAAGCGTTATCCGCCACCTCTTTTGTTGGTGCCAAAATAAGCAATTCCGCTGAATGGCGGGCATTGAGAATTAACGCCGTTATCATTATACCGGCGGCAATGGTTGATTTACCGTTTTTCTTACTGATTAGTAGGAAAAACTCATTGATAAGTTGTTTGCCACTCGTTTCGTCATAAGCACCGAATATCGCTGCGATATAATCGAATACCCATTGTGCGCAAGCTTCACCGAATGTCGGTTGCCCCAAAACATCAACCATCTTCAAACTCTTGAAAATGTCCAATGCTCTTTGTGCCTGTTCAGGGAATAAAGGGGCAAAAGGTATAAGACTTTGACGTTTGACAATCCGGTCTTCCCAATCGGGGCAAGCTGTCGTCCATTCCATCACGTGTTATTAACCGCTAATTTTGGCGCGCGCCGTGGTGCATAAATGCTGTCGATTTGTTTCGCGTCTTCCAATTGCTGTTCTTTTTTACCAAGCTTTTTGTCAGATGCTTTTTGGTGAACATAAGGGGCGGCGGCGATTGCCATTCTATCGCGGCGTTCATCGTCTGCATTGCGGCTATTCATCACCGAAAGCATATATTCTAACGGTGTCATGCAAAGCGGTTCCGCTGTCGTTGGGTTCGCCTGCGTGTCCTGTTCGTTTTGCGTTTGGGTCTTGTTTTTTAAGGGCTTTTTTCGCGAGGTGCTACGCGGTCGTCCTGCGCCAGCCCTATAACCACCGCGTGCCATGGTTTTTACCTTTTAACTGATTGTATTTATTGTCTAATCTGGCGTTTGATTTTTTTGATTAATAATCAAACGAAAATAAAAAATCTGCGCATGGGGGGGCTGTCGGTTCCCGAGAGGGCATCTCCCCAGACTTTTAACTACCCCCCCATGGCTAGAATGCTCTTCAAACGGTCACAGATGCGCCAGAATGAGGGTTTGCCTGTTATGTGTTAAGTTTATTGAGACGTTATCAATCCGCGTCTGTGTGTCTCTAGATAACAACCAACGCATTGGCCGATTGGCAATCAACTATTTAAGCTATTACGGTTCTGTAGCTCTATCACTTTGATGAGTATTGCTTTTCGCTTCTTTGTTTAACGCTGTCGTGGCATTGTTTGCACAAACATTGCAGGTTGTTTGCATCGTAAAACAAAGCAGCATTACCGCGGTGTGGTATGATATGGTCACAAACAAGCTGTGTCGTATTACCTTCTAACTTGCCACATATTGCACAAGTGAACATTGCTTTCGTGAGGGTTTGCCAACGCAACTTACGCCAAGTATTTGACTTGTACCATTTGCGCCACGTGACAGTTTCGTCGCGCTGTTTAAGCCAAGCTTTCCGGTCACCTTTGGGAATGCCAATCAATGGAGCCAGTGTACCAACACTGCTTTTTATGGTCGTTAGCTTTGCCATGAGATAGGAGTTCCGTCAATTTTCTAACAAGAAAACAATAAAAAAGCACAAAATATAATAATTTTTACTTTACAAGTCGTACTCAGTACGATAATACTATGTGCATGGAAGCAATCAAGCTTTCATAAAAAGAAAGGTGGTGAGACGCTTGAAATTCAGGGAGTTAAAATTGAAAATTAAATTCTTTGGTACCAACATTGAATTGATTATCAAGTTTTAAACTAACGGGGTGGGCGAATAAGCCCACTCCACCTGAAAGAAAGCACTCACCACCTTCTTGGCTAAGGATTATATCATGACACCAGAAGATTTCAAGAATTGGCGTAAAGATATGGGATTTTCCCAAACACAAGCCGCTGAAAAGCTTGGTTTATCAAAGTTTACAATAGAGAATTACGATAGAGGAACGCGCCGCGAGGACGGTAGAGAAGTTGTTATCCCACAAACAGTTGCTCTTGCTTGTGCAGCGTTAAGCCACGGGCTAAAACCCCTATAACGGAATTATATTATGACCCCACGAGAATTTGAGGGCTGGCGTAAAGATATGGGTTTTACCATGCTTTTGTCATTAAGATAACTTTAAGCCACAGTCTATTTCTGCTTTTGCCTGCTCTGCAAGTACTTGACTGCATCGTCTATGGCGGTGAAACGTTTAAGTCGTCCCTTTTCTATAAGTACTTTCTCCATGACTTTTTTTGATGCGACTATCATTTCCAAAAAGCAGAATACTAAAAACCCGATAAGACCAAACCACTGCATAACAGTATTATCCAAAAATATGCCTAATGCGATCGGAACGCCGATAAAGCACATGAAACCACAGATTGCCTGAATAGTAATTCTAAGACGGGCGTCGACGATCTTAATGGTCAATTCATTTTGCAGATCTTTTTCTTCATTATTCATGTCATGACTCTCCTATTGGCAATTGTGTTGCCATCTAAAATAGTGATTTCTCTATGAGGGGAATGTTATTTTTGCGGTGAGGTAATAGACGGTTTGGCGTCACCAGCGCGCCAGTATGTAACTGTCGCCATCATATCAATTTTTATATGCGAATTCGGCATAAGTGTCATCACCCTTTTCCAGTTTGGGAAGTGTAACATTTGCGATTTGTTACAGAGATTTTGCGCTAACGCCTGAATTACCTTGGTTATAAGGCGGTCATACGTACTACGGGAATGACGATTTTTTTTGCAATATTGAGCTATTGAACCGTATTTTCTCGGCACTGCTTGGCAAAACGCATATGAACATAGCTTTGGTCTTGCATCGTCTGGCACCAATGAAAACCAGTCATAAAACACTTCTTCGGCACGGCTTATTGCAGCTGCGTCAGGTCTATAATAGTTTTGCGGTGGTTCGGTGTTATCTTCATATTGATATGTTGGCCAAAAGGCTTTTAACTTTGCAGGATATACATCTTTGACTTGGATATAGGTCATCGTTTCCGCCGCCTCGACAATGCGAGCGCGTATGATTAGACACGCTTCTGAAAATTTCACGGCGTCTAAATTCAAATCACTATAAAAGGCGTGGCGTTGGTTCATCTAGGTATTCCTGTAATTTTTGGTAAATGAGCACTCTCAAAGAGTACCGTACTGGCCATGGTCTTAACTTGACCGCGTTCCCTCTCAATTCCCCTAACGGTATGTTGTCGAAGGCATCGAGTACTTGTCCGCCTTTTTCTAGCCAATCTGGGCGTTGTTCAAAAATATCGGATATAGCCCCGATCGTTTCGCTCCACAGTTCATCTTTGTTGTTCTTAGTTTCTCGAATACAGCGCAAAACGAATACAAGATGCCCGTCACCATGCTTGTTTCTAATCTCATGCATGGTGCCACGGGCGTGTGATTGTGAGGCTTGTCTGCGCCTATAGATAGGTACTATCGTTATCCCAAAACTATCTAATAACGCATCTAGCTTTCCTTTAGGTTTATACGGTGTATTCAACAGTCGCCTCGGGTTTCAACTCATATGAAAGACACCCCAAGGCAACTATTCATGGTAACACCGTGTCTTTAACTGTTCATTCTTTGTTCCTGCGTAATTTTTAACAATGCGCTGGTGCTTGGAAGCCCCGTTCAGAGGGGTTGTGCGCTTACTCTTGGCTATTTGTATTGGCTGCCCTTTATCATATCTCGCCATAATTGGCGGATTGCCTTCCGACATACGTATTTCATCGACAATGCAAACCAGTTGCTTTTTTGTATAACGCTTGCTCTTGCTATGGTCTGGTGATGAAACACGAAAATAGAAGCCTCTCTTTTTTAGGCTATAACCGCGTGTTTCCAAGAATGAACGGAGATAGTTTTCTGTTATTTCCAAGCCGTTTTCAAACTTCCGCGCGCCGCCATTCTGTGCCAGCCATTTATTGATTAGCTCTTGATCGGTCATGGCTTGGCTCTCCTGATATTTTGTGCCCAGTTGTAAGCGTCTTCGGTACTGTGAAGAGTAACCACTTTGCTGCCACGCCATTCGTCAGAAAACCGCCGTTGGTTGGCGTTGAGTGACTTTGCATACCCCTTATGCCCGGTTTTACATTCCACAAGGTAGGTCTGGTTATTAACGCCAACTAATAAATCGACTGGTTGGTCTAGCCTATAAACAGACATGTAATGCTGCTCTAAGATGTTAACGATACTCTTTTCTGCGGTGTCCCGCTTTGCAGCCCGTCTCATTGTGCGTCCTCCATTTGCCCGTTTAACGGGTCAAAAAGGCACCTTGGCAGGCTACCGCCATGCACCCAGCCATCAACTTGTGCTACGACGCTAAAGTCCGCATTTTCTGGTATGTCTGGTAATTCACGCCCATAAAATAGCTTACTTTGCCTCAATCCTTTATTGTCTTCATAAAGGTTGTAATACACCTCACGACAACCCGCGCCCCATGAGACAACCCCGAATGCTGTTTGTTTGAATTTTTTTGTCTGTTTTTTATTGAAGAATGGAAGGTTCATCGTACGTTATTAACCTCCCAGAGGTTTAAGATTACCGTGGAAAATTCCATTGACATTCACTCCATACCCAGCGCATCTTTATAGAGATCGATCATGGCTTCTTCTTCTTGACGTTCTCCATCTTCCTTTTTTCTTAGACGGATAATCGCCCGTATTGCTTTGGTATCAAATCCACTGTTTTTGGCTTCCGAATAGACTTCCTTGATGTCGTCCGATATTGTTTTCTTTTCTTCTTCAAGGCGTTCTATACGTTCAATAAATGCGCGTAATTGTGTGACTGCTACCGCTTGAGCTTCATCTTGTGACATTTTGTTTTTCCCGATTAATTGATTGAATTTATTGTGAAAACGACAACTGATAGACCGAGCCATAGTTGACTGCTTAGGATGCTCACCAACATCATAAACTTCTCGTTTGGACGGTATGTTAAGTAGAGGATGAACCAACACACGCTCATAATGAGCATATATAATTGTATGGTGTTAGGGCTCATGCTGCATCTCCCGTAAACTGGTTGAGTTGCTTTCTAAGTTCTAAAAACCGCGTCTGCGATATGGCTGGCTCTGGTGCTTTCTCTTCCGGTGCTGCTAGAATGGCTGCAATACGCTTTATCTGGCTTTGCTTGCGATCTTCTATCTCTTTGCAAAACTGTGACAGTTCTGGGGCTTGCGGCATAAATTTCTGGCTTAACGTTTTGGCTTCCCCCTGTATTATCCGCGTATAAGCCTCATTGACTGCCCAGCTAGAGCGGCATGACAAAGCGTCTATGTATGCCTGTGCTGATATTGCTGCCTCATTGTCCTTCGTAATTGCCATTCCGCCCGATAAAAGCGTGTATATTTTTGCAATATCAGCGGGCGTTACTCGCAATAAGAGTAAGTTTTGCGCCTCCTCGAGTATCATGCGGGTCTTCGCTATCTGTTCGTCGGTCGGTTTCCTGCCAGCTTTGAACATTGGCGGGACGCTCTGAACCAACAATTGGTTTAAACGGATCCAAACCTTGTCGATTACAGTGATCGAGCACTGCTTCCGTGAATCCGCGACCAACTGATTTTTTTTCGTTGACGGTACCTGCATGTCTGTTTCCCCTGTATTTTCTGGAAGTGCGGATCCAATTCCGCCATGTTGCTTGCCAATCCAACTTTGCGGCGTCTTTGCCGCTCTTGGCATTCCAGTAGTCTCGGAAGCTGTCGAATTCGTTTTGTGCTTCCTGTTCGGTGAGACCTTGTTCACAAGCAAACGAAAAGTCTGGTTGGAATGCGTCTGGTAATCGGCAAGCTTTTTTTTGGGATACGTTAGTATCCTTTTTTATATCTATATCTGTATCTATATCTTTCGCGCACGTATGCTTAAGGGTGGCTTGACCTAAGTCATTGTTTTTATTCAGTCGACGTTCATTTTCGGCTCTGTTTCGTCCACCTTTCGCGCCACTTTCGACGAGTTTTCGGCTCTGTTTCGTCGCGATTTCGATTTCTTTTCCTGCGCGAAAATTCAAGATAAATCCGTCAGAAATGATTATTTTTTTAGCTTCAATGAGCCGATCGCGAATGGCTGCCCATTTTCTTAGCGAGATATTGCAAACGCCTGCCAGATAACGGGCATCATCTTTAATGGGGGCACCTCTCGCGTAAATCAGGTCAAGGATCAGCGAATAAGCCCCTTTCTCTTCAAGGCTGAGCCCTACAGTCCCGTCAATGAAATCTGCCGGATACCGTTTATACCAAGGTCTGTAAGAGCTCATTTGTGCCCCCAGACGTTAGGTGGGTCTTTATCTGTAATGATTAGCTGTTCATACCATGTCTCACGGTTTTCTAGATAATAACCGCGTTTTGACTTAGTTATGATCTTCATACCGTATGGGGCTGTTTTCTTGCGTAAATGGTGTAATAAACTCGCTAATCTGTACTGGTCAGGACGTGCATAATTATCAAAGGTCAGAGCCTTACAAAGGCGTTCTGTCGTTACAAAGTCTTCAGAACAAAATAGCTTTACCATTCGTGTTTCACGCACTGTCAAATTCCAGTGGCGTAATACGCGGCATGTTATTTCTGGTTCGTTTGTTGTGTCTTTTGGTTTTTCTTTTGGGTAGTCTGTTGGGAAGACAAATTTAGACGGGGAACCAGATATACAGATAACGCCGTTTTGTATCGTGATAATATAGCCATCTGCTAATATCGTGCGCGTCGTGGGTGATGTCGGTGTACCGGTTTTCTTAACCCATACCTCATATTCATTCATTTTTAGGCAATCGCTCATTGCATAACCCTCTCTATTGCGTGGATATTGTTTGTGCGGCATTCGGTGGTGAGGTGTTGGCTGCTATTACTTTGCCTTGGTTCAAGGTTGGTAACGAGAAGACGGCTGCGCCATTGTTCGAGGTCTTCAAGGTAGTAACCACGCCCCCAAACAGTCTTGATAACTACGCCAACAGGTGACAGCTTTTTTCTTAACTTGGTAATAAGTACATCTAAGACGCGATAAGAGGGCGGCTCATTATAGTGACTATAGAGGCTTGCAAATAAGCGTTCTCTGCTTATGAATCTCGCTGAAAGTAAACTAGACAGAACTAACGTTTCATATTTAGTCAAATGCCATTCATAAGGCGCAATAAATGGCGGTGTGAGTACTTGTTTCAACTGCCTTAATTGTTCATGCAATTTCTCATTTTCATCTCGCAATCGTCTAACTACTAAGTCCCGATCAATCATCGTTGTATGTTGGGTCATTGTATTGTCCCTCTTGTTACATGAAGTGTTTCTTGTTTTGCGTTGGCTAATCCGTTGCGCAAAATGGCAACCCGCTTTTCTAAGTTTGCAGCTTCCCGATCCATTCGCGTTGCTTCATTCGGGGTTATTTTGCCGTCTGCCAGCGCATCAATGCCGGCCTTCATTAGCTCACTGGTATGGTGAACTGTGTCCGCAAATGTCGTCATAATGTCTGGATTTTTGTGATTAGGCTTGTCGTTTTCTTCCAAGCTACGGCCGTTCAGGCTTGCTAGTGCTTTCGTGACAAAAGCTATGCCGCATTCGCTTTCTAAGACATAAACAACGTTTAAAGGCATTAAGTCTGTATCTTGTGCGTTATTCCACCGTCCGACTTGGCTTTTTGACACTGCCACTATTTCTGAACAGCGTTCAATACCACCGCAAGCCTTGATTAAATCACGCTGTGCAGCTTTAAACCTATGGAACCAAGCTTCTTTAAATTCTGCCATTTTGTACCTCTTTTTTGAGCGTGCAAAACCCCAACACGGATTTTCGTATTTCGAGAAAGTCCGTATTATTTTCCCTTTTTAGGAATGGATTTTTTGTAGTTATCTTGATCCCGTTACATAACGAGGATCATTCAATGTTAGTCATATGTCGTTACACCTCTTTACGCCGCTGTTTTGCACCATACGCATTACAAGACTGGTGCAAGGCTTCGACTGCTTCACTTCAAGAGGGGAGGAAATAAATGAAACAGATCTCGCGGCTCTCCTAAATAAATGGACGTTTCGTTTACTGGCTAAGGAAGGGCGCAACATGGTCTCCCCAATTACCTTCCTATAGCCGTGTGAGAATAAAAGCCCGCCTTAACCTCTGGTGAATGTGTGTCTTGTGTCTCACCAGAACCAGTTGGTGAGGTATCCTTGTTCAATGAGTTATGGGCGGCATGTTCATAAGGTATTTTGTTATTCAAATACCCTAGACAGTCGAGCGATCGCTTAGTCCAAATTTCGGAGCATTTCGAATACCATTCGATTTGTCTTAATGCGATCAAACAATAGATTTGAACAATGCAAGAAACAGCGGAAATGATAATTGATGAAATAATAAAGGTATCAAACAGATTGCTCATGCTGCACTCCTTTTTCTCTTACAAGGCAATAGAGCCTTGAGACGTTCGGACGAAAAAAAGTCTTCGGGGCGCAAATCAATGTTGTGTTCTCGGCAATAGTTGAGAAGCTTCACCTGATCGCGCGCTGGAATAACTCCGCCTTGTCCTTCTGGTCGGTCGCAACTAATCGCCCATTTGTAAACACGGGTGGGGTGTTTGCCCACGATTGCAGCAACAGTCTGTGCCCCACCCATAAACTTAATAATCGTCTGTGCCGGATCTTTTCTCATAAAGATCTATTTATCGATTATCGACATAAAAAGTCAAGTCAAAAATATCGAATATCGAGATAGTAAAATTTATTGGTTTAGTTATGAATGCTAGTATGGATCTGCAAACGAATATTAAGCTTTGGATAAGCAGTAGTCTTGAAAAAATGCCGCGGGGTGCAAAGTCTAGGTTGGCTGAGCACTTGGGAATAACGCCTACTCAACTTTATAAAATGCTGAATACAGCGGCTGGCAAAGAGCACCGTGTAATTAGGGCTGATGAGTATGTTAAAATAGCTGAATTTTTGGGTGGCGCACCAGATGATATGATGCCTTTGTCAAGTATAGATGAAAGCAAAAAGCTATTACTTTCTATTTATGACAATGTTTCTCCTGAATTGCAGCGCGCCATTCTTCTAATGGTAAAAGGTCTAGCTGAAGAAAAAAATAAGAAATAGCCCATATTTCGTTGCTAGATAGCTCATCGAGCTGTTCCAATAGTTGTTTCTTTTCTTTAGTCAATATGTTGTCCTCCCTCGTTGTATGTTTAAAATCCATAAAAAACGGAACAAAACAAGAATATTTGATATTCTTACAGTCAAAATATGTGAATATTTACGCTATTTCGGTAGAATTGTTTTTGGTTACACCTTTAACGCGAGCTATTAATAAGTAGCGTCACAACAATGGACGAATCATAAACAATATTATGTATGGTTCGATATTTTCATATTGCATAATTCCCTGTCTTAAACGCCACATGATTAGCATTACAATGAAGCCCGCGGTTATTTATAGTTAGCTAAAATACTCGTGATTTATTGTATCCAGTTTTGTGTAACCAACAGTACTTTTCTGCCTTTTACTATTATTTATAATTCCTCTCATTCTCTACGCCTTTTCAGTTGGTATATATAATATCGATAATCGATAAATAATCGTTTGACAAATAATATCGAATATCGATATAAAATAATCAATTGACTGGAAGCGTAAAGCACTTTGGAAAAACACACGCTTTGCACTCCAGAGTTTTTAGCTTTGTGTAGGGGAGTAAAAACAATGACAGAAACCACCGCCTTTAACGGCAATAATATTGAATACGCGACTGGTGCTGCACCAACGCGAAGAAATGACCAGCGCATTACGGGCTATAAAACCCTTGCTTACGACTTCGCAGATGACGGCGTCCGTTTTGAAGTCGGTAAAACTTATGACAAATCTGAAAGTCTTAATATAGAAAATAGGGTTGAGGGGTTTTCTTTTTGGACGGGCACGCCCCTTGGTATGTTAGATACGTGTGCAAGCAATCTTGATTTACTAAAGTGGTGTTTAACTGGTAACGCGGGTAAAAAAACTATTCGTTTCGCCGAGGTGTCTTCTGATAAAAATGATGCCTCTCAATATACGCAAGATTTAACCAACACTTCAAAAATAACGATCGAAAGAGAAATATCTTTCGTTGAGTTGCTTAAATGGGGAATTAAGTGTTCACGGGACGATATCGATCATGATGTTTTAAATGACAGAATGAGAGATAGACTTGTTTCCAGTAGCGACGATATTCGACTTACATCAAGTCGATATTCGACTATCTTTGCCACTTGCGGTGATAGGGTTAAATTAACCTCTGAAGGGCGGTTTGTTAATTTTTTTGCAATCGGGTCTGAGACCAAGATCGTTTCCCACGGGTCGGTTTCAAATTTAATAACAACTGGATCCCACTCTACACATACGTGCTACGGTAATTTTTCTACAATTACCGCCAGCGGTAAAAATGCCTCAATAATCGCTTTTGGCGAGCAATGCGGGTGTATTGCTAGAGGTGAACATAGCGACATTAATATTCAAGGTGAATTTGGAAAATTTGAAGGTGTCGAGGGGACGATAGTCCAGATTGCAGATTACAACGCTGCACACGAGCGACAAGATGACCTCTTCACCCGTATTGGCGAAAACAACGTAAAACCAGACACCCTTTACACTGTTCGTGACGGTAAGTTCATTGAGGCGGAGGCTGGAAATGAGTGAAGCAAATACAACCGAGATAATCACCGGCTATAAAGTCATTTTTTCTAAACCTGTAGAGTATGACCGTGGAAGTAATGGCATTTATAGAATCTGTTTTGACAACTTTTGTGATGCCGATGGGGTATGTGCGGTCGGTAGAATATATGAGCGAACATCTTATGAAAACCCTTTCGAGTTTTGGGTAGGATCGCTTTTCGATATGTTAAATCTTAATGTATGCAAAGCTGATGTGTTGCAACGGAATATATTTGGCGAATCTAGGAAAAATGAGATTTGGTTTGTTAAGGTGTCTTCTAACCGCATAGATACTTATAACCACTTACCACATATGATGCGTACGCGAAAGATGCGCATTGATGGTATATTCTCTCTTAACGAGCTTGTTCAAATCGCGATCAAAAGTTCAGGGCGTGATATTGACCAAAAAAATTTGCTAGACCGCACGAGTACAGTGTTGTGTTCCAGCCAAGATGATATTGAGCTTTCGTCCGGTAAAGCTGAGATATTGGCGGCTTGCGGTAAAAACGCAAAATTAACGGCTTTTAAAGTTCCGTATACAAAAATTCTAGCTGTAGGCGATTATTCCGAGATTACCGCATATGGTCATAGCGCAACATTATTGGCGGAATCTAACGCAACACTCACTTCATATGGTGATTTTTCTCGTATAGTGGCAATAGGTTTTAATAATGAAATAACTGTGAAAGGGCATTACAGCCTGATTAATACGGATTACCGCTCACGGGTTACTGTGACTGGAGACAGTTGTAAATGTGAAACACAAAACGCTAGTACCATAAATATCTCCGGAAAATTTGGAAAATTTAAAGGTACCGGAGGGACGACAATTCAAATCGCGGACTTTAATTCTGCTCATGAATGGCAGAGCTTTATGTTCGCGAAAGTTGGCGAAAATAACATAAAACCCGGTACTTGGTATACTACCAAAAACGGCAAGTTTGTTGAGGTGGGGGGCTTAAGATGAGTGAGCCAGTAAATAACGCTATTCCTACAGAAATAGAATGTCAGTGGTATTGCTGTGT
>CALYQL010000024.1 GCA_945285915.1 uncultured Bartonella sp.
GGAGTAACAATGGCTGAACAAAAGTCTAGCTACACATATGAAGAGCTTTTAAGCTGTGCCCGCGGTGAAATGTTTGGAAAAGGCAATGCCCAACTACCCGCCCCTCCAATGTTGATGGTCAGCCGTATTACTGAAATCAGCGAAACTGGTGGTGAGTATGGCAAGGGATTGATTCGCGCGGAATTGGATATTTCGCCGGATTTATGGTTTTTTGCCTGCCACTTTATCGGTGATCCGGTAATGCCTGGTTGTCTTGGCTTGGACGCTCTTTGGCAATTAACAGGTTTCTACCTTGGATGGTTAGGTGAACCAGGCAAGGGACGTGCAATCTCGACTGGAGAGGTCAAATTCTCCAGCATGGTCACTCCAAAGACAAAACTCGTCGAATATGGAATTGATTTCAAACGCGTTATGCGCGGACGTCTTGTTTTAGGTATAGCTGACGGCTGGGTAAAAGCTGACGGCGAGGTTATTTATAATGCGTCCGATTTACGGGTCGCTTTATTCAAAGAAGACTAAGCATTATTTCAAATAAACAAGGCGTCCAGCCTTGTTTATGAGGAATCAAGGAGATACGAATGCGCCGAGTAGTTGTAACCGGTATGGGGATTGTCTCATCAATTGGGAATAATCCGCAAGCCGTTCTTAGCAGTTTGCGTGAAGCAAAATCGGGTATAACATTCTCACAAGAATATGCAGACATGGGTTTTCGTAGCCAAGTTTATGGCATGCCGGATATTGATGTCGAAGCATTGGTCGACCGTCGTTGCATGCGTTTTCATGGCCGTGGAACAGCGTGGAATCACATCGCTATGGATCAGGCAATCGCTGATGCTGGCTTGACGGACGATGAAGTTTCAAACCCGAAAACAGGTATTATCATGGGTTCTGGTGGACCATCAACGAGAACAATTGTTGATTCTGCCGATATCGCCCGTGAAAAAGGCCCAAAACGTGTTGGACCATTTGCAGTTCCAAAGGCTATGAGCTCAACCGCTTCAGCAACTTTGGCTACTTTCTTCAAGATTAAAGGGGTTAATTACTCCATTTCATCGGCCTGCTCTACGTCAAACCACTGTGTCGGTAATGCTTATGAGCTTATCCAGTTTGGCAAACAAGACAGAGTTTTTGCTGGTGGTTGTGAAGATCTCGACTGGACGCTTTCTGTCTTGTTTGATGCCATGGGTGCAATGTCGAGCAAATATAATGAAACACCGGGAAAAGCATCCCGTGCATATGATGCAAACCGTGATGGTTTCGTTATCGCAGGTGGTGCGGGTGTGCTTGTTCTGGAAGAACTGGAAGTTGCCAAAGCACGTGGTGCGAAAATTTATGGCGAAGTGGTTGGATATGGTGCAACCTCTGATGGCTACGACATGGTTGCGCCATCGGGTGAAGGGGCAGAACGCTGCATGCGCATGGCTCTTTCCACTGTGAAAAACAAGATTGACTATATCAATCCTCATGCCACATCGACACCAGTTGGTGATCCACCGGAGATTGAAGCTATTCGCAAAGTTTTTGGTAGCGGTGATGCTTGCCCTCCTATTTCTGCAACGAAATCCTTAACGGGACACTCGTTGGGTGCTGCAGGTGTACAGGAAGCCATTTATTCCTTGCTGATGCTCAATAATGATTTCATTTGCGAAAGTGCTCATATTGAAGAGCTCGATCCTGCGTTTGCTGATATGCCGATTGTACGCAAGCGCCTTGATAACCAGAAACTAAATACGGTACTGTCAAACACTTTCGGCTTTGGCGGAACCAATGCAACGTTGGTATTCCAGCGTTACGAATAAACCGGACACTTTTTTGCTAAAGGGTGCCAGAGGCTTACGGAGAATATGATGGAAGGTTTGATGAAGGGCAAACGCGGCCTTATAATGGGTGTCGCGAACGACCATTCAATCGCCTGGGGAATAGCGTGTCAGCTAGCAGAGGCAGGAGCCGAATTGGCTTTTACCTATCAGGGGGATGCATTTGGTAAACGTGTCCAACCACTAGCAGAAAAACTCGGCTCCAAACTTCTGATTGAATGTGATGTGGAAGATATTGCATCTATCGATGCAGTATTTGATCGATTGGAAAAAGAATGGGGACAGCTGGATTTTGTTGTGCATGCCATTGGTTTTTCAGACAAGTCACAGCTTAAAGGTCGTTATGTCGATGTAACAACGCGCGAAAACTTTAGTCGCACAATGGTTATCTCGGCCTTTTCTTTTACAGAAATTGCACAGCGCGCAGGGCGTTTGATGCCTAATGGTGGCACATTGCTAACGCTGACATATGGCGCATCACAACGCGTAGTTCCTAATTATAATGTGATGGGTGTTGCCAAAGCTGCACTTGAAGCAATGGTTAGATATCTTGCTGCTGATTATGGTCCACAGAACATACGCGTTAACGCAATCTCTGCTGGTCCAGTTAGAACATTGGCAGGTAACGGTATTGGTGCTGCTCGGGCGATATTTTCATACCAGCGCCGTAATGCACCGCTGCGCCGCACTGTTGATATTGATGAGATCGGTCGATCTGCATTGTATCTGTTATCTGACTTGTCGTCTGGCGTTACAGGCGAAATCCATTATGTCGATTCAGGCTATAACATTATGTCTATGCCGACATTGGAAGAACTAAAAGATAGTGAAGAATCACGCGGCGAATAATTTTCGCCGCCTTTTCATTTTGTCATAGTCGGTAGAGCCTATTTGCGGCTATCTTTTCGCTTTGTTCTTGAGTGTACGTCAATCCAATTATGTTTATTGGACTTACCCTTTATCCAAATCTTCCCTTTAAAGGCTCTACTGTAGACAATAGACACAAGCGTTATACCAATGCGTAAATCACTATCTGATTAGCTTTATCGCGCTATTCCTGAAGCATTTAAATTTCATTCAATCACGCTTAATAAGTACACTTAACGACACGTTCACATAAATTCCGCATCAGATTTTCCAACCGACAGTGCAAACAATCACGTTTGCTGTTTTCATATTGATGATTGTCTCACCATCAGATCTCCAAGAATTATCAATATTTATGAATATGTTACTCATGACATGCGTTCTGTCTGCTGTTTTCTCTCGCGAACAAATAGGTTCTTTGTTTATTCAAATGATGTACGCATAATGGGCAATTTAATCGCTAACAGCTAAGTTTAAGGACAACAGACAGTGATGATAACTTAACCAACAGTACCATAAACCAATGATCTCCTAACAAAAGAGTACAGACAGCCAATAGTTATCTAGCAAAATGTGCTTAGACCGAGAGACTCAAAACAAGGAAGGGTTTAGTCAAATGGGGAACCAAGTCGAAGCCCGACAAGTCTAAGTATGCCAAATCAAAGGCTGCACCAAGCCAAAGATCGCCACTCACCTAGGGCAACATATGTGCAAGTTGATTGAGAGCAAGATATCTCACAGTGCTATGGTGGTTGTGATGCGATGAGGGTTGTAAGGGCTATGAGCTATGAGCTATGAGCTATGAGCTATGAGCTATGAGCTATGAGCTATGAGCTATTCTAAATGCTTTATTTGCGCGCTTCAAACAATTTAAAGCCGTTCTGCTCTTCTAACACAAGAACGTTGCGGAAAAGTTTGTTCAAGGTTGCTTCATAAGGTAATTGCCTGTTTGCAACCATAAGCAGACAGCCACCCGGCTTCAAACGTTGCGCTGCAACTTCTATAAATTTTTGCCCAAGAGAAATATCAGCCGCGCGCCCCTCATGAAATGGCGGATTTGATATAATGGTATCATATATTTCCGAAATTGGTTCTTTGGTAATATCCTGCCAAAAATATTGAATAGGAATATCCTTGTTCAGTGAGCCCAAATTGTTTTCAGCAGCCTGCAATGCACGATAATCTGCTTCATACAAATCAAGATGGGTTATTTTCTCTGACCGAGTTATGGCTTCACAAGACAGATATCCCCACCCTGCCCCGAAATCTGCTGTCTTGCCGAAAACGACTTTTCGAAGATAATTTGTGAGCATGGCAGAACCGTTATCAATGCGGCCATGTGAGAACATGCCAACTTCTGTTGAAAACTTGTCATCAAATATTTCTTGTTTTATTCGTAGCGAAGCTATCAATGCTGTATCAAGCTGTTCTGGCACCTTTAACCAAAAAACCGCCCCATGGTTTTTGGACAATTTTCCATCAATAGGGACAATATTGTTTATCCATTTGAACATGGATTGAACACCGAGATTTTTTTCGCCAGCAATAACAATCGTACCGCCTGTTTTTACCGACAATAAAAGCTCGATAAACCTGTTCTGATTAAGCCCTTTATGTTTGCCAAGCTGTAATAAACCGCCATTACATTTCTGAAAGTTTTCTGGCGATATGGGTAGACAATTGAAACCGCTTTGTTTCAAATTTAAAAAATCTGAACGCCATGGTTGGATATTCAAAAGAATTGGTTTCCATACATTATCGGGAATTTCATTTAATCCTAATGACACCCACGTCTCACCCGATTGCGGAATTTCCAAAATAGTTTGCGCAAACGGCAAGAAAACAGACATATCAACACCCAATATCTTCAGCTCAATTTAGTGAACATATCACTATAGTTATCTTACCCTGTTTTAAAAAATGTCTGCAAATAATCAATCATGATTGATTATCTTCTGACCTTAAAACAAACCGCTTAAATTTTCTAAATTCTATCAGCAAGCAATTAAAGACTAAAAATCACAAGGCTTAGCAACACGCTAAGCGGTAAAACGACACGCCAAATTCAACGTTTTATTGATGCTGTGTCTTTTGAAAAACCAGATAGTTCTAAAAGAAAAAAGCCGCTCGTTTGAGCGGCTTTTTATCAAACCAATAAATTATTCTTTATCGGTTGTCTTTTTACGACGACGCTTCTTTTCTGGTTTGTCGCCTGTTTCGCCGTGATCTTTGTCTGCATTGTCAGATTTGTCTGCGTGATCACCATCATCAGCCTTAGGAGCTTCCTCACGTGGAATCTCTTTACCTGTTTCCTGGTCAACAACTTTCATTGACAAGCGAACTTTGCCGCGTTCATCAAAGCCCATCAATTTGACCCAAACCTTCTGGCCTTCCTTAACCACATCAGTGGTCTTGGCAACGCGGTCAGCAGCCAATTGAGAAATATGGACAAGGCCATCGCGTGGGCCAAAGAAGTTAACAAACGCACCAAAGTCAGCTGTTTTTACAACTGTACCTTCGTAAATCTGGCCAACTTCAGGTTCATCAACAATGGAGTGGATCCAACGCTTAGCAGCTTCAATTGTCTTAGCATCTGAAGAAGCGATTTTGATTGTGCCGTCATCTTCGATATTGATTTTTGCACCAGTCTGTTCGGTAATTTCACGAATAACTTTACCACCAGAACCGATAACATCGCGGATCTTGTCAACTGGGATGGTCATCATCTCGATACGAGGAGCAAATTCACCCAGCTCGGCACGAGCGCCGGTCAGTGCTTTTGCCATTTCACCCAAGATATGGATACGGCCTTCTTTAGCCTGATCCAAAGCAACCTTCATGATATCTTCTGTGATACCATTGATCTTGATGTCCATCTGCAAAGAGGTAACACCATTTTCTGTTCCAGCCACTTTGAAATCCATATCGCCGAGGTGATCTTCATCACCTAGAATGTCGGACAGAACAGCGTAGCGCTCACCCTCTTTGATAAGCCCCATAGCAATACCAGCCACCGGACGCTGCAATGGTACGCCTGCGTCCATCAATGCCAGTGATGTGCCACATACTGTTGCCATTGAAGAAGAACCATTCGATTCCGTAATTTCCGAAACAGCACGGATTGTGTAAGGGAAACTTTCTGGCGAAGGCAACATTGGATGTATTGCGCGCCATGCAAGCTTACCATGCCCAATTTCACGACGACCCGGCGAACCAATACGTCCCGTTTCACCAACAGAAAAAGGCGGGAAATTATAATGGAGAAGGAATGTTTCTTTATACATTCCTGTCAATGAATCGATATATTGTTCGTCTTCACCAGTACCCAGCGTTGCAACAACAACAGCCTGTGTTTCACCACGGGTGAAGAGTGCTGAACCATGTGTGCGCGGCAATACACCAACTTCAGAATAGATAGGACGAACTGTTCTGAGATCACGCCCATCAATTCGGCTACCTGTATCAAGAATATTCCAACGAACGATTTTTGCCTGCAGATGTTTGAAAACAGTTGCGATTTCTTCCGCATTATATTCCGGATCTTCTTCACCTTCCGGAATAAATTCTTCTTCCACCTTGGCTTTTACAGCGTCAACGGCAGCGTAACGTTCTTGTTTGTCTGTGATTTGATAAGCTTTCCGCAAATCTTTTTCAGCAAATTTGAGCATTTTCTTTTCAAGATCGCTAAGATCTTCTGGCACGAATTCACGTGGTTCTTTGGCAGCAACCTCAGCCAATTTGATGATCGCATCGATAACAGGTTGAAAACCATTATGGCCAAAAACAACCGCTCCGAGCATAACATCTTCAGGCAATTCCTGTGCTTCAGACTCAACCATCAACACAGCATCAGATGTACCAGCCACAACCAAATCAAGCTTTGATTCCGGCATCTCGTCAATATTAGGATTAAGGACATATTGCCCGTTGATATAGCCTACGCGTGCGCCACCAATTGGTCCCATGAAAGGTACGCCAGAAAGTGTCAATGCTGCAGAAGCGGCAACCATTGAAAGAATGTCAGGGTTGTTTTCCAAATCATGCTGCAGAACTGTGACGATAACTTGTGTTTCGTTTTTATAACCATCTGCAAACAATGGGCGTATCGGACGGTCGATTAAACGCGAAATCAATGTTTCGCCTTCACTTGGGCGTCCTTCACGCTTGAAATAACCACCTGGAATTTTACCAGCGGCATAAGTCTTTTCCTGATAATTCACGGTAAGTGGGAAAAAATCTTGTCCAGGTTTTGCTTCTTTTTCCGACACAACGGTTGCGAGCACAATTGTTTCACCATATTTGGCAATAACTGCGCCATCTGCCTGACGGGCAACCTTACCCGTTTCCAGTGTCAATGGGCGACCTGCCCAATCAATCTCTACTTTATGAGTATTAAAAAACATTTCTTGTCCTTGATTAACCGTTAAAAGCCTTATGCCAATACGGTTTCATTTAACATATCGTTTGTCATGTCATGGGCAAGACAACTAGGCACATCGGGTTTCAAATCGTATAAAGTCGAGTGAAACGAGAAGTGACTGGCAATCCTGCCCCATGACGGTTCCATGTGTTTGGCAGTTTTTCAACTGCCGATATATAAAGGCGAGAAACCATAAGATTTCCCGCCTTAATACTATTAGCGACGCAGACCGAGTTTTGTAATCAACGTTTGATAGCGTTGTGCATCGATACCGTTAAGGTAGTCAAGAAGACGACGACGTTGAGAAACGAGCTTCAAAAGACCACGACGAGAATGGTTATCTTTTTTGTGTGATTTGAAGTGTTCGGTCAGATTGGCAATACGTTCAGACAAAATAGCAACTTGCACTTCTGGCGAACCAGTATCACCTGCTTTTGTTGCATATTCTTTGATTAAAGCCTGTTTGCGATCAGCTGTTATCGACATCGGTCATCCTTTCAAAATAAATTGGACATTAAAGACGCCCCGGCCGGGATGTCGTCCAGCGAGGGTCAGCGAAATAACAAGTGCCATAAGCATTTGCTAATAACGGCTATATACAGGAATTACCATGCGATTACTAGCCTGCTTATGGAAGAGCCTTCAATACAGAAGCAATCTTCCCTCAATTCCCCCAAGAAAACAGATGTTTATTCCAATGAGAACTGCACTATTCCAGTTTCACAATTATCAACTTCATTGCATCAAAAAGCGTTAATGCGCGTGAAATGATTCAACTTGTCGGTATTTTTTAAATAAGAAATAGATGAACATTGTTTCATTCTTTTCTATCATTTCAAAATCATAGCCAAACCATCATCAGGTATTTAGCGTTCGGCTTAAAAATTCCAGACTGCGCCAATATGAATAAATTCATCATTATGCTAAAGATCACCCTATAGTCTTGAATGTGTTATGCGCTATAGTATGCATGTATTTTTCGCCCCCTTGCGACCAATTTAACACTCGCCTAAAGTAGTTTAGTAAGTTGGCAAATAATTTTAACTGAGGTTTTATGCAGCAAAAAAGTTCCACTCTTGCGCCGTTTAAGAGCGCTGCATTTAGAAGTCTTTGGTCTGCTACGCTGGTATCCAACCTCGGAGGTTTGATACAAACTGTTGGTGCTGGCTGGCTAATGACCTTGATTACAACCTCACATTCCATGGTTGGTTTGGTGCAAGGTGCGACAACGCTTCCTGTCGTAATCTTTTCGCTGATGGCGGGTGCGCTTGCTGATAACTTCAATCGTCGGCAGATTATGCTAACAGCCCAGCTCATGATGATGGGGGTATCAATAGCGCTTGCGATACTCACCTATATGGGCGTTATCACGCCATGGATATTATTGGCATTTACGTTTTTAATTGGTTGTGGGTCTGCAATTTATAACCCACCTTGGCAAGCTACTGTTGGCGATATCGTTCCAAGAGAGGATATTCCGGCCGCTGTCACGTTGAATAGCGTTGGATTTAATCTAATGCGCAGCGTTGGCCCAGCGGCAGGTGGAGCAATTGTTGCAGCTTTTGGCGGTGCGGCTGCATTTGTTTTCAATGCCTTTAGTTATATTCCCCTTCTCACTGCCTTATTTCTATGGAAACCGAATTATACTGCCACAACACTGCCACGTGAACGCCTTGTCTTAGCTATGTCAGACGGCCTACGTTATGTTTCAATGTCACCGCATTTGATTAACATAATGATGCGGGCATTTATGTTCGGATTGGGCGCGATTTCTGTTTTAGCCTTGCTTCCTGTGGTTGCCAAAGAAATGCTGGGTGGAGGAGCCCTTATCTATGGCACATTGTTAGGGTGCTTTGGTATTGGTGCCATTGCGGCTGGCCTCATCAATTCAATGATCCGGAAGAGGTTTCGTTCAGAAACAATTATTGCCAGTTCATTTGTTGGCTTTGCTATTTCATGCCTACTTCTGGCACTTAGTGACTCGGCAATATTAGCACATATTGTGTTATTCCCTGCCGGAATGTGTTGGGTTCTGGCTTTATCGCTGTTCAACGTTTCTGTACAGCTTTCAACACCCCGTTGGGTGGTTTCAAGAGCTTTGGCACTATATCAGACATCTTCCTTCGGTGGCATGGCTTTAGGCAGCTGGATTTGGGGGTCATTAGCCGATAATTATTCGCCAACAATTGCTTTGTTTGTTTGCTCGGCATTTCTTGTCTGTGGAGCGATTATGGGATTGAAATTTAAAATTTATGAAATCCCTAGCATTAATCTTGATCCACTGGATCAATTTCGCGAACCAGAATTGCATCTCGACCTAAAAGCGCGCAGTGGTCCAATCATGATTATGATTGACTATGAAATTGAAGAAGAAGACCTTCCTGAATTTCTTGATACAATGGCCGTCAGAAGGCGGATCCGTTTACGTGATGGCGCACGACAATGGACACTGCTGCGAGATCTGGAACACCCTAACTGTTGGACGGAATCGTACCATATGCCAACTTGGGTGGATTATTTGCGGCACAACCATCGCCGCACAAAAGCCGATGCCGATGTAACCGAGAAACTAAACCAGCTTAACCGCATTAAAGGCGGCATGAAAGTTCACCGAATGATCGAAAGGCATACAATTCCAGAAGTCAATGAAATGCATGTTAAACATTCCCCCCATCATATCCATTAGATATGCGGGGATATGTTTGAAGGGGTGAGCCTTGATATATGCCGTTCGGACTCAGCTATATCACGCGACAACTGTTGAGTACCTTGCTTCAATAGGCGCGATAGCACAATGATCATTTAGGAACCATTGGCGATCATTTAAGACCCATTGGCGACCATTTAAGAGCCTTTTGCGACCATTCGCCTTCAAGGCGACGCGATACTGAATTTTAAGCCTAAACATACCTCGTTATGCAAGAAACAGCATGTATATAGAAAACAAGTATCAACCTATCGTAAATACTCGCTTAGGCTTAAATTGTCCTTTTTCTATCATGCCGATCGCCAGAAGTTTTCCCTTTTGTGTTACGCAAACTTCGTCTTCATCCACCGGTGCATCACGCCCTCGTAGAATAACCGGATTACCCATTTTAACACGATGTGCTTGATCATCGCTCAATGGATATTGCGGCAAAAACTCCAAAGCAGCGCCAGTTTCTATCAACAAATCATCAAGTGCTGAAAAATCCCGTACTGGAAGATTTCCATCTTGATCTGGCTCACCTTTTTCTGGTGCCACACGCTCCAGCTCAGATAGCTCGACAAAATCATCTTCTGTAAAGGGGGAAACTTCAATACGCCGCAACTCAGCAATATAACCATAACAGCCAAGTTTGCGCCCAATGTCACGTGCTAGCGAACGAACATAGGTTCCTTTACCACATTCAATTTCAAATACCGCATGACCTTCTGGCGTGATATCAATAAGCTCAAGACTATCAATCTCGACTTCACGCGCTGGAATTTCAATTTTTTCGCCCTCGCGTGCCAGATCATAAGCACGGTTGCCATTTATTTTAATGGCAGAAAACTGGGGCGGCGTTTGCATGATAACACCGACATATTCCGGCAATATAGCTAATATTTCCTCTTTAGTCGGGCGTTTATCAGATGTTTTGGTCACTTCACCTTCGAGATCATCGGTGTTACGCTCTTCACCCCATGCAACATTGAACTGATAAACCTTTGTGCCATCCATAACATATGGCACAGTTTTCGTTGCTTCACCCAAGGCGATCGGCAACATTCCAGAAGCCAAAGGATCCAATGTACCGGCGTGACCTGCTTTTTCGGCATTAAAAAGCCATTTAATTTTCGATACCGCATCTGTCGATCCCATACCTTTTGGCTTGTCTAGAATGACCCAACCAGATACCGGACGACCTTTTTTCTTACGCTGACGCGCCATATTCAATTAATCCTTCTGCTCGTCATCATGATGAAGATCCCGTGCCACTTCTGGCGAACGGAGCAATGCATCAATTTTGGCAAAATTATCAAAACTTGTATCAACCCGAAAACGAAACTCGGGCATATATTTTAATTGACGTAATTCATGGGTAATCTCGCCACGAATAAAACGCGCATGATGGTTCAATGCCTTAACAATTTGGTCCCCATCTGCTTCTACCAAGGGAGCAATAAAGCATGTAGCGATCTTCAAATCTGCCGACATACGCACTTCTGTAACGGTCAATACAATGCCACTTAACATTGGATCCATGATCACGCCACGCTGGAAGATAGAAGCCAATGCATGGCGAACTTGTTCGCCAACACGTAACTGTCTTTGTGATGGACCTGCATGTTTCATTGCAAAATCAACCTTTTTCATTACTTCTACGAACAATTATCTGAATAGACTAAACAGCCGCTGATTTCATTTTTTAATGACTGGTTTACCAATTTATCGCAACACTCATATGAGATTTAACTTGCTGATAATTGCCATGGCTGTTCAAAATATGCCGGCTGTGCATTGAAGCACAGCCGAACAAATTATTAAAGTGAACGACTAATCGTTTCAACGCGGAATGCTTCAATGATATCGCCCGCACGGATATCTTCGTAATTCTCGAAGGCCATACCACATTCTTGTCCAGCAGGCACTTCTGCAACTTCGTCCTTGAAACGTTTCAAGGTCTTGAGCTTGCCTTCGTGAATAACAACATGATCACGAATAAGTCGTACACCCTCACCGCGTTCCATCTTACCTTCGGTAACACGGCAACCTGCAACTTTACCGACTTTGGAAATATTGAATACTTCAAGAATCTCGGCATTACCAAGGAAGGTTTCACGACGTTCTGGTGAAAGCATACCAGACATGGCGGCTTTAACATCATCAACCAGATCATAGATAATATTGTAATATCTAATCTCGATGCCTTGCGCATCTGCTGCATCACGAGCCTGCTTGTTCGCACGAACGTTAAAGCCAATAATTGCTGCGTTTGATGCCTCTGCCAAAGAAATATCACTCTCAGTAATTGCACCTGCACCAGCATGAACAATATGGGCACGAACTTCGTCATTGCCGAGTTTTTCAATTGCAGCGCAAATTGCTTCAACAGAACCTTGAACATCGGCTTTTACAACAAGTGGAAATTCTTTCATGCCACTTGTTTGCATACGATTCATCATCTGTTCGAGTGAACCGCGAGAACCAGCCTGCCTTGCAACAGCCTTTTCACGCGCAACACGCTGACGATATTCAGCAATTTCACGAGCTTGCGCTTCGTTGCTAACAACTGCAAACCGGTCGCCGGCCTGCGGTGTGCCTTGCATACCTAAAACTTCAACAGGCATTGATGGTGTTGCAGCTTTGATATGCTCACCATGATCGTTGATAAGTGCGCGCACACGACCCCATTCATTACCGGCTACGATAATGTCTGATGGGTGCAATGTACCCTTTTGGATAAGTATGGTTGCAACAGCACCACGACCACGGTCAAGTTGTGCTTCAATAACAACACCTTCGGCTGTACGATCTGGATCAGCTTTAAGATCAAGAATTTCAGCCTGCAGCAAAATCGCATCAAGCAATTTATCAATATTTTGACCTGTTTTGGCTGAAACTTCTACTTCCAGCACATCACCACCCATACTTTCAACGAACACTTCATGTTGCAAAAGTTCCGTCCGTACTTTTTGTGGATCCGCAGCCGGTTTATCAATCTTATTGATTGCAACAATAATCGGTACACCTGCTGCTTTAGCATGGTGAATGGACTCTATGGTTTGCGGCATAACACTGTCATCAGCAGCAACAACCAAAACCGCTATATCGGTAACCTGCGCACCACGTGCACGCATTGCAGTAAAGGCAGCGTGTCCTGGTGTATCGATGAAGGTTATCTTCTGGCCTTTTTGCTCAACCTGATAAGCACCAATATGCTGGGTAATGCCACCTGCTTCACCAGCAACCACATTGGCGTGGCGAATGGCATCAAGCAAAGATGTCTTACCATGGTCAACGTGGCCCATAATTGTAACCACGGGTGGGCGAGGCTTCAACTTTGTTGAATCGTCTGGAAGATTGAAAAGACCTTCTTCAACATCAGATTCAGCAACGCGTTTAACTGTGTGACCAAATTCTTCAGCAATTAATTGCGCCATATCCGCATCAATCACATCACCCGGCTTCATCATCTGACCTTGTTTCATAAGGTATTTGATGACATCGACCGAACGTTCGGTCATACGTTGTGCCAATTCTTGAATTGTAATTGTCTCAGGCAAAGTCACTTCACGAGAAATCTTTTCACGAGGTTCCTGCATCTGTGACCGTTTGAACTTTTCTTGACGACGGCGCATTGCAGCCATTGAACGACCACGTGAATTGCCATCTTCATCGAGAGCACTATTAAGCGTTAGCTTGCTGCGACGACGTTCATCAGCACCTTTAACAACTTTTGGTGCGCGAACCTCTGGCTTGTTAGCGCCACCACTACGACGTGAACGTGGTTCTTCATCATCGTCGTCATTGACTGGACGTTTCAAATTTGGTGGTGTTGGGCGAGGCTTGACAACTGCTGGCGCTTCAACCGCGTTAGGTGCCACACGTTCAGCTGGCGCAGAGGCTGCAACTTTACGTGGTTCTGTCTTTTTTGCTTCAGCTTTTGCCGCTTCAGCAGCAGCGCGGGCTTTAGCATCTTCTTCCGCTTGTTTGCGCAAGAGTTCTTCGCGCTCTTTAGCACGCTGCTCCTCTTCCGCCTTCCGACGCTTTGCATCTTCTTCAGCAAGCTTACGTTCTTCTTCAGCACGAAGGCGCGCTTCTTCTAATGCACGCATACGTGCTTCCATTTCGGCGGAAGATAGATTATTCGGCGCAGATTTTTCCTGTGCTGGCGGTGGCGTTTCAACACGCGGCTTGGCAGGTGCAACAACACGCGGTTTGGTTACCGTTGTTGTTGTCGTCGTCGGCTTTGCCTCTACTTTTTCGTCAGGGCGTGTAATTTTACGCCGTTTTGTTTCCACAACGACCGCTTTTGTACGACCGTGACTGAAATTTTGCTTTACCGTGCTGGTTTCTACACCCGGGCGTTTCAAGGTCAGCGTCTTTTTTGCTGTTTTCTTGTCGTTATTATCTTCCGTCATTCCGTTTCCTTCACGGCCTCTACCGTCGTTTCTTCCGGTTCATTGCGCTTACCACCACGATAGGCGACTAATTTATGCGCCGTCTTGATGAACCCTTCTGCAGCCTGCACATTTAATAGAGCAGCATGTATCACATGATTATCACCAAAAGCCACACCCATTTCATCACTCGTAAATAAAGATAACACGGAAACATCTTTCCCGCTCGATGTTTTTGCCGCGTGAATGGCTTGGTCGATTTTACGCACCCCGTCATACGCTGCTTCTTTAGCATGCAAAACAAGACGCACTTGATGCGAACGTATTGCCGATTCTACCTTTGTGGAACCGAAAATAACCGCACCTGCCTTTCGTGCCATAGCAAGATTTCCAAGTGCTGCTTTCACCAAAAGTCTATCTACCAAATCTACAAGTTTGTCTTCTACAATGACATCTGCTTTCAAGCTTCTGGCAAATGCCTTGCGCTTGATTGCTTCCTCTATGACAGGCCGTGACGCCAATACCCAAGCACCGCGCCCCGGCAAAACTGCCTTTAAATCAGGAACTATATGTTTATCAGGACCTGCGACAAAGCGGATCATCTCTTCAGAAGAGCCACTTTTTCTCGTAACAATGCAGGTCCTGTCGTTCATAAACTTCTTCCAAATATTCTATTTATTCAGCAACGTCTTCTTGTTCTGTCTCTTCCTCTTTATGAAGATCCTCTTCACTAATCCAGCCAGCTTTTAAACGAGCGGCCATAACCATGGCTTCCGCATCGGCACGACTAATATCAAAAGGCGTTAGAACACCAGCAAAGCTCTGTGTTTCACCATCTTTACGCTCACGCCAACCAGCAAGATCATCTACGGCATAACCAGCAAAATCTTCGATGGTTTTTACGCCATCTTCACCGATTGCGACCAACATTGCTGTTGTCATACCTGGCAATTCACGCAGCTCATCAGCAACACCAAGATCTTGACGTTTTTTATCCAAGGCTGCTTCTTGACGCTCAAGATATTCTTTTGCTCTTTGTTGAATTTCAGAAGCGGTTTCTTCGTCAAAACCTTCAATTGCGCTAATTTCATCAAGATCAACATAAGCAATCTCTTCAATCGAGGCAAAGCCTTCAGAAGCCAGAACTTGACCAACCATTTCATCAACGTCCAGAGCTTCCATGAACAGTTTACTGCGCTTAGTAAACTCTTTCTGACGGTTTTCAGATTCTTCCTGCTCGGTCAGAATATCGATATCCCAACCTGTCAACTGTGAAGCAAGGCGGACATTTTGTCCACGACGACCAATAGCAAGGCTAAGTTGATCGTCAGGCACAACAACTTCAATCCGCTCGGATTCTTCATCCAGCACAACTTTGGCCACTTCTGCTGGTTGCAATGCGTTCACAATAAATGTCGCTGCATCTGGTGACCAAGGAATAATATCAATCTTTTCGCCCTGCAATTCGCTAACGACTGCCTGAACGCGGCTACCACGCATACCAACGCAAGCGCCAACAGGATCAATTGAGCCATCGCGTGAAACGACTGCAATTTTAGCGCGTGAGCCTGGATCACGGGCAACTGATTTTATCTCAATGATGCCATCGTAAATTTCCGGTACTTCCATGGTAAATAGCTTTGCCATGAATTGTGGATGTGTACGGGACAAGAAAATCTGTGGTCCTCTTTGTTCACGACGAACGTCATAAACATATGCACGAATACGGTCACCATAGCGGAAAGCTTCACGTGGGATCAATTCATCACGACGAACAATTGCTTCACCACGACCTAAATCGACAATGACATTGCCATATTCAACACGTTTTACTGTACCGGAAACGATCTCGCCAACTTTATCCTTGAATTCTTCATATTGATGGTCGCGTTCCGCTTCGCGCACTTTCTGCACAATAACCTGTTTAGCGGATTGTGCCGCAATACGGCCAAAATCCATAGGCGGCAATGGGTCGGAAAGGAATTCACCGATAACAGCATCTGGTTTGCGCTTGCGTGCATCGACCAATGATATTTGCGTTGCATAATCTTCAACAGTATCAACGACTTCCAACAAACGTTGTAATTTGATTTCGCCGGATTTGGAATTGATGTCAGCGCGTATATTGGTTTCTTGACCATAACGCGAACGGGCAGCCTTTTGTATAGCGTCTGCCATAGCAGAAATAACGATTTCTCGGTCAATCGACTTTTCGCGGGCAACGGCATCTGCTATTTGCAGAAGTTCAAGCCTATTAGCGCTTACAGCCATCGATTTTCTCCTTTTTTGTGCCGTTTAAGGCATCGACTAATTTATTTCTTTTCATGTTTGTGTTTTGGCGACTTCTTTTCTTCCCCGTCGCCATTTTCATCATCCAAATTGTTTTGCTGGCGAAGAGCCTTGTCTTTCGCCAAAGCATCGCGGATCAAATCATCCGTCAAAACCAAACGGGCATCTGTTATATCCGTATAAGGAATACGTACGCTCATTTCTTCGCCATAAGCGGCCTTGTCAGTATCCAACGTAAAACCTTCTGGATCTACGCTATTAATAGTCCCACGAAACTTTCTACGCCCATCAATAACAACACCTGTTTCCACTTTGGCAATGTGACCTTGCCAACGCAGGAAATCGGACTTGCGAACCAATGGACGATCTATTCCGGGAGACGATACTTCAAGATGATATTTACGCTCTATGATGTCTTCCACATCAAGGATTGGCGAAACAATACCACTTACTTCTTCACAATTTTCGATAGTCAACGTGCCGTCTGCACGTTCCACCATGATTTGCAATGTCAAACCATTCAAACCAGAAAGCCTAATACGGACAATTCTATAACCTAAAGGTTTTAAAACTGGTGCGATAAGCGCCGCAATACGGGCTTCTACACCATTTTCTTCAAACAAACGTTTTTCATCAATATCAGATGCTATTTCGTTTTCACTCATATTGCCTTATCCAAAATTATCCTTTTGGCTTGTTTCAGTAACAAAAAAGAGCGGACTGGATCAGCCCACCCTTCATCAACAGATCAAGAATTTCCTTAGATATACTATGAAATGCAATTGTTTTCAAGTAGTACACCCCAATAACTGCAATTGTTTTTTATTATGATTATTTTCTCATAAAAGTGAGATATGCGGCAACCCGCCCCTCTCGGAAAGCTTTGGCTTCATAGCGTGTTCCCGGCCAAGCTTCATAAGGGGTTTTCCAATCACTTGAATCCTTGGCTACCCAAGTAAATTCCTGATGCTGCCCACAATGAAAGAGTGTCCAATTGACATAAGTATCAATATCGCTGGCAAAGCGAAATTTTGCACCTGATTTTAACACGCGCGCAAAACGATCGAGATTTTTAAAGTTCACAAAACGTCTTTTCCAGTGTTTCCTTTTAGGCCAAGGATCAGGATAAAATAAATCTATACCATCTAGAGAAGCTGGCGGAAGCCAATCGAGAAGAACCGTCGCATC
This sequence comes from uncultured Bartonella sp., assembly GCA_945285915.1. Taxonomy (GTDB): domain Bacteria; phylum Pseudomonadota; class Alphaproteobacteria; order Rhizobiales; family Rhizobiaceae; genus Bartonella. The sequence goes on from CALYQL010000024.1 coordinate 17,668, forward strand.
ATCATCATACAGCCTGACATGCTGGATCCGTTCTTCATTGCCATCAACACCGGCCAACATTTTTGCCATGCCATTAATGAACGGTTCGACCCCGATAAATCCTGTTTTTGGAAATCGATCCATTTCATGCAACAAATGTTCGCCACCACCAAAGCCGATCTCTAATCGTATTTTGTCTACATCAGTCTTAAATAGCTGACACAGATCAGAAGGTGCGGCTTCAGTTAAATCAAGCTTAAGCTCGGGCAGCAAGGTTTGCGCACGGGTAACTTGCCCCATGCGCAAAGCTTTACCATGTCGGCGACCAAAAAATGCTTCAGTAGCGCGTTGTTTATGACTTTCCATTACGCTTTGATTGCTTCCTTAAGGGCTTTAACAAGGTTTGTACGCTCCCAAGAGAATGAACCATCACGCCCCGGCTGGCGCCCAAAATGCCCATAAGCTGACGTTTTGGCATAAATTGCCTTATTAAGGTCGAGATGCTTACGAATACCCGAAGGAGATAAATCCATTACCTGACGGATTGCTTCTTCCACTACATTTTCGCTCACTTTGCCAGTTTCATGCAAATTGACATAAATAGATAGAGGTTGCGCAACACCAATTGCGTAAGACAATTGAATTGTACAACGATCCGCCAAGCCTGCAGCGACAACGTTTTTAGCAAGATAACGAGCAGCATAAGCGGCTGAACGATCAACCTTGGTTGTATCTTTTCCTGAAAAAGCACCACCACCATGAGGCGCGGCACCACCATAAGTGTCAACGATAATCTTGCGTCCTGTCAATCCTGTATCGCCATCGGGTCCACCAATAACGAACTTACCGGTCGGATTAATATACCAGTTACAATCATCAGAAATTGCAATATCGCTCAATGCAGCACGAATATACGGTTCCACAACGCTACGAACCTTTTTTGAATCCCAGCTTGGGTCAATATGTTGCGTCGAAAGGACAATTGAGGTGACTTCAGCGGGCTCACCATTTTCATAGCGAACAGTTACCTGACTTTTTGCATCAGGCCCAAGTTTGCTCGCTTCACCTTCATCCATATGACGTGCAATAGACAAGCGTTCCAATATTTTATGAGCATAATAAATAGGGGCTGGCATTAAATCAGGTGTTTCGCGGCAAGCATAGCCAAACATGATGCCTTGGTCACCAGCGCCTTCTTCGCCCTGACGATCAGACGCATTATCGACGCCTTGGGCAATATCAGCCGATTGTGGATGTAATAACACATCAATTTTAACGGTTTTCCAATGGAAACCTTCTTGCTCATAACCAATCGCACGGATTGCACGGCGTGCTGCTGCTCTAAAGCGCGCAGGATTGATAAGCGGGTGGCCTGTCTTATCATGCACGAGCTTACCATTTTTATCTTTTTTTAAGAGAGTGTCAGGAACACGAACTTCACCGGCAATAACCACTCGATTTGTTGTCGCCAATGTTTCACACGCCACACGCACGGACCATGGATCCACGCCTGTTTTGCGTGCTTCTTTATAGATCATATCAACGATTTCATCTGAAATACGGTCACAAACTTTATCAGGATGACCTTCCGATACCGATTCACTGGTAAAAAGATAATTTTGGTGCGACACGGGAAACCCCTCTAGAAAGAAATAGTCTACGTTCTCTTTTAAAAGCTTATACCAAGAGAGAGACCGGAGTTCTTTTTGCCAAGCTTATAACAATCCGTCAATGCTGTTTTAATAATAGTCGCTGAAATAAGCGTGATAATTTAGTATAGAGCTTTTCCAGTTTTATCCTTGACGTGTTCACACCCTATTAGACTTGAGCCGTTAAATAATATTTGGTCGCAACATATAGGTAGCAGTATGGAATAGTAACAAAGTTTAAATATTACAAAGTATTCAAATTTTCTTCATCGGAAAGTGCTTTTGCCAAATCTATGATTTTGCGGCGCACTTTGGGATCTTTGATATTGGTAAAGGCACGCATAAGCTGGATACCTTCGTTACTAGAACAAAAGTCCATAAAGCTATTTTCACTTTCGCCAAAACCATCAATCGCTCGCGTCCCCGGCGCTTCTTCAAAAAAGTAGGAGACTGGCACATCAAGAATTTCTGAAATTGCCTGCAGCCGGCTGGCACCAACCCGATTTGTACCCTTTTCGTATTTCTGAATTTGTTGAAATGTAATGCCAAGTTGTTCACCCAATTTTTCCTGGCTAAAACCCAACATATTCCTTCTCATTCTTATGCGGCTGCCAACATAAACATCCGTAGGATCAGGTTTTTTCTTCAATACCGTCATCTTCAGCTCTTTTGCATCAACACATGCCATCACGACTGGACATAACCAGCGTTAGGTCACTGAAATTCAAGGGTTATATCTTTTGTCCCCCGCAGGACTTTTATAACGACCTGCATAACAGCTCATAGATCACGAATTGTCAATTGACCTACGGAACTTTGAACCATTCCGTATTATACTTAGTGTCAGTATAAAACAATAAATAAATAAAGCGTGAAGATTTCTGGATTCCGTGTTCCATATCGAAACAATAGGTTGAGGCACAGGAGCATCTAAAATTCCTGTTGCATTTAGCGCCAATGATACAACGATTCGTCCATAGGGATCGACAACCGCCGATATTCCATTGTTTGCCGCCCGTATCAAGGGTACCCCTAGTTCTACCGCACGTAAACGTGCCTGATGAAAGTGCTGATAAGGACCGGGTGTAGCACCAAACCATGCATCATTGGTTACATTAAGAATTGCTTGTGGTGGTGCGCCTTTATAGTCCATACCGTTTGGAAAAATGACTTCATAACAAATCATCGGAAGGTAGATAAAGCCGTTTGGCAGCGTAACAGTATTGCGTTGTTGAACAGCACTATAGCCACCTGTCATATCAGCAATGGCTTTTAGCCCAATAAGATCAAACAAATTCTGATATGGCAGATACTCACCAAAAGGTACCAGATGCAATTTATCCGATTGAGCTATGATGTTTCCAGCACCATCAACAACCTCTATCGTATTAAAATAATTTTTGTTACCGTCTTCGATGTCTCTCTCAGCTCTTACGGCGCCAACAATTGCCCATTGCATTGGCTTTAACATTTTAGCAATGCGCATTTTTGCTTCTGGCACATAATCGAGGATATAAGGAACCGATGTTTCCGGCCAAACTATAATATCGGCTTCATGCGCGGTATTATCTGCTGGTTTTTCGCTTAAATTAATATGCGCTTGAAACATTGCAAAGCGAACGTCGTTATCAAGCTTTTCATTTTGTTTTATCGATGGTTGAACCAGTCGAACCCAATGTTTTGAATTTTTATACGCATCGATATTTTCAACATTATGGAGCCGATACATACCAAATCCGATATGCGCGCAAAATAAAGCTACCCCGAACAATAAAACAGGGATTTTGCGTTCTGACGTAAAGAAAACAACTGGTATTGCATATAATAGCACGGCAAGCGCATTCATTGCATAAAGGCCGACAAATGCATCGGATTGCATAAGCAATGGCGTTGGCATAAGTGTATAGCCAATAGAGGCCCATGGGAAACCTGTCAGCAATGTGCCGCGCAAATATTCACCAAGCCCAATGCCCCATGCAAGCGTAAATAGGCGTGATGCCCCAGTCTTCCATAACAGCCCTGCAAGACAGCCAGCCATTGCCCAATAAATCGCCAAATATGCAGGAAGTCCAAATATGGCAAAAGGGATAGCCCAGGCAAAATCGGTTGAATCAACCAACAAGGCATTGCTCAACCACCAAAGAGCAAAAACAAAATAGCCAAACCCGAAGACCCAACATGTAAAGGCTGCGCTTATTATTCTGGCCTTTAACGTTGCCTGCTTAGAACAACTATCCAGAAACAAAACCAGAATAGGAAAAGTTAAAAAGCAAATTGGAAAAAGATAGAATGGCGCCAATGCAAAAGCTGTTACGCCGCCACAACAGAATAAAAAACCATATCGCTTCCACCCTCTCAGAGCCGTTATGTAAGAAGCGAACTTATGCAAATTTAATCTCCGTATGCGTTGCTTATCTTTCTCATCAAATTTTTAACGTGAACGAAACCCATACCGAAAAATCCCATAAGAATTCAGCAACTGGTTACACAATCACATCATGACTTTTCGAATAATCCCTTGAACCTTTCGGTTCAACTACTTTAATTGAGCCTACCCATTCAACGGCATTCATTGAACTTATCCGTTCAAGGGCATCAATTTGCATGATTTGTTTGATTATCATCGCCTATAACCGGCTGAATGCGTATTCTTTTAATACGGCGTTTATCAGCCTCTAATATACGGATTTGAAAGCCGGGAATAGCGTCAATGACTTCACCTTTGGCTGGTATTCTATCCAATACTGATACGATCAATCCACCAATCGTGTCGACATCTTCCCCATGCTCGCCGACTTTAAAATTGGATCCAAGTGCTTTTTCTACATCTTCAAGTTCCGCACTGGCGTCCACTACCCATCTATTATCAGCTTCCTTGATGATTGAGACATCAATATCATCATGCTCATCTTCAATATCGCCGACAACCAGCTCAACAATGTCTTCCATTGAGGCTAAACCATCTGTGCCACCATATTCATCGATGATAAGCGCCATCTGGGTGCGCGTTGCTTGCATACGCGTTAGAAGTTGCCCAGCCAACATGGAACCTGGCACAAACAAAACCGTGCGGATTAAATCGAGCTCACCAATTGCACGTGATAAATCTATCTTGGAAAAATCAAAACTATCGGCTTTTTTACCGCGTTGCGCCGAACGTGTTATATAATTCAACACGTCGCGTATGTGTATCATACCGCGTGGATCATCTAGGCTTTCAGCATATACTGGCATACGTGAATGTCCAGACTTTTCAAATTCCTGCAAAGCTTCAGCCAATGTTGTATTGATTTCAAGTGCTTCTATTTCCGAGCGTGGTATCATGACATCTTCAACACGCGTTTCGCGCAACCGAAGAATATTATTCAGCATAATACGCTCTTCAGGCGAAAACAGTGCACTTTCATCGCTATGTTCTGAAGCGAGTGCGTCTGTTAAGTCATCTCTTAAGGTCGAGTTATTACGGACACGTAGAAAGGAAAACAGATTGGATAATAGCGACCTTTTCTCTGCTGTTTGCGCCCGCGATAAATTATGCCCATCAACAGTTTGAGAAGACTCTTCGTTGCTTGATTTATTTGTTTTATCCGTCATGATCCTAAAAACTTATGATAAGTTTTCTCAATGAAAACCAGAGATTATTTGCTAGTATTATATGGAAGAATAAATAATTTCAATTATAAGCCGGTTACTTTACTTCCGCATAAGGGTCTCCAATACCTAAATTATGCAGAATTTCACGTTCCAATTGTTCCATTTCTTCTGCTTCTTCATCGGTTTGATGGTCATATCCCATCAAATGAAGAAGCCCATGGACGATTAAATGACTTAAATGATCGTCAAAGCTTTTATTTTCATTGGTTGCTTCGCGCATCACTGTTTCATAAGCAACAACAATATCCCCCAGCATAGGCCCTGGCATTTCACCCGCAGAAATTGGAAATGCCGGAAAGGATAAAACATTTGTTGGCTTTTCAATATGCCGCCATTGTGCATTAATTTTGCAGATCTCATTATCGTTGGTAAAAACCAAACTTAATTCGCTATCCAATTTGCCAAAACCCAGACGGTCAAGCGTTGCAGATAATACCTTATCGACAATTTTTGCTAAATATGCCTCATTTTCCCAACTATCGTCGGTAATCGAAATATCATAATGCACGGTCATTTTATGCTTTTCTTGACTGATTGGTGCTGTCATCGGAATGATTTTCAGCCCGTTTATGCCCATCATCGTCATATGCGTGAACAATAGCTGTTACAAGTGGGTGACGAACAACATCTTTTTCATTGAACCTGACCGTTACAATATCCTGAATATTGCCCAGAATCCGAACCGCTTCGACCAATCCTGATTTTTGCCCTGAGGGTAAATCAATCTGGCTTGGATCTCCGGTCACGATCATACGTGAGCCTTCACCCAAACGGGTCAAGAACATTTTCATTTGCATCGATGTTGTATTTTGTGCTTCATCCAAAATAACGGCAGAATGCGCCAAAGTGCGCCCACGCATAAATGCTAAGGGCGCTATTTCTATTATATCTGCTGCCATGGCGCGTTCTATTTTTTCTGCAGGCATCATGTCATAAAGTGCATCATAAAGTGGCCGCAAATAAGGATCGACCTTCTCTTTCATATCTCCAGGAAGAAACCCTAGCCGCTCACCAGCTTCTACTGCAGGACGGGATAATATGATCCGTTCAACCACGCCCCGCTCAAGCAGCATAGCAGCGTGCGCTACAGCAAGATAGGTTTTTCCAGTACCTGCTGGACCAATCCCAAAAACCAATTGCGACCTGTCAAGCGCGCGTATATAGGCATCCTGCGTTGTTGTGCGGGCATAAATGGTTTTTTTTCTGGTTGTTATACGGGCTGCCGACAGTTTCACCGATGGGGTTTCTGTATTGTCTCCGACATCCTGTTTTTCTGCGTCGGCTGCTATGGCAATCGCGCCATCTACATCAGAAAAGGATGGATTGAGCCCTGTTTTTACCAGAGCATATAACTGGTTAAGTGCGTGCCTTGCTATTTCGGTTTCGCTGGCTCCACCACGGATAGCAACCTCATTACCCTGTGCGCGCACATCAACACCAAGCTTTTGCTCGATGCGCGCCAAATTTTCATCAAATTGACCAAAAACCGCGGCTGCGTCCCGATTGTCTGCAAATTTAAGAACAATATGCGTTATGTCCGACGCGCCTGCATTTTCGGCAAGAACATCCGGCTTTTTATTTTGCACCTTGGTGTTGGTTGAACTATTCAACCCTTTCTCCTAAAAATCTGAAACAATCATTATATATGGAGCAATGCGTCAAAGAAAAACCTAATAAATTATCTTTTATCCAAAAGTATTCCTTGCCTTATTGTGCCACAGCATCACCACAAAGGCTATTGGGAAAAGCTTCTGTAATGTGGACAGTAATGACATCTCCAATATTGGCATTGGTTGAAACAACCACCGGCAATAACCATGGCGAACGACCAACCATTTGACCATCATAGCGCCCTACTTTTTCAATGAGCACATCAATTGTCTGGCCAACTTTTGATTGTAGAAACTGGTGCTGCTGCTCCAGAATCAGTGTTTGTAAGCGTTGCAAACGTTCTGATTTGACACTCTCTTCTATATGCCCTTTCATAGAAGCACCCGGTGTTCCAGGACGTGGGGAATATTTGAATGAATAGGCAGAACTATATTTGACCGCTTCAATAATCTTCATAGTATCTTCAAAATCTTTATCTGTTTCCCCAGGGAAACCAACAATAAAATCGCCTGAAAATGCTATATCGGGACGCGCTTCACGGATACGCTCAATAAGTTCCAGATAATCACTGGCTTTATGTTGTCGGTTCATTGCCTTCAAAATACTATCCGAACCAGATTGTACTGGAAGATGCAGATAGGGCATCAACATATCAAGATCACCATGAGCAGCAATCAAGCTGTCGTCCATATCACGTGGGTGGCTGGTTGTATAACGAAGACGCTTCAGTCCTTCTATTTCGGACAAGTGATATAATAAGTCACCCAAACGCCATTTTTCACCGGATTTTCCAGTTCCATGCCAACCGTTGACGTTCTGGCCTAAAAGAGTAATTTCACGAACGCCAGCATCGACAAGTTCATGTGCTTCTCTTGTGATTTGTTCAACCGAACGCGACGCTTCCGCACCTCTTGTGTAAGGAACAACACAGAATGTACAAAATTTGTCGCATCCTTCCTGAACTGTCAAAAAAGCACTGACACCACGTTTTTGAACGGCACGCCGGTTATGCGCTGGAAGATTTGCAAACTTGTCTTCAACCGCATATTCCGTTTCAACCACCTTTTTACCGGTATGAACTTTGCGCAATAATTCTGGCAAACGATGATATGTCTGAGGCCCAACAACCAAATCGACCACTGGTGCGCGGCGCAAAATTTCTTCACCTTCTGCCTGCGCAACACAGCCTGTTACACCGATGGTTAAAGGCCGCATTGGGTCACGCTCCTGACGCATGACGCGTAGCCGCCCCAGATCAGAATATAGTTTCTCTGCCGCTTTTTCACGAATATGACATGTATTAAGCAGAATGAGATCTGCATCATCTGGCGTATCGGTGGCAACATAGCCTTCCGCATCCAGACTGTCACCCATACGTTGACTGTCATAGACGTTCATTTGGCAGCCGTAAGTTTTGATATAGACCTTACGTGAATTGCCTTTTATATTTTTTTCTTCTGTTTCGCTCATAGAAGCGTTTCTACCCGTTTTTACTGCAAATCTCAATGTGTTTGCTGAAAACTTCTTCGCATGACCAAAGCGTCATTTCGCCCTGTACCGGTTTGATAATAGCCTTGTCTACGGCCAACTTCTTCAAAACCAAAACTTTTATAAAGGCGAATGGCTGCTTTGTTCGTTTCATCAACTTCAAGAAAGATCACGGTTGCACGCTCGTGATAAAGATGACGAAAAACAGAATCCATAAGTTTTTGTCCTATGCCACGGCCGCGATAACTTGGATGAACAGCAATCGTTATGATTTCTGCTTCATCAACAACAAGTCGGCATAGTACAAACCCCAAAATCTTATCAGGCTGACCGACCAGACGGACGACATAGCCAAAAACGTGCGGATCCGATAAAAATGAAGAAAATGTCGCTGTATCCCATACATCCAGAAACGAACGTTTATGCACTTCATGAAGTGCACGGCTTTCTTTCTCGCTTAATGGCGTTATTGCGTAATTATCTTTAAAAAAAGGAAAGCCAATCATATTTCCTTCCTGATAAGAGGTTGTGCAGATTGCGGTTTGGCATCAGCATCACGTAAGTAAAGTGGTTTTGCAGCACAATCGGTCGTTTTTGTTTCTGATAGAATTGCATAAGTCACAACATCAGGAGCATCAAAACTGTGTATTCTGTCTTTGCTTAAACCAATCTTTTCACCGAGGTTAAAAGCAAAAGGTCCTGCTAAAATAGCATTATCGTTATTCGCAATCGAGAAATCATCTGAATTTTGTAATTCAGCACTCCCTATTGGTGTGCATCCTGACGTAAAATCCTGTCGGTAAACAAGCCCCCTTCCCGCATCAATTACCGCTATGACATTGTTATCAGGAAACATCTTTTGTGTTTCAAAACCGATAGCCTCTAGCGAGCTTACGCCTATTGCTGGCTTTTCAAGTGCCAAAGCCAAAGCGCGCGCCGTTGCAACGCCAATACGCACACCGGTAAATGAGCCAGGGCCAATATTAACTGCAATCCGATCTATCTGCTTGAGAGATTTGTTTGCACGATCCATGACTGTTGAAATTTGACCTATGAGACGTTCTGCGTGGCCTTTGCCAATAGTCTCGCTTATACGCGCAAGAACCTTGCTATCTTCAACAAGGGCAACAGCACAATTATGAGAAGCGGTATCAATAGAAAGTGTAATCATAGCTATTTTTTAATGCATTGTTACTCAAAACAAAAGAACCATTGGTTCTATTTTGTTGCTAAAATCACTACCAATTTTAAATTTGCAATGACATGAATATCGGAAAATAGAAACTAAGAGTTTTAATCAAATCATGCGCTTTCACGCTTTGCGCGTCTTCTACCCATTGGCAAAAAACACCACACTGTCGTTATGATTATATTACTGACCGTATGGTTATTTGGTATAGAGCTGAAATGTTGACTGAATGGCACCGATTTAATGCGAAATTCGTACTGAAGCCTTCATATAGACTAGTTCAAGTGGATTTATAGTCTAAAAACAAGCAGCTTATATGGGAATGAAATTATTTTTTTCAACGTATTAAAATCAAGTTTTTATATATTATATATTCATTATGGAATTAAAGCGAACGTATTTAGTTTTTATGATATTTGGCCCCGTTATTGGAACCTTATGAATAACATTCGCGTTAGTAACACATTAATGAACTCAAGCGGAGATAAAAAAATGGTAAAAACTCATAAAACCCGTAACGACATGCCATCAAATGCAAAAGCTACAGCAATTTCGCTGTTGAATCAGAATTTGGCAACACTGATTGATCTTGCACTTATTACCAAACAAGCCCATTGGAATTTAAAGGGAAGCAATTTCATCGGCGTACATGAGATGCTGGATGGATTTCGTGATACAATCGACGAGCATGTCGATATTATCGCCGAGCGCGTTGTACAACTCGGTGGCACAGCACTCGGCACAACACAAACAGTTGCTGAAAGTTCAAAATTAAAAGCTTACCCAACTGATATTTACAAGGTTCATGATCATCTTCTCGCTTTGATCGAGCGTTATGGTGATGCTGCCAATGATATGCGTAAAGCTATTGATGAGGCTGATGAAGCTGGCGATGCTGATACAGCAGATATCTTCACAGCAGCTTCTCGTGATCTTGATAAAAATCTTTGGTTCCTTGAAGCCCATATTCAAGAATAAAAGCTTTTTAATAATCAATCAGTTTATTGTATTCATGCAAAATACTGTTGTTGATGTATAAAGACGCGGCTTAGGCCGCTTCTTTTTTATGTAAGTATCAATGTGTTTCATCTAAGATTTTAATACAGTTCTGTTATTTAATTTTAACATCATTTAAAAATATTGAGCCGAGGTATTTAGGCTTTTAAAGGGTAAATTTTTTAAGCGGTCATTATTGTGATATCGGTTCATTATTGTGATTGATAATTCTTGTAATGAATTATTATTGGGGTGGTGCGCGTTTTCGGTTTAACCACCAATGTCTACCCAACCAGAACTGAGATACAGATCACCTGATAGCTCTTCAGTAAATCTTTTTATGGTAATTGGGTCGTTATGACAATTAGGTTGTTTTGACGTTAATCTGTTTTGCTCGTCTATTTGCAGATCTCGTTGGCACTCACTAACTGTGAATTCAAAATGATAATTTGCGAGCGTTATTCCGTTCGAACTCATATTCACCAGCGGTAAGATAGTCACATATTTTTCGTACAATACGGATTGCTCTTAAGCATTCGAATGAAGAGTTAAATTTATAAGCGATAGTTACAAAAAAGCCCCGCAAATGCGGGGCTTCATGTTTTAAATTTCTAAAAAAATTTAAATATTATTTAGCCTCTGTAGCAGGTGCCGCAGCGCTTGCAGGAGCAGCTGGGCTGCCGCCTGGTACTTGATCGATCAAGTCTGGCTGTGAAATACGGCCTGAGCTACCCATCATATTGTAGTTCAAATGAGAGATTGCCCACCAGGTACCACCAATAATGATGACAACGCACAATGCGCCGAACCACATGGAACCTACCATCCATTTTGCATCTGGACCTTGATTGAGGTGCAAAAAGAAAACAATTTGCACAACCATCTGGATCACAGCCATACCAAGAAGGTAGATAACCTTTGTGCTCACAGCCCAGCTATCAAGCATACCCTGCATAACGGGAATGAATGATGCAAGGGTCAAGATAATGGCCAGAACAAATCCAACCATATACTTACCGGTACTTACACCGTGTGCTTCATTATGTTCGCTCATTAAAGTGCTCCCAAAAGATAGACAGCGGTAAAGACGCCAATCCAGATGATGTCAAGGAAGTGCCAGAAAATAGACAAGCAAGTTAAACGTGTCTTATTGTCTGTATCAAGTCCACGACGTCCAAGATGGAAGAACATCAATACAATCCAGATCAAACCGATTGTTACGTGAATACCGTGGGTACCAACCAACATAAAGAATGATGACCAATAAGCGGACAACACTTCTTTACCGAAGATCCGAACACCAGTGTTAACGTCAACACCAGCGTAAGCTGAAGGATCAAAGTAGAACACGGTTTCGGCACCGAAGAGGAGTTCATGGAACTCGTTCAATTCCATTCCGATAAAGCCAAGGCCTAAAAGGAATGTAATAAAGAGCCAAGCTTTCACTCCACCGATATTGCCTTTGTGAGACTGCACCATAACCATTCCGTAGGTTATTGATGAGAACAGCAACAAAGCTGTTTCACAAAGAACATAGTTCAAGTGGAAGAATTCGCTGCCGGGCTTGCCCCCACCAAAGGAGGAGGCAAACACTGCAAATGTGGCAAACAACGTCGAGAACAGAATAAGGTCAGAAAGTATATAAACCCAGAAACCAAATACCATCGTCGAGCTTTTGTCGTGATGATTATCCGCGTGAGCGGTCGTTAACGAAGTATCGCTCATGCTTTTACTCCTTGTTCCTTGAGGACTGCACTGAATTCATCTTCAGTTTTCTGTACATCTTCAGCTGAGATGTAGAAGCCCGCATGGTTACCATTCAATGAATGGCAAAGAATGGTGAAGAGGAACACAACAAATGCGACCGCAGCCAACCACCAAATGTGCCATACAAGAGCAAATCCAAGTACTAACATCGAGATACCAGAAACGATACCGGCATTGGTACCTGAAGGCATATGAATCTTCTCGAAGCCTGAGGTTTTGCGTACTTCACCACGTTGCTTCATATCCCAATAGGCGTCGTCAGACTGGACAACTGGAATAGTCGCAAAGTTGTATTCTGGAGGAGGACAAGAAGTTGCCCATTCCAATGTACGAGCATCGCCCCATGGATCGTTTTGCGTAACCGGCAATTTACCTTTGTGCTTGATGCCATACCAGATAGCGATCAAGACTTGCAGCACGAAGCAGAGGATACCAAGCAGGATGATCAATGCTCCAACTGCTGCAACTTGGAAAAATGGCTGCCAAGTTGGGTCGACATAGTGTTGCAAGCGGCGTGTAGCACCCATCAAACCAACAGCGTAAATTGGGAAGAACGCTACATAGAAACCGATAAACCAGCACCAGAATGAAGCGATACCCAAAGCGCGATTTGGCTTGACGCCGAAGGCTTTCGGGAACCAGTAAGCCAACGCTCCAAGATAAGCAAACACAACACCACCAAGAATTGTATGGTGGAAGTGAGCAACCAAGAACAATGAGTTATGGAACTGCCAGTCAGCTGGAACAATTGACAAGAGAACACCTGTCAAACCACCGCCAACAAAGGTGAACATCATGCCCATGCACCACAACATAGGTGGCTCAAAGCGAATGCGTCCCTTGTACATGGTGAACAACCAGTTGAACACCTTAACACCTGTTGGGATAGCAATAACCATTGTTGCTGCACCAAAGAAGGTATTAACAGCTTCACCGCCGCCCATTGTAAAGAAGTGGTGACCCCAAACGATAATGGACAAGATCAAGATGACCAAGACAGCCCATACCATTGAAGTATAACCGAATAGGCGCTTCGATGAGAATGTTGGTACGATTTCTGAGATGATACCGAATGCAGGAACAACCAACACATAAACTTCTGGGTGACCAAAAATCCAGACATAGTTGATCCAGACCATTGGATTACCACCAGCTGTATTGGTGAAGAAGTTCATATCGAGATAACGATCACCAGCGAGCATTGCATAGGCAACTGTCAATGGTGGATAGATGATCAAGATAAGAACGTTTGAAACCAATGCTGTCCAGCAGAATACTGGCATTTTCCACATTGTCATTCCCGGTGCACGACATTTGATGATTGTTGCCACAAAGTTGACAGCACCCATTGTCGTCGCGATACCTGATAGCTGCAATGACCATAGATAATAATCAACACCTGTATCAGGACTGTTTAGCAATTCTGAGAAAGGTGGATACATCAACCAACCGCCGCGGCCAAAATTACCGATACCGAGGGAAATGTTGATCAGGATAGCACCAGCAAATGTAATCCAGAAACCCAAATTATTTGCAAAAGGGAATGCCACATCACGTGCACCAAGCTGTAACGGCAAGATGTAGTTCAGAATACCGAACAACAACGGCGTTGCCATGAAGAAAATCATGATTGTGCCGTGTGCCGAAAAAATCTGGTCAAAGTGATCAGGTGGCAAATAACCTGAATTTTCTGAACCAAGCGCAAAAGCTTGGTGTGTACGCATCATGATGGCATCAGCAAAACCACGCACAAGCATGACAATTGCTAGGACGATATACATGATACCGACGCGTTTATGGTCAACTGAAGTTACCCAGTTGCGCCACAAAATTCCCCACCAGCCGAGAAGCGTGATAGCGGCAAGAACAACGACAGCCAATACAACAATAGCAATAC
>CALYQL010000025.1 GCA_945285915.1 uncultured Bartonella sp.
TTACAACGTCAGAGTTGCAGAATGGCTCACATAAAGTTACCGTTACAGAGACAGATAAAGCTGGCAATGTAAGTAAAGGTACGGATTTTGTTGTTAATGTTGATCTTGTGCCACCATCAGGCTTGGCAAGCTTAACGAGCGTTACGGAAGATACAGGTTCATCAAGTACGGACTTTATCACCAGCGATACGTCGTTGATTTACAAGATTGATGTAACTGGTCTTGAGGAAGGCGATACGGTATGGATGCGTATTATCCGTTATACCCGCATCACTAACCCTGATGGCACAGTTACCAATGGAGAAAGCGTAGCATGTGATTGGGTACAGGCTGTTAAACAGGCAGATGGCAGCTATGCAGTAGATCGGACAGCTGATGGGCTAGGACTAACTCATGGTGATTATCGCGTAGAGACTATAGTTAGGGATTCAGCAGGTAACCATGGAGCTACCAATAAGCAGAACTTGACGATCGATACGAGGGCATCAGCAGCAACAGTCACGATAGATGGCTTTGAAGATGATGCTGGCGCGATCAAGGGAGACTTTAACACATCAGGTATCAAGAGTGACGATGCAACACCAAGACTTCATGGTACGTTGACTGGAGCAGAAAAGGGCGACCGTGTTCATGTTACGGCAGAAGGTCCAGATGGTAAGATCATAGATTATGGTTATGCGACCATTGTTGATGATCAGGGACACTGGAGCTTACAAGTTACGGATGCGCAGAAGTTTACCACAGAAGGTAACTACAAGTTCACAGCAACAGTTGAAGACATAGCAGGTAATGCCGGCAACAAGGGTAACTTTGTTATCGAGTATGACGTCACGCCACCAAAAGCACTTGATGAGACCCATATCCAACTTTGGGATGATTATGGTCCAGTCCAAGGCAACATTGACCGTGGCAGCACGACAGATGATACGACGCCAACCTATCGTGATGATAGACCAAATGCGGTAGATCCGAACGAGGTCAAGTATATCAACGTTTACAATTACGATAAGACGACAGGTATTACGAGTTTACATGGTCAGACCACAGTAAATGCAGATGGTTCGTGGAGATATGAGCCGAAGCCACCACTAGGTGCGGGCGATTATAGCTTTACAGCAAGACCAGTGGATGCTGCAGGCAATGAAGGTCCAGCAACGAAGCCTTGGGACTTTACAGTCATCACAGATAAGCCACAGGCTCCAACGCTTGATCATATTTATGACAATGTGAATGATAATCCGACAGATAAGACGGAGACGACAGTTCAGAAGGGTGGCATTACGAATGATGCTACACCGATATTGACAGGTACGGGTACACGTGATGCTGTCATCAATATCTACGAGGTTGATTCTGCTGGAAACAAGACGCTTTTAGGCCAGACGAAAGTCGATTCAGCAGGCAACTGGCGTTATGAGTTAGAAAAGGCTCTGACGGATCAGGGTGAACATACCTTTGTAGCAACAACGACGGATGCTGCAGGACAAGAGAGTGTGGCAAGTGGTGGTTATAATATCATCCTTGATACGGTTAAACCTGTTGTAACAGGTCAGATCAACGCACAAGACAATGTCAATGTCACCGGTCCGATCACAGACGGCGTCTCAACAGATGATGCAAGTCCAGTCTTCTCTGGTGAACAGCCGAAGACGGAAGAGGGCTCCACTGTTAATATCTATGATCGTAACAGTAAGACACCAAATGTACCGATAGCGACAACGACTGTTGGTCCAGATGGTAAGTGGAGTATCACATCACCGCATCTATCAGATGGTGAACATAACATTTACTATGAAGTTGTTGATCGTGCTCAGAACAAGAGTGAACCAAGTCAGGATCTGAAGTTCAATGTTGATACCAGTGGTGTATCAGTATCCTTCATTTACTATGAAGATCATCAGCTCCCAGCAGGTTCGACAGATAAGTTTGAAAGCATTGCCAATAATGGTCTGACGAATGATCCGAAGGGCACCATAGTTGGTAAGGCAAAACCAGGATCAAAAGTTGTTGTTACTTATACAGATCAGGATGGTCATGTTGTCACAGTAGGTACAGCTACAGCTGATACAGTTTCTGGTGAATGGCGTATTACGCCAACGGATGGCTTGCCAGATGGACTAGTCAATCTGAACATTACAGCGACAGATCAGACAGGTCAGACAGCAACAGCGAAGGCAAGCTTGAATGTAGACACGAAGGCACCAGACGCACCGCAATTTACGGTAACGGATGATGTTGGCGATGTTCAAGGCACCTTGGCCAGTGGTCAGCCAACAGATGACAAGACACCAACGTTCAGTGGTAAGGGCGAAAAAGGCTCAGTTGTTACCATTAAGGACGAGAATGGTAATGTTATCGGCGAGACAACAATTACATCGAATGATGGAAGCTGGTCGATTACAACGTCAGAGTTGCAGAATGGCTCACATAAAGTTACCGTTACAGAGACAGACACTGCTGGCAATGTAAGTAAAGGTACGGATTTTGTTGTTAATGTTGACCTAACACCACCATCAGGTTTGGCAACGTTGGTTGGAATTACTGATGATAATGGTTCAAGCAAGAACGACTTTATCACCAATGATACGACACTCATTTATACAATTGCTGCTCCGGATGTTGAACCTGGTGGCACGGTTAGAATGCGTATTCTAACTTTAGCTGACGATGGTAAAACTGTCACGACAGCGAGTGAATGGATTGAGGCAATCAAACAAGATGACGGCACCTATAAAATAGATCGTTCAGCTGCAGGTTTTGCCCTTAAAGGTGGCAAGTATATCATTGAGACTGTTGTATGGGATCAAGCTGGTAATCACGGCACTGTAAAACAGCAAGAGGTGATAATTGATACAACTACACCAGTTGTTTCTGGGCCAATTGCTGCACATGATGATGTTGGAACTGTTACCGGGCCTATTAAAGAAGGCTCTACAACTGATGATGATACGCCAACGTTCTCTGGACAACAGCCAACATCTGATAAAGATGCTACAGTTAACATTTATGATCGTAATAGTAAGACACCGGATGTGCCAATAGCTACAACGACAGTTGGTCCAGATGGTAAGTGGAGTGTTGATCCGTCTAAACTTGGTGATGGTGAACACAACATTTATTACGAAGTCGTAAGTCGCGGCGGAAACAAGAGTGCTCCAAGCAGTGATTTCAAATTCATCGTCGATACAAGTAATGCCGATGTGAAGTTTGACCATTATGAAGATCATAAATTGCCAGAGGGCTTTACAGAGCCATTTGAAACGGTAACGAATAACGGTCTTACAAATGATCCGCTTGGAACATTGGTAGGAAAGGCAAAAGGCGGTTCAACAGTTGTTGTTACTTACGTTAACGACAAGAACGAAGTTGTTACAGTAGGTTCTGCTGTGGCAGACGAAACAACTGGTGAGTGGAGGATTATTCCTACTGCACGGTTGCCGGAAGGTGTCGTTAATATGACAGTTACGGCCACGGACAAGAGCGGTAATGCTGTGTCCACGCCTGTCCGTTTGACAGTCGATACAACGCCGCCAAGTGCGCCAGTCGTTAATGTTTCTGATGATTACGGAGATGTACAAGGGCCATTAGCTAGCGGACAAGTAACAGATGATACTACGCCAACATTTAGTGGTGAAGGCGAAGTTGGCTCGAAGATTACTATAAAGGATGCAGCGGGCAAAGTTATAGGTGAAACAATTGTACAGGGTGAACCTGGCAAAACAGGCAAGTGGTCAATCACTACATCTGAACTTCCTGAAGGCAAGCAAACTGTTACTATAACGGAGACAGATAAAGCTGGTAATACAAGTGAGCCTACGAAGTTCGATGTGAATATCGATAGGACTGCACCTAGTGGTATGGCTTCGCTGACTGCAATTACTGACGATACAGGTGCTGATCCGCATGATTTCAAGACCAACGATACCACATTGATATATACTATCGAGACTTCAGGGGTTGATGATAATGCGGGTGATACTGTCTGGATGCGTATTGTTCGTATTACTCACGTTACTAACCCTGATGGTACTGTTACAGATGGCGAACATGTTGCCTGTGATTGGGTTAAAGCTGTTGGTAAGAACGGTGTTTATAAGGTAGATCGTACAGCTGCAGGCTTAGAGCTACCCGAAGGTGAATATCGTGTTGAGACTATGGTGAAGGATGCTGCAGGCAATCATGGAACTGTCAATAC
Organism: uncultured Bartonella sp.; assembly: GCA_945285915.1. GTDB lineage: Bacteria > Pseudomonadota > Alphaproteobacteria > Rhizobiales > Rhizobiaceae > Bartonella. The sequence continues at coordinate 4,196 of CALYQL010000025.1, forward strand.
ACAAACTGTCATCATTGATAAAACAGCTTCACCAGCCACCGTTACAATTGATGGTTTTGAAGATAATGTCGGGCCTTATCAAGATTTTGTAACGGTAGATTCTACGAAGACTGATGATACGACACCTGAATTAAAAGGTACGTTGAAAGGTGCAGAGAAGGGCGACCGTGTCCATGTCACGGCTGAAGGCCCTGATGGTAAGATAATAGATTATGGTTATGCTACTATTATTGATGATCAGGGACATTGGAGCTTACAGGTTCCAGACAGAACGCCACTTGGCGAGGGTAAATATACCTTCAAAGCCACAGTTGAAGATCAATATGGTAATAACGGAAACACCTCCTCGTTCTCACTTATCGTGGATAAAACACCACCAAGTGCGACAGCGGAACTAGCTGCTATCAGTGACGATACGGGTGTTCCGGGTGACTTTATCACCAGTGATACCACGCTGATATACACAGTTAAGATCAATGGAACATTGGATGCCACTGATACAGTTTGGATACGCGTAACTCCTAAGGGAGCCACACCAGACGATAGCCAATGGGTCAAAGCAACACGTAATCCAGATGGTTCTGGTACGTATATTGTTGATAATGATTCAGCTGCAAACCAAAAGGTCTTGCAACCAGGCACTTATACTGTCGAGACAGCAGTCCGCGATGAAGCTGGCAATTCAGTTGTCACAGCTAAGGACATAGTTATTGCGACAGGTGGTAACACGTCTGCTATTGTTCATATCAACGGTTTTGACGACAACGAGGGCGCATTCCAAGGTTTCGTTAGTGAATCTGGTAAATCGACTGACGATAGAACACCTAAACTTTCAGGTACTATCGAGGGACTTGAGGCCGGTGACACCATTGTTATTCGGGTTCAATATGCTGACGGTACTGTAAGAACTTTAGGTACTGCAACGGTTTCCAGCGATGGTAAGACTTGGGTATATCAAGTAACAGATACGGATGCGCTTAGAGACGGCAACTACAAGTTTACTGCGGTTGTTGTGAATAAAGTGGGTACCGACGGTAGCAAGTCCAATGAGTTCGATTTAACTGTCGATACGCAAGGTCCTACAGATGCCTCGGCGGTATTGGAAGCTATTTCAGACGATACTGGTATATCTGCTACAGACTTCATCACGAGTGATGACACGCTGATATTCAAGATTAAAGGCGATAAGCTCAGTGATGGTGATACAGTTTGGATGCGTATAACCAAGCAGGGGGCAACCGCTGACGATAATGGTTGGGTACAGGCAACGTATGATGAAGCATCTAAACAATATATTGTAGACTGGGATTCAGCTGGTCCAAACCATAAGGCACTTGAAGAAGGGACCTACACGGTTGAAACAATCGTTCGCGATGCAGCAGGAAATGTGAATACAAAGACACCGCCAAAAACTACGGTTGTCATTGACAAAACAGGTCCTGCAGATGCATCTGCCACATTGGATGCAATCAGTGAAGATACCGGAGCCTCATCGACAGACTTTATCACCAGTGATACTTCGTTAATCTTTAAGATTAAAGGCGATAAGCTCGGTGATGGTGACACTGTTTGGATGCGAGTAACCAAGAAAGGCGGCTCCGCTGATGTCAATGGTTGGGTACAAGCAACCTATGATCCAGTTTCTCAAGAATATATTGTCGATTGGAATGCTGAGGGAGTAAATCATAAAGAACTCGAAGAAGGCACTTACACTGTTGAAACAGTTGTACGTGACAAAGCGGGTAACTTTGGATCCATTATCAAATCACAAGATGTGGTTATCGATAAGACAGGCCCATCTGCCAATGGCGTGACAATTGATAGTTATTACGACAATATAACGCCGAATACGGGTGATTTCGGTAATGGTACAACGACAAATGACAAGGCACCACTATTGAAGGGTAAGGTTGATGCTGACCCAGCTCGTTTAGCCGAGATCTCTAGGGATGAATATATTACCATTTACCAAAATGGTGTGGCAATCGGTACGACAAGTGTAGATCGTTTGGGCGAGTGGACTTACCAGATCGGTAACGATGCTAATAATACTGGTCTCGATCAAGACAAATATACCTACCAAGCTAAGTTGACAGATAAGGCTGGCAATACAGGTACCGCGTCAGGTGACTTTACACTGAACGTTGATACTATCGCTCCGACAGGGTCAGCATCATTGGCTGCTATCTCAGAGGATACTGGGGCGTCGTCAACTGACTTTATTACTAGTGATACTTCATTAATCTTTAAGTTTAATGTCGATAATATCAGTGCTGGTGATACAGTCTGGATGCGCATCACTAAACAGGGTGATACTCCTGATGCTAATGGTTGGGTACAGGCAACGTATGATGAAGCTTCCCAACAATATATTGTAGACTGGGATTCAGCTGGCATGAACCATAAGGAACTTGCCGAAGGTTCCTATACTGTAGAGACAGCATTACGTGATGATGCGGGTAATTTTGGCCCTATCAGCAAGCAGAATGTTGTTATTGATAAAACAGGCCCAATTGCTGATGGTGTAACAATTGATAGTTATTACGACAGCATAACGCCGAATATGGGTGACTTTGGTAATGGTTCAACTACGAATGACAAAGCACCATTACTAAAGGGTACTGTGAAAGCCGATGCAACTCGTCTTAATGATATTTCTCATAATGACTATATAACCATTTACCAAAATGGTGTTGCAATTGGCACGACAACTGTTGATGGCGCAGGTAATTGGACTTACCAGATCGGTAACGATAAGGATAACACTGGTCTAGACGAAGGCAAATATAGCTACAAAGCTGTATTGACCGATAAGGCAGGTAACGCTGGTACGGCTTCAAGCGATTTCAACTTGAATGTTGATACTACTGCCCCTGCAGGCGCGGCCACCTTGAAACAAATTACTGATGACACTGGTGTCTCTAATTCAGACTTCCTCACAAACGATGGAACGCTGATATACACAATAAAGGCTCCAGTTGTTAACGATGATGAAACGGTCTGGATCCGTATAAGGAAAGAAGGTACTGACGCAGATGAGAGAGCTTGGGTACAAGCAACTAAGAATCCAACATCTGGGATAAATGACGAATATATTCTCGATAATAGCAACGGATCTACACTTGCAGACGGTACCTACATTGTTGAGACTGCTGTACGTGATAAAGCTGGAAACTTCGGACCTATATCGACGCAAAATGTTGTCATTGATACGCATGTATCAGATGCCACTGTAACGATTGATAGCTATGGCGATCATGTTGGTGAGGTTCAGGGCGATGCATTGAAATTCGGTGAAAATCGGGTAACAGATGATCGTAACCCAATTCTCAACGGTAGCTTGAACAAGACACTCGAATCTGACGAAATAGTTGTTATCTACAACAATGGCGTAAGACTGGGTGAAGCGACGCTTGATGCAGACGGTAAAACTTGGCATTACACACTTCCAGACTTGGAAAATCAGTCGAAAAATAACTTTGTGGCAAAAGTTGAAGACAAAGCAGGTAATGTTGGCGCGTCTTCACCATCACAATATTTGGAAGTTGAATTGGTTGTTAATGTAAATACACTTTCAACAACCGACCATACGCCAATTGTTTCAGGTTCAACTGGCTTCGATATTCGTCACGGAGAAACTGTTGAAGTTACAATTAATGGGCATACTTATTCGTCTGCTACAGGTGAAGTGGTTGTCGATTTCCGTAACAATACTTGGTATGTCCAGATTCCAGATAATATGGCGTTACCAACTGGCGTGTATGATGTTTCTGCAGTTCTGAAAAACAAAAATGGTGATCAGGTAACTCAAGATGCTACCCATAACGAACTAACGATCGATCCGACACCTACAGTAAATGTTGGTGCTGGTGGTAGTGATCCGAACCAGAAAGCAACTGGTGTTACGGTTGATCAAAATGGTCAATTCATGATCTTTTCAAACCAAGCGATTATGTCGCAAAGTGGTCATGACAACGGCAGTGTGGGCAATTTTACAATTAAACACGTTGACAGCCAAGAAGGCGGTAATGGTGGTGACGGTCACAACAATGTTCAGACCGGTACTTGGATGGATTATGACCGTGACGGTTATATGGACTTCTTCGGAAGTGACAGTACTTTCTCTAATGGACAGCAAGCATTCCTGAATAATAAGGGGAATGGTTGGATACCATATCAAGTTGGAGCAATAAGTGGTGCGGCTCAGGCCGTTACACCGGCAAATCCGGATGGACTTTACAATCCAAATGCCAATACTTATGTATGGTTTGGTGGCGTTGTCGCTTTTGATAAGCTTGGTACTGGCTATACTAGCATTGCTTATGGTGACCAAACACCTGACGACCCATATGCCCAAGGAGGACTTGACAGCTTCATCGTACTCAACATCGATGGAACCATGGCTGGTATGTTGAAGGATTGGAATTATACCAAGGGGACCAATAACAAAGGCGGGTACTCCCCATACGTGTCGACCAATTCTGATAATGCAAATGCTGGTATGGAAATGTCTGGTATTGACCTTAATAATGATGGTACAGTTGATCTAGTCTATCATGCGGAAGGAACAACTCCTGCTAAAATTGGCGGGCCAGGAACAAGTCTCGCAAAGAGCACAAATACCTACAAGTTAGTCGTTGCTCAAAACATGGGGGATGGTTCGTGGTATACGCCTCAAATTCTGAATGACTTTTTCCAGCGGAACACCGATAATGAAGGAAATGCAAGTTCAGGTGCGGCAAATGGTATTTCAATGACTTGGGCCGACTTTAATGGCGATGGTTATATGGATCTATTTGTTGGCCGTGGACGTAAGCTGACTGACCACTCAGAGTATGAAAGTAGAATTTTATTTAACGATGGGCACGGTCATCTAAGCTCCACCGTTCCAGACGGTATTGGTACCGCTACCAATATGTACTTTATGGGGGACAATCTTGCTGGCGGTGCTTCCATCGCGGTCGATTGGAACCATGACGGTAAGATGGATATCATTGAAACGCCAGCAATGTACGGTAAAGGATATTCTGTCCAACTAGAGGATCAAAGGGCACCGGTTAACTTGTATACCAATACAAGCAAAAACGGGGTTACAAGCTTTGAAACCAGTACACTCATAGACAAAGTAGGATACTTGGTTGATAAAAATGGTAACCCGATAATGGTTCCGACATCTGGTAAAAATAAAGGGCAAGAATTACCTGCAACTGTCGACACTGCTAGCTATGATCCTATAACGGGTGCGGTTTCAGTCGATGTGGATTACGATGGTGCAAAAGATCTTTTGGTCTTTACCCAAAATGGTCACACAAAATTTGTTAGAAACGAAAACGTTGTAGAATATGGTACCTCGTTGCATTTCAGAATTCTCGATCAGGATGGTATCAATTCACTTTTTGGAAATACAATCCAGTTATATAATTCTAAGGGTGAATTTGTTGCAGCGCAGGTTGTTAATCCGCAATCTGGTAACCAGACGAATGATAGTACTGCTATAGTTGATTTTTATGGTTTGGATAAGAACGAAACCTACTCGCTCTTACTCATTCGTAGTCAAAATGGTAAGGCTTCGGATGTCGGTGGTCTGCCAACACTGGGAGGGTCACCTGTTGAACATGTTAATAGTTCTTGGACAGGCTTAAAAGCGACTGAAGCTAACCATGCCTACGTCTTGACAGCCAATGGTGATGACGCAATATCCAATGCAACAAGAGGTCCAGGCCTTGTTGGTACCGGTTACAATGATACATTTATTGCAGCTAAAGGAACTCAATATTATGAAGGCGGCGGCGGTACTGTTGTTGTTTCAGGTGAAAAATCTTGGAGCAATACCGGCGGTGAGGATATAGTTGATTATTACAACTCAACAGTTGCTATCAATGTCGATCTAAGTATCACCGGTGCTCAAAATACCGGTTACAATACGGCTAAATTCTCCAATATTGAGGGTATATACGGCACAAGTCTGAATGATACTTTCAAGGATGGCGCTGGTGATAATATCTTCAACGGTCGTGGTGGTGACGATACCTTCTTCCTCACTCAAGGAAAAACTGGTGGTAAAGACACACTTCTATATGAGTTGATTGATAATAACGATGCAACAGGTGGTAATGGGCATGATACCGTTTATGGATTTACCGTTGGTACATGGGAAGCAACACCTGGCGCAGACCGGATTGATATTAGAGGATTGCTCATTGGCTATAAAGCTGATGCTGATGGTCCAGCCCACTATATCGATGGTACGCCAAAGATTGATGCTGGTGATAATATTGGTCAGTATCTGTCAACTAAAACAGAAGGTGGCAACACAGTTCTGTATATGGATCGCGATGGTGCAGGTGGAGCATTTAATTCTGAGGCAATCCTCACTTTGGTTAAGACAGATGTAACCTTAGAAGAGTTATTAGCAAATCACCAAATCGTTGTTTAATAAAAAGAGAATATGGGCGCATTGGGTCGCGCCCATATTTCACCCGTAACAGGAGATAGGTACTTTGATAGATCTTAGACAAGCAAAACGAATAGCAGTTATTGGCGGGGGTACAGCTGGCTGGTTCGCGGCCTTGTCACTGCGCCGCATTTTTAGCCCGGCAGTGGAAATACTCGTTTTGGAAGATCCCAATAAAGGTATTATTGGGGTCGGAGAAGGCGGACTATTAAACTTCGTTCAAGCTCTTCATCGCAATCAGATTGATGTTGATGAATTTGTTCGTGAGACTGGAGCTGCTTTTAAACTCGGTTTCGTCTATGAAGGCTGGAGAAGCGGCGGAAGACAAGATCTTTATTATCATTTATTTCCAATGGTCGGCGAGCAAGTTAATGAACTTGAGTTTGTGGCTTTTGGTATAATGCCACTTCTTGCCGCTCGTGTTTCTGCTGGCGCAGATCTTCATAGCTTTTTTCCAGGCTTTTCTTTGATAGCTGACAATGCTTCGCAACTTGAAGCACGCGCTGTTTTAGCAACCAAAAGAAGCGGCATCGCGCCTTCATACCATTTTGACAGTTACAAAGTTGCCAATTATCTGAAAACAATAGCCCAAAAACGCGGAATACGTAACCGTCAAGCAAAAGTAGATAAACTACTTCTAACTCCGGAAGGCCTGACCTATGCTTTACAGGCAGATGGGGAAGAAATTCCTGTCGATTTTGTTGTTGATGCTTCCGGCTTAAGACGGATCGGTATTGGTGAAACCTATAAGGAAAAATGGCGGTCATTTAGTGATTATTTGATTTTGGATAGAGCTTTGCCATTCCATATGCCGCATCCAGGTCGCAATCCAGCTTTAGTCACACGCGCCATTGCAATGGATGCAGGTTGGATGTGGCAAATTCCTTTGCAGGAACGTGTCGGAGCAGGGTATGTTTTCTCGAGTAAACATATTAGTGAAGAAAATGCGCGTAGAGAAGCTGAACGTTATGTAGGGCATTCTATAGAACCTCAGCCTATTATCCAGTTTGAACCAGGAAATTTTGAGCGGGTATGGCGAAATAATGTTGTAGCCGTTGGATTAGCTTCAGGATTTGTAGAGCCCCTTGAAGCGACGTCTATTGGACAAATGTTGGAAGAGTTACGCAATATTGAAAAGATATTGATTGACGGACGAGGGGTAATCGGTTTTAACACCATTGATTCTTTCAATAGATCAAATCATGCCAGTTGGAATGGCATATGTGACTTTTTAAGAATGCACTATGATGGCGGACGGCAAGATACACGGTTCTGGAGAGACGTGCTAAAGTTGCCTCGCTCTGATCGTTATCAGGAATTGCGGGCCTGTTTCGATCACCGATTACCTCGCATGATGGATATTGAAAACTATGTTGGAAATGGTTGGGCTCCAATATTTCATATGGTGAATTGGCTATTGGTTGGTGCACCGTTGGATGTCGTGACTAGACGCGCCGGTGCTTCCGAATTGTTAGGATTACCAGCTAATATGCGAGAGCAGATGGCTCCTTATATGGCGCAGCTACAAAATGCTACGAATATAGGCAGGAATTCTATCAACGATTTTCAAGACGCGGCTCTTGTTCGGCAGGTTATAGCTGGACAGCAAGGAAACGCTGATTTTAACCAAAGATAGGGCTGACGCACATAATGAGTGACTTTGAGGGAAAAAAAGCCATGAGAGCGGGACTTGGCGGTCAGTCGTCCAAACGTAATAGATTACTACCCAGTGTTATATGGTTGGTGTCTGTTGCTGTTTTGAACGGCTGTGCTAACTCTGAGCCGCGTATTGTGAAAAATGTTCCCGCTTCGCACAATGCGACGGCGGGTGCTGCTCAGGCTCCAACAGAGGTTGCGGCTGCGAATGATAAAAATGATGTTAAAGTTGCTTCGCAGACTGACGTTAAGTCGCCTGAAACCCCACCTATACGGGGGGAAAAACTGAATGTCGCAATAGAAGGGATCACTTTGCAAAACGCCATTGGTGTGGCTCTTGCACGTCATCCTGATATTGGCCGTGCTACAGCTGTTGTCGCTCAAAGTAAAGCTCAGGTTGAGGTCGAAAAATCTGCTTGGTACCCTACGATTCAGTATGGTGTTGATCCCGGTTATAGCCGATACGGTGGCGGCAATTCTCGTAGCCGCAGCAACGACGATAACACGTCTGTTCGTGGAACTATCGGTGCAAGTCAATTGATATATGATTTTGGCAGAACCTCTAGTCGTGTGGGGGTTGCTAGGGCTACTGAAGAAAAACAACAGCACTTGTTAAATGATACAATGGAACAAGTGGCCGCAAGCATGGCTTCCATCTTTATCGAGCTCGCCGCTGCTCAGGATACTATTGGTGCAGCTAATCGTGAGGTAGTCGCTTTAACCAATATACGGGATAAAATTTCTCAACGTACAAAAGCTGGTTTGTCTGATGTGGCTGACCTTAACCAAGCAGATGTCGCGATGGAGCGGGCGAAATCAGATCTACTTTCTGCTCAAACACGATATGATGTTGCCGCGGGTAAATTTGCTGAAATGACAGGAATTCGACCACATCGCGTTGCAACATTAGCCGATACGTCGAGATTTGTTGATCGTTTGCGCCGTGGCACCGATAACTACGATAATACTCCGTCTGTACTTGCAGCAACCGCTGAAGTGCATGCAGCAGAACAACGTTTGAAGTTAGCTAAAGCAGACCGTTTTCCAACTGTAAGTTTGGGTGTTAGTCAATCCAAAGCAACGAAAAACCAGAATGCAACCAATGATAGTACATTTGTTGGGCTGCAGTTGAGCGGTAATTTTTCTCTCGGAAAAAAAGAAAAATATCAGATACAGGCTTCAGAGGCAGAGCTTCGCGCTGCTAAACAGGCGCGTGATAATGATTTAATGACAACGCGTACAAGTCTTGGTTCAGCTGAAACTGAGAGTGCTGGTGCTGAAGCGCGTATGAGTAATGCAAAGGAAGTGATGGGGTTGTCTTTGTCATCACGAGATTTGTATTGGCAGCAATACACGTTAAACAAACGTCCTTTAACGGATGTTGTTAACGCTGAAAGAGACACTTTCCAAGCTGAAAGTACTTATATTGCGGCTCAATCTGATCGCTTGGCTGCGAAAGTAAAGGCTTATTCTGCTGTGGGGCAATTTGTATCCCGAATTCGCGAGGGTGCACGATAAAATGGAAACAGAAATGGTAGTTGATGACAAAACATCACAAAATCAGCCCTCGATAGATGCGTGGGTTGATATTATCTTATTGGCATCGCGTGAACTTAATACGTCCGCATCACCTGAATTGGTAAGAAACGCAGCGGTATGGTCTGCAGGACGAAAACAAGATGAAACGGTTATAGATATTGCGTATGCGTCAGGCTTGGATGCGCATTTTATTACGGTTGATCTTGCGTCAGTTACAAGCGCTATGCTTCCATGTATTATGCCATTAAACGACACAGTGGCGTTTGTTACGAGAATTTCCAATGAAACTATCACCGCGCATTTCAGTGCTGATGGTGAAATGTTTGAGCGTCAGTTGCCGTTAAAAGACTATAAGGCAGATAAAAAAATAAAAATTCTGCTTATAGATCGACGTCAGTCTGCACGGATGGATCGCCTAGACCGTTATTTGGAAGAAAAACCTACATCTTGGTTGCGGGGTATTTTTACATCCAATTGGACTATTATTGCCCAACTTTGTATGGGGTCTTTGTTCGGTAATCTTTTAGCCATTGGTACATCACTCTTCGCAATGCAAGTTTGGGATCGTGTTGTACCTGGTCGGGCAATAAATACGCTATGGGTATTGGCCTCTGGTGTTGCAATCGCTCTCATCTTGGAGCTTTTGATGAAGACAGCCCGCGTGGCAGTTACGGACTACTTTGGTAAACAAGCAGATTTAAAGTTATCTGCAATGTTTTACGCAAGAACTTTGAATATTCGTAATGATGCGAGGCCGCGGTCTCCTGGTACATTAATATCTCAGTTGCGAGATCTCGATCAAATGCGGGAGTTGTTAACTTCCAGCACACTTGGTGTTTTGATTGACCTGCCATTCGTTATCGCATTCTTATTCATTATATGGATACTCGGCGGTGTACTTGTTTGGGTGCCAATTGCTGCAATTCCGTTGATTGTGCTTCCTGGTATTATCATGCAATTGCCGCTTGCTAAGCTTTCTGGGCAAGGCATGGAAGAGGCTTCGTTACGTAATGCTATTTTGATGGAATCCATTTATCGTGCAGAAGATATTAAGCTTTTGCAGGCGGAACCTCGGTTTCGTAGATTGTGGGATGAGGTTAATAAAGTTAGCGGCGATATCAGCTTGAAACAACGTCGTATAGCGGCGTTCATGATGAACTTTTCGCAAATGATCCAACAACTTGCTTATGTAGGCGTTGTTATCGTTGGTGTCTATGGAATTCTTGATAGCCAATTATCATTTGGTGCTGTTCTTGCTTGTTCTATCTTGACGAGTCGTACAATTGCTCCGTTGGCACAGGTGCCAGCAATATTAAGTAGACTTCAAAATGCGCGCGTTGGTAAAAAGGCTCTTGATGGTCTTTTAAAATTGCCAGTTGATCATGATATGCAAACTGAATATTACCACAAGCCGAATGTTCGCGGTAATTACAAGCTGAACAACATTCTGTATGCTTATGGTCCAGAAGAAAAACCAGCTTTAGTCGTCCCAAAATTAGAGATTAAAGCTGGTGAAAAGATAGCTATCTTAGGTCGTATTGGCGCAGGTAAGTCCACGTTTTTAAAAATGCTTGCAGGGTTAAGTGCGCCTATTCAGGGGCAAATACAACTAGATGGTACACCAATGAATATGATCGACATTGCCGATATTCGTCGGGATGTTGGTGCTATGACGCAAGAAAGCAGCCTGTTCTATGGAACCTTGCGTGATAACTTATTAATAGGCAATCCATTAGCTAGTGATGAGCAATTGCTTGAGGCTTTAAAGTTAACTTGTGCAGATCAGTTGGTTCTTAATCAACCACATGGCTTGGATTTAAAACTTAGAGAGAGCGGGGTTGGCTTATCAGGTGGTCAAAAACAGGCGATTTTATTAAGTCGTATGTATTTACGTTCACCTAATACGCTTTTGCTTGACGAACCGACAGCATCTCTTGATGAAGCTTCAGAACTGGTTGTTCTTGAGCGTATGAAGAATTGGCTTGGTGACCGCACACTTATTGTTGCAACGCACCGCTATCCAGTTCTTGCTCTGGTAGATCGGATTATCGTTATGGACAATGGCCGCATTGTCCGCGACGGACCAAAAAATGAGTTATTAGCTAACTCTGATCCAGCTCAAATGCAGGGACAAGAACAGAATAGTCCGCAACAACGTCCGGCTCCGAGAAAGGTTTAGTTCCATGGATGTCGATAATCTTGTAAAAATTAGAAATCTCGCAAGTAGAACGCGTCTCATTTTATGGATTATGATTGCCGCTGTTGCTGTCTTTATCGTCTGGGCCTATTTTGCCAAGCTAAACGAGGTTGCGGTTGGTGAAGGTAAAGTGACACCAGCTTCGCGTGGGCAGATTATTCAAAATCTTGAAGGCGGTATCCTATCAGAACTTGATGTGCATGAAGGTGATATTGTCGAAGAGGGACAAAAGCTCGCAACACTTGATCCTGCAAAAGCTCGTGCTAACGTTGAAGAATCACTTGCTAAGATTGTTGCCTTAAAGGCTAGAGCCGCTCGTTTAGAAGCTGAAATGGATAATAGAGACGATGTAACGTTTCCCGATTCAATAAAGAAGAATACGGATGTTATTAATCGTGAACGTGAATTGTTTTTCACAAACCGTCAGGCATTTCAAAGCAATGTGATGAATTTGACGGAACAACAAAAACTTGCAGAAAATGAAGTTAAAATTGCTCAGCCATTGTTGAAAACCGGTGCAGCAAGTGAAGTAGAAGTTTTGCGTCTACAGCAAAAAGCAGCGGAGATTTCATCTCGGTTGGTTGCGACGCGCAGTGAATACTATGTTGCATTACGTGCCGATTACGCTAAGACCATGGCTGATCTTGAGCCACTTTTAAAAACACAAGAAGGTTTGAGTGACCAGCTGACCAGAACAGTAATTCGGTCTCCGGCGCGAGGGATTGTTAAGGACATTCGTGTTACAACAATTGGTGGTATTGTTTCGCCAGGTGGTATCCTGATGGAGATTGTTCCCCTCGGCGACCAGTTGCTAATTGAAGCACGGTTAAGCCCAAGAGATATCGCATTTATCCATCCAGGACAGGAAGCCGAAGTTAAAATTACCGCTTATGACTCTGCTATTTACGGAACTCTTCCAGCCAAAGTGGTTATGGTATCTCCTGACTCTATACAGGATGATGTTGACAAGAAGATCAATTATTATCGTGCATATGTTTTGACTGAAAACAGCTACCTTACAACCAAAGATGGAAAACAACATCCGATTATGCCTGGTATGGTGGCTATGACAGAAATTCGTACTGGTGAAAAAACAGTTCTATCCTATCTGCTCAAACCATTGAATAGAGCAGGAGAAGCTCTGAGAGAAAGATAAGCGGTATATATCTGATAATGTTTCGAAGTAATGTTTGTTAACGAGAAGTTAAAAGTTGAAAGGCTGTGATCCTATGACAATTGACCCCTGTCATAACCCCAAACACAGCCTCTCTTGCCCCAGGCCACCATGGGGGTCTGGGGTTCCTTGGAAATAAAAAATAATTTATAAGAATGTACAATTTTTAGTAAAGAAGGCTGTGATTTTATGACAACTAACCCCTGTCATCCCCCCAAACACGGCCTTTCGAGCTCCGGATCGCCATGGAGGTCTGGAGCACCAGATTAGTGAACGGATCAACAGTCGTAATAATCTGTTGTATTCCGTATAAGAAATGAAAGGCCGTGACCCTATGACAATTGTTTCCTATCACGCCCCAAACACGGCCTTTCCGGCTCGGGATCCTTTGGAACACGTTGAGCCGCGGTTTGTAAGTAGAACAGCAATCATGATGTTCAAGTAGTTAGTGCGTTATAAAAGTTGAAAGGCTGTGATCCTATGGCAATTGACCCTTGTCGTAACCCCAAACGCAGCCTTTCTAGCCCCAGATCGCCATGGAGGTCTGGGGTGCTCATCATAATAACAAGGATATTGGGTTCATCATGACCAAGTATGTCGCCTTACTGAGAAAAGCGATTGATAATCGGAAAAATCCTGGTGCTGCATATAGACGACATATCTATATCAGAGCGCGTCTTGCAATAGATATGAAGCTATTGGAGATTGGCGCGACTGAACCGGTTGTGAAGCAACATCGGGCAATGCTTGAAGCTGCGATAATGGAAATAGAGACTTATTATATCTCTGAAACCATTATGAATGAACTTAAGAAATCTGGTGCCATCGCTCCTTTAGATAAATCATTTGCTGACGGTGAAGATGAGCTCGATATTGAAGATAATTACAATCAACTTGGTAATAATGATGATAAACATTTCAATATTGATGATGTTTCCGCTACTGCAGATACGGTACGAAAACGCATAAGAGACCAAGTTGAAGAGTTACCCAAACCGGCAGTTGCGATGGCGGAATCGGTCGCCACTATTGAGCAAAGCGATAGCTATGTTGGGGACGCTGCCACAAAAAATGATACACATATATCTCCAGTTGAAACTCAGCCCTCTAGCTCAATTACTGAGACACATAAAGGGCAAAGCGGTTCAGATACCGCAAATGTATCAGATAAAAATGTAAATGTTTCAGCAGAAGCACAACATCATGTGTCAAACGTACAAAGTAGTTCAGCATATACTTTCGGAACCGGTATTTTAAAGGGGCATGTTCAAGAAGCTACGCAATCTACTACATTTAAACAGCCCGAAAACACTTCATTCAGAGACGAAAATAAGCAGAAGTTTGATACGTTTGATTACAGAAACTCAGGTCCGCAAAGCGAATTGAAAGCTGAACGTTCATCGGATGGTGATTTACATTCTCGAAATACCGCAACTTATGAACGTGATATCCAGAAAGATGTTGATACCAGACAAACAAATGAACGCCCGGAAAAACAGGTTCATGGTGACGAATATACTCAACCTCCACAGGTTCAGGAAATAAACATAGATAATAATAGCGCGATCCCGAATTTTTCGGCCTTCCTCAATTTTAATCAACCAGCAAAACACCAATCTCCATATAACAATCACCAAGATCGCGAGGTCTTGGAAGAAAAAAAAAATGAAGAATCCTCAGAACCTCAAGTCACACTGGTAGATGATGAAGATGTTCAACCAAAAACCAATGATCATTGGGAAGAGAATGACAGATTTCTGAAATCTGAAGTTGAAACTAGGGATAGAGACGAGGTTATCAAAGAGGACGTATTTGATGAAGATGCGGTTCCTGATTTTCTTAGAGCTGATAATCAACCCACAGATATGCAATCTTCGTATAAAGAAGAAGATGATGTCGATGGTGTTATCGAGGAGAAGGCACAATATGTCGAGGATACATATCCAGCTTATGAAAAGACGTTAAACCATCAAGATGCATACGAAGTAGATCCGAAAGATGATTATAATCTTGGTGACGTTAACAAAGATCCAAATGCGTCAGTTGCTTGGAGCAATATCAATAATCCGGTATTCGCTAGTGACGACAACTCCGTAGCCTTCGGAAATAACAGAAGAAAAGAAAATAATCCCGGTATTCAAGCTATTGCTTATGTTGTTAATATCTCGCTAGTTCTATTTTTCTGTATAGTTGTTTTCGTGGTGTATAGAAATTATTACGCTAATAAATCACCTGATATTGTCAAAGCAGAGAATACAGCTACTGTTAAAAAAAGTGTCGGCAATAAGACAACTAGCATCGATGAATTGACAAAAAACTTAGCGAGTGTCGATTATACAAGGAAGAATGCGACTGAAACACAGCTCGAAAATAAAGCTACAGATGTCGATACGCATGAAATATCTACAGCATCAGTAAAAAACGATAGCGTTCAATCCGATAATAACTTTCAAAATGAAGTTAAGACTCCTGAGCAACAAATTGCTACCGAAGTAACAACGAATGCGGACGATGCAAACCTTGTTCAACCAAGTGATAACGAGGTTGATCAAAAAACAGCGCCGAACAATGCAACGCAACAGAGTGATACAAAAACCTCATCAGAAACAAAAGAGACTACAGACCAAAGCGATATCGCTTCATTGTCGACAGCAATGCTTTATGACCAGAAGCCAGATAAAAAATGGAATAAAGTATCATCCAGCCGTGTAGATTGGACTATTCTTCCAACATCTACGGGAAATAATGGAAATCATCAATATGCGGCTAAAGCCGATATATTATTTGCAGCGCAATCACTTGTTGCCGGTGTTACCATTAAGAAAAATACTGATAAGAATCTCGCTGCAAGTTACATATTAGAGATACGTTTCAAATATACGGGGACGGAAAAAAATAAGACGATTTCTGATATCGATCATATTGATCTGGAAGTAAAAAATAATAATGCGACACAGAATTTTATCATTTCCAAGTTTGATGATAATTACTTTGCATCAGCACTAATAGTTGATGAAAAAAACAAACAACTTGATGACGAGCTTATGCGGGCATTTCAAGGGATAAACATTATTTTTTCACGGTCTGATAACGAAAAATTCTTTATCTATCTTGATAAAGGAAAAGCAGGCGAGGAAGCAATTAGCAAGGTAATTGCAGGGTAATTTTTGTGTTTAACATGCAGTTTATCATCGCCTGTCTAATATTGGCAGTTGTTCCCGGAGTTGGTGTAGCTATTTGTGCCTCTGCTGGTGTAACGGGTTCTAAACTTAAGTTATTAGCAGCCACATTGGGATGTGTATTGTGTGTGGTTCCCTATTTAATTGCCAACGTTTTAGGGGCATCCCAATGGCTTTATCAGAATCCAATTTGTTTGGATATTATAAAGTTAATAAGTGGAATATACTTATTCATCTTCGCAATTTACATTATAAAATCATGGGACATAAACAAAAACAACCTTTTCATTAGCTCTGAAAGTTTTTTAGAGATTTTGAATTCTGCATTTAAAACTAATTTTTTGAACCCGAAAATAATAGTGTTTTCATTTGCAATTACACCAGATTTTATGAATTCTTCTTCTAGTGTCATAGATATAATAAAACTATGTTTTTTGTTTTCTGTTACAATATTTATTATGTGGTATCTTTATGGATATGTAACTTTTTCATGCAAGAAATACATCATAGATCATAGTAGAATTACTAATTATATAATATATTTGTTTGCTTTTTTTGAAATTTTATTTTCTTTTAAAATAGTGAGCGATACGTTTTTGTTCGAATAATTAATAACAATTCATCTTCTGTTTCAACGTTGCTCGATGTATCGATTGACAATTGAGATAGTTTGGCGACTATAAAGAGTGTCATTAAATATGATTAGCACTGTTAATGGTCATTCATGGACGCGCAGTGGTAATGGTGAAACACTTCTTCTTTACTAGCTCAGACAGTATACTACCCTATTAGATATGGCGTTGGTATATGGCTTAAGGTGATAGTTAAGGATTTAGGCGTCAATGCTCAAAGGTTAAATGAGTGGTTATGTTGGGACAAACTTAGTTTCGGTGGCTACATTTGGTTGTTAAAAATTATCACAATAGACGCAATTTTATGGTTCTGATGCATTTTTTGCCCAATAGCGTTTCGAATAAAACCTATAATTTTGCATTGAACGACGTTTATATGGGATACATCAATCGTTTGCTAAGCTTGCCTGCGATGATTGATTGGTATTAAAGTGCTCTTAACGAAAATACCGAGATTTATCCGAAGAACCGCAAATCAAAACAACGGAATAATCACTCAAGATTTCCGGAAATGACATTTTCCTACATTTAAAAATATATAGAAAAGCTAATTTTTTAGACACGGTTTAATTTTTTCGCATTAAAATTATTCGGCTAAATAATTGTTGAGAATTAAACTGAAAAAAGGCATAAACATCATCAATGGTGTGTCGCGGGTGGCCAGGATTAACAATATCTTTATGTGTTTTAAGAAAATTGGGGCCTCAATAATAATGCTTAAAAAGAACCTTCTGGCAAATGTTTCAATGATTGTATTATCATTAGGAACAATCAGTTTAACACAATCTTTAGCGGAAGAAATCAACTACACAGGAACGGTCGATGATTATAACGGCAAGTTATTAAACGACCCTGAAGATACGACAAAGAAGAGCCTTTATTCCTCTTCGTTCGCGTCTGGTAATACCATTACTGTAACAGATCCTGAAGATCTATATTCTGACTATAAAGCACCAGACAATATTTATGGAGGAATTTCGTCTACCGATAACGTTACATCTAACAATGTTATTATAAAACAAGCCTACATGGATAATACAAACGTCTATGGCGGTAAAGCGATTGGTAATAACAATGTTGCCGAAGGAAATGTAGTGACGTTAACAACAGCGGACGCGGATGTTGAAGAGTTGTATGGAGGTTCATCTCTGGCGGGCGCGATTAATAACACGGTTAATGTTGTCGAGAGCCAAGTTAATAATCGAATAATCGGGGGGCACTCTGAATACGGCGTTGTAAAGGGTAATAATGTCAACCTAAGTAGTGCCATAACGAATTATGCTTATGGCGGATATTCTGATCATGGAACAGTGTCAGGAAATACAATAATCATAAAGGATCTATATGAAAATGCTGACCCTAATGCTGAAATTCCGTATTCCGATATTGCTGGGCAAACAGTTGGCGGATATTCTGAAACCGGTTTGGTTGACGGAAATAAAGTTCTTTTAAGGGGTAATTTGTACGGAGATGAGATTAAGGGCGGATGGTCTGAAAGTGGAGATGTAACCAACAACATTGTTGATATTAATCGTTCAGGGACATTTGATGGGGAAGAGGTTTGCGGTGGCTGTAGTGAGACCGGCAATGTTTCTGGAAATGAAGTAAGAATTAGTGGTGTCAAAAATATTTACTATGAGATATATGGTGGCAAAACTTATGGCGAAGTTTCCAATAATAAAGTGGCCATAGACACAGTTAAAAACTTAGTAGGCCAAGTTTATGGTGGTTATAGTGAGTGGGACGCTGCTGCAAATAACGCCGCAAATAATAATACGGTTTTTATCAAAGATGTCGACGAGGTAGAAGAACAAGTTGCTGGAGGTACAGGTTATGGTGAGGTATCTGGTAACCGTGTTGAGATAATTAATTCTAACTTTGCATCTTCCGTATATGGCGGACAAGCTTATTATAAGGGAGACGCTAAGGATAATATTGTATCAGTCAGTGGAAACTCAAGTTTTGCTGATGAAGTTGTTGGGGGCTATACCAGCGATACAACCGCTCTCAATAATGAGGTTATGATCGGTGGCACAACTAAAACTGAAAATAAAGTTTATGGTGGCTTCTCGGAGGAAGGGAATGCAATTGGTAATAAGGTGACTTTTACCGATAATGCTGAGGCAGAAGGTTTTGTTATCGGTGGTTACAGCGGTTATGGAGATGCAAATAATAATACGGTTTCTATATCCGCCAATAACATTATTAAAGCAGATATTTATGGCGGTGAGGTAGATAAGGGTAATGCAATAGGAAATACTGTAACGCTACATGGCCTGCCAACTGTCGAGGGTTATGACGCTGCAAGATCAACGAACAAGTTGATCGAAATTGATGGTGCCGTTTACGGAGGTTATGACGGCAATCTTGATAGTCCGGCTAATACCGGCAGTGATCCTAACCATGACTTGTTTACCGGCAACACATTAAATCTCGTCCAGTTTCGTGGGAAAATATACGGAGTAGGAAACTTCGAGAATTATAACTGGACGTTGCCTAAAGATGTAGTCAATAATGATGTGCTTGTAAAAATTAGCGGTACTAACCCTGTAAATTTATTGAATACAAAACATACGTTTTCAATGCTCAACGATGGAAACCGTTTGAGCGTTGGTGATAGGGTTGTCCTGATAGATTCTGTAACCAATGCGCCAACATTATCGAACATTGAAGTTAAGCAGGGTAATTTCCTGATATATGACATGAAAGCCGAGGAGGTTGCCTCTACGCAGACAGGCCTTAATGAATTTGTGTTAACCGCTCAGCAATCAAAGGATACTACGCCAAATCCTGGGGATGGCGGAGACAATAACGGCATAGGCTCTGGTGATACCAATAATGACCATGCCGGCTCCGGCAATGGAGACAATGGTGGTACAGAGACACCAGGGGGCGGAGACAATAACGGCACGGGCTCTGGCGATAACAACAATGACCATGGTGGCTCCGGCAATGGAGACAATGGTGGTACAGAAACACCAGGGGACGAAGACCATAACGGCACAGGCTCTGACGATAATAATAATGACCATGCAGGTTCTGGTTCTAATGGTGATGACAATAATGTCCATGATGCACCTCCACCAGATCACAATGGATCAGGTTCAAACGATAATGCGGATAAGGACGATAATCATCATAATGCGTCAGGTAATGGCGATAACAATGGTGATCATCATGATACCGGTTCGAATGACCATGCTGATAACAACGCTGGTAATGATAAAGAGGGCGATAAAAACCATGTTGCAGGAGGAGATAATGCCTCTGCCAATGATAAAGATCATGCGACATCCGAGCCAACAATACCAACAGAACCTGTGGCACCTACAGAACCAAATAAGGAGTTAGCTGGTCGTATTAATCCTCAAACGAAAGCCTTTTTGGAAGGTCGGGCAGCAGCACTTGGTTTTGTCAATCAAGGAGCAGATCTGATAGCTGAAGCAGGTATTCGTGCAGCGAGAACTTCAGTTGCAGAGGGTGCAAGCAATGCAGGTCAAATGAACTTAACGCCGTTTATGGTTATGAATGGTGGCTCAAGCCGTTATAAAACCGGTAGCCATGTCGATGTTGATGGTTTCAATATGGTTGTAGGTTTGGCAACAGGTTTTGACTTGTTAAATCAGCATCCTGTTACAATTGGTGCCTTCTTTGAATATGGTCGCGGTACTTACAATACGTATAACAGCTTTGCGACATATGCATCCGTTCATGGTGATGGCGATACACACTATACTGGTGGTGGTATATTGGGTCGGATAGAGTTTGCAGGAACTGGCCTTGGTTGGGTTAAGAAACTTAATGCAGATCAAGCTGATGGTCTTTATGCAGAAGCTTCTTTCCGTGCCGGTAGAATAGATAGTGACTTTGATACCAATGATATATTGGGTGGTCGTGGAGAAAGCAGTAGCTATGACAGTGGAGCCAACTATTATGGTTTACATGGTGGTATAGGTTATGTGCTTAATTTTGATGAACGTAATTCAGTAGATATTTACGGGCGTTATTTATGGACACGTATAGACAGTGAAACTGTTAATGTTGGGCGTGATCGGTTGCGTTTTGATGAGGCAGATAGCTCACGTATCCGTATAGGAGCGCGTTATACAACGGTCTATAATGATCAATTGAAGCCTTATATTGGTGTTGCTTACGAGCATGAATTTGATGGAGAAGTTGCAGCTCGTGCCTATGGTTTGAAACTCAACAAACCATCACTTGAAGGAGATACTGGTATATTCGAGGCAGGTGTTACACTTAAGCCAATCAGTACGATTGATGCCTTGAGTGTTGATGTCACGGGTCAAGGCTTTGTTGGTCAACGCCAAGGTGGCGGTGGTGGTTCGAAGATCAAATACCAGTTCTAAATCACTTCAAAAGTTCTGTGTAGATTAAATGTAATTCTACGCAGACATTTACAAGATAGCATAACAAACAACCGCATTTCTAACTTAAGAAGTGCGGTTTTCTTTTTACATCAAAATGAGTTTGATATTGAAAATTAAATGATAATTTCTGACATCAAGTCCAATGTATAAAATAATACGGATAATTTAACTGATAGACAGACATATAAAGTATCATATTATGCTTTTTAAAACGTTTGACTGGTTAAAATTGATTTTAAAAGCATACGAAAATTAATCATATAGTAAAAAAAGTATCTATTTTGGGCTTTGTAGTGCTTCTATACAGATAGCCGGATAACAAATTAATTGATTTTTCATTTTTTTTCGTTATTTTTCATAGTGGGATTTCCGATACGCGGGAACGAAAAGGGGTCGTCTTGCAGAGTGAGTTGCTATGTCAGCTAACCGTTTCCCATGTGCTGTTCTTAACGGCAGTTTTTTTATTCTAACAATAAGCACAAATTTAAAACCAGTATTTCTCAGGATTACTAGGTCATTACACGCGTCGTAATGTCGCTAAGTGCTATCGATTAGCTCTTCCCTCATCTGTGAGTTACGCTCCGCTATCCAGATTTTACCTGAGTTGCGTACTCTTAGTTTAACGCGATTTTTGAATTGCATTCCAGGATTAAACCATGTCACGTTCATCAAGCTCGATTAAAAATAAAACCAAAAAAAATTCTTCTCCTATCAGAATTGTAGATCATGTCGTTCATGTTCATATCGACCCACAGACGGTATCAAAATATGTTCGCTCTGGAAATGATTTAATAATTTATCAAGCAAATGGTAAAGTTATTCGTGTTCATGGCTTTTTCGGCGACGGTGATAAACAACAGTTAGAGCTTGTGTTTGATTATAATGGTGGTGAATTTAAAATGGCCGCCATTCCGACAACCATTCCTCTTGATGACACGACAGGCGATGAAGTTCTGTTTAAGCCTGTTGATGATAATGAACATAAATCTGGAAGTTTAAAAGCAGCCGGATTGGCAGCGCTTGCAGCTTCTGTAGTCGGAGCAGCTGCAGCTTCCACTGGTAGTGGCGGCGGAAGTGGCCATAGCAGCTCCAACAGTAGCAGTTCAAATGGCGCTGATGGAATGGGCGGCATTAATGGTAGTAATGGTTCCAACGGCAGTAATGGTCATGATGGAACCAATGGTACCAACGGTAGTAATGGTGCCAATGGAAGCAGCGGTCATGATGGAACTAATGGCACCAATGGCAGTAATGGTTCCAATGGAAGTAGCGGTCATGATGGAACCAATGGCACCAATGGCAGTAATGGTGCCAATGGAAGCAGCGGTCATGACGGGGCTAATAGTACCAACGGTAGTAATGGTTCCAATGGAAGTAGCGGTCATGACGGAGCTAATGGAAGCAATGGCACCAATGGTTCTAACGGAAACAACGGTCATGACGGAGCTGATGGTACCAATGGAACCAATGGTCATGACGGAGCTAATGGTACCAATGGAACTAATGCTGATAATACACCTGCTCCCAATGCACCCACTCTGTTCTTCAAATCCAATCCAGACGGAACGGTTACTGGCTCAGGTCAAACTATAGCTAATGGACAAGTGCGTGTTACGTTCCCTGATGGGACAAGTCAGGTTGTTGTTGCAGACGGACAAGGTAATTATCAGGCAAAGTCGCATAATGTCCAAGATTCAGGACAAGGATCAGCCATTGTAACAGATTCTCACGGGAAAAGTAGTTTAGCTGCGATTTCTTCATATACGGATGATGTAAGACCAAATGCAGCAACAGTTTCGGGCGGTAAAGATCATCAGGAGCCTGTTGTAGGCGACTTCAAAAATCAGGACTATATTAATGATGCAAGACCTGAAATTCATGGTAGTGGTGCTGAAGCGCGTGCCCTAATTCGTATTTACAATGGTACAACAGAAATTGGCACGACATATGCCGACGCAAATGGTAATTGGAGCTGGCAACCCACTACTAATCTTTCAGACGGTACATATAAAATTACTGTAAAAGTTGTCGACAAAGCCGGCAATGAAAGTGATCTATCAAATGAATTTCAGTTTACAATTCAAACAGCACAACCAAAAGCTGTCAAAATCGACAGCATTCACACTGGTGCTGATGATAGTAAAACAGATGGCACAGAAACTCGTGAGGTAATTAATAAAAAGAGACCTACAATTGAGGGGTCCGATGCCTCTATAGATGGTGTCGTTTATGTCTACGCAAAAAGTAGCGATGGAGAGACAAAACTATTAGGAACAACCATTGCCGGACCAGATGGAAAGTGGAGTTTCGTTCCTTCGGTAGATCTAAAGGACGACAGTTATATCATTACGGCTAATCTTATTGATAAGGCCGGAAATGTAGGCCATATTTCCGATGGTTTTGCTATTAAAGTTGATACTATAGCACCAAATCCTCCTGTCTTTGATAAATATATGGATAATACTGGCAGTATTACAGGTGAAGTTGCTAATAAACACAGCACGGATGAACAACATCCAATTCTACGTGGACATGGCGCAGAGAAAGGTTCTGTTGTTACGATTTATGATACGTATAATGGAACAAAGACTGCTATTGGTACAACGGTCGCTAAAGATGATGGTAGTTGGGAATTTGACTGTAGTACACAGAAAGTTCCCGTAACATTTGGTGAAGGTGATCATAAGATCACGGTTACATCAACTGATGCAGCTAAGAATAGCAGTAATGAATCGGCACCATTTGAAGTTACGGTTGATCTGACAGCACCAACGAATAAGGTTACGATTGATCAGGTTCAGGATGATCAACAACCGCAGACAGGTACGGTACTTAATAACGGTTATACCAATGACCGGACACCAACCCTTGTTGGTAGCAATGCTGAAGCTAATGGTATTGTTCGCATATATGTTAAGAATGCGAATAATGGTTATGATTATGTTGGTGAGACGGTGGCCGATGGTAGTGGTCATTGGAGCTATACAGTAGCAAGTCTACCTAAGGATGGCAGCTATATCTATCAGGCACGTGCAACAGATGCAGCCGGTAATGAAGCTGTTGGATCAAATGACTTTGCAATCAATCTTGATACAATAGCACCGGTTGTTCCATCGATCGTCAAGGTAGAGAAGCCTGCTGGTGATGAGATATTGCAAGGTAAGCCAACCAATACAACCACACCAACGATTACTGGTACATCTGAGAAAGATGCGATTATCAATATTTATGATGTTAATGGTGGTTGGATAGGCTCGACGACGGCTGATGGGCAGGGACATTGGTCATTTACGCCGACATCACAGATGCCAGCAGGAATGCATAATCTTTATACGACAGCTACAGATGCAGCAGGTAATGTGAGTGGCCAATCGGCTCGTTTTCCATTTGAGATTAATCTACAGAAGCCGACGACCCCGACGATCAGTCGTATAGAAAATGACGATCAAAAAACTGTTAATCAAGATGGCTATACTAATGACCATACACCAAAACTTTATGGTCGTGGTGATGCAGGAACAGAAATTACCATTAGTGTCTTAATGCCAGGCAGCAAAGACCCTGTTGTTATTGGTACTGTTACGGTCAATCCTGATGGTTATTGGGAATTCCAAGCACCGTATTATGCAAATGATGGGCTTTATAAGTTTTTAGTTAAAGCAACGAACGCTGCCGGCAATGACAGTGATACAAATAATTATAATGTCAATCTTGATTTTAAAGCACCTGATCAACCTACGATTTCGGAAGTTCGTAGTACTTTACCGCCAAAATCGGGTCCAGTTGATGACAATGGCACAACAAATGATCCTGCGCCAATGATCAGTGGTACGGCTGAGAAAGACAGTCAGATTCTGATATATAGGAATGGACAAGCCGATCCATATATTGTCAAAGCTGACGGACAAGGTCATTGGAGTTTTCGTATACCTGGTCTGGATGATGGTACGTATACTTTTCAGGTTTTTGCAGTTGATCAGGCAGGTAATAAGAGCGCAACCCCAACGACACGTACTGTAAAGATTTTGACGTCTTATCCAGATGCCCCAGTTATCCAAGGGGCTGATAGTGACGTGCCCGGTTCAGCGGGCGAAATCAAGAACAATCAATATACTAGAGATGACACACCAACCTTGCATGGTACGTCAAAACCAAAAGCAATTATCCATATTTATGATGGTAACAAATTGATTGGTACAACGCAGGCCGGTGATGACAAAGATGGATCATGGACATTCAAAATTGATCCAACCCATCCATTAGAAAACAATCAATCTCATACGTTAACCGCGCGTATTGCCGACGATGCAGGTAAGGAAAGCAATCCTTCACAGCCATGGGTGGTAAATGTAGACCATACGGCTCCAGACGTTCCAAAAATCGTAGGGGGGCGTGATACAGCCTCGTCAATTGCCAATGAATTTAGTAACGGAGATTTTGTCAAAGATAAGCATCCGACAATTCATGGTGAAGGAGCAGAACCTTATAGTTTAGTCAAGATCTATGATGCTTCAGGTAATGTTGTTGGCACAGTAAAGGCTGATGCTGCGGGTCAATGGAAATGGACGTCAACAACTGATTTGTCTGATGGTAGCTACAGTTATAAAGCGAGCGTCGTTGACCAAGCCGGTAATGAGAGTAACAAATCTGACTCATTTACATTTACGGTTCTGTCAAGCAATAGCCAAATTCCAGTAATCTCGGATATTATTAATGATAATGATGGAAAATCGGTTTCTGTTAATGACACCGCTTGGACGAATGATGATACTCCGACGCTTCATGGAACGAATGCTCTTAAGAACGGGATTGTACGCATTTATGACAATGGTAAATTGATTGGTGCGGTCAAAGCAGGCCCTGATGGCTCATGGAGCTTCAAAACCGATCCTCTGGTTGGTCAGAACCATAGATTTACAGCTTGTACAGTTGATGCTGCAGGTAATGAGAGTACATTATCCACCAAATACGATATCAAAGTGGATACGGTTGCGCCAAATCAGCCAATCATCAACCGGGTTGAAGACAGTAATCATGATACGGTTGTCAATGGTGGTTATACTAATAGCCATGCACCGAAGCTTTATGGTCGTGCCGAGAAAAACGCGGATGTTTTGGTTTATGGTACTTTGCCGGGTAGTGATAAGCCAACATTATTGGGTACAGTAAAAGCTAATGAAGATGGTTACTGGGAATTCCAAACACCATCTTATAACACCGATGGATTTTATAAATTCACAGTTCAAGCAAAAGATGCTGCTGGCAATCTCAGTGATTCGACCGATTACGGTGTCAATCTTGACTTTGTCCCACCAGCACAACCAAAAATTACAGAAGTTCGTAGTGCTGTATTGCCAAAACCGGGGCCAGTTGTTGATACAGGCACGACAAATGACCCAGCACCGTTTATCATGGGTGAAGCAGAGAAGAATAGTCAGGTTCTGATCTATATTAAGGGGCAATCAGAACCAATTGGTGTTGTCAAAGCCGACGGCCAAGGTCATTGGAGTTTCCGTATTCCCGGCTTGAACGATGGTAACTATAGTTTTGAAGTTTATTCGGTTGATCAGGCAGGTAATAAGAGCCAAACACCGGCAACATATA
>CALYQL010000026.1 GCA_945285915.1 uncultured Bartonella sp.
TCTCTGCCACTTCAAACTCGCAATATTCATCATTATGACTTGCTATGACAATGGAAGGAAATGGCAACCTTTGATGAGGGTAGGGACCAAATGTCATAAGATGTTTTGGTCTTATTGCAGGGTTTGCAACGTCTGGTGGTGCAACAAGAAATGCACCACGTATTTTTTTTCCAATTACGGGAACTGCATGAATAAACGTTGGTACTCCTAGTGAATGCGCGATTACGACTACAGGTTTATCAGCAGTATGCACTTCTTTTTCTACTTCTTGAACCCAGTCTTCACGCACAGGTTTTGACCACTCTGCTTGTTCAACACGGTGAGCTGTAGACAATTTTTGTTCCCAACGTGTTTGCCAATGGTCAGGTCCTGAACCAGTATATCCTGGTATAATGAGAATATCGACCTCGTTAGCTTTCATAGCAGTATCCCTTAATGAGAAAGTCTCTGCATTTGCTTTTTCAAGAAAAAGCCAAAACATTGGCTTTGCTCTTAAAAGTTATCAGTGCTTATCCAAAAACACGGTGAAAAATAGTGTCGACATGCTTGGTGTGATAACCAAGATCGAATTTTTCACGGATCTGTTCTTCACTGAGTGCCTTGCGAACGTCCTCGTCTGCCAATAGTTCTTCCAGAAAATCTTTTCCATGTTCCCATACTTTCATGGCATTTCGCTGTACCAAACGGTAAGCATCTTCACGGCTAACACCGGCTTGAGTCAGCGCAAGAAGTACACGTTGGGAATGCACCAAACCACGGAACTTGTTAAGATTTTTCATCATATTGTCTGGATAGACCAATAATTTATCAATAACTGACGTCAAACGCGATAATGCGAAATCAAGTGTAATTGTTGCATCTGGTCCAATGAAACGTTCAACAGATGAATGAGAAATATCGCGTTCATGCCAAAGTGCAACGTTTTCCATTGCAGGAATAGAGAAAGACCGTACCATTCGGGCAAGTCCGGTTAAGTTTTCTGTTAACACCGGATTGCGCTTATGGGGCATAGCTGAAGAGCCTTTTTGTCCAGGAGAAAAATACTCTTCGGCTTCTAACACTTCTGTTCTTTGAAGGTGACGTATTTCAATTGCCAAACGCTCTATTGAAGAAGCAATTACACCTAAAGTGGCAAAAAACATCGCGTGGCGATCACGTGGTATAACTTGAGTGGAAACTGGTTCCGGACGCATACCCAGAGCATGAGCAACATGTTCTTCTACTCTTGGGTCAATATTGGCAAATGTTCCTACCGCACCTGATATTGCACAGGTTGATATTTCATCTTTTGCGGCAACCAAACGTTCACGACAACGGGAAAACTCGGCGTAAGCATAGGCTAATTTAACACCAAAAGTTGTTGGTTCCGCATGAATTCCGTGGCTACGGCCAATGGTTACCGTATCTTTGTACTCGAAAGCACGTTTTTTTAATGCTTCCAGCAGTTGGTCGATATCTTTGAGCAAGATATCGCTAGCGCGCATAAGAAGTACATTGAATGTCGTATCAAGTATATCCGAAGACGTCATACCTTGATGCACAAAACGCGCTTCTGGACCGATGAATTCAGCCAAATGTGTTAGAAAAGCGATAACATCGTGTTTTGTTACTGCTTCAATTTCATCAATACGTGAAACATCGAATTTTGCATTGCCACCTTTTTCCCAGATGGTTTTTGCAGCTTCTTTCGGGATAACACCAAGCTCAGCCAAAGCATCACAGGCATGGGCTTCAATTTCAAACCAGATACGATATTTCGTTTCAGGAGACCATAAAGAAACCATTTCTGGTCGTGAATAACGTGGTATCATGAGTGTTCTCCTTTATTTTATTTTGTTGCCGCTTTTCGTAAATCTTCTATGCGGCTTTTATACAAATCTTTTGTGCCATTTTTAAAAATTGCAGAGCCGGCTACAAATGCATTGGCACCAGCAGATGACGCCTGATGAATTGTGTCTACCGTAATTCCACCATCTACTTCCAGATCAATTGGTCTATTTCCAATCAACTTTTTAATACGTTCAATTTTATTGACGACTGCCGGAATAAATTTTTGACCGCCAAACCCCGGATTGACGCTCATGACAAGAATAAGATCAAGCTCATCAAGCAGATATTCTAAGACACTTTCCGGTGTTCCGGGATTAATTGACAGTCCTGCTTTTTTACCCAAAGCTTTGATTGCCTGTAATGTACGATGAACATGCGTTGTTGCTTCAGCATGGACTGTAATAATATCTGATCCAGCTTTGGCAAAGGCTTCCAGATAATTGTCTACTGGTGAAATCATCAGGTGCACATCAAAGATGGCATCCGTCACTGGTCTGATAGCTTTTACAACGTCAGGTCCAAAAGTAATATTAGGAACAAAGTGACCGTCCATAACATCAATATGAACCCAGTCTGCACCAGATTCCATGACATCTTTTATCTCGCTACCGAGTTTAGAAAAGTCGGACGCAAGGATAGATGGGGCAATTATTTGTTGGCGAGGCATGTTAATCTCCTACATCATGGTTTCCTACCATGCTAATCTACGACTGGGAACCGGTTTTCTTCCTGATCCACATATGAAGTATAAGACTGCTTATACCCATAAAAGATAACTATGGCTGGTATTTTTACAAAAAAACACATATGAATTGGTCGGCATAGTAATTATTGGAACCAAATTCCTTTATAACACAATATAATTGTAATAATTTGAAATCATGACAGAACACTCAACTCATAATGTTTCTTGCGGTCTGCCGATTGTGACTGTTCCTGCCGTTGAATATCGCGATGCCATGCGCCACTTTGCTAGTGCTGTTCATATTGTTACCACGGATGGGGCAAAGGGAAAACGTGGCGTCACTATATCCGCGTGTTGTTCCTTATCGGACGAACCGCCGACGGTGTTGGTGTGTCTCATGCGTTCACACGAAAAAAACAGATTTTTTATAGAAAACGAGCAGTTTTGCGTGAATACGTTGGCTGGTCACCATAGGGGCTTATCTGACGTGTTTGCAGGGCGTGGTCACTTGGAAATGCCACAACGCTTTGCTAGGGCTCAATGGCGCACATTAAAGACAGGCTGTCCGGTATTAAGTGATGCCTTGGTTTCCCTTGATTGCAAGCTAGTAAGTTGGCACATACATGCCACCCATTATGTTCTAATCGGTGAGGTTGTTGGTATCCAGCACAACAAATCAATTGATGGTTTGATGTATCTCAACCGCAACTACCACACATTACCACTTCTATAATATTTTTATCGGCTCTTAATCTATTTTTTGGCAAAATTGCGTGTTGCGTCACCAGTGCGCTTCAATTTCATACCAACAACTGGGATAAGATCGTTCTCGACCTTGACCGATACGGTTATATTCATTGAATTCTTATCTTCCAACCTTGCCATCATCGCGCCATTCAGCTGCTTTCTGTTAAGGCCAAATACCATTCGGTCTTTACTGACTTTTCCTGAAATAACGTCCAAGCCGTCACCTTTTGATCCATCATTGAATGCACCAGAAAAACCTGATGGACCCCGTGTGACTGTTGCTTTCATGGGTTGGTTGAACACACCAACATGGCAATTGCCATCTAGCGTCATACCCACTTGCGTTGCCTCAGATGTGCCGGAAAAATCACAGGTAAATTTTGTGCCTTTATATTTTCCAGCGACAACTTCACCTGGGCCAGACCATTTTCCTTCAATCGAACGGAAAAAATCAACATCACTATCAGCAGCATAACTTGTTAAGGGCGCTAAAGATGTTGCAAAAGTCATTCCGATGAATGCTGATAGAATTTTTTTCATAATGGCACTGCTCAGCCTTTACACAAAACACAAGTAAACCGATCAATAGACACGATTTTTATTTGGAGCATTATGGATAAAAATGGTTAATTCTTTATTTTTTCATTCTTGTAAAAGAGTTGTTTTTTTATAGTTTTCATCAGCTTTACTGGTTTTAAAGGCCATAAGGTCACTGGTAAAGTCACTAAGACCTGGTCTTCTTTCACCATCAAAGGGAAATGGTCGCAACGCATCCATTGTTGCAATACCGATACGAGTCGTCATCAAACCATTTACTACACCTTCACCGAAGCGTGCAGAAAGGCGGGTAGCCAAGCCTTGGCCAATTATTTGTTCAACAAGACCATCGCCGACAGCCATTGTTCCAGTTACAGCAAGATGGGCAAAAACCCGTCTTAGTAATGAAAACAAACCGAAGCGTCCCGGCCGCGCTCCATATATTGTCGCCAAATTTCGTATAAGACGTACAGACTCATAGAGAACATAACCAAGATCGATAATGGCTCGTGGGCTCACAGCCGTTATAACCGAAACGCGTTTTGCTGCATTTAACACAATTTTCCGCGCTTCAATGTCGATCGGCTTCAATATTTCATGTTCAGCTAGATGAATAAGTTCTTTACCATCAATAATGTCTTGTTTGTGTTGTTGCATAAAACGCCGACCGTGCGCGGTGTATGATGTGTTTTCAGTATAGTGGAGAAGCTCTTCAACGGCATGACGCGCTAAATTCATGTCATCGTGTTCAACAGCATAGGCAGCATCTTGTCTGATTTGATCGACAGAGTGCAAACGCATGATTGCACGAATTTCACTAATGATGAAGGAAATAAACGCCACGACACCAATGATCGCAACACATAACGCAAACCAACCAAGAATTTGATATTCAGCAAAAAGCGAGCGTATGAGACCGTCCACCCACGAAATGCCTGTAAGAAGCAGTAAAATTACAAAGGCGATAAACAATACTTTACCGCTGCTAAATATCGGTTTTTTCGGCGATAAATCCATTTCGTTTACCGCTTCAAGTTTTTTCATATCATCAATCAAAAATGCATCACTTTGATCTTCTTTTACATCTGATAGATTGGTGGTTGCATGCGGTTTGCGGCTTGTCATATCAAATAATCCCCAAACAGAAATTCCATGGCACGATCTAGGCGAATGTGCGGAAAAGTTTGTTGAGATGTCAATTTTGGTGGACGAAAGCGAACAAAATGTAACTGATCATGCCAGTTTTTATCTAATAATTCGCTCAATGATTCCGGTAAATCACCAGGAAATACAGCCGTTTCTGTTTTTCCATCGAAATGCAAACCGTTTATAACTTCACCAGCCAAAGGTGTTCCAATAACAACAGGTAGCACCGTGCCTTTTTGATCAATTGTGCCTTCGCGGGTTGATCGTATAGAGGCTATTGCAAATGTATTGTTTGAAATATCTTGAGATCCAGAAATTTTCAGTGCTTTTTGAACGATCTCTGACGTTATGGCTTCCAATCTATCGTGACTGGTGTGGTGTAAATGGTCTGATTTTGTAGCTGCGATGAGTATACGGTTAACTTTATGCTTCCATAATTTTTTTAACCAATGATTTTTGCCTATCCGGAAGCATGATAGAATTTCCGCAAGAGCATTTTGCATTTCTGCTATTGAATCTCTTCCGCTATTTATAGACTGTAGTGCATCAACCAGAATGATCTGGCGATCCAAACGTGCAATATGTTCGCGAAAAAACGGCATAATGACGTGCCTTTTGTATAATTCGTATCTTTGCTCCATAACTTTGGCTATGGAATTTTCTGGAAATACTAATGTTCCTAAATCCGGTAGTGGAGAAAACGAAAGTACTGGCGCACCATCAAAACTACCCGGTATCAAGAAACGACCAGGTGGCAATGCAGAGATTGTTTCGCCGTCATTTTTTGCCGATTGCAGATAGGTTTTAAAACTATTGGATAACGAGTCTATATCGCGCTCGTTTGCATCCGATAACAGATTGATGCTTTGAATTTCTGCCAACCATTTTGCGGCATATTTTGCATGATTACCGGACTTCGCACGTTCAATCGACTCATCACTAAATTGCCGATAGCTTTTTGCTAATAAAGGCAGATCTAGCAGCCATTCCCCAGGATAATCAATTATATCTATATTCAATTTTCCACGTGGTAATATTGGAAATGCGGAAGAATGGGGGGCAAAATAAAGCTCTATGCGAAGTTGTGATAGCGAACGGGTGGATTCCGGCCAGATTTGCTTTTGTAACAGCGCATCAAGGTGCTTTTCATACTCGAAACGGGCTATTTTGCTGTCAGGTTGTTCTCCTAGTTTTACTTTTAGCAGTCGTCCTTCGCGAGCCACATTAAAGATCGGCAGGTGATCACCTTGTATAAAATTATGAACGAGCGAGGTGATGAAAACCGTTTTGCCTGCGCGTGATAAGCCGGTCACACCAAGCTTAACTGTTGGGTTCAGTACATTTGCTGTTCTGTCAGAAATAGCATCAAGCGCGATAAGTGCTTCATCTTTTAAAGAGGTAAATGACGGCAATGACATATTTTCAAGTTCTCTGTGACAACAAACTGAATTCTATATCAGCCAATATGGGCAAAAATAATTTATCCGACAAGTTTATCCGGCAACATTCATAATAAATTAAGGACGTTCAAAGGCAGTAATCGTGCCGCTTTTGATATATTTATCTGTCGGATTTTGTGGGAAATTAATGACTACGAGATTAGCTGGTGCCATAAAACCACTATAACCTACTGTCGTATCATCTGGTCGCCGTAATATTGTCGCAAGCTTGCTAATAATGGGGTTATGTCCGATAATTAGTAATGGAAAATTTGATGCTTCGGCAATGACCTCTAAGTAATCCATTACGTCACCATTATATAATGACTCATAATAATGAACGTCAAAGATATTATCGATATTCAACGCATCTAATGTTTGTCTCGTCCGCACAGCTGTAGAGCAGGCGACTGAAATTGACGATGTAACGTATCGGTGAATTTTCTGCCCAATAGACGAAGCTTGCTGTTGACCTGAATGACTGAGCGATCTGTTGAAGTCATTTATAGAAAAAGTTGCGTTCGATGCTTCTGCATGACGTAGCAGCATTATTTTTTTATTTTCTAATTCGGTCACTTTATAAGCCTGTTCGGTCAATTTTTAACCAAATAAAACATATTTTTGGAGTTCCTGTGCACATACGGTACCTTACAATGTCATTCTATGTTTTTCTTTTAATATCAATATCTTGAAAAAATGTTATCAAAAAAAATTCGCTTGTATTGTAGTTGAACACACAATATATAGACCCGCACCTACGACATGTGGAGGTGTTGGTCGATGAATAAAACGGTTGTCGCTGAGTATCGCCCTACCGAAGATGAACCTTTCATGAGTGAAAGGCAAAGGGCCTATTTCCGAGCCAAGCTGATTGCGTGGAAAAATGATATTTTGCGCGAGGCAAAAGAAACCCTCGAAAATTTACAACGAGAAAATGTCAATCAACCCGATTTAGCTGATAGAGCGTCTTCTGAAACAGATCGTTCGATCGAACTTCGTGCTCGTGATCGTCAGCGCAAACTGATAGCCAAGATAGATGCAGCATTGGAACGGTTGAATGACGGCACATATGGATATTGCGAAGAGACAGGCGAACCAATTAGCATAAAACGCCTTGATGCTCGTCCTATCGCTACATTATCACTTGAAGCGCAAGAACGTCACGAAAAGCGCGAAAAAGTTTATAAAGACGAATAAATCAAAGTTTAAAACAAATAAGTCAAAGTTTAAAGAGCCTAACATTTCATAATGTTAGGCTTTATCATTTCAGTCATGTGATTTCTATTTATCGTTACGGACTGCCTGTTTTAGTTCATCTTCAAACATACGGTCGAATTCGTCGTCGATACTCGGAGCGGAATCAAGAGTGGTCGCAGAAACAGATTTTAATGACGGTTCTCTGCGTCCTTCAATTTCATCGGTAATAATATCGTCTTGTAAACTTGGCATAGGTTCCTGGCGCATGAGCGGATCTTGCCGTTTTTGAGAAACTGGTCGTGTTGGGTTTGCACGACTTGAAAATGGACGCTCAACAACCGGTGATAGCTGTGGTTCTGCTGTTAAATGTGATGAACCGATGTTCAGATTAGAAGTTCTATCCACATTATCCAATTGCGGCATGGATAATGGATCTCGTGGGCGGGGTGCTGCCGGTTTCGCAGATAATTGACTAAAATGGGAAGATTCAGGCTTATGAGGTGGGATTGCAGGTTCCTTCAGTTGTGGTTCCTGATAACGTGGCATAGGGTCATCCTTAACCACTGCTTGAGGTCTAACAGCCTCTAAGTTATCCGTTTCCTTTTGAGCATCTGGCGAAGTTATATTGGTTTCTATAACAACATCTGTTGGTCCACCTATAAGAATGAGGTGTTCCACATTATCACGACGAACAAGGACAAGTCTGCGTGTCCGATCTACCGCTGCCGCGTCTCTTACTGAAAGCCTGGGTGTACGGGCATTGCCTCCAACAACAAAAGTTCCGCTATTCAATTTGCGCAATATAGTAACAGTCACAACAATTGCTGCAATGACAACAATAAGCACAATGAGACTGGTGATTATATTGGCCGCTGATTCTCCGATTTGACCGGCTAACCAAGAATTCATTCTCTGTCTCCTTTAGATTGTTAGAGGCTTATCATGTTACTTTTTCCATTTTATAGATACAAAGTGGCATCATAAAGGTGAAAAGCTCGATAGGTCGGTCTGATCCACCAAAATAATAGTGATAATGTTGGAATTTTCTTTCTCAAAAAATATCGATAACGCTATGTGTACTTCTTATCGATAGCAATATGAGGCAGTATAACCAATTGAGAATCAGTAACGCATAAAAGGTTTGTGTGCATTATGGTAAAGACGCCAGATAATCGTCAAATTTCGACAATGCCGAGACGATTGAAGATGTTTTTACGACTGATAATTGGTGTAATTTTGGTTTTTGCGATCGGCATCGTATTTGCCGCAGGTCTGGGCGACAATCGATTTGATGAATTATCGAATTATGTATTGTTGTTTTTAGCAATTGTGGGCTTTTGTACCCTAGTTTTTAGAGTATTAAATTTACCAGAAATGTTTAGCAATGACCGGCGAACCAGTTCAATGCTGGTTTTGCTCGATAGCTTTGAAGACGCGATTGCCATAACCGATTTGCGTGGTAGAGTTATAAAATCAAACCAATCATTTAAAAAACTCAACAACTACAAGCCAAAACAGGCTTTTTTTGCCACAATATCCAGTATTTCTGACGCAGAAAGTGTGGTTTATCGTTTAACGGTCAAATCTCTTTCGGGGCAGGAGGCTAATGAAGACGTTCGCAGCCCCAATCCGTTGTGGCCTGATGACGGCTCAAAAAGGCAAATATGGTATAATTTATCCGCCAAAAAAATCATCATTAATGAGCAATCATTTTTGTTGTGGCGCCTTCAAAACACCAGCATCACACACGAACAACAAGAGCCTATTTTTCAAAATCTACAGGAAGCAATAAACCATCTGGATCAAGCGCCAGCTGGTTTTATGGTTGTTAATTGTGCCGGTAATATCCAATATCTCAATGCCACACTTGCCACATGGATGAATGTGGATCTTGCTAAACTCGGCATTCATACACCTGCTTTTGACGCTCTTTTCAGTTACGGTTCAGATAAAAGTAGCTGGCAAAATATTAAGATAAGTATCAAAAATGCGCCAGATATTTATCAGTTTGCGCTTTATACGGTATCTGAAGACGCAACTTACAAATCATTCGTGGCCTTTGCTGTATGTGAGGGCGAGGGTGAAGACGGTTTATATCGGGTGGTTCTTATGCCGACATCTACGGGCATTAACCTGCTTGGCAATAATCATTCGGTTACAAATCTATTCAATTATTATTTTAACAACGCAGCATTGGCTATCGCGCTTGTTGACCGTGACGGAAAAATATCAAAATTGAATCGGTCTTTTAAAGAGCTATTCTCATTACCTGAAGAACCAGATCAAACACTGTCATTGACCGACATTGCGGGGGAAACGGATAGAGAACGGCTTATGCAAATTATGCAAAAGACGGTATCTACTGGACAAATGACGATTTCAACCGAAATTGCACTTGCAAATAATTCCGCACGCCATTTCTCACTTCAACTCATGGGGGTTCCGTATGAATTAAGGGATTCCAGTGAGAACGTCGTAGTTGTTTCTGCTGTTGAAACAACCGAACGGAAAACCTTGGAAGATAAGATGGCACAAGGACAAAAGTTGCAGGCTGTCGGGCAGCTTGCAGGTGGTATTGCCCATGATTTCAATAATGTTTTAACGGCGATATTGATGTCGTGCGATTTGTTGCTTGCAAGCCACCGCAGTTCCGATCCAGCACATGCGGATTTAATTAATATCAAGAATAACGCCAATCGTGCCGCATCTTTGGTGCAACAACTTCTCGCGTTTTCCAGGAGACAGACTTTACGCCCTGAGGTGGTTGATTTAACGGAATTACTTTCTGATGTCCGTAATCTGTTAATGCCGCTATTGGGCAGTAATATCCAACTGAAGTTCAACCACGGGCGTGATTTGTGGTCGGTGAAAGTCGATCAATCATCATTTCAGCGTGTTTTAATGAATCTTGTTATCAATGCGCGTGATGCAATGGCTCATGGCGGTATCATCACAATAACGACAGCTAATATTAGCCGGTCTGAAAGTGAAACTATACAGCATCATGACTTTTTGCCGGGAGAATATGTTGAATTGGCAGTTCAGGATACCGGAACAGGTATTCCGAAAAGTGTGCAGGAAAAAATGTTTGAGCCGTTTTTTACAACCAAAGAAGTTGGGAAAGGCACTGGACTTGGTCTTTCCATGGTCTACGGCATCGTGAAGCAAACCGGTGGGTATATTTATTGTGACAGTGTAGAGGGCGAGGGTACGACCTTTAGAATTTATCTACCACGCTATAATGCCAGCTTGGTGATTGATAATAGTTCTAACGACAAGAAAAATGACAACAACACTAATCAAGCAGAAAAAAATGCTGATTTGTCTGGAACTGCAACAATCTTATTGGTCGAAGATGAAGCGGCAGTCAGAATGGGTGGTGTAAGGGCGCTGCAGTCACGGGGGTATACGGTACTAGAGGCCGAAAACGGTCTTGAAGCACTTGATGTGATTGATGAACACAATGGTGTGGTGGATTTGGTTGTTTCTGATGTGGTTATGCCAGAAATGGACGGTCCAACACTGCTTGGTGAATTGAGAAAGAAATATCCGACAATCAAATTTGTCTTTGTGTCTGGTTATGCAAAGGACGCTTTTGCCAAGAACTTGCCAGATGATGCTGTTTTTGGATTTTTATCCAAACCATTTACGTTGAAACAATTGGCCATGAAGGTCAAAGAAATGCTGTCAGACAGCGATATTGGCAAGGAATAACCTTTTCAACGGGTTTGTTATTGTTTGTTGAGCAAATGAATTGAATTTGATGCAATCAAATGCAAATATATTTCCAACGTGTTCTAGAAGAGGGTTAAATATGCGCAAAATATTAACTTCAACAGTTTCGGCACTGGTTTTGGCTGGTAGCTTTTGGGCATCTTCAGCTTATGCTGATATAATCGTTGGATTTATTGGTCCAGTTACTGGTCCAGTTGCAGCCTACGGTATACAGGCCAACAATGGTGTAAAAGTTGCCGTTGATGAAATCAATAAAAATGGTGGCGTAAAAGGCGAAAAGCTCGTTCTCAAAGTGTTTGACGATGCTGCAGAGCCAAAGCAGGGCGTTTCTGCCGCCAACCAATTGATTGGTGAAGGAATTCAATATGTTATTGGGCCTGTAACATCAAACTCTGCTTTGCCAGTTTCCAATATATTGGAAGAAAATGGTGTGCTGATGATAACCCCTTCATCGACGACACCAGAGCTATCCAGCCGTGGTTTGTGGAATGTCCTTCGTACAATCGGACGTGATGACCAGCAGGGTGATTATGCTGCGGAATTCTTTATCCGTAATTTTAAAGATAAAAGAATTGCGGTTATTCACGATAGAGCCACTTACGGAAAAGGTCTTGCCGATGCATTCAAGTCTGCATTGAATAAGGGTGGTGTGCAGGAAGTTTATTACGGCAATATTACGCCTGGTGAAAAAGACTATAGCGTTATGGTAACGCGGTTGAAGCAAGAAAAAGTTGATTACGTCTATTTTGGCGGATATCACCCAGAGGCTGGTTTGCTGCTGAAACAAATGCGTGAGCAGGGACTTAATGCACCTCTGATCGGCGGTGATGGATTGAACACATCAGAGCTTTGGTCAATAGCTGGCAATGCAGCAGAAGGGTCAATGTTTACCAATCCAGTTGATGTTAAGACAAATCCTGATGCTCAGGCAGCAATTGCGGCGTTGAAAGCCCAGTCAATTCCACCTGAAACATTTGCTATCAACGGTTATGCGGCTGTTCAGGTACTTGCTTACGGCATTGAAAAGGCTGGTTCAGCAGAAGATCCTGAAGCTGTTGCAAAAGCTGTAAAAACAGGTGAACCGATCACGACAACTTTGGGAAAAATCACTTATGGTGATCGTGGTGATATGACTTCCAAAGTGTTTTCGATGTATAAATGGAATAACGGCGAGATTGTCTCAGCCGAATAATTTGAAAGGCGGCGCAAGCCGCCTTTTTTATATCTCTAATTACTTGCAACCATATTCGATTGGAACACACGATTAAGTTGCTGTGCGCCATCTTTCTGCATATTGGTTTGCATTTTGTTTTCTGTCGCATTCAACAATTGTGAAACGGTATTGTTGCGAATAGCGACAGAGTTTCTTTCGTAACCGGTACGCAAAAAGAAGTTTGCTGTTGGCACTTTGTCGCGATATGACATTGGCATTGTAATCATATCATATCCGTTGCCATCACCTGTCAGATTCAACATCTCCAGTTCTGCACCCGATAATGGACGGGTAACGCCTTTCCGGCGCAAAAATGCAACGGATGTTTTTAGCTTATGTATTTGCAATAGCGGACCAACATCCTTATCCATCGTCATAGCATGCATACCAAGACCTGCTTGGGTTTTTGCAAGTTCAGATTGTGCGCCCCAGTTATGTGGTACGGTTTTTGCACGTGCTGTCATTTTATCGACAACCGATGCTTTTTCCATCAAACGGCGACTTTCAGCAGGTGGGGCATTGCGTGCCCGAGCCCTTAATTCGTTGGATATTTCAGCACCATATTCCCATAGCATACTGACCGTTGCTGTTGCTACCAATTGATTGTAGCCAATTGCTGTTGATATTGGGGTAGCGTTAGCACGTCCTTTTGCCATACCAGACTGTAGGTCGTGTGTTCCATCACCACCAGTTTCAAAAGCATAGATTGAAACTAATTGCTCTCGTGTTAAGCCAACTTGTTTTGCTGCTTCGACATAAGCACGCATAAATTCAGCTTCACTGGTAGGGCGCTCTGGTACAAAACCGTAAACACCGCGCGAAGCCGTTATGAAGTCTTCAACACCTGGAATGGATTTGCGTGCGCCACCGGTTGAGTTGTTTGATCTCGGTTTTTGTGGACCATTGTAAACTGGCGGTTGCGTTAACACGTAATCCGTTAATTGGATAGCTTGTCCTGATGCGCGCTTCTGATTGCGCAATTTTCTTTTTTCTGCAATCTGATCCCAATATGCTGAAGCTTGTACGTTATAAGCACTATAGGCTTTACGCCATGCGTTATAGTCTGCTTCACTATAATTATATACAGTATTATTTGGACGGATACTCGAAGTTGTTTCTGAAGATGTATTTCTGGATACCAAATGTAGTGACTTGATGGAATCTGACATACATCCACCAACAAAAATACTGCATCCTAAAATCAATGTAGTCTTAATATTTAGCACAACAAGCAAACCTCATAATTGCTATCTTTCCAATTATGCGGTTAATTGGTTTACAAGTTGTGAAGACCGATAATGACTGCCGCGCAACACTTAGTTTTTCTTATGTTTTATTCATGTCTTGAATAAATTGAGTGAAAATCACTCATACATTATTAGTGTTTCAACATTATCGGATAACCGTGAAGCAGCCCTAAAAGACGCTAATATAAGTGTTGTACTTCATTAAAGTGAGATGATCTGTTGGCTATCATCAACCGCATATTGATTATCAATAAACGTCTTTAATACAGCAGGAAATAACTGATGCTCAACTTTAAGCACACGTTTTGCCAGAGTTTCGGCTGTGTCATCTCGTAAGATCGGTACAGCCGCTTGTCCCAGAATATGTCCTTCGTCCATGCCTTCGGTTACCAAATGCACAGTGCAGCCGCTAATTTTCA
This sequence comes from uncultured Bartonella sp., assembly GCA_945285915.1. GTDB lineage: Bacteria > Pseudomonadota > Alphaproteobacteria > Rhizobiales > Rhizobiaceae > Bartonella. The sequence goes on from CALYQL010000026.1 coordinate 14,196, forward strand.
TTCCGGCATCCAACGCACGCTGATGGGTATGTAATCCCTTAAAAAGCGGTAGAAGGGCAGGGTGAATGTTCAAAATCCGCCCTTCATATGGAGAAATTAGACGTGAGGAAATAAGCCGCATGAACCCAGCCAAACATATAATATCGGGTTTGAAATTGTTGATCTTGCTTAAAAGATCTATTTCAAAACTGTCTTTGTTGGCAAAATTCTTGCGTTCAACAACTTCAACCGGAATATTAAAGGATTTTGCTTTTTCTATGCCGCCGGCATTTTGATTGTCACTGATCACTCCCACAACTTCAGCAGGGAAATCCTTTTCAAGAGTGGCGTTAATAAGTGACACCATATTGGAGCCACTACCTGAGATCAGAATGACAATCCGTTTTTTCATAGCGATAATTCACCCTTATAGCTTACGCCTTTTTGATCACGTTTTATGAGCTTTCCTAATCTGAAAACGCTTTCACCTTGTTTGGTAAGGGCGGCTTCAACTGAATTTGCCATAGCAGAATCAACGACAACAATCATTCCAACACCACAATTAAACGTTCTTAGCATTTCTTCAGCTGCAATATTCCCCTGTTTTGAAAGCCATGAGAAAACTGGTGGCACTGTTATCACAGAAAGATCTATTTCAGCTGTAAGATTGTTTGGCAGAACGCGTGGGATATTTTCGGGGAAACCACCGCCAGTAATGTGGGCAAGTGCCTTGATGCCTTGGTGTTCTCTCAAGACTGATAAAATCGAACGAACATAAATACGTGTGGGGGTCAGTAGCGCTTCAGCAAGGGATTGTTGTTGTTGAAATGGAGCTGGAGCATGCCAATCAAGTCCACTGGAATTTACTATATGTCTTACCAGCGAAAACCCGTTGGAATGAACGCCAGATGATTTCAAACCCAAAATAACGTCATTTTCTGACAAATTTTGGGCTGGTAATAATGTTCCGCGTTCGGCTGCACCTACGGCGAAGCCTGCCAAATCATAGTCACCTTTAGCATACATGCCAGGCATTTCCGCTGTTTCACCACCAATTAACGCTGCGCCTGCTTGGCGGCAACCTTCAGCAATACCTGAAACAACAGCTGCACCTAATTCAGGGCTAAGTTTACCCGTTGCAAAGTAATCGAGAAAAAATAACGGTTCAGCCCCTTGTACGATAAGGTCATTAACGCACATGGCGACCAGATCTATACCAACAGTATCGTGAATACCTGTATCTATGGCGATTTTAAGCTTTGTGCCTACCCCATCATTAGCGGCGACAAGAACAGGATCTTTGAAGCCGGCTGCCTTTAAATCGAATAAACCGCCAAAGCCGCCAATTTCTGTATCTGCACCCGGGCGGGAGGTAGAGCGGACAAGCGGCTTAATCTTTTCAACCATTAAATTGCCAGCGTCGATATCAACACCGGCATCTGCGTATGTAAGTTTCTTTTCAACGGACCCAGTATCGCTCATTCGATTTTTTCCTCGCTCAAAATACCAGTTGGTGAATACGCAATGCCACGAACGTTGATTGCTCGCAAGTTTTATCACAGTATTGCATAGGATATAAACGATTGTTTGCTTGACGTTATGCTAATAAGCCGCATATCTTTTGTAGTAACAAAACTGCGTGACCCCCATGAGTAATATCGATTTAAATCCCAATAAAGCAGATCAACCTGCAAAAGTCAGTAAAAAGCCATTAAAGATTTCAAAAAAATCAAGGCCAGTCTATATTCCAGCCTATGCCAATGTGCAATTCCGCGGTAGCGTGAAGAAACAAGCAATATTCTGGCTTGTTACATTGTTGTTTTTTGTCCTGTTTATGTTTGTTTTTAGCTCGGTTTTGCTGCCATTTGTAGCAGGGATAGCATTAGCATATTTTCTTAATCCAATTGTTGAATTGTTAGAAAAAATAGGCATTTCTCGCGTATGGGGCACCGTATTAATCACGATATTTATCGTGGTGGTTCTGGTTGTTGCACTTACGATTCTTATTCCAGTAATCAGTTCCCAGTTACAACAATTTATCCGTGACGGTCTTCCGGTTTACGTCGAGAGAATCCAGAATTTCTTCACAGATCACAGCTTTGAGTGGATTAAAGCCTATATTGGTAGCGATCCGTCAGAGATACAATCCAACATACAGGCTATGTTGGGGCAAAGTTCTGATTTGATAAAATCGGTTTTGAATTCTGTTTTAAATTCTGGCAAGTCGCTGATGAATTTGGTGAGCCTATTTGTGGTTGCCCCAGTTGTAGCATTTTACATGTTATTGGATTGGGAAAGAATGGTTAATACAATTGATTCGTGGATCCCACGAGATCATCTGGAAACCGTTCGCGGTATATTTCATGAGATGGATCGCGCTGTTGCTGGTTTTATCCGTGGGCAAGGTACTGTTTGTTTGATCCTTGGTATATATTATGCTGTAGGACTTACAGTTGCGGGCTTGAACTTCGGTTTGTTAATAGGTCTATTTGTAGGTCTCATTAGCTTTATTCCCTATGTCGGTTCCATGACCGGTTTTGTGCTTTCTGTCGGCGTTGCCTGGGTGCAATTTTATCCAGACGATTGGCAATGGATTGTGGTTGTTATGTGTGTGTTTTTTATTGGGCAGTTTTTAGAAGGTTATATTTTGCAGCCAAAGCTCGTTGGACAATCTGTCGGATTGCATCCCGTATGGTTGATGTTCGCGCTTTTTGCATTTGGTTCGCTCTTTGGTTTTACTGGAATGTTGATCGCCGTACCTGCTGCAGCTGCCGTTGGGGTACTTGTAAGATTTGCTCTTCATACTTATCTAGAATCGCCGCTTTATTCACCGCGCGGTAATGTTGGAGATAAGGAATGAATGGCTCAGTTGAGCAGCTACCACTTGCTTTTTCTCATCCGACAAAATTCTATTCGGATGATTTGGTTGTAACAAAAAGCAATATGGCAGCTTATGAACTTATTGAGCATTGGCCGAACTGGCCGATGCCTGTTGCTGTATTGGTTGGCCCACGAGGGGCGGGGAAAACCCATTTCGCAAGTGTTTGGGCTGATGTAGCAAATGCAAAATTAATCTCAGCTCAAGAACCTGAAGAGGCTATCAAGCAAATTTCGCTCGGGAAATCCGTTGTCATTGAAGATGTCGACTCACAAAAGATAGACGAAGTAGCGTTTTTTCATCTGTTTAATTCGGTGAAACAAGCCAATTTGGTAGATACCAACACAACCCTGCTTTTAACAACAACGATCACACCGTCAAATTGGGATATTTCTTTAAAAGACCTAATCAGCCGGTTAAAGTCTGTTACTCTTGCTACAATAGAGCAGCCAGACGATGAATTGCTAACTTCTGTTGCTTTTAAGCTATTTGCCGATCGCCAAATTAAAGTCGATACATCTGTCATTAGCTATTTGATCAGTCGTACTGAACGGTCATTGCAATCATTGGGAAAATTTGTTGATGCAATTGATCGACTGGCTTTGCAAAGGAAAAGTAAGGTGACGCGATCGTTGGTTTCAGATGTGTTGCAAGACTTCGTTGAATAGCTGGTCTTCATTCAGTTTCGAAAACAAAAATCCAGCATCGCTATTCGTTCATGGTTGATCAGCATTTTAGTTGCTACTGATCGAACTGGTGATGTTTTTGTCTACTGCCTTGGCAGAATTGCCTGTTTTAGTAGAATCGTTGATGTTCAGAATAATATCTTCATCTTTTGCCCAGCCAATAATGTCCGTAGTTGGCACCACAATACGGTGCCAAGTGCCAAGATGTTCATATGAGCGCATTTCTTGTCCTGATTTGACCATAGCAACTCTCTTGGAGTGCGAATCATTTTTTTCATAAATAGCGATTGTCGTTTTCGCGTAGACGATTCTCGCTGCATTATTTGCGCCAAATTGGGCTTTTGGTGGTAAGTGTTTATCAGCCTTATAAGGCACGACTGAAACAGGACGCTGGACGATTTGTTTAGAAAATGATTCTTCTGATGTCGAAAGTGCAGGTGGAATCACTGCATTGGGGAGTGGTATGGCTGGTAATGAAGTTTTATTTGAAGTGCTTTCTGGTTTTTTTTGAGGAATCGCTATCGTTTTGTTTGCAGTTAAAACAGGTGTATTCCGCCCAATATCTTTTTCAAAGGTGCTATGATACCACCCAGCTATGCCGACAAGCAAAATACCGCCAAGAACGACAAAAGCCGCTTTTGAATTGGGCTGGTTGCTTGTTGTATTACGGTTTTTCCTAGGTTTTGAGCGTTTTATAGCCATAAATCCACCCTTTCATTATGGTGGTAAAGTCCCATAAAAAGGTTTGAAAAAAGTTAGAGCTAACAAGAAAATTGTTTTTTACGAAAAAAAATTGCGTTTTACGCTTGCACTTTTTAGAGGAAAAATTTAGTGAGTGTTCGTCGAAGTTAAAACGTCGGAGCGTAGCGCAGTCTGGTAGCGCACCTGATTTGGGATCAGGGGGTCGTAGGTTCGAATCCTATCGCTCCGACCATGACTTGATTTGGCAGTAAGATGATGCGACAAAGGTGGTAGAAATTTTATCTTACCATTGCATGATCTCAAAAGGGTATAATCATGGTTGCACGTATTTTTAGTCCGGCAAAAACAGCCATGCAGTCAGGAAAAGCCAATACAGGTTTCTGGGTTCTTGAATTTGAACCTAGTGAGGCGAAAATGATTGATTCGCTGATGGGCTATACTTCATCTGCTGATATGAAAAGCCAGATCAAACTAAAGTTTGAAACGCAAGAAGAAGCAGTCGCTTACGCTGTTAAGAACGGTATTCCTTATAAATTGGAACAACCTCACGAAGTGGCACGTAAACGTGTTTCTTATTCTGATAACTTTAGAAGTGATCGTGAGTTGCCGTGGACTCACTGATGTGATTTCTTAAGTGAAATTTTTATAATGGTCCCGTAGCTCAGTTGGATAGAGCAACGGCCTTCTAAGCCGTGGGTCACAGGTTCGAATCCTGTCGGGATCGCCATTTCTCATCTTTTATATAATTGTAAGTGATGCGTTTATGAAATGCGTAGACACGCATTGATGTTGCATTTGTTTTAAAATGCTGCGGTATTTTAATGTTCAGCTAGCTATATTAATGTATGGCACCCAAGACTGAATAAAAAACTCTTTCAGAAAAAATATTAATTATTTTAAATGTTTAGTGATCTTTCACGTTAGCAGCCTAAAGCTGTTCAAATTGTATATTACAATCAACAAAAACGTTAGATGAACACAACATGGTTTTTGTTTTCATTGTATCAATTATGATGTTGCAAGATTTGCTGAAGTCCGCCAATTTACCCTTAACGGATTAATGAGCTGTGTTTATGGATCGGCGTTATAAACCAACCGATTTGCGGTCCGTTATACAGATTCTCAACAGCTGGTAGTTAAATGGCGCTACGTTATCTATTTAGCTTTGTGGGGCGATATAGTGAGCAAGAAGGGGTAATGAATATTTCTCTTGGGATTGCGGTTATTCACCATTGGGTATGGTTGTAGCGTATTTCATATTGGTTTTAGGTATGAACGCATTAATGGTATGAATTAGAACGAGATTTTTGATAAATCTGGTGCCATTGAGAACGTATATTTTGCGGCGGTTATCGTAGTGATTATCATCTTTCAGATGGGTACCTTAATAGCAGTAATTCAAGCACAAGAATATGGTTATGCCGTTTAACTCTCGTCTTCTATTGTTAATCTTGCATTACCAATTTGGTTCATGACTTATTGTATGGTCTAAAGCAATGCCTTTCATGGAAAGTGCAACGTTGTCTTATAATCCATTTTACTATTTCGATATTTTTCATGAAATACGGTACTCTCTCGTTAAGTTGCAGCCAATTTTCTAATGTCAAATAGGCGATAGGTTTTATCAGAATCATTTTGTTCTTATGTATTGGGATCTGATTAAGGGGTAAGTATTTTGATCCCTGCAGATTGCGTGGTCGTTTCTTCTGAAATCCTATTGTGATGTTTTGCAGAAATTCTGTTTCCAAGATGTGTTTTTAAAATTCTTTCGTGTCTGCATTTCAGGTTATGCGTCATATGTCGATTGCAACATTTTTTAGACAGTCATTTATCTGACATTTCTGGTAAAATTGATCGATTTGGGGGTGGGCTATTAGGCAAGACTATTTGGGCGATATGGAGGCTCACAGGCGGCGATTTAAACCACGCTTAGTTAATAAGCCACTTATCGCTCAATCGTACGAATTAAGCTAAATTTGGCTTCTTGTACCTGTTGGACACATTATCATGTCGCATGATCCTGAGACAGATCAGTTATATGATAGGGTTGGGAGATTAGTGCATAACGCTGTTGTATTTTTTAGTAAATGATTAATGCCGTATTGGCTTTTCTCGTTTTGCTAAAACAACATTCAATAAAGCGGCGAATAGGATACTCACCAATTAGTCATTTGATAAAACACTTTGTCGGAAAAAAACTGGTACGCCCAAGGGGAATCGAACCCCTGTTTCCGCCGTGAAAGGGCGGCGTCCTAACCGCTAGACGATGGGCGCTAACCATTGGTGACGGCTTATAAAGGGGTTATTTTCTAATCGCAACCCCCTAAATCAATTTTTTTAATTATTTTTTGCCGAACAGCTCCAATTCCAGTCGCGCTTTGGTCCAACATCGACGTGAATAGACTGGTTACAGTAGGTTCCAACCCCGCCGCGACCGGGAAGAGAGCGGGCAAACTTAGCCACTTCCCACTTATCCACATCTGGCACGAGAATGTCTGCCGCAGCACATGACATATGCATAGAACGTTTGGCGCCATTAACCTGACGGTTATAGCTTGGGCTTCTATATCCCGATGTAATGATGACTGGTTTGCCGAATCGCCTTTCAATTGTCTTTAGCAATACGATGAGTTGCGGCTTTAAGCAGGAAACTTCAACTTCTTTCCGTGCCACTTTTAAACCATTAGGAAGTGAACGGCCGTAGAGGCTTACAGATGCTAAAGTGTAAATTGAGTTCGAATCGCCTTCATTCGCGTCAATATCGGTATCATCATAAAGGCTGGAACGGTGCTTGATTACGATTCCACCATCAGGACGCACGCCTGGCAAAACATCATTATATTCGTGAGGGTCTTTTTTAGGTAATGGAATAAGAGCGGTTTTTGTCTCACTTTCCTGTGGCTTATCCTGTTTTGCTGCATCGGAATGTCCAAAAAGGCGCATTAAGCTGCCTTTTTTCTGACTTGTCGCGTCACGAACTGGCGGTTGTTGTGGTGTACCTGCTGGTTGAGTCGTTTCCACCGTTTCTTGGGGAGGTACATTAGTAGATGCTTCTTTAACACTATTATTGTCAGGTAATGAAGCAGAGGCAGACTTTACGGGTGTATTGTTTGATTCTTCTGGTGCAACTGGTTGAGACGGAGGAACGTCTTCTTTCTGCTTTTTGAAAAAAGATAATAAATTTGTTTTTTTAGGCTGAGACTTTTCAGTTTTTTCTGTGTTTTCTGCTGAAGCGGTTTCTGTGATAGCTGGTGTATTTGTTTCATTACCATGCATCACCCCATGAGGCGTTTGCGTCAGGACCGTGTCTGTAGGAGTCAGAGTTGCACCTTCAGGTTGTGGTGTGTGAATCAGTATTTTGGAGTTGTTTTCAGATGTGGTGGCAGTGCGGTTAGGTGTATTTCCTTTACTCTCCGGTGATGGATTGGTTGTTTGCTGTGCATCTGTTGGTGCAACCACCTGATTGGTTGTCTCAACAGGTGATGACACATTGTTTGATAAATTGTTGTTCGACGTGCAAGCACTGGCAGAGAACAATATCGTAGCACAGAGTCCAATTCGCCAAATAGTTTTTGGAAAATCGTTATGCCAATATTTAAACTTTTCGGAAATATCGGTGTTTGCCAACAAAAACCAACCTCTAATCTCAGGGATAAGCAGATAACTTCGCCCGCATGATACAATATCTGCGTTATGACGGAAAAAAATAGTCTATGCTAGTTAATTGCAGCGTTTTTCAAAAACAAAGCTGTTGTTAAACATCAAACTCAGTTTCAAGATGTAATATTCTAAACAGATAAAGCACGTGCAAAAATGAAAAAACCACTTTTAATCCATATCATCTCTTGACCTTGGCGGTACAATAATCGAATGGTATATAAGTATTTATGTTTTTTATTGGAAATGGGTTAAGATGAGTTGGGCCGTTAATACAACACGTGGTATTACATTAGGTGTCGTTGCATTAATTGTTATTGGTTGTGCTCGTGGTACAGAATTTACAGCACCAGAACAACAAGGCGCGTCGCATCAAGGCATATATCCAAAATTTTCAAACAAACCAAAAGCTGCAACGGCGCAGTTTTCAGAACAGGAAAAGCAGGACTTAACCAATAAGCTTGATAGTGAAGCAAGTGCGTTGCGAAAAGTTCGTGGACCTGAAGGGAGCAGCGCTGCCAATTTGGCAAAGGCTAAAGAAGATGCGCGCCGTGAAGCAGAGGATGCAGTTCGTCAAATCGAGCAGAGTGGCAATAATAATTGAACACTCGACTTTATAATGAAAACTTGAACATCAACCTTTAATTTACCGGATGATAAAATGTCGGAAGAATTCCACAAAATTCGTCGTTTGCCGCCTTACGTATTTGAACAAGTCAATCGCTTGAAGGCAGCAGCGCGAGCGCGTGGAGCAGATATAATCGATCTTGGTATGGGTAATCCAGATTTGCCAACACCTCAAAGTGTTGTCGATAAATTGTGTGAAGTTGTTCAAGATCCAAGGACACATAGATACTCCGCGTCACGCGGTATTCCTGGTTTAAGACGTGCGCAGGCTAAATATTATGAGCGTCGCTTCGGGGTTAAATTAAATCCTGATACCCAGGTTGTAGCAACATTGGGTTCTAAGGAAGGATTTGCCAATATGGCTCAGGCCATCACAGCGCCGGGTGATGTCGTCTTATGTCCAAATCCAACATATCCAATTCACTCTTTCGGTTTTATCATGTCTGGTGGTGTTATTCGGTCTATTCCAGCTTACCCCGGAGAGGAATTCCTTCGTTCATTGGATTTGGCGGTTAAACGCTCTATTCCTAAACCTATTGCGGTTATATTAAACTATCCGTCCAATCCAACGGCATATATAGCTGACCTTGATTTTTATAAGGAAGTTGTTGCGTTTGCCAAGAAGAATGAAATTATTGTTCTATCGGATCTGGCGTATGCAGAAATCTATTTCGATGATTTTGTACCGCCATCAGTTTTGCAGGTTCCAGGCGCAATTGATGTTGCCGTTGAGTTTACATCAATGTCAAAGAGCTTTTCTATGCCAGGTTGGCGTATGGGGTTTGCCGTTGGTAATGAACGTTTGATAGCAGCTTTAACACGGGTAAAATCCTATTTAGATTATGGCGCTTTTACTCCGATACAGGTTGCAGCCACCGCCGCACTTAACGGTGACGGATCGGATATTGCAAGCGTACGCGATGTTTATCGTAAACGTCGTGATGTTATGGTTGAAAGCTTTAAACGCGCTGGGTGGGATGTACCATCACCTCAGGCTACTATGTTTGCATGGGCGCCGATCCCTGACAAATATAAACATCTGGGATCGTTGGAGTTTTCTAAACTTTTGATTGAAAATGCAGATGTTGCAGTATCTCCTGGTCTAGGTTTCGGCGAGCAGGGGGACGATCACGTTCGTATTGCACTTGTTGAAAACGAACATCGGTTGCGCCAAGCTGCACGGAATATAAAACGATTTTTTTCTGAAAATAGCAATTAAGCGAGAGAAATTATGGCGGATGCACTAAGGATTGGCATTGTCGGTTTGGGGACCGTAGGAAGCTCGGTCGTTAGATTGCTGCAGGAAAAGCAAGAATTACTGACGAAACAATGTGGTCGTCCGATCAAAGTTGTTGGTGTCAGTGCGCGTGATAAAACACGTGACCGTGGGATAGATCTTACGGGGATTGATTGGTACGACAATCCTCGTGAGCTTGCTGAAAGCACAAAGATCGATGTTTTTGTCGAACTTATTGGTGGCGAGGAAGGCATTGCACGTGAATGCGTGGAAGCTGCATTAAAAAGCGAGCATCATGTTGTTACGGCCAATAAAGCTTTGCTTGCGCGCCATGGTGTATCACTAGCTAAAATTGCTGAAAAAAAAGGTGTCCTACTTAACTTTGAAGCCGCTGTTGCTGGTGGAATTCCGGTTATTAAAGCGATGCGTGAGTCGTTATCTGGTAACAGCGTTTCCAGAGTGTATGGTATTTTAAACGGTACATGTAACTACATTCTAACACGCATGTACGACGAAGGGTTATCTTTTAAAGATTGTTTGGCAGACGCACAGAAGCTTGGCTATGCGGAAGCTGATCCGACTTTCGATATAGAGGGTAATGATACAGCTCATAAATTGGCAATACTTACCAGTTTAGCTTTCGGCAGTGTTATATCAGTCGATGATATATATGTTGAAGGTATCAGCAATATATCGCTAGCGGATATTAAAGCAGCAGACGAGCTTGGCTATCGCATCAAATTGTTAGGGGTGGCAGTACGTTCAGATACAGGAATTGAACAGCGTGTCCATCCTACAATGGTACCAACTTCATCAGTCATAGCACAAGTGCAGGGAGTTACCAACGCGGTTTCCATACAAACCGATCTACTTGGCGAACTTCTTTTATCTGGACTAGGGGCTGGTGGGAATGCAACCGCTTCCGCTGTTATCGGGGATATTGCAGATATTGCTAAATCACACCCTGGTTTTCAACATGGACCTGTTTTTGGCACACCGGCAACTGCCTTGCTTCCCTATAAAAAAGCTAAGATGCGCGCTCATGCCGGCGGTTATTTCATACGATTAACCGTTAATGATCGCACAGGGGTTTTTGCTAGTGTCGCTAAAAGAATGGCTGAAAACGAAATTTCATTAGAATCAATTGTTCAGAGACCATTAGCAGAGAATAAAATACCGAACTCGATGACAATCGTATTGGTTACTCATGAGACGACTGAGTCTGCCGTTCGTAAAGCGCTAGTTGCAATAACGGAAGATGGACACTTGTTGGATAAACCACAAATGATCCGTATCGAAAGACCAAATTGAGTAATTTTGTATATTAGACAGTGCTTTTCATTATAATCACTATTCTTATCAGTGATAAAAAGGGAATTGATCGTTTCACCTCTTGCAGTAGACATTAGTCTTTGACAAAAGGATATTATGACAGACGGTAAATTTTGAGCCGTATTTTTTAACAATTAATCCGGTAGGATCATTCAACATGCCAAATTCCTCTGAGCATTCACTTCAAGGACTTAATCGTATTTTAACACTAGAACTTGCTCGCGTTACAGAGCGGGCTGCAGTTGCAGCGGCGCGTATTCGCGGACAGGGTGATGAAAAGGCAGCAGATCAGGCGGCTGTCGATGCGATGCGGAAGGAATTGAACCGGTTGCCAATTGATGGCACTGTTGTCATTGGTGAAGGTGAACGTGACGAAGCACCAATGTTGTACATCGGTGAAAAAGTTGGAACCAAGGCTGGTCCTGCTGTTGATATCGCACTTGATCCACTTGAGGGAACAACCCTTTGCGCCAAAAATCAGCCAAACTCACTTGCTGTTATCGCAATGGCTGAAAAGGGCAATCTTCTTTACGCTCCAGATGTTTATATGGATAAGCTTGCAATTGGACCGGGATATCCAAAAGGTATCGTTGATATTGATGCAAGTCCAGCGGATAATATTCACGCTTTGGCCAAAGCTAAAGGCGTTAAGCCAAGCGAAATTACAGCTTGTATGATGGATCGTCCACGCCATGCGAAATTGATTGAAGAAGTCCGTGCAACTGGCGCTTCAATTAGGCTTATTGGCGATGGCGACGTTGCTGGTATCATTCACACAACAGATCCAGATGAAACAGGTATCGATATTTATATGGGTATTGGTGGAGCGCCAGAAGGTGTTTTGGCTGCAGCAGCTCTTCGTTGTATTGGTGGACAAATGCAGGGACGCCTTCAGTTAAACACTGAAGAAAAGATTGCTAGAGCCGCAAAAATGGGCGTTACCGATCCGAACAAGGTTTACACAATGGAAGAAATGGCAAAAGGCGACGTTCTTTTTGCTGCAACCGGTGTTACTGATGGCAACCTATTGTCTGGTGTCAAGTTTGCTCGTGATTACATTCAGACCGATACAATTGTTATGCGTTCGCATACTGGTACGATCCGTAACATCATTGCCCGTCATCAAGATAAGTCCAAATTTGACTAATTTTTGAATTTTTGTCGAGAAACGGACATCTAAAAACGACAAAAAAGTAAAATTTAAGATATAAAAAGGCGCGTTTGGATAGCTTAACGCGCTTTTTTTTATCATATAATCGTCAATTTAAAACACCGTCATCACTCATAGCTCTGTTATCAATTACAATGTTGAGATCACTTATCAAAATCGTTACTGACAACATGGCGACCGCTCGTCTCCGTGTGATTATCTGCGGATATTGCGCTCACCTATAAAACTGTTGGTGATTATCAAACTATAACTAGATATGAAGCTGTGATTGGTTCCGAAGTTTTGACCGGTTATGAATGACCGGTTGAGAAAACATTATCGGTTATGAGACTATCGAAATGAGATAATGTCTTTTAGAAAAGATCGCTAACGGTATAGTTCAATTTTGTAGTGAATTTAATACTTTAAGCTAAATGGCAACGATTTCTGACCTGCTTAACTAGTTGTTTCACAAATTAGAAAATATACATACTGATGGGTATAGTCACTCTTACTCCCTATCTTCTGCAGGGTTTATTGCAAGCTGCAATGTCTACCGTATGCTAACGTGTTCTATATTGGGGGAACCGCAGAATTCGGAAAAAATCGTACGCTAAGCTAACGGTGTTCTCGTGACAGCTCTTTGACTAGGCTTTCTAAGGCCATTCTGATAGCCCTGACTTCCTGAAAAGCCATGGCTAAAATTTGTGCGGCTAAAAGGGATAACCGATGGTAAAGTAAGTTATCCCTGTCGAGATACTGAAAAGCGTTATCCTCGTTTTTCCCAAAACTGTTTTGCCAGTTCGCTCAGAGCGCTAGTTAACTGAGCGACAGATTTCGCACTTTGCAAATTATTCTGCCCGGTCTGTACATTGGTATCAGCAGCATCGCGTATATTGATAATACTGCGGTTTATGTCTTCACTTACTGCTCCCTGCTGCTCGACCGCAGTCGCTATTTGCGCGTTCATGTCGGTAATTTCGTTAACGCGTTGGCCAATTCCATCAAGAGCTGTAGCTGCTTCCTCTGCGTGAGCTACACTCGTGTGCGCTTGCCGACTACTTTGCTCCATGACTGTAACAGCGGATTGCGCTCGCTCTTGTAGAGCGCTGATCATGCTTTGAATATCCGTTGTCGATTGCTGTGTGCGAGCAGCAAGACTGCGAACCTCATCGGCGACAACAGCAAAACCACGCCCCTGCTCACCAGCACGCGCGGCCTCAATTGCTGCGTTGAGTGCCAACAAATTCGTTTGCTCGGCGATCCCTCGTATAACGTCAAGAACTTTTGATATCTCGTTACTTTGACCTTCAAGCTCATGAATAACCTGAGTGGCTTGCCTAATTTCACCTTCAAGGGCAGTGATTGACTGGCTTGTGTGGGCTACCAGACGCTGGCCAGATGCCGTCTCAGTGTCTGCTCTTCCGGCCGCATCTGCAGCATGCTGTGCATTGCTCGCAACCTCTTGAATGCTTGCCACCATTTGGTTTACTGCCGTTGCTATTTGATCTGTCTCTGCCTGCTGCTCAACTGTAAGTACATTGCTTGACTCAATATCCTTTAGTAGGCCTCGGGTGTGTTCGCTAAGCCGATTTGATGCATCACCTATGCGACCTACTATGGCGCCTGTTTCAGCTTGCATCATTCGTAAAGCAAACTCTATTTGGCCAAACTCATCGGTGCGCCCAGTGTAGAGGGATTGACTTAATGGGTTATTGGAAATATTCCTGGCTCTTTCAACCAGTCTTCCAAGAGGAGAGAGAATAGCCAAAACACTAACAGAGCTTAAGCTTCCTGACATTAAAGTGGCTAACAATAAGCTGCTTATTGATGTATCAGTAAGCATGCCGGCAGCCATTGCGCTTGATATAATACTACCCCATATGAGCAAGAGTATTTTCACGGAAAAGCTAGCAGCCAATTTCGGCCTCGCGGCCTTCCCGCTTCTCAATTGAGCATATAATTTTTCCGCAGCCAAAACCTGCTCAGGTTCAGGCTTGGTCCTTACAGACTGGTATTCAACAATCGAACCATTCTTAGCTATTGGCGTTACATAAGCACTTACCCAATAGTGGTCGCCATTTTTACAGCGATTTTTTACTAGCCCCATCCATGAGCGGCCAGATTTTAATGTACTCCACATATGCTCAAATGCAGCAGGCGGCATATCTGGGTGTCTTACGATGTTGTGAGGCTGGCCTAATAGTTCTTCCTCAGTGAAACCACTGATTTTAATGAAGTCAGGATTAACGTACGTGATATGGCTTTGAGGGGAGGTAGTCGAAAGAATATTGGCATCTTTTGGGAGTTCTAAGTTTCGACCCGTCACTGGTAAATTCTGGCGCATAAGAACCTCAAGGGTTGGCTGTTTTATTTTATTGTTTTCGGCATTAAGCCCAATTTCTTGAGCGTTACGATAAAGCTAGCATGGAAACGATAGGTGCAAGCAAGTTAAGGGTTGCATCGCGCATGTCAATCTAGGCTATACCCTAACTTGATGTCAGGCAGGGCCGCGCCGCTTCGTCAGAATAGAGTCTGCTTTCCCATTTTTTGACACATGCCCGCGAAGGTTATAGATTTCAGCCTGACAGAAATGGGCTTTGAGGCACAACGGAACAGAAAGTGCACTTAAGCCGCCTTCAACCAAGGAGACATCGTGCAGGGGCACCGCATCGGCTACGTCCGGGTCAGCAGCTTTGACCAGAACCCGGAACGCCAGCTGGAACAAACCCAGGTGAGCAAGGTGTTCACCGACAAGGCATCGGGCAAGGACACCCAGCGCCCCCAGCTCGAAGCGCTGCTGAGCTTCGTCCGCGAAGGCGATACAGTGGTGGTGCACAGCATGGATCGGCTGGCCCGCAACCTCGATGACCTGCGTCGCTTGGTACAGAAGCTGACTCAGCGCGGCGTGCGCATCGAGTTCCTGAAGGAGGGCCTGGTGTTCACTGGCGAGGACTCGCCGATGGCCAACCTGATGCTGTCGGTGATGGGGGCCTTCGCTGAGTTCGAGCGCGCCCTGATCCGCGAGCGGCAGCGTGAGGGCATCGCCTTGGCCAAGCAGCGTGGCGCGTACCGGGGCCGCAAGAAAGCCCTGTCCGATGAGCAGGCTGCTACCCTGCGGCAGCGAGCGACGGCCGGCGAGCCCAAGGCGGCAGGCTGACCCCCCGTACTAACTGTCACGCCCCCTGCAATAACAGTCACGAACCCCCTGTTTAACTGTCACGCCCCCCCTGTTTAACTGTCACGAACCCCCTGTTTAACTGTCACGCCCCCAAACCTGCAAACCCAGCAGGGGCGGGGGCTGGCGGGGTGTTGGAAAAATCCATCCATGATTATCCAAGAATAATCCACTAGGCGCGGTTATCAGCGCCCTTGTGGGGCGCTGCTGCCCTTGCCCAATATGCCCGGCCAGAGGCCGGATAACTGATCTATCCGCTGCGCTAGGCTACACACCCGCCCCCACCGCTGCGCGGCAGGGGGAAAGGCGGGCAAAGCCCGCTAAACCCCACACCAAACCC
>CALYQL010000027.1 GCA_945285915.1 uncultured Bartonella sp.
TCTGTAAGTCTTCCAAACATTTTTCAACCCATATTAAATGAATTTCGGTTTGGAGGGGACACTGTCTTTGCGACATTTGCCCCTTCCTCGATAATTTTTATTTTTGAACTTCTGTAGGATCAAATACAGAGCAGAGCGAACCCCATAGAGACTTGTCCGCAATTTTTCTCATCTGATCTTCGTTACATTCGGTACCTTGATCAACACAACGGTTGACGACACGGTAATAAAGACCTTTTTCAACTTGTGAGAAATAACGGACTTCTGCATCTTTCTGCTTTCCAGCTACGTCGCCCATTTTTGGCGAGAATGAGAGCTGGCGATAAGAAGCACGGTCAAGCGTCTGCTTGCTTTGGCGCGCTTGAGCGATCCAGTTGTCAAAGTCATTTTGGGAAACAGAATGCCATTTGAAGTGCATCTCTGAGAAACCATCACCGCTATAATTAGCTGACGTACCGTTAAACACGCCCTGACGATCAGCAATCAGATGCAATTTCGCATTCATCTGTGGCATTGCATACAATACCGTACCTAAACGAGGAACCCAAAATGCGTTGACAGAATTTTCAGATGTCAACTGAATCAAAACTTGACGATTCTCAGGTGCGTAGATTTCATTGACTGTAGCTATGCCATATTGTGGATAGATGAATAACCATTTCCAATCCAATGCAATAGCATCAACCTGAATTGGCTCTTCATTGCCAGCAACTGCCGGATCAATTTTCTTGGATGGTTCCAATGTAAATGTGTAATAAGACATTAAAGCTGCCAAAACAATGATGACAACAATCGGAATACCCCACATAAAGGTTTCCACTTTATTTGAGTGCCCCCAATCCGGCAGATATTCTGCTTCGGTGTTGGTAGCACGATACTTAATTGCGAAAGCAACGACTGCGATCATTACGGGAATGACAATGCAGAGCATTACGACAACGCATATAATAATCAAATTCAGCTGATGGCGCGCAATATAGCCTGCCGGGTCGAGAACATCAAATTCACAACCGGACAAAAGCATAGCAGATGCCAAAACACCCAACAGCCCTGTTAATTTACCAAAGTTCTTCATTCCTACCTGCCCCTTTATATGCATCGCATATTTTTGCACGAGGGTATTTTTCGTTTCTTACAGAAAAGCTGTCACCGAAAAGCAGTCCCTTTTTGTTACAACTTTCCCTGTCGGGTGGCTTGATCTGTCTAAAATTATGAACAAATTCAAACCAAACATGACTTTGCCACAATGACAATTGTGGCATCATCTAGGCATTTCTTACTCTTTGGAACAAAATTGGCAAGGGCATATCGTTTACCTGCGTCAATATTGCGCGGTTTGTCCGACAGTTTTTGATTCACAAAATTTTATTAAAAATATATTCAATAGCGAATCGGTACCCCGCACTACCACAGCCGGCAATAACAGCATCTGCTCTTGCTGAAACATAAGAATGGTGGCGAAAAGCTTCTCTTTGGTGGATATTGGATAGGTGCACTTCCACAACTATGCCGTTAAACATTTTCAATGCATCGAGAATAGCAACAGAGGTATGGCTATAGGCGGCAGGGTTGATAACAATCCCCTCACTTTGACCTATAGCACCTTGAATCCAACTGACGAGTTCACCTTCATGGTTGCTTTGCAGAAAATCAAGATTAAAGCCATGAGAATCAGTAATCTCGCGGCATGACTGTTCTATAGTCTGTAAAGTTTCCGTCCCATAAATATCCGGTTCTCTTTTACCCAAAAAATTCAGATTGGGCCCATTCAGCACAGTGATTTTTTTAGCCATAACGCCTTGTCTCCAACACTTTCATTCGAATTCTTGTGTTATATGTCACAAAGGCAACAAGGCGCCATCAGATATTTCAAAAAACTCCGCCCTATCATCCAGAGCGCTAAACAATTGGCGATCTGTGCCAGTCATAAACGACTGCCCACCAAGTTCGTCCAAAATATTAAACAAAGCGATACGACGTTGTTCATCAAGATGCGCCGCCATTTCATCTAGAAGAAGAATTGGTGCCATTCCTGATATTTGCGCAGTAATTTTGGCATGAGCTAGAATCAGCCCCATCAATAGAGATTTCTGCTCGCCTGTTGAACAAAGGGCTGCCGGCATATTTTTCTGCGCGTAGAATACTTTCATATCGCTACGATGAGGCCCTTCCAAAGTGCGGCCTGCTGCCCGATCAAGCGGTCTGCTATCATGCAATTTCTGCCTATAATATTCTTCAACATCAATTGCCGATTGATTAATCAAAGCCTGTTCCAACAAACCCTCAATAACGAGAATCGGATGCGGAAAAACATCATAGGAATCGCTCTCCTTACCCCCGTCAAGCAATCGAATAACATCAATGCGTGCGGCTGCTATTGCTGTTGCCAATTCAGCCATTTGCATTTCCAGAGCGTCGAACCATCCATTATTGGTATTTCCATCCAACAATAAACGGTTGCGGGAACGCATCACTTTTTCAAAATCTAGCACACGACGGCCATGCGATGGATCAATTGATAAAACCATCCGATCAAGAAAACGCCTTCGATCGCTGGCTGATCCGGTAAAAAGACCATCCATTGCAGGAATCAACCAACTTATCCGACAATAATCCGTTAACCTATCTGCTGAAGTTGATGTGCCATTTATGCGGACTTTTCTTCCGCCATCGGCATTGTCACAGGTTGTGCCAATATCAACTTCGTCAAAAAGAGCAGAATACAATTTTGCAAAAACGACAAAACTATTGTTATCAGCATTGGCACAAATGAGATCACCATATGTCGAACGACGCAAACCACGCCCCGGTGATAACAAAGAGATTGCTTCAAGAAGATTGGTTTTTCCGGCACCATTGTGCCCAGTAAAGACAACATGTTTACCGGAAAAATTGACTGAGAAAGTGCGATAGTTACGGTAATTTGACAATTTTAGTTGTTGAACGACAACCTTTGCCGCGTATCCGTCACTCATTCACACTTTCACCCATTGTTAAACGCGCATTGGCATTAAAACATAAAGCGCATCGGGATCTTTACCGTCCCGAATGAGTGTTGGCGCCCCTGAATCCGCAAACATGAATATTGCGTCATCACCACCCAATTGCGCTGTAATATCAAGAAGATATCGAGAATTAAAACCAATTTCCAAAGTATCACCTTCATAATCGGCATTAATTTGGTCTTCCGCACTACCAGAATCTGGATTATTCACGGTTAAAGTCAATTGGCTATTTTCGATCGTCATTTTTACTGCACGTCCACGATCACTCGATATGGTTGAAACGCGATCAACAGCTGAGGCAAAATTCTGCCGATTAATGACCAATTTCTTGTCATTTCCAAGTGGTATAACACGTTGATAGTCGGGGAATGTTCCGTCAATCAGTTTTGACGTTAATACAACGGAAGCAACAGCAAAGCGAATTTTTGTCTCTGAAACTTCAATGCGTATTTCGCCTTCCGGTTCTTCACCGAGCAATTTCTGCAATTCACCGACCGTTTTGCGTGGAATAATGACACCCGGCATTCCTTCAGAACCAGATGGCGCATCCGTTTCTGCTTGAGCCAACCGGTGACCGTCTGTTGCAACAGTGCGGATCTTCAAACCATTATTATCGATGACATGGAAATAGATACCATTGAGATAGTAACGCGTTTCCTCGGTAGAAATTGCAAACTGTGTGCTGTCGATCAAACGCTTTAAAGCGGCAGTCGAAAGAGAAAAACTATGACTGAACTGCCCTGCACTGACTTCTGGAAAATCATCTTTTGGCAGACACTGTAAGCGGAAATTGGCCCGACCGGAAACAACAGTCATTGAATTTCCATCCTCACCCAGCGAAAGCATAATCTCTCCGCCGTCAGGCAATTTTCTCACGATTTCATATAGGAGATGTGCCGGAACAGTTGTTGCACCCGCCTGCTCAACATTGGCAGCAGTTGACTCTGTTACTTCCATATCAAGATCGGTTGCTTTAAGCTCGACACCACCATTAACAGCATTGAAAAGAACATTGGATAGAATCGGAATTGTATTGCGCCGCTCAACAACACGCTGAACTCGGCCAAGCGATTTGATAAGATTACTTCTATCCACTGTGATACGCATATTGGACACTCACTTATTCTGTCGTTTAAAATACGTCCCGAATTTACTATCAGTTACATAACGTCTATAAAATAAGACATGTCTGATCAATAGAA
The DNA here is from genome assembly GCA_945285915.1 of uncultured Bartonella sp. GTDB lineage: Bacteria > Pseudomonadota > Alphaproteobacteria > Rhizobiales > Rhizobiaceae > Bartonella. The sequence continues at coordinate 4,208 of CALYQL010000027.1, forward strand.
GACGGATAACCTCAAAGGTCAACAATTCTGTTGTCTACCAACGTTATCGCATAACCTATCGTAAATTGGCTGACTGATAAAGCCGTTTCTTAAACAGCTTGCTCACCAATGAGACGCTTAAGCAATTCGAGTTCCTTGGCAAGTTGTTGATCTGCTCCGACCAAATCCTCGATCTTACGGACTGCATGCAAGACAGTGGTATGATCACGCCCACCAAATCGCCGTCCAATTTCCGGCAAAGACCGTGGCGTCATCATTTTTGCCAAATACATAGCCACTTGTCGTGGTTTAACAATGGTACGCGTCCGCCGATTTGACAACAGATCCTGCTTGGAAACATTATAATGGCGTGCAACAACACGTTGTATTTCTTCAATTCTTATACGTTTAGGCTCGCCACTTCTTGTCAAATGATCGAGCAATTCATCAATACGATTCATTGACAAATCCGGTTCAAAGGATTGACGGAACAGTAATTGATTAAATGCACCCTCAAGATCACGCCCTGACCCGGAGACTGTTTGCGCTATATGCGAAAGCACATCATCCGATACATCAAGAGCCGTATCATCCTGTTGCGCTGCTTTTAAACGCTTACGCAACATTTCAAGACGCATCTCAAAATCTGGTGCTTCTATTTCAAGCGAAACACCACCTTGCAAACGAGAACGAACACGGACATCAAGCGATTCCAGTTCTGCAGGTGCACGATCAGCCGCGACAACAACCTGCTTAGCGCTATCAAGCAGCATATTAAGCAAGTGGCAGAACTCGTGTTGGATAGATTTTCCTTGCAAAAACTGCATATCATCGATGATTAACAGGTCGATATCGCGCAATTGTTCCTTGAAGGAAAGAGCATTGTTATCACGAATGGCGGTTGCAAAACGCCACATGAAATATTCGGCTGTGAGATAAATAACCCTCATCGGCGTTGGACGCTGTAAGGCTGCTGCGGCAAGTGCTTGCAAAAGGTGCGTTTTACCCAAACCTACAGAGGCATGGATAAACAATGGATTAAACCGTAAAGCGCCTTTATTACCTTCTGCTATGGAACGGGCTGCAGCCAAAGCCACTCTATTAGATGCACCTTCAACAAAAGTGTCAAAAGTATAGCGGGAATCAAGTGGTGAGCCAAACACATTTGTTTGTGTTTCATTGGAAAAACGCTCTACCCGATTACGTAAGGAAGACGAAGCCACCTGCTCATTTTGAATTGGCACAGTGGTTTCTTCCACTGTATGCGCTGGAGCCGGTTTTACAACGCGACTCATACCACGCACAACAACATCAACACGTAGCAATGATGGACATTCTTGACGCCATAATTCCGTAAGAATGGTTGCATAATGGTTTGTAATCCAAGACCGCAGAAAAGCTGTAGGAACAGATAATCTTACCTGGCTACGGTTGAATTCATCAAGTTGTAAACGTCCGAACCAGCTTGTGTAAGCCTCTGTTCCAACCTGTACCTTTAATTGCGCCATAACCCTTGCGAAAAGCTCTGCACTTTCCTCTTCGGTTACTAAATGATGGATACCATCCTCGACGGCAGTTTCACTCGATACGATTCCATTTACGTTTGACATTTTACGCATCATTCTCTCTGACAACAGATGAAGGGAAGGTTGGCTTAAATTGACTGCATCCAATTTCCTTGACCAACAACACCCATTATCCTTACTACTCTAACAACTCCGTTGCTTATAGCAACAACAACACTTCTCAGGGGCGACACTCCGCAAACGCCGCCACACCCAATAATATAACCCAATAAAACTCGTATAAGCCCCTATCAATACTCTCTCTACAATCGACCAGAACCGCTTGTTCTGCATCTATCGCACTGAACGGACATTCATCCTCGCGCGATCTTATAGATATACCGAACCCCCAAAAAGCAATACACCTTCAAGGTATTCCGCTCCGACATTTCGCACATCAGAATAGAATAAATACTCTATCTGTTTATGCCGCCTCCAATTTCTTTCCAGCTTGTCAAGACCAAAGCAAATAATCATATCAAAGCCAAATTGAACAGAAAGCCCTCGGCTCCCGCTCCTAAACCTTACAAAATAGGCGGCTAGGTATGCAAGAGGGTAAACAGTCCGCTTTAAATGCCTTTTTGTCATGAAAAACACGTCAAAGAGCTACGTTTTTCCGTTAATTACTTTGATTCAATAAGCTTTTTCAGATCGCGTTATTTTTTTAACCAAATTTCGGAATGCGTTAAAAAAAAATTAAAAAAATTACTTGACAGAATTAGCTGTCAAACAATAGCCAGAAAGCCTGTGGATAAGTATGATAACCATATGTTTATAAAGTGTTTTTTAAAATTTTTCTAAAGAAAAAATAGTTCCAAGAAAACCCGTTTTTATGGTTAATTTCTTCTTAATGGTCAATAAATAAAAAAACCGATGCCCAAAAGACACCGGTTTTAATAAACTCAAAATAAAGCAATAACGTCAAACGACCTTATTGCATAAATAGCTGTTTTAAGCTGACAAAGCCTTAAGCTTCTTAGCCAAACGCGAAACTTTGCGTGATGCTGTGTTTTTATGCAGAACACCCTTTGTAACAGCGCGCATGATTTCTGGTTCAACAGCTTTAAATGCAACTTCAGCAGCTGCCTTATCGCCACCAGAAACGGCATCATCAAACTTACGAATAAAAGTACGAACGCGTGTACGGCGCGCTTTATTGACTTCTGTGCGCGCTACGATCTTGCGTACTGCTTTTCTGGACGAAGGTGTATTCGCCATAAGTCTATCTCTCTTTTCTAACTATGCGGCATAAAATGCCTGAAAACACAAACTAAAGCCTAACTGTGGCTTAATATTGCTGGGTGTATAACCCAACTTATCAAGAACAGTCAATCAGATTCTCCCAATGAGTTACAAAAAATAAACGGGACATATCGATATGCCCCGTTTATCTAAAATAATTGACAGTTTATGCGGCCAAATTGCGCAAAACATACTGCAAGATGCCACCATTATGTAAATAGTCGAGCTCATCAACCGTATCAACACGACACAATATTGGCACTTCCTTTACAGAACCATCGGCAAAAGTAATTTTTGCAACTGTTTTCTGCCGTGGTTTCAACTCATTGATGCCGTCGATTGTTACCGTTTCATCGCCTTTGAGTCCCAGTGACTTCCAACTTGCACCATCTTCAAACACAAATGGAACTATACCCATACCAACAAGGTTAGAACGGTGAATACGTTCAAACGATTGCGCAATAACGGCACGAACACCTAATAGGTTTGTCCCTTTTGCGGCCCAGTCACGGGAAGACCCGTTGCCATATTCCACACCAGCAAATACAACCAAAGGAACGTGTTCCTTCTTATATTGCATTGCTGCATCATAGATGGATTCTTCTTCTTTCGAAGGATAATGAATTGTGTAACCGCCTTCACGACCATTTTCGCCGAGCATAAAGTTGCGGATACGAATATTGGCAAATGTACCACGCATCATAACTTCATGGTTACCACGGCGTGTGCCATATTGGTTGAAGTCGGCAGGTTTTACGCCATGATCGATAAGATATTTTCCAGCTGGTGAGTCAACTTTAATGGAACCAGCAGGCGAGATGTGATCGGTCGTGATCTTATCACCAAATAAACCAAGGATACGTGCGCCATCAATATTTGAAAGCTTGGCTGGTACTTTTGGCATATTTTCAAAATAAGGTGGATTGCGTACATAGGTTGATTGATCATCCCATGCATAAGTTTCGCCAGCAGGAACCTGCACTTTTTGCCAATTTTCGTCGCCTTTGAAAACATCGGCATATTTGGCAGCAAAGATCTTACGCGTAACATTCTTCTCGATAAATTCCTGAACCTCTTGAGAAGTTGGCCAGATATCCTTGAGATAGACCGGTTTTCCGTCTTTACCTGTACCAAGAGGCTCTTTGGTAAGGTCTTTTTTCACGGTTCCAGCAAGTGCATGGGCAACAACCAAAGGTGGGGAAGCCAGATAATTGGCCTGAACATCAGGCGACACACGTCCTTCAAAGTTACGGTTACCGGAAAGAACCGCAGCAACAATCAAGCCTTTATCGTTGATTGTTTTTGAAATTGCTGGTGGCAATGGACCAGAGTTACCAATACAGGTTGTGCAACCAAAGCCAACCAAATTAAAGCCCAAGGCATCAAGGTCTTTTTGCAAACCAGAATTGGCAAGATAGGCTTCGACAACTTGCGAGCCGGGAGCCAATGAAGTTTTAACCCATGGCTTTGTTTTTAAACCTTTTGCAACAGCATTGCGTGCTAACAGCCCAGCGGCAATAAGAACGCTTGGATTTGATGTATTTGTACATGATGTAATAGCAGCAATAGCAACATCACCATGACCAATGTCAAAATCTTCGCCTTCAACTTGATAGCGAGTATCCTGACCACTTGTCTTTTTGTATTCATTACCAAGTGCTGTTACAAAACTATGACCTACATCTTCTAGTGGCAAACGGCCTTCAGGACGTTTTGGTCCGGCCATTGAAGGAACAACAGTGCCCATATCCAGTTCAAGCGTATCCGTGAAAACAGGATCAGCTGTCTCCCCGTCATGCCACATACCTTGTGCTTTTGTATAAGCTTCAACCAGCGCAATACGGTCTTCGTTGCGACCTGTCATATTGAGATAGCGTACTGTTTCCTTATCAATTGGGAAGAAGCCGCACGTTGCCCCGTATTCAGGTCCCATATTTGCGATTGTTGCCCGATCTGCCAAGGTCATATGTTCAAGTCCGGGACCGAAAAATTCAACAAATTTTCCGACAACACCTTTCTTACGCAACATTTGGGTGACAGTTAAAACAAGGTCTGTTGCTGTAACGCCTTCTTTTAGCTTTCCGGTTAAACGGAAGCCAATAACTTCTGGCAATAACATGGATACTGGTTGACCAAGCATGGCGGCTTCAGCTTCAATACCACCAACGCCCCATCCAAGCACACCAAGACCATTGACCATGGTGGTATGCGAATCTGTTCCAACACAAGTATCTGGATAAGCTAATGTATGACCATCTTCTTCTTTGGTCCAAACACATTGTGCCAAATATTCAAGGTTTACCTGGTGACAAATACCTGTTCCTGGAGGGACCACCCGAAAATTCCTGAAAGCTTGCTGGCCCCATTTCAAAAAGCGGTAACGCTCGCCATTTCTTTCATATTCCAGCTCTTTATTGTGCGCAAAAGCCATTGGATTGCCGAAATCGTCAACAATGACCGAGTGATCGATAACCAAATCGACTGGCACCAGAGGATTGATTTTCTCGGCATCATCACCGAGCTTAACCATTGCATCACGCATTGCAGCAAGATCAACGACGGCAGGAACACCTGTAAAGTCCTGCATTAATACGCGTGACGGGCGGTAAGCAATCTCTGCCCGCGCGCTACCTTTGTCACTCAGCCACTTAGCGATATTTAGAATGTCATCTTTCTTGACCGTGCGACCGTCTTCAAACCGCAATAGATTCTCAAGCAAAACTTTCATTGAGAATGGCAAATGTGAAACACCCGTGAGGCCATTTTTTTCAGCCTCAGTTAAACTATAATATACGTAATCTTTGCCATTAACGTGGAGAGTTTTGCGGCACTTAAAACTATCTATTTGAGACACGACTGTTCGTCCTTATATCTACGAGCCAAAGCCCCCGGAACGAACGCCACAAACTGCGGGTCAAGATCGCAGTCAAGGTGCGGGTGCAGTCATTTCCGCTGTCCGTTCCTCAACTGCTAAATAGGCAGAATTGGAGATCGGCCCAAAAATCTGTTCCATACCGACCGCTGGTATGGTGTTTACTTTATAAAGACTTTTCTGGAACTGTTCCAGACACAATATGATGAAAAAAATGTGTTTACTTGCTCAAATTAATGAGACACGCTATTGAAGAGCATGAAAATCAGGTGGTTACATGCAATTGTCGGTTAAAAATTTAAGTGCACGACGTGGAGAGGAACTGCTCTTTCACCATGTTGACATTGCACTTCAAGCTGGAAAATTGGCAACCATAACCGGCCCCAATGGCATAGGAAAGTCAACTTTATTGCGAATCATCGCTGGTTTTTACACGGCTGATGAAGGTTCCGTTTTTATGGAAGATGGCGATTTTTCCTTTCCTGTCGCTGCAGCATGTCATTATTTGGGCAGCCAAAATGCCATGAAAGCCCATATGAGCGTGGTTCAAAACTTGCAATTCTGGTCGCATTTTGATGCCGATCCATTGCTGACACCTTTTGAAGCTCTTCAAAAAGTAGAACTTTCTGGCATTGAACATTTACCCTTCGGCGTTCTATCAACAGGGCAAAAGCGGCGTGTTGCCATTGCCCGCCTTCTTTTATCCCATCGGCCTCTTTGGCTGGTTGATGAACCAACATCTGGTTTGGATAAAACGGCCAGCGCAATATTTTCACGCCTCATGCGTGAACATTTACAACGGTCTGGCATGATTATCGCTGCCACGCATTTACCACTTGGTATTGAGGAAGATTTACATATTGATCTTGATGCCTATATGCCTGATTGGGAGGAAAGCGCGTGAAAGCCTTATTTCTTCGTGATCTAAGACTGGCCTTCGGCCCCGGCAGCTCTTTGCTAACAGGTCTGTTATTCTTTGCCGCCATTATCATTATTACACCTTTTGCGGTAGGACCCGATCAGCAAATATTATCGCGCATTGGCCCTGGTATGCTTTGGGTTGGTGCATTATTGGCAATTCTGCTTGGGTTAGATCGCCTTTTTCAGACAGACCGTGATGATGGTAGTCTCGATCAACTCATCCTTGCTCGCCACAGACAGAGTTTGAGTTTGATTGTATTTATCAAATGTGTGGCGCATTGGTGTGGCACAATATTACCACTCATTGTTATTACGCCCATTCTTGGTTTAATGCTGAGCCTTGATGGCACTGTCATTGCGGGCATTATCTTGACCCTGTTATGTGGGACACCTGCCATTACACTCATTGGTGCCGTTGGCGCTGCATTGGCAACCTCTTTACCGCGTGGTGGCGTGCTAATTTCTATTATTGTGCTGCCACTTGCTGTACCAGTCATGATTTTTGGCGTTTCAGCCGCTTATGCCAGTACAACCCCCGGTATTTCATTCATCAACCCGTTGTTATTTCTCATTGCCTTGTCGCTATTTTTTTGCATACTCGGGCCACTTGCTGCCGCTTTAGCGCTTACATCACTATCCGATTGAGGTCATATCTTCGTCAGATTAACGTCATATCTTCGTCAGATTAGAGGAAGATAATCACTACAAGGAAAATCTAGTCTTAAGAGTTAGCATGGAAATGACAGAAAAAAAAATGAGCTGGTGGCAATCCCTAGCCAATCCAACCCGCTTCATGTCTCTAAGCGGAATAATTCTACCATGGTTAAGCATCATCGCTATCGTTATACTAGCGTGCGGTATTTTTATGGTGTTACGCTCCCCTGAAGACTATCAACAGGGACAAACAGTCCGCATCATGTATTTGCATGTCCCATTCGCATGGCTTTCCATGTTTTGCTATACATTGATGAGTGTTTCAGCGCTCGGTACGCTTGTTTGGCGACACCCACTTGCCGATGTATCCGTTAAAAGTGCTGCTCCTATTGGCGCAACATTTACCGCTCTGGCACTTATTACTGGTTCTCTATGGGGAAGACCAACTTGGGGAACGTGGTGGGAATGGGACGCAAGATTGACGTCTGTTCTTGTTCTTTTTCTTATCTACCTTGCCATCATAGCCCTATCGCGTGCTTTTGATGATGTAGCAAAAGGTGCCAAGGCCGCAGCCATTTTAACATTGGTTGGATTTATCAATATTCCCATCATCAAATTCTCTGTAGAATGGTGGAATACACTGCATCAACCGGCTTCTCTTCTGCGTGCTGGTGGCTCTGCTATTAATAGTGAAATGTTATGGCCACTTTTGACAATGGCAATTGGATTTACATTTGCATTTTTTGCCCTTTATCTTGCCGCAATGCGAACAGAAATTATCCGCCGCCGTGTTGATACAATGCAAAGAATGGCCGCACGTCGTTTACGTCATAAGGAAAGCAAGAAATGAGTGATACCTCTCAAGGATTGGGTGGTTTTTCCAACCGGATAGATTCCATGCTTGGCAACCTCGATCATGCCCAGATTGTTATGTTGAGCTACTGTGTTTCAGCTTTTGTATTACTTTGTCTGGTACTCTACATTGTTTTGAATGGAAAACGCCAAAAAGCAAAACTGACCGAGCTTGAACAAGCAGGCATGACACGTGGCAATAAAACGAATGTAACAAACAATGGCTGAGCAAAAAAAGACTTTCCGTTGGCCTGTTATGATTGCGTTATTCGGGCCATTTATCCTGTTTGTGGTATTGGTCGTCATTATGCTTGGACATATGGAAACGACCGATCCTGATACTGCAAATCTGGTACCCAATGCCCTGGCTGGAAAACCGGTACCAGAAACAAATATGCCTTTACTTTTTGCAAAAGGTGAATTTGATCCCAAGAACTTTCGTGGTCGTGTGACCCTTGTTAATTTTTGGGGCTCATGGTGTCCGCCGTGCCGCGATGAACACCCGACCCTTATGCAAATCAGCCAAGATAAACGCTTTGATCTGGTTGGTGTCAATTATAAAGACAAGCAGGAAAACGCCGAACGTTTTCTTGCCAACTTTGGTGATCCCTTCAAAGTTATTGGTTTTGATCCTGCAGGACGAGCAGCCATTGACTGGGGTGTTTATGGCCCACCAGAAACCTTTTTGCTAAGCAAAGATGGCATTATACTTTATAAGCATATTGGCCCTCTTACACCGCAGATTTATGGCAAAGAGCTTCTGCCACAAATTGAAAAGGCGCTACAAGATAACAAGGATTGAATTCTTGGACATAACACGGCGCAAAAGCTCAAAAATTGTCTTTGAAACAAGCCTATAAAATGTTGGCTAGAATTTCCTAAGGGAAAGATTTTTAAAATTATAAAACCGGCAATTCAATTTGCCGGTTTTTGCATATTCGACTGACAGATGTTTTCCGATATTACACGGGTGGATAAAGGTTATTCCCGCTCGAGGCGATCAATAAACCATCGCGTAAGATTGAGCCAAACTTCATCTTTTTCTGCGGCGTCTTCTACGCCATGTTCAACATTGGGATTATCATTAACCTCGATAACCACCACGCCATCATCTGTTTCCTTTAGGTCTACACCATAAAGTCCATCACCAATACAGCGCGCAGCCTTTAAACCAATCTCCATCACAGCAGGCGGAGCATCTGCAATTGCATAGGTCTTGAAGCCCCCTTCTAAAGGTTCTCCACCATTTGGATCATGTTTGATAATCTGCCAATGATGCGGTGCCATTTCATATTGGCAAACAAATAATGGCTTTCCACCAAGCACACCCACGCGCCAATCAAATTTGGTTGGCAAATATTTTTGAGCCAAAAGAAGGTCGCTATCCTTGAGCCATTCATGCGCCAAGCAATGTAGCTCGTCCATAGAGGCCACCCGTTTTACACCTCTTGAAAAAGATGAATCCGGTATTTTCAAGACCATTGGAAAACCAAGATAGTCGGCAGCTTTAACAAGGTCTTCATTGCTGGCTATCATTACGGTCGGGGGAACTGGTACGCCATTTGCACGCATTAATTCATCGAGATAAACCTTGTTGGTGCAGCGGATCATCGACATCGGATCGTCAATGACAGGCATATTTTCTTGTTCAGCCCGACGAGCAAAACGATATGTATGATTGGAAATATTGGTTGTTTCACGAATAAAAAGAGCGTCAAAATTGGCTAATCTTGCGAGATCACGCGATCCTATTGGTTCAACTTCAACCCCAAGACGCGCGGCTATTTTTGCCCAGTGCTTCAAATCATCTACATTTGTTGGCGGCAATTCTTCATTGGGATTGCACAAAACGGCAAATGTCCAACGCGGCGGTGTCTTATGTCGCGCTTCTTTCCAAGCTCTCGTCGTATATGCCTCCATAGCCTTATAAAAGGCATCCCGACTATTACCTTCAAGCTTTTGCCAATTAGCAAATGTGATTTTATGGATTCGCGCCCATTCACCAGGTATTATGTGAACTTCCAAAGCAGGCGCACGATACCAATCAAATAACAAGCGACCGAATTTTTCAAAACGATCACTTTTGCCGTCACTTGAGCTATCGGTTATTCCAAAAAACACTCTGATAATTTCAGGCGCGCGTGCAGCATCACCTTTTAAAGCTTTATTGAGGCAATCTTCCAATTCAGGAATGGATTTTTTGTAAAGACGGCGTTCCGATAGATCAATCATCGTCTCGACAGAAGGCAACACTTTATGTCCTCTGGCCTCTGCCAATAAGGAACAATAATAAGCACGACTTTGATACCGATATGAGCGAGATAAATTGATCAACCGTGGACGTTGTCCAGCAAAAAGCGCTGGATTAGCCAAATAATCACGATGCGTCATAACTTTATGTGTTGTCGCACCATTATCAACATCAGACACCCGACCCGCGAGGATTACACAAATAGACATTTGTAGCTAATTTTTCTCCAATATTACGGCCGCGCGTAAACCGTCTTTTCCAAAACGCGCAATATGGTCAAATACCTTATAATTCAACGGCAGATTTGCAGAATCAGCAATTGTTTCTCCCTCTTCTTCTTCCACCCACGGATCGTGAATTATAATGTGGCTTCCATCATCACCATGTACCAATACCCAATGGGGAACCTTTTCTCCGAACATGTGATAGAAGCTAATTAAAACTAGGACGACGGCGCCTCTTGCCAAGGCCTGTCGAATATCATCCAGCGTAAAGGCTGCAATGCGAACAGGAATCTTTGCGGCTTCCGCCTGTTCACGAAAATCTGTTTGCACAAGCTCCATCACCTTACGCTTTTGCGGATTACGAACTGAATTGATAAATAAAAACTCTTCGTTTGAAACAACAATGGTGGCCTTCAAACCGTAATTATGCGCAAGAACAGCAAGACCAAACGGCTCACAGCCACCAGGTCCCGATAGCATATAAACAGTGGTCGCCGTGCGCCAAAGCCTGAGTTCAAACACCGGATCCATACGTGATTGCGGATTAAAATATTTCAGTGCCATCATCAGACAGGCAGCGCCACAGGTAAATTCTTCTGTTTGCTGGTAATAAGGCACGGATGTTTCAACCGGTATGTCACCTCGCAACGTCTTTTCATAACGCAAATCTTGAGCATGATCGGCATAATAATCAAGATAACGGCCAATCGGGCGATAATGAAAACGCTCATAAAGTGCGATAGCCCTTGCATTATCTTCACGCACTTCCAGCCGCATATAAACACGCCCTTTATCAAAAGCTGCCTTTTCTGCAGCTTCCAACAATTGTGAACCAACACCTTTTATAGCCGTATCGGGTTTCACCGCCAAAGAATACAACCTTGCCAATGCTGTTCCCTTGCGAAAAAAGATCATTGCATAGCCAATGATAACGCCATCGCACTCGGCAACAACGGTATGAGCCGTTGGTCTTGTCACTAATGTACGAAATGAACGACGTGAGATACGATCACTATTGAAACATATCTCTTCTATTTCAACCAGAGCATCAATATCTTCCGGTGTCGCGCTTCTAATCAATATATTCCCCATATAAGTACTCTCATTTCTTCAGAAGCTTATTTCAAACCAATTTTATCTGCTCCTTTTATAACGGTTATACCTTTATGAATATGGGGTATTTATTTTTTATCGTCGGGTATTTTGGGTCATAATTTTTGTAACATTTGACTTCAAAAGTTACTTTATAGAGTATAAACGTTATGCACGTTAACCATAAAAAATATCTAACTAATTGTTTTTATTTATTTTATTATATTAACCATATTTCAAATCTTAATAAAGTGTTGCATTCGTGTCATTGACTGGGAACCAAAGTTAGACTTTAACCTTTTGTTAACGATCTTTATCGTGACAGGTTTGAGTTGAGTATTGAATATGGTCTTCGCGTATAAATTGACTGGCTTGGTTGTACTGGCATTAGTCTGTTTGACAGGCTCTGCCTTTATCTCTTTGTCAGGATCAGCCTTGGCCGCAAATGAATTTATGGCGGTTACCGGTCAAACCTCTCAACCAATAGGTCACTACGAATTTTGTGAACGTTTGCCAAAAGAATGCAAAATTCGTAACACCAATTTACACCCCATAAAACTCGACCAATCTTCGTGGGACATTTTAATTGATGTAAACCACAGTGTTAATGCGCGTATCAGACCCGCAACCGATATGGAACTTTATGGGCGTGAAGAATATTGGACCTATCCGGTCGATGCCGGCGATTGTGAAGATTACGTGTTGGAAAAGCAGCGTGAGCTTCGTGAAAAAGGCTTTCCTCTGGCCAGCCTTCTCATCACTGTTGTTCGTAAACCGGATGGTGAAGGGCATGCTGTTTTAACTGTGCGAACAGACCGTGGTGATTTTATACTCGATAATTTGCGAGATGATGTCTATAATTGGAAAGACACCGAATATACATATCTAAAACGCCAATCGACCCAAACGCCAGGACGTTGGGTCAGTATTGAACAACGTGATGATATCGTTGTTAGCTCTGTCAGCAGTGATCAGTAAATTCCGCCAATTTTTATCAATCAATGTCATTTGCAAATACTAATCATCGTCGTTTGCAAATAAGATAGATCTTAGAGCACTCCTGTCAAAAGACGATGCATTTATCCAATCAAATTGGTTCGCCTTGATAAAATAGGCGTTCCAGACGAGCCATATCGGGCGCAATGTCAAAACCCTTTTGGTGCAGCCAATCATCGTCAAGATAGGTTGAACGATAGCGTTCTCCACTGTCGCAAATAAGCGTTACAATGGAACCTTGTTGGTGATTACGGATCATATCTGATATCAATGCGGCAGCAGCATATATATTGGTACCGGTTGAACCACCGCAACTTTTTCCGATCAATCGGCTGATAACGCGCATCGCTGCCAAACTTGCCTCATCAGGTACTGCAATCATACGATCAATGACTTCGGGCAAAAAAGATGGCTCCACTCTGGCGCGGCCTATTCCCTCAATAACAGACTGACAATGATCAATTTCCTTAATTGAACGATCTGCATAATGACGATGAAACACCGATCCTGTAGGATCAGCAACACAGAGTTGTGTAGCAATTTTTTTATAACGAATGTACCGTCCAAGTGTTGCAGATGTTCCGCCCGTGCCTGCGCTTGCAACAATCCATTCCGGTATTGGAAACGCCTCTTGCGTCATCTGACAAAAAATTGAATCTGCAATATTGTTGTTTCCTCGCCAATCGGTCGCCCGTTCGGCATAGGTAAACTGATCAATATAATAACCGTCAAGCTCATCAGCCAACTTTTGGGCTACGACATAAACGGATTTCGGATCATCGACAAAATGCACCTTACCGCCATAAGCCTCAATGGCTGAAACCTTTTGTGGTGAGGTGGTGCGTGGTATCACTGTTACAAACGGAACACCGATCAATTTGGCAAAATAGGCTTCCGACACGGCGGTCGAACCGCTTGAAGCCTCAACAACTGTTGTCTTAGGACCAATTTTACCATTGCATAAGGAATAAAGAAATAGCGACCTTGCCAGCCGGTGTTTCAGGCTGCCCGTCGGATGACAGGATTCATCCTTTAAATATAAGGTGATGCCACAAGGAGAAGGAAAATCATACCTTATCAGATGTGTATCTGCAGAACGGTTTATTTCTGCTTGAATAACATCAATTGCGCTTTGTAACCATTCGCGACTACAACGTGTAGACGCAACAAAACTTGATGGAATGATATGCGTTCCCATTTTTAGGCCTTTCCTTTTTGGCGGCCTAAATTATAAAATAAAATTATCTTTTTTAAAGACAAAAACAGTCTTTTTATTCTAAAAAAACAGAATAAGTTGAAATAGGCATTTCAACTTATTCGTTATTTATAGGATTTCATACCCTTATGCGTCTACGTTCCGAAACTGGTTGGAAAGCAAGCTTTGCATGAAACGCGCAATAAGGACCAGATTCACCTGAATCCGCACCACAAAAATAGAAATCATCTGAAAGAGGATCGCCTACCGGCCATTTGCATGTTGTCTCACTAAGCTGCAAAAGCGTCAAATGTCGTGACATTGGAACCACAACATCAGCAGAAGGACGTTCTTCGATTTCAGAAACAGCATCAGCAACAAATTCCACCTTCAATGCTGTAGCACCGACACTTGATGTTGAAGGGCGCGGTGTTGCAGCAGCCGGTGCTGCTGTTTGCGATGCAGCTGCACGACTTGTGCGCGCCGTTGTCGTGGTATTGGTAACAGTTTCGGTCGTTTTTTTGGTACGAGGTGTGGTCTTTGTTGTCTTGCCACGCCCCGACAGTTTTAAACGATGAACCTTACCAATAACAGCGTTTCGGCTTACACCACCAAGCTGGGCAGCTATCTGGCTGGCACTGAGACCATCACTCCATAGCTTTTTTAAAAGTTCAACACGTTCATCTGTCCAGTTCATACCGGCACTCCGTTCTGTTGGCTCCACATTGCACATTTGTTGCTGTGCAACAGGATCATTATTTCTGCCATTTGGTTCTTATCGTCGGAATCCATCAAGGCGCTAAAAAGCGCTAATAAGACAGATATGTTATGATTATCCGATCACAGATCCAAATGTATTGGTTCAACCAAAATACAATATGCCATGACTCTCTGACAAGAGTCTGTTAACCACTATATAGGTGTTTTGAAACGTTTTCCCCAACTTGCGAATCACTTTTTTGCAAAAAAGAAAAAACGCGTGTTCAAAATTCTCTTTTTGCAAGATAATTTTTGAATATGGTAATTAAAAGGCTTTGATTGACTTTTTTTATGACTAGAGAAATAGTGTTTTCCAATGTCAGGAACGAAGCTATAATGAAATATGGCTGCGTTCATGGTTTATTATTTTTATAATAGTATCTATTCTTCAAGGGCAACCTAACACATCATTCTATATCACATCATCCTATAAAAGTGCTTATCAAAACTATTTATATGACATGAAATTAGCAAAATAATTACATTCATGTTGAATAATTAACTTTCAAAAAGGAGATACAATATGAACCCATCCTCTGCGCAACCACTTTACGACACTTTCGCGCGTATTGGCTTGCGCTTTGAGCGAGGTAATGGGGCATGGCTTATCTCCGATAATGGCGAGCAATATTTGGATTTTACCTCTGGTATAGCCGTCAATGCACTTGGGCATAATCACCCGAAATTGGTCAATGCCATCAAAACGCAAGCTGAAAAGATTTGGCATGTATCCAACCTCTTTCAGTCGCCCGAGCAAGAAAGATTGGCAAGCCGCCTATGCGAAAACAGTTTTGCCGATAAGGTATTTTTCTGCAATTCCGGTGCAGAAGCTCTTGAATGCGCCATAAAAACAGCGCGGCGGTTCCATTATGTCAATAATCATCCAGAACGTTATGAGATTATTACATTTGAGGGCGCTTTTCATGGCCGCACACTTGCAACACTAGCTGCAGGTGGACAAGAAAAATATCTTGCCGGATTTGGCCCCAAGGCTGAAGGCTTTATTCAGGTTCCTTTTAATGATGAAGTTGCACTGCGCAATGCAGTAAATGAGCGTACCGCTGCTATTCTTATCGAACCGATACAAGGTGAAAGTGGTTTGCGCCCTGCCCCAAAAGAATTCATGCAATTTTTACGCAAAATTTGTTATGAAAACGATTTGCTCTTCATTGTTGATGAAGTGCAAACCGGAATGGGAAGAACTGGCAAGTTATTTGCTTATGAATGGTCTGGAATTACACCGGATATTATGTCGCTTGCCAAAGGTTTGGGTGGCGGCTTCCCTATAGGCGCTTGTCTTGCCACAACAGAAGCCGCAAAAGGCATGACCCCGGGTACTCATGGCTCGACATTTGGTGGCAACCTACTTGCAATGGCAGCCGCAAATGCTGTTCTTGATGTGATGCTAGAAAAAGGTTTTCTCGATCATGTCAATGCCATGGGCAATTTGTTCAAACAGGGGCTTGCATCAATTATTGATCGTTTTCCTGACGTTGTAAGCGAAATTCGTGGCATTGGGCTTTTAACCGGTGTCAAATGTGTTGTGCCCAATGGAGATGTCATCACCGCATTACGGGAAGAAAAACTGTTAAGCGTTGGTGCTGGAAATAATGTTGTTCGATTATTGCCACCGCTTAACGTAACAGAAGAAGAAATACGTGATGGTCTTCATCGTATAGAAACTGCTATTCAAAATATTTCTAATGCCAATAAACAGAAACAGGCTTGATATTATGACGACGAGTATTCGCCACTTTACAGATCTATCCATTTTAACTCCTGAGGCAGCCCGCGGTATTCTGGATCATGCCAAAGAAGTCAAAAAAGCATTGAAAGCAGGACATGCCGGAAAACCTCTTGCTGGCAAAACCTTGGCGATGATCTTCGAAAAGCCTTCAACACGAACACGCGTTTCTTTTGATGTTGGAATGCGTCAGCTTGGTGGTGAAACAATTATGCTGACCGGTTCTGAAATGCAACTTGGGCATAGCGAAACAATTGCCGACACGGCGCGTGTCCTATCCCGTTTTGTCGATATTATCATGATCCGTACAACAACACATGACCGTATGCTGGAACTGGCAGAATACGCTACCGTGCCAGTCATTAATGCGCTTACCGATGATACACATCCATGCCAAATTCTTGCTGATATCCTTACTTTTGAGGAACATCGTGGTTCTATTGAAGGAAAAACATTTGCTTGGATGGGCGATGGCAATAATGTGCTTCATTCCATGATGGAAGCAGCAGCATTGTTTAATTTTAAAATTAAAGTTGCCACACCACAGGGCAGTGAACCACAACAAAAATATGTTGATTGGGCACGCAAACACGGTGCCGATATAGTATTGACACATGATGCGCAAGAAGCGGCCAAAGATGTTGACTGCATTGTAACCGACACATGGGTATCCATGGGACAAGAATTTCGTGCTCGTGGACGCAACGTATTCCAGCCTTATCAAGTCAATGAAGATTTGATGAAACTTGCAAAGCCTGATGCGCTTTTTATGCATTGTCTTCCAGCGCATCGTGGTGAAGAAGTGGTAGATGCTGTGATTGATGGCCCACATTCTGTTGTCTTTGATGAAGCCGAAAACCGGTTACATGCCCAAAAAGCCGTATTGGAATGGTGCTTGCAGGCATAAAATTTGTCACTATCTATAGACAATAAAAGCCAGTAACACATAACAGTTCAGCAATTAATGAACATGAAACCTATTTGACAGGGTACTTGCTATTATATCAGGTACCTTGGCATCTTTGGTTTTGTTTCTGGCCTCAATAAAATTGCCAATAATGACAGTCGGGCTCAATTGCTTTTTGTCATTATATAACGATTACAGAAAGTCATGAATGTGAGCGAACAATCTGATAACACCATCAAAAAAAACCAGTTGGGTGATTTTAATTTTGCTGGAGATGATGCGGTTGTACCTTTTGAAGTAGAAGGGCTGGATGCACGTGGGCGTTCTGTGCAACTTGGCGCTGTTGTCGACACAATTCTAGCGCGTCATCAATATCCAGAACCTGTTGCACGCCTTCTTGCTGAAGTCATGGTATTAACAGCACTTCTTGGTACATCTTTGAAGTTTGATGGAAAGTTCATTTTGCAAACAAGCACTGATGGACCTGTCAATTTATTAGTGGCTGATTTTCAAACCCCTTCGGGTTTGCGTGCATATGCCCGTTTTGATGATGAAAAACTGAAGCAAGCCATTAAAGATGGCAAAGTGGCGCCAGAACAATTATTGGGCAAAGGTACGCTTGCGCTAACAATCGACCAAGGGGCGCATATGCAACGCTATCAAGGAATTGTTGCACTTGACGGGTCAAATCTTGAAGAAATTGCGCGCAACTATTTTGACCAGTCAGAACAGATCCCAACCGATGTGCGCTTGGCTGTAGCAACTCTTGTGGATCGCAATTCAGAAGGACAACCCAAACAAAGTTGGCGTGCTGGTGGCGTTCTCGTTCAGCATCTTCCGAAAGCATCATTGGATATTGATGAAAAGAAACCAGAAAAAAGCAAAGTTACCGACAATAATTGGACAGAAGTAAAAGCCCTAACCCAAACGATTGAAAGTGCGGAGTTGACGGATCCTCAAGTTGGCACAGAACGTTTGCTTTACCGGCTGTTTCATGAACATGGTGTCCGCGTTTTTCAACCAACACCTATTGTTGATCATTGTTCCTGCTCTCGAGAAAAAGTAGAAAATGTATTGAAAAACTTCTCAGTAGAAGAACTTGATTCCAGCATTGAAAATGGTGAAATCACAGTAAAATGCGAATTCTGTTCAACGATTTATCGTTTTAATCCGGAAGAATTTAAAACACCGAAAGAGTAAGGTTCAACACCTTGCTCTTTTGGCAACAAAAATCATCTATTTGGCTTGTGTTAAGCATATTGTGATTATTAACAAAGGGTGACTGGCATTTCTGGTCTATTTCTGGCAGGAAACCTAGAAACTTTTCGTAAGCGCATCAAACCGCCTTATTTAAGCTTTAGCTGGTAGTTGTTTCATTTGTCATATTATCGATCATGCTGTTGTTCAATAATCTTCCAGAAGTCCACTATTTGGAGCATCAAATCGTTTTGATACGGTATGGCTCGCCTGTAAAGTTGGGCAACAGGGGACTGTTTCCATGCGTATAACAGCCAATGATCGGGCACTTCCGCCAGACCAGGATTATGAAGGCGGAAAATATCCAAAGAGAAAAAAACGTGGAATTTTTCGTCGTTTGATTGGCTGGTGCTTTTTGCTGGTTATCTGGGGATTCCTCGCTATAGCAGGGTATGTCGGTTATGTTGCATTGAAGATGCCACAAGCATCAACATGGAATATACCGCAACGACCACCAAATGTCCGCATCATTGACCGCAATGGTATGCTTATTGCCAATAGAGGTGCTATGGGCGGAGAATCTCTTTCTCTTGGTGAAATGAGCCCCTTTATACCCAAAGCTGTGGTAGCTATCGAAGACCGGCGGTTTTATGACCATTACGGTGTCGATCCTGTTGGTATTGCACGCGCTATCGTAACCAATATTACCCATAGGCGCGGCAAACAGGGTGGCTCTACACTAACGCAGCAATTGGCAAAAAACCTTTTCCTTTCGCCAGACCGTACATTGGAACGTAAGGTGCAAGAAGCGCTCTTGGCTATATGGCTGGAACACAGATATACCAAAGACCAAATTTTAGAGATGTACCTCAATCGCGTCTATCTGGGATCTGGTGCTTATGGTGTGGAAGCTGCTTCTAGACGTTATTTTAATAAGTCGGCTAAAGATTTAAATTTAATGGAGGCTGCAACATTGGCAGGCCTTCTAAAAGCACCATCACGTTTATCACCAGCGCGAGACCCGAAAGCGGCAAATGATCGTGCAAAACTGGTTCTTGCTGCAATGCGCCAAGAAGGCATGATCGATGACGCACAAATTGCGATGGCAGAAGCTGAACCTATGACACGCGCCGATTCATATTGGACGGGCTCCGAAAATTATGTCGCAGATCAGGTTGTTGGACAGTTGCCTTTTCTCATTGGGCAAAACGACAAAGATATTGTTGTTGAAACCACTGTGGATATGACTTTGCAAAGTGCAGCAGAAGAAGCGATCCGTGACCAGATTACGGAAAATGGTAAAAAGCGAGATGTATCGCAAGGCGCTTTGGTCTCGATTGATAAAAGTGGTGCCATTCGCGCAATGGTTGGTGGTGTTGATTACGCGCAAAGCCAATTCAACCGCGCAACAGAAGCAAAAAGACAACCTGGCTCAACATTCAAACCATTTGTTTATCTTGCTGCGCTAGAAGCTGGAAGAACGCCCAATTCCATTCGCAATGATGCGCCAGTCAAAATAGGGAAATGGACACCTAAAAATTACGGCGGAAAATATATGGGGGCGGTTACGTTAACCACCGCACTTTCGCACTCGTTAAATTCCGTTGCCGCACAACTAATTATGGAAGTGGGAACAGACAAGGTCATTGAAGTTGCCCATAGACTGGGTATTCATTCAGCCCTGTCTGACAATGCCTCTATTGCGCTTGGGACATCAGAAGTTACCCTACTAGAATTGACCGGTGCTTTTGTACCATTTGCCAATGGCGGTTATAAGCCACAGATAAGGCTCATCACACGCATTCAAGACACTTCGGGAAAAACACTGTATGATTTTGGCGATATAACGGCAACACGTGTCGTCCAGTCCGATATTGTTGGTATGATGAATGCCATGCTTGAGCAGACCGTTGAAAATGGTACCGCAAGACAGGCCTCAATTGGCCGTCCAGCAGCAGGGAAGACCGGTACAAGTCAGGATTTTCGTGATGCATGGTTTATTGGTTATACAACTGATTATGTGACTGGCATATGGTTTGGAAATGATGACGGACATTCCATGAAATCCATCTCTGGTGGCTCCTTACCTGTGCGGGCTTGGAAAAGCTACATGACGGTGGCAGAGAAATCACTGCCAATTAGCCCATTACCGGGCAATTACAATCTTGAAAATGCAATGCCCGGCGGTAGTGATATTTTACCGGATAGTGACCAACCGTCTGCAACGCCTTATCCAACTGTTGATAATAATACCAACAACAATGATGATTATTGGGCTCCGCGACCGCCAGCAGATATAGGTGAGCAACCCATTTATGCAACCCAACCGCCTGAAGCTGTTGAAGAACAGCCACAAATGCCTCAACAGCAGGAAAAGAAACGTTCTTTCTTCGATATTTTTAGACGTAGACAGAACTAATATAACCAATAAATGTCGGTATTGTCATAAGTTTTGCTCTCGACTCTTAAACAAACGTTTCATAATAAGACTTTGAGCGGTTATTTTATAAGGATAAAACGTGCAGGCTATTTTTACTAAGTTCTGTCTGATTGTTGTTTTACTGGGCACGGGTGTTTTTCAAGCGCACGCTGTGACATTGGTACCAGCGGGAAACCGCAATGCAGTTCAACCACCCATCCCTGGTGCATCGGCAAAACGCACGCGTGAATTATCGACAAGTTATGCCGCCAAATATACAAAAATATATAACTTGCTAAAAAATGACAGCAAACTTCGTGCACGTATTGTGACAACCGCAAAAGCCTATGGAATTGACCCTATACATATTGCTGGCGCGATAATTGGTGAACATACGTATAATGTTGACGTTTATGACCGTTTGCAAACCTATTACGTCAAAGGAATGTCCTATCTCAGTCAGGGTGTTCAATTTGCGTACAATGGTGAAAATGTCTCTAACTTTGTTAAGCGTCCACAATTTAGCAGCTGTAATGGATTAACAGACAGCTACCGTTTATGGACCTGTCGTGAGAATGTCTGGAATAACACTTTCCGCGGTAAAACCGTTGATGGGCAAAAATACCCTAACAACCGCTTTAGCGCTGTATTTTTTCAGCCCTATTATGCCGGACAGACTTTTGGTCTAGGGCAAGTCAATCCACTTACCGCATTAATGATGTCAGATAGGGTTAATCGCATATCCGGATTACCAAAATTGTCACCTGACAATGGTGGACAGGTCTATAAAACAATTATGGATCCCGATTTGACAATACCCTATATCGCGGCAACAATCCGCCAATCAATTGATGCCTATCGTCAAATAGCAGGTTTTGATATTTCTGATAATCCAGGGCTGACCGCAACTTTGTATAACACGGGCGGTGCAGAGGCACGCGCGCGCGCCTTAGCTGAACAGAATAAACGCGCTGAAGCAAATGGACAAAAAGCGCAATTACCGCAAGAAAATTATTACGGTTGGTTTGTAAATAGCAAAATAGACGATCTTAAAAAGCTTTTCTGATTTTTTTATTTGATAGCATCATTCAGCATTGTCGAAATTCGGCATTGCCAAATGACGGTTAAATGCCATGCGTTTTATTTTTTTGCTTGGCGCGATCCAATAGTGTGGTTAGCAGCGCAATATCACTATCGGTCAGTTTTTTTATTTCACGTGACAACCGATTGGCAAAACTTGTTGCGTCCGCTGATAGATTAGACGTATCAATGACAATACGAGGGTGAGAAATACCGGCAAGTTCGATCAATTCTTCAGCATCATCCCAAATAATATTGAAATAGGTTATGATCCGCTGCACGAGTGCAAAACTGGGCCTACCCTTTTTCCCCATTTCGAGTGCAGATAAATAAGCCGGCGAGACACCAATACTTTCAGCCATCTGCTTTTGTGTAAGCCCTCTTTCTGCACGTAAACTACGAACTTTTTTCCCAAATGGTGTCATAAATTGATGCCTGAATTTTTTCGGCGCAATCGCAAATATAGCGCCCCGACACCACCATGATGGCGTGCTGCATCGTCAAAAGATGCAACAAGCTGCCGGAACGGTGGCGTGGCCAACCAACGGGGTACAGAGTGACGCAACACACCTTCACTACCCGGGGAAGTGCCCTTGCCTGTTATAACCAGAACATGGCGCAAACCGCGATAACAGGCAGATTGCAAAAAATGAAGCAATAAGGAATAGGCTTCGCTTTGTATCAGTCCATGAAGATCAACACGTCCGTCAATCTGAATACGCCCTTTTGATATTTTTTTGTGTGTTGGGCGATCAAAAGGATAAATCTCTAGTGATGTTGCTTCAGAGGTTACGCTTTGTGGCTCACCGCCCGTATTAATATAAGATTTTAGAATCTCGCTATTATAATTATACTGGCTATTTTCTTGTATCTGGTTCTTATCGCGTTTTGCATTTTTATAATTTGCTGCACGCAAAGGAATGGTCGAAAGGCGAACCGCATCCCAAAGAATACGGTCTTCGACACGAAGATTATCTAGAGCTTTGGAATGCGTATCGCGAACAGTCATGACCAGATGCCTATTATATCTTTCATACAGCCCGCGCGAATCCCTTACGAAAACTTCGCCCGCAAAGTCAATCTGCTGTATTAATCCTCTTCTGTGCCGATAATTTTCCAATTAGGGTCTTTTGATTGGGTGTCACGAGCGAATGCCCAAATATCTTTTATCTCGGCAATTGCTTGAGGATCCCCATCAACCAATTTGTTTTCGTCTTGATAGGTTGCAGAAATAATTTCACTTTGTACGCGGACAACTATCTGTGCTGTGTCATCTTTCATTTCTGCTTCTGCAATTTCTATCTTATCAATACCGACAAAGGTAAATTGAACCTTTTCGCCACGCGCTTCACGGTCATCAATTGCTTGCGAAAACCCTTCATAGACATCACTAGACAAGAGAGATTTCAGGCTTTTTTTATCACCATTGGCAAAGGCTGTTACAACCATTTCATAAGCAACCCGCGCGCCATCGAGAAATGAGCGTGGTGAAAACTTCTCATCCGCCTCACGTATTGCACGCAATCCTTGGTTAAGATCGCTTCCCTCAGGCGCAATAGTGTTAATATCAGAAAAGTCATCTGCAGGCAGAATATCACGTTGCGGCAAAGCGATAACATTGTCAGAATATTGCTCATCATCCGCTTTTTTCTTATTCACGGAATATGGATCAAATGGTGGACGTTCAAAACCGGTTCTTTTGCCTAATACACTACGCAATTGTAGAAAAACTACCACTGCAACGACAAGTGCGATAACCAATACAATGTCAAATTCCATCTGCGAGGCCAATCTCCATATTCAAAATTAATTCTATGATGCGGGCATTACGTTTTAATGTCAAATATATAGAATACACCAACATATAGAATTACAAAAGTTTCCATTTAAATAGAATTTTTTAATTCCTATTTAAAGACTCATTCATCATTATAGTTTTGCCTTTAATCAAGGTTTTGAAAGGATGAGCTTCGTGAAAATACCTTATCGCACATCTCCAAGTCTCGCTGGCTTTATTATGCTTGCTGCATTATTCATCGAAATTGCAGGATTCATTATTGTCGGTAAATATATTGGTGTTTTGGCGACGTTATTGCTCATTATCCTTTCTATGGTGTTAGGTTTTGCTCTCTTGAAAATTCAGGGAATTACACTTTTAACCAAGGTGCGTAGTGAATTGTCTGCAGGTCATATTCCAGACCGTGAGTTAGCACATGGCGCACTTATGATGTTGGCTGCAATCCTGCTTATTATCCCAGGATTTGTCAGTGACATCATTGGTCTATTATTGTTTATTCCATTTATCAGAGATGTTATTTGGCGATTTTTTTCTAACAAAATTGAAGTTCGCACCACCTTTAATGAAAATTCTCGCGATAATAATGGACCAACTATTGATCTCGATGCAGACAATTATCATTCAACGCATCCAGAGCAATCTCCTTGGAGAAAAGATGACGATTTTAAGCAATTAAAATAACGAAAATTGGTTTATGTAGAGGCTCATTCATTGCATCAAAATGCGTAGCATGCTAGCCAATACACTATATCTTTTAACCCCCTATAATGTTTCATACAAAGAAAAAGGTTTTAATCATGGCTGAAGGTGATACAAACACAAATGGTGAAGCACCGGTATTCACAGTACTCACACAGTACGTAAAGGATCTTTCGTTTGAAAGCCCTAATTCTCCACAGGCTTTGCGCCCACGTGAAAAGGCGCCTGAAATCAACATTAGTATCAATGTCAATGCAAATCCAATGGAAGATGACAATTATGATGTCGTTTTGACATTGTCTGCCAAGGCTGGTGAAGGCAAAGATATGCTATTCAATGTTGAATTGGTTTATGGTGGTGTTTTCCGTGTAAAAAATGTTCCTCAAGAACATGTTATGCCTTTGGTATTCATCGAATGCCCACGTTTGTTGTTCCCATTTGCCCGCCAGATCATTGCTGATGCGACACGCAATGGCGGCTTTCCTCCATTGATGATCGACCCAATTGATTTTGCCGGTCTTTTCCAAAAGCGCATTGCTGAGGAACAAGCCAAGGCACAGGTTAAGCCTGCATAATTTGTTAGATCAATTGTAGAATTTTATCTGCAATTTTTCTATTCAACCATTCCCATAAAATATGGGAATGGTTTTTTATTTCCGTTTTTTAATCATTTCGCAGATTTTAAAAATTACGTTGGTTACGTGATAATGAGGAATGAACGCACTTAAGATTTTCAGTACACACTTAATGTTTTTAAGTGTCTGTCGTTCTTCGCTTGCCTATTAAAGTTGCGGAAATAAAATACCGTTATTGGCACTCATGAACCAAAAGAATTTATGTCATATGGGCATAAGCATTTTATCCATGCATTTGGCAGCCATTGCTCACTATTTGCCAAAGTGTTTCACGCATAAAACAGGGCACCAAGCCGTTTAAAAACTCTGCCCTCCAATATCTAACATCCTAGCTCCTAGCTCCTAGCTCCTAGCTCCTAGCTCCTAGCTCCTAGCTCCTAG
>CALYQL010000028.1 GCA_945285915.1 uncultured Bartonella sp.
AAATAGCAGCGTAGGTTCTTTTATGGGACATGATCAGGCAAATCCTTTCAATGCACGAAAAAACAATCCCGAAAGGTAAATGTTACCTCACCCAACATAATTGATTCGTAAAAAACAATTGGATGATGATTTCCTTCCTTAAGCGCCATTTACACAAGATTGATCAAAAAATCCAGAGTCGACACTATAGAAATTATAAATTGCACTGATCTTTCTTAAGTTCAAATCACATACGGTTTATCGTTGTTACATTAGAACAGGCATTTTTCTGCAAAAATAGACTACAAGAACACTAAAAATAAAGTCAAATGCGTTAGTTTTGTCGAATCATCGTTTAAACTTGTTATAGGGTTCGTTTATGTTCCACTTTCATAAACAAATTTTAGTCTATCTTGCCTTTTTGTTTTGGGTCACAACACCGCTTTGTCATGCAGATGAATCTGCTATTGCAATGCATGGACAACCACAACTTGGAACAGCTTTTGATCATTTTCCCTATACCAATCCGCAAGCACCAAAAGGGGGCAAAATTACATTTGGTGTTGTGGGAACATTTGACGGTCTAAATCCATTTGTTATTCGCAGTTTCCGAACAACAGCTCGTGGATTATTTGCCGACGAACAATTTGGTGGTTTGGTTTATGAAGCGCTTATGGTGCGCTCGCGTGACGAACCTTTTACGCTTTATGGATTAATCGCAAAATCCGTTGAACTGAATGATGAACGTACAGAAATAACGTTTCATCTTGATCCACTGGCAAAATTTTCTGATGGAACGCCGATTACCGCTGATGACGTAGTCTTCACAGTTGACTTGTTAAAAAATAAGGGGCGCCCTCCCTTTGATCGTTATATGAAACGAATTGAATCTGTTGAAAAAATTGACACCTATACGGTGAAGATGCGCTTCCCCCACTCTAACGACAGAGAATTTCCTTTTATTCTGGCAAGCAGTATCCCAGTTTTGCCTAAGCATTTGATTAATGTGGAAACTTTTGAAAAGAACGGATTAACGATCATACCCGGTAGTGGACCCTATATTATCGCACACGCAGAACCCGGAGAGCGCATTGTTTATCAGCGTAATCCCAATTATTGGGGCAAGGACTTGCCGGTAAACCGTGGAATGAACAATTTTGAAACAGTGCAAATTGAATATTTTCGTAATGATAACACGCGGTTTGAAGCCTTTAAAAAAGGTATTTTGGATGTTTTTCTAGAAGAACCTGCAAATCCTAATCGGTGGCGTTTATCTTACAATTTTCCGTCCGTACATAATGGACAGGTTATCAAGGAAAATTTCAAAAAAGGCACGCCGGCTGATATGATCGGTTTCGTATTCAATACAAGGCGACCCGTATTTCAAGATAGGCGTGTAAGGCAAGCATTGTCATTGGTATTTGATTTTGAATGGGTAAACCACAATCTGTTTGATGATGTTTATAGCCGCACGCAGGGCTTCTGGTATGGTTCAAGTCTGTCTTCTGTCGGGGTAGCTGCATCTGATAGAGAAAAACAACTGTTATCACCATTTCCTAATGCTGTTTTACCAGAAGTAATGGATGGCACTTGGCATATCGAAAAAACCGATGCGTCGGGTATGGATAGAGAATCTGCCGAGCAGGCATGGAAGCTTTTGTCTCAAGCCGGATTTAAATTAAAAAACAATAAAGCGATTGGCCCTGACGGAAATCCATTAAAATTCGAGATTATGACACAATCGTTGGAAGAAGAAAAAATAGCCTTGGCTTATCAACGCTCCTTGGCAAGAATAGGTGTTGATGCAGATGTCCGCACGGTTGATGACACGCAATATCAAAACCGCTTAACGTCTTTTGATTATGATATGATTGTTGGGAAATTAAAAGCGTCAATGTCTCCCGGCAATGAACAAATCAATCGTTGGGGTTCTGCTTCGCGTAAT
Source organism: uncultured Bartonella sp. (assembly GCA_945285915.1). Taxonomy (GTDB): domain Bacteria; phylum Pseudomonadota; class Alphaproteobacteria; order Rhizobiales; family Rhizobiaceae; genus Bartonella. The sequence continues at coordinate 1,925 of CALYQL010000028.1, forward strand.
ATTGAAGGAAGTTTCAATTTTGCAGGCACCGCCGATCCCGCTATAGATGCGATGATTACTGCTTTGTTGGATGCACGTTCCAACGAGGATTTTGTTTCTGCGGTCAGAGCTTTGGATCGTGTTCTTATTTCAGGAAGCTATTATCTTCCTCTCTATCATTTACCTAATCAATGGGTTGCCCGCTGGTCGCATATTGATCATCCGCAATACACATCATTATATGGCTATCGTTTACCAACATGGTGGCATCGTTAAGGAAGGTTGTTAAGGTGAGTTCGAAGACAATTTATATCAATATGGTTGGAGACCTTGTTTGTCCTTGGTGTTTTCTTGGACGCAAAAGATTGCTGAAGGCCATTGCAAGTCTACCTAATATAGACATTCGTCTTTTATGGAAGCCGTTTCAACTGCGCCCCGATATGCCTCCTCTTGGCAAACCATATCAACAACACATGAAAACGGTATTGGGAAGCCAAGATGCCGTTGATGAAGCGGAACGGTCACTTATCGAATTGGGTAGCCAAGAAGATATCGAATTTGACTTTGCCGCTATAAAAATTGCACCCAATACTCTCAACGCTCACCGCGTGGTTTATTGGGCAGAGCAAGATCAACCCGACACACAAAACAAATTAATCGACGAGCTATATTCCCGTTATTTTGAACAGGGACAAAACATTGGTGATAAATCAGTTCTTGTTGATGCAGCAGGGGCAGTTGGCATGCGTGCTGATGTTATAGAAAAATTGCTAAATACCGAGATTGACTGCGATACACTGCAACAAGATTGCGCGAAGGCCTTTCAAATTGGGGTTCGAGGTGTTCCCTGTTTTATTATTGACCAGAAATACGTAATTATGGGCGCGCAGCCGCAAGAAGTTCTTGCAGATGCAATTCAGCAAATAGCAGATGGTTTCGAGCCTGGTCACACAGAAGACCGTTAATACATACGATTTTACAGAATTATTCCAGCTTGGTGGGGAAGCGTCATTTGTTTGACGCTTCTTTAGCAAGTTTAACCAACTGTGTCATGACAGTGGCTGCACCATTTAGTCTTTTATCTGGGGTTGGCCAATCACGAACAAATACGATACTTTGATCTGCTCGTATTTTTGCCATGCTGCCTTGTTCTCCAATCCATTTAATAAGACCAACACCATTGGCGAATTTATTATCCCTAAATTGTATGACGACACCTTTTGGACCAGCATCAAGCTTCTCGACATTTGCTGTACGACAAAGTGCTTTAATAAATACGACTTTAAGCAAATGCTGCACTTCTGTTGGTAGTGGTCCGAAACGATCTATCAACTCTGCACCAAAAGCATCAATTTCTGAGAGATCTTCAAGGTCAGCCAATCGACGATAAAGTCCCATACGTAATGGTAAATCAGGGACATAATTTTCCGGAATCAACACAGACGTGCCAACAGAAATCTGAGGTGACCATTGTCCATCATCGCTGGCGACCGATCCATCTTTCAGTTCTGCCACGGCTTCTTCGAGCATTTGTTGATAAAGCTCAAAACCGACTTCTTTGATGTGTCCAGATTGTTCTTCCCCTAAGAGATTACCGGCACCGCGAATATCCATATCATGGCTTGCAAGCTGGAAACCAGCTCCTAATGTATCAAGTGACTGTAAAACTTTTAATCTGCGATCTGCACCAGGTGTCAGCACACGGTTTGCTGGCAAGGTAAAGAGCGCATATGCGCGCTGTTTGGAACGTCCAACACGTCCTCTTAATTGGTAGAGCGCGGCTAGTCCAAACATATCTGCCCGATGAACAATAAGCGTATTAGCAGAAGGAATATCCAAACCTGATTCAACAATGGTTGTTGATAACAAGACATCATATTGCCCATCATAAAACGCATTCATGATGTCATCCAATTGCCCTGGAGCCATTTGTCCGTGGGCAACTGTCACTCTCAATTCTGGTACATGCGTTTGAAGAAACTCTTGCACATCTTTCAAATCGGATATGCGTGGGCAAACGTAAAAGCTTTGGCCGCCCCTATAATGTTCTCGCATGAGCGTTTCACGAACAATAAGTGGATCGAAAGGTGATACAAAAGTTCTCACCGCCATACGGTCAATCGGTGGCGTTGTAATCAGAGACAGTTCTCGCACACCCGTCAATGCAAGTTGCAAAGTTCTAGGAATCGGTGTTGCTGAAAGCGTCAGAACGTGGATATCTGTTTTCAATTCTTTCAAACGTTCTTTGTGTTTTACGCCAAAATGCTGCTCTTCATCGATAATCAATAAACCCAATCTTGCAAAATCCATAGAAGAACCAAGCAAAGCGTGTGTTCCGATGACGATATCAATATCTCCTTCATGTACACCGCGTTTTACAACAGATAATTCTTTAGAACCCACAAGACGGGATGCATGACCAATTTTTACAGGTAGCCCCTGAAAACGGGCGGCAAAAGTTTTATAATGCTGACGGGATAACAAAGTTGTCGGAACAACCACAGCAACCTGATAGCCATTTAATGCGGCCACAAATGCCGCACGAATAGCAACTTCAGTCTTGCCAAAACCAACATCACCGCAAATAAGGCGATCCATTGGCTTACCGGCTGCCAGATCATCCAAAACTGAATCAATTGCTCTTAACTGATCGTCTGTTTCGTCATAAGGAAAACGTGCTACAAATTCGTCATAAGTTCCAGTTGGCGGAATAAGCGCTGGTGCGCCGCGCATTGCACGCTCGGCCGCAATATGTATGAGCTGTCCGGCAATTTCAAGTAAGCGTTTTTTCAGCTTTGCTTTACGTGCTTGCCATGCAACACCGCCAAGCTTATCAAGAACAACTGTTGCCCCCTCGCCTCCGTAACGAGAGAGTAACTCGATATTTTCAACTGGTAAGAATAGGCGGTCATCACCGGCATAATGGATTTCCAGGCAATCACGCGGAATACCAGCAGCGGTTATTGTCTTCAAGCCGATAAATTTACCAATACCGTGATCAACATGAACCACTATATCGCCACTATTAAGTGTTGTGACTTCCGAGATAAAATCGGCATTGCGTTTACGGCGACGAGCTGATCGCACAAGACGATCACCCAACACATCCTGTTCCGCAATAACAACAAGATCATCCGCGACAAATCCGTGTTCAATCGTTAAGACAGCCGATGTTATGCGATCACGCGGCGTTGCTTTTACTGTATGAAGTGAGTTGACCTTTTCTATCTTTTTAAGGCCATGTTCGTCTAGAACCTGTACCAGCCTATCCAAAGACCCTTCAGACCAACCCGCAATCAGAACCTTATTGCCAGCGGCTCGCAAATTGGCAATATGGTCTACAACGCTGGCAAAAAGATTTTTTTCTTCCGAATTTCTCTCTTCAACAAAATCACGACCGGCTGAAACGTTGCTATGCACCACTGTATAACGCGAGGACTCTGGCACATTAAAAGGTGTCAAATCAATGCGATGCTTAGCCTTCTTCGCTTCGATGAATACTTGTTCAGACGTCAGATAAAGCTCGTTTGGTTTTACTGGATGATAGGAATTAGCTGTTTCATCAGCATTTCTTTGATCCAGACGCGCTTGATAATAATCCTCAACAAGTTTTGTACGCTCAATCATTGCCTCTTCGGCAAGATGGTCAAACACAACTGGAATATCGCCAACATGATCGAAAATGGTTTCCAACTTGTCATAAAACAATGGCAACCAATGTTCCATTCCTGAAAATCTGCGTCCCTCAGAAATGGCATCGTAAAGCGCATCATTACGATCGGCTGCGCCAAACATTTTAATATAATTTGTACGGAAACGGCTGATAACTTCCGCGTTGAGCGTAACTTCGCTCATCGGTTGAAGTGAAAATTCCTTTAGGGTTTTAATGGTTCTCTGGGTTGCAGCATCAAATGCGCGAATTGTTTCTAACGTATCACCAAAAAAATCCAAACGCACAGGTTCTTCGCTACTCGGCGAATACAAATCCAGAATTCCGCCTCGAACGGCAAACTCCCCAACATCCCTGACTGTTGATACCCGTTCAAAACCGTTATGTTCAAGATGATGGATAAGTTTATCCATATCGACACTTTGACCCGGGGTAATAAGGTTGATCTCACCATCAAGAACAGAGCGCGGCGGCAATTTTTGCATTACAGCATTTGCTGTTGTTAATATAATCGCCGGATGTGTTTTTTTACGTAAGGAAGCCAAATCAGCCAGTGCTGCCATACGACGAGCAGAAATTGTTGAACTTGGCGAAACGCGGTCATAGGGCAAACAATCCCATGATGGCAGTTGCAGCACAGGCATTTGCGCTTCAATGAATCCCAATGCGCGCGTTAAATCATCAAGTTTTTGTCCATCCCGCGCAACAAACATAATTGGTTGTGTTTTACCAATTTCATTCGCAATTTTGAAAAGAGCAAAGGGTTCATAACCAGATGCAACACCATCAAGCATGATGTGTTTGGACGCACTGTCCAATTTGAAGTTGTTTTTAAAAACTGACATAATTAGACGGTAAAATCCATTCGAGTACGATAAGCAAGAATGTCGCGGAAAAGAGCCGTGTCAACATCTTTTGGAACAGCAACCTCTCCTGTGACCCAAGTCAAAAGATCCCGATCTTCAAATGACATGATAAATTCAAGTTCATCTATGGTTGTGTCATCCATTTCACCAACATGGGCATCGACATATTGTCCAAAGACAAGATCCATCTCTCTAATACCGCGGTGCCAAGCGCGAAATACAAGTCGACGGCGGCGTGCATCCAGCTTGCTGGTATCAACTCTTGAACCTGTCATCTCCACCTCCAACTATTTTTTTAAGTTTTAAGCCATATATCGCTCTATTACTTTTCTTTCAACAACATGCTATTTGCGCTGCCGTCTAATTTCTTGCAAATGATATATTATTCCTATTTGCTATCACGTCCAAACACATATAACGAGTTTCAACTATGGAACCTATAACCAATTATAAACTATTCAAAAATGGTGTGATAGCTTGCATACCAACTTTGTTGGGGTATTGGGCCATTGGATTTGCTTGTGGCGCTATAGGTACTGTCTCAGGTTTCACCATATTGCAAGTTTTTTGCCTTAGCTTTTTTGTTTATGCCGGTTCGGCACAGTTTCTTTTTTATTCACTCTGTTCAACTGGAGCGGATTTATTACAAATTGCGCTTGGTATTGCCTTCATCAACATTCGTTATCTGCTAATCAACACCTATATGGCGCAATTTTTTAATCATGCCAATTTATTTGAAAAACTTATCGGTGGTTTTCTAATGACCGATGAAACCTTTGGTGTGGCATCACAATATGCGATAAAAAATCAAAATAAATTGCCCTTTCCGTGGCTTTTAGGTTTGAATGTTACTGCTTGGCTAAGCTGGATAGCTGCAACGGTTCTGGGCGCTACTTTTGCTACAGCCTTGCCAGATTGGTTGCGTGATAGTTTAAGCTTTAGTTTGGTGGGTATGTTTGTTGGATTACTTCTATTAGGCTGGTATGCAAGCCAGTCAAAAAAAATAGATATTATTGTCATACTCATTGCCATCATTGTCGTCACTGTGAGTCATGGGCATATCGGGTCAAATATTTCCACCATGATTGCAACATTCATCGCCGCAACCATTGGCATGATTATGCTTTTGCGCCGTGAGAAGGTAAAGTGATATGACAGACAATATTGGATTAGGCATTTTAATTGCGGCTGTCGTAACAGCGATGATACGTATTGTCCCAATAGTATTTTTGGCACATAGAAAATACCCAAAACCAATACGTTATTGGCTGAATTTTGTTCCGGCCGGCGTACTGTCTGCAATTATTGCAGCAGAAATTGTCGATAAAAATCAATATACAAGTTTTGGAATTTCAGTTGCGCTTGCAGCCACCATTACAGCCGTTTTAGCTGGCTTGTTAACTCGAAGCCTATTTGCAACTGTTATTGTGAGTATTCTGGCTTATCTGCTTTTTCAGAATATATAATCGGATAGTTCTTGATCGATTGCCGATCTTAAACCCAAAAGTTAACTCTAAACAATGGTGTAGCCCCCATTACCATTATGGGAGCTCAACAATCTTACCACCTTTAAGCGTAATCCGGCGATCCATCTGCTTTGCCAAAGCCAAATTATGTGTCGCAATTAATGCAGCCAAACCGGATTGCTTTACAAGCGCGGATAAAGCCTGAAACACATAAGCTGATGTGACAGGATCAAGATTGCCAGTCGGCTCATCTGCCAGTAATATTGACGGCGCATTCGACACAGCACGTGCTATTGCAACCCTTTGCTGTTCACCGCCTGATAATTCTGACGGGCGGTGTTTTGCTCTGTGGGCTACTCTTAAATATGTTAGTAGCTTTAGTCCTCTATCCGCAGCTTCAGATTTTTTTAATCCTGAAATCATTTGCGGTATCATGACATTCTCAAGGGCCGTAAATTCCGGTAACAAATGATGGAATTGATATACAAAACCAATATCATTTCTGCGTATTGCGGTGCGTTCATTGTCTGTCAATTTGGAGCATGAGCGCCCGCGCAAAACAACATCACCACCATTGGGCCGCTCAAGCAGACCGGCAATATGCAGAAGCGTGGATTTACCTGCACCCGAGGGGGCAACCAAAGCAACTGTTTGACCAGCATCGAGAGAAAAATTTGCCTTATCAAGAATGACAAGTGGTTTGTCACTATCAAGATAAACACGCTCTATATCAACAAGCTCTAATAGCGACGCCATTATTCATACCTCAAAGCTTGTACCGGATCGAGTTTTGCAGCTCTCCACGCCGGAATAATAGTGGCAAGAAAAGATAGGAAAAGTGCCATAAAGACAACCAAAGCAGTCTCGCCCCACTCCAATTTCGCAGGTAATTTGGCAAGGAAATACAATTGCGGATTAAACACATCCACGTTGAAAAGCCATGATACAAAATCCTGAATATGTCCAATATTTGCGCAAGTAAGCACACCAAGCAGCAATCCAAGAATCGTTCCCAAAACACCAATGACCATCCCTGTCATGATAAAAATTCGCATGATAGAACTTTGTCTTGCACCCATTGTTCGCAAGATCGCTATGTCATGACCTTTATCTTTAACCAACATGATAAGGCCAGAAATGATGTTCAATGCAGCGACCAAAACAATAAGCGATAGAATGAAGAACATAACATTACGTTCTACCTGCAATGCCGAAAAGAATGCTTGGTTGCGTGAGCGCCAATCAACAGAATAGACCTGACGACCCACCGCTTTTTCAACTTCTGGACTAATTTGGCTTACTTCGTCAGCATTATTGAGGAACACTTCCAATGATTGGACTTTATTGCCCAAATTGAAGAAAGCTTGTGCCTCTTTCAATGGCATAAAGATAAAGATTGAATCATATTCCGACATGCCAACGGAAAAGATTGCTGTGACTTTATAGGCTTTTACACGCGGATTGACACCAAAAGGGGTAACGTCTCCATCTGGTGTGATAATACGGATATCACTTCCAACCGATAACCCCAGTTTTTCCGCCATTCCGCTACCGATAGCTACACCGTCCTGTTTGTCGAAATTTTCTAAAGTGCCAGATTTGATATTTTTCGTCACTGTGGTGAGCTTGGCCAAATCCTGTTCACGCATACCGCGAACAAGAGCCCCAGTACCGCCATTGGAATCGCCTTGAGCAAGAGCTTGTCCTTCCACAACAGGCAATACAAACTTCACACCATCCACGCCCTCTACTCGGGGAATTATGGTGTTATAATCATTAAAATCACTATCCACAGCCTGCACCACAAGATGCCCATTCATGCCGAGAATACGGTCGAGAAGTTCAGCACGAAAGCCGTTCATAACAGCCATAACAACAATCAAAGCGAACACACCAAGCATAATCCCGATCAGAGATATAATTGATATCACTGACGTAAATAATTGCTTCTTGTTCGGCAGCATATACCGAAAGGCTATCATCCATTCATAAGATGAAAAGCCTAAAACCCCATCAATCTTGGCCAATTTACGCATCAAGACTCCGTAAGACGACGTATAGCGGATTCAACCGAAAGAATTTCTTTCTCACCCGTTTTTCTATCTTTTATTTCCACTTGATTTTCACCAGCGTTTTTAGGCCCTACGATAATTTGTGTTGGCAGACCGATAAGATCCATCGTTGCAAACTTGGATCCCGCCCGCTCTTGACTATCGTCAAGCAAAACATCAAAGCCGGCATTTGTAAGCTTGTTATAAATCTCTTCGCTTATGGCATCGCATTTTTCGTCACCAACTTTCATGTTGATAACACCAAAGTCAAACGGCGACATAGCACGTGGCCATATAATGCCGTTATCATCATGTGATGCCTCGATTGCTGCAGCAACCAAACGTGATGGACCAATCCCGTAAGACCCCATAGATACCGGATGATCTTTGCCATCTGGCCCCATAATTGTTGCCTTCATAGGCTCTGAATATTTGGTACCGAAGTGGAAAATATGCCCTACTTCAATCCCACGGGCAGCAATCTGATCTGAAGCCGATATTTTGCCCCAAACATCTTCATTATGCATTTCTTCAGTCGCCGCATAAGGTGTCGTCCATTGTTTTACAACGTCTTCAAGCTTTGCACTGTCTGAAAAATCGATATCAGCAGCTGGCACATCCATATCCAAAAACCGTTTTTCGCAGAAAACAGCCGATTCACCAGTATCCGCAAGAATGATAAATTCGTGGCTGAGGTTACCGCCAATAGGACCTGTGTCGGCTCGCATTGGTATGGCACGAAGACCTAGCCGTGAAAATGTACGCAGATAGGCGACAAACATCCGGTTATAGGCAGCCTTTGAGCTTTCATAATCGACATCGAATGAATAAGCATCTTTCATGAGAAATTCGCGTGACCGCATCACGCCGAAACGCGGACGTATTTCATCCCGAAATTTCCATTGGATATGATATAAATTGAGCGGCAAATCCTTGTATGAACGCACATACGTACGGAATATATCAGTAATCATCTCTTCATTCGTTGGTCCGAATAAGAGTTCACGTTCCTGACGATCTTTTATGCGTAGCATCTCAAGCCCATACGCATCATATCGTCCACTCTCACGCCATAAATCTGCTGATTGTATGGTTGGCATTAATATTTCCAACGCACCTGCCCGATTTTGTTCTTCTCTGATGATATCGCACACCTTATCGAGAACTTTTTTACCCAGCGGCAGCCAAGTGTATATACCTGAAGCTTGTTGCCTAATCATACCAGAACGCAACATCAAGCGGTGGGAAGCAATTTCTGCTTCCTTAGGATTTTCTTTTAATATCGGTAAAAAATAACGAGACAGACGCATCGAAAACAACATTTTCCAGCTAAGGCTCCTCGAATCGGAGCAGTTTTAATGAATATATTAACCATAGCGACAATGAACATGCTTGCAAATAGCCAAGCTTACGGAATGACACCGTTTTTTTCAAAATCGCTGATGAAGACTCAATCAATACCGAACAAATTATTGTGCGTGACAAGAGTATATCATCAAGTTTAACTAAAGTTGATGATATACTTTAAAGACGTACCATTAAAATAATCAACAGACTTTCCTTTAAAATTGCCGATTATCTTGCCCTATGTAGAAATACCGTACAGACAGGCTTTTTGCCCCAAATCTCATTGATGACTGCACGAACAGCTCTTCGCACAGCTTCCGTCACCGTCTCATTATCCCGACGACGATTTCTCGGAATACTATCAATGGTTTTATCAATGGTGTCTAAAATCTCATGATCGAGAATAAGACCATTGCCATCATTTTCCGGAAGACCAAAACAAACAAGCTGAGGTTCTTCCAGCAATTCCTGTTGCTTATCCATCAAGAGAGCAATTGAAACATGGCCAACATGACTAAGCTTGCGCCGCTCATTAACGCCCAATTCATCTTCATTACCGATAAGTAACCCATCTTTGTAAATACGTCCAACAGGTGCTTCATCAATAACTTCTGGAGCTCCAGGGGCAAGCCGCAGCATGTCACCGTTTCTAATCTCTGCCACCTTTTTTATACCTGCTTGGCGCCCCAAAGCAGTTTGCGCGGTTAAATGCATAGCTTCGCCATGAACTGGCACAAGTATTTCTGGTTTAACCCAATCATACATTTTTAAAAGTTCATTGCGTCTTGGGTGCCCTGAGACATGTACAAGAGCATCGTGATCGGTAATGATACGAATGCCCCTATCGATTAACCGATTTTGCGTATCAATAATCGCTTTTTCATTACCTGGAATGCTTCTAGACGAATAAATAACCGTATCACCGGCAGCTAAGCTAAGCGTATGCATCTCGTCGCGCGATAGTTTTGCTAAAGCAGCACGCTGCTCCCCTTGACTACCCGTCAGGATCATAACCAATTTATCGCGCTGAATGTAGCCGAATTCATCTTCATCAACGAAGGGATCCAATCCTTCAAGATAGCCTAACTCTTCAGCAACCGTCACGCTGCGTTTCATGGATCGACCAACCAATAAGACCTTGCGCCCTGCTTCTTTCGCAGCCAAAGCAATGGATAGAATTCTTCCAACATTTGAAGAAAAAGTCGTAATTGCAACGCGCCCTTCCGCCTCGGAAATGATATTGGCCAAACTTTTACCGACATCATGCTCTGTGGGCGATACACCATCACGCAACGCATTGGTCGAATCGCAAACCAATGCCAAAACTCCTTGTTCGCCTAGTTCTCTAAAGCGTTTCTCATCTGTAACAGCCCCGAGTGACGGTTCTGGGTCAATTTTCCAATCACCAGTATGAATGACCGTACCTAACTTTGTTTTGATGGCAAGCGAGACAGGTTCGGGAATTGAATGGGAAACCGCCAATGCTTCAATATTGAATGAACCAATTTCAAAACTATCACCTGCCTTAAAGACATTGACCGGCACTTCATAGGAATCAAAATCTGTTTGTCTCTTAGTTTCCAACAAACCTGCGGTAAACGCGGTGCAATAGACCGGCACTTTCAATTTCGGCCATAAGTCCAATATTGCGCCGAAATGGTCTTCATGCGCGTGCGTGATCACCATACCACGGATATTATGACGCTCATTTTCTAAAAAACGGATATCTGGCAAAATCAGATCAACACCAGGTAATTCCGGCCCCGCGAAGCTCACACCAAAATCGACAATAAGCCATTCACGATCTTCTTCTGACCCATAACCATAGACACCGAGATTCATTCCAATTTCGCCCACACCACCCAATGGAAGAAAAACTAATTCGTTGCCTACGGCCGATGCCATTGAATTCTCCTACAAAGTTATCTTATTTGTGCTTCACCACGATTGAATTTCAGTTCTTAATATAGTCCTGCTTTGCTAGAAGCAACCTTACCAAAATGAACATCCCCGGCGGTAATCCTGATTTGATTATTTTTTTCGTCCGTTATGATGCAATTAAATTCATCATCGAGACCTGAAAAAATCCCGCTAACACTCTGTTTTTCAAGATTTACAGTGATGTTTTGCCCAAGATAGGCTGCTAATTTCAGCCATTTCTCTTTAATCAATCGCTTGCCAGCTTGTGAATTAAAAATGCGATAATTAACAGCCCAACTCTGTGACAACTGTTCAAAAATCTTTTCGCAGCTAATATCAATCCCCAAGTTTTTTAATGATTGTGTTGGATACGGAGCATCTTCATAACGGTGGGCAACATTTAACCCTATACCAACAACCAGAGCAAAATTTTTATCTGATTTTTGTTTTAATTCCAGCAAAATGCCTGATGCTTTTGCTCCATTGAGCATTACATCATTTGGCCACTTCAGGCGAACTAGATCGTGACTTATATCATTTGCCGTTAGAAGATCATTCAATGCTTCCGCCAAGCTAACGCCTGCGACGAAACCGAGCATAGCTGCCGTTTCAAGGCGAAAATAACTCGTCAATAAGAGACTCGCATAAAGATTTCCTTTGGGACTAACCCAGCTTCTCCCTCTTCTTGCCCTACCGGCAGTCTGTTGGTTAGCCACAACCCAAAGTTTATCTTTATTTTCCTGAAGACCTTTCGTGAGCGCAATATGATTGGTGGAGTCTACGCAATTGTAAGACTCCACTTGATATCCTTGCTCTTCAGCAAATGCTGATAGTGTAAAATTCATTCGCTTTAAAACAGTGATGCTGCTGCTTTTTCAGCAATTTGCGTAAGAGAAATTCCGAAAAATACATAAAAGAGAACGAATATACCAGAAATAGCCAATATGAATTTCAACTCATTTGGCAAAGGCATAAAACCGGCCTTTGCTTCATCAAACCACATAATCTTGATGACGCGTAGATAATAGAATGCACTAATAACGGAAGCAATCATACCGATAACAACAAGTGGTATTAATCCCGCGTGCACTGCAGCTGAGAACGCTGACCATTTAGCAAAAAAACCAGCCATAGGAGGCACACTTGCCAATGAAAACAGCATGATTGTCATCACGATAGCCATAAATGGATTGGTGCGTGCGAGACCTGCCAAATCATAGATGCTCTCAACATTACCATCCCGTGTACGCATACCAAGGATGAACGCGAAAGATCCTATGATCATTGCAACATAAACGGTCATATAAAGCATGACACCTTGAACGCCAATCACACTTCCGGCAGCCAACCCCACCAGAGCATAACCCATATGACTAATGGAAGAATAAGCCATAAGTCTTTTAATATTGCTTTGTCCAATTGCTGCGAAGGCACCCAATACCATTGATGCGATAGACATGAACACAAGGATCTGCTGCCACGCCGGCATAACACCGTGTTCGCCAGACAAAGGTAAAAATGCACTGACAATCACACGAATAATAAGTGCCATAGCAGCAACTTTAGGCGCACTGGCAAAGAAAGCAGTTATTGGCGTTGGCGCACCTTCATAAACATCTGGTGTCCACATATGGAAAGGAACAACAGAAATCTTGAATGCCAAACCTGCCAAAACAAAAACGATACCAAAGATCACACCGATTTGCGGTGCCTGACCATTTAATACCTGTGCGATTTCTTTGAAGCCAATTTGTCCGGTAAATCCATATATTAATGAAATACCATATAACAGCATGCCGGATGATAAAGCGCCCAAAACAAAATATTTTAAGCCGGCTTCTGAAGACTTCACGTTGTCTCTGTTGCAGGCAGCCAAAACATATAGTGCTAAAGAATGAAGCTCCAAGCCCATATAAAGTGTTAGCATATTGCCAGCTGATATCATCAACATCATGCCTAGCGCTGCTAACAATACGAGCACTGGAAATTCAAATTTTGCAAACTTTTCGGCTTTTGCAAATCCTACAGACATAATTAATGCAAAAAGCGCACCAACCAGCATCAGGATTTTCATATATCGACTGAAACCATCAAGTATGAGGGCATTACCACCAAAGATCCCGACCTTTGGTGATATAATTATGACAAGACCTGTCGCCAAAATCAGTGCAATCGCTAATCCGGTTACAGTGAAATATGACCGCTCGCCAGAATAAACACCAACCAAAAGCAGCACAAGTGCCCCCAGAGCAAGTAACAGTTCTGGAAAAATGAGCGGCAATTGAGCCATTAAATCAATATGCATGGACATTCGCCTTTTCTTAATGCAGCTGGTTGACGAGAGCTTCTACCGCAGCCGCCGTTGTATTGAGAATTGGCGTTGGATAGAAACCAAAGAAAACCGTAAGAGCAATCATTGGATAAAGAATCAACTTTTCACGCGGTGACAAATCTAGCAGAGCCTTCAAACTCTCTTTATCAAGCTTTCCGAATATAACCCGGCGATAAAGATAGAGCGCATAGGACGCTGAAAGGATAACACCTGTTGTCGCGAACAAAGCCACCCATGTGTTGACCTGAAACACACCGATCAAGGTCAAGAATTCTCCGATAAAGCCGGATGTACCAGGAAGCCCGATATTCGCCATTGTAAATACCATAAATGCAACAGCGTATTTTGGCATGTTATTAACGAGGCCACCAAATGCAGCAATCTCACGCGTATGTAGACGATCATAGATAACGCCAACACATAGGAACAATGCTGCGGAAACGATGCCGTGTGACAACATTTGGTAAATAGCACCTTGTAGACCCTGTTCATTTGCAGCGAAGATACCCATGGTGACATATCCCATATGGGCAACAGAAGAATAAGCAATAAGCTTTTTCATGTCTTCCTGAACGAGAGCCACCAACGAGGTGTAGATAATCGCAATAACGGACAATGTGAAAACAAATGGTGCCAGATCTGCAGATGCCAATGGAAACATTGGTAGTGAGAAACGGATGAAACCATAACCACCCAGTTTCAATAATACACCCGCCAAAATCACTGAACCGGCAGTTGGAGCCTCAACGTGCGCGTCAGGCAACCAAGTGTGGACTGGCCACATTGGCATTTTGACCGCAAATGAAGCAAAAAAAGCAATCCAAAGCCAGAACTGCATGTTTGCTGGAAATTTATATGTTAGCAGCGTTGGCACATCGAGTGTACCTGCCTGCCAATACATAGCCATAATGGCAACCAACATCAAAACAGAGCCAAGGAATGTGTAAAGAAAAAACTTTATGCTGGCGTATACGCGTCTTGGTCCACCCCAAACACCAATGATAATAAACATCGGTATCAGGCTGCCCTCAAAGAAGACGTAAAACAATACAGCATCCAAGGCACAGAACACACCAATGACAGCAACCTCGAGCAAGAGAAATGCTATCATATAGGCTTTCAATCGATCTTTGACTGTTTCCCAACTGGCCAAAATACAAAATGGCATCAAGAAGCCTGATAGAACAACGAATAGAACCGATATTCCATCAACACCCATATGATAGCTTATACCGCTACCAAGCCAATTGATTTTCTCTTCCATTTGGAAGCCAGGATTTGAACTATCAAACCCAGCCCAAACAATAAGCGAAAGAATGAATACAAACAGAGTTGTGAATAGCGCCACATTGCGAATATTGCGTTTTGCTGCTTCTCCGTCATCCTTGATCAAAAGGATCAAGACAACGCCAATCAGCGGCAAGAATGTGACCGTAGAAAGAATGGGCCAGTCGGTCATCAGTTTAAGCTCCCGATCATCATCCAGGTGATGAGCGCTGCGACACCGATAAGCATCGCAAATGCGTAGTGATAAAGATATCCTGTCTGCATGCGTACCACCTTATTGGTAATATCAACGACACGGGCTGCAACCCCATTAGGGCCCAAGCCATCTATGATTTTTATGTCGCCAATTTTCCAGAACATACGTCCGATAGCGAACGTGGAACGAACAAACAGAATGTTGTAGAGTTCGTCGAAATACCATTTGTTGAGTAAAAAGCGATATACGAATGGGAACGTCTTGGCCAATGCTTTTGGTATCATGGTTGCTGCGATATAAAAAATGTATGCCAAAACAAACCCTGCCACCATAACAATGAATGGTGACCATTTTACCCAAGTTGGAACATTGTGGGCTTCATGCAGGATATGATTTTCCGGTCCAGTGAACAAAACACCTTTCCAGAAATTATTATACAATTCACCAACAAAATATGGTTGAAATACAAATCCAGCAAATATTGCGCCAACAGCCAACACGAATAGCGGTATGAGCATGACAGGTGCAGATTCATGAACGTGATGCATGATATCAGCTGTTGCTCTTGGTTTTCCATGGAACGTCATAAAAATCAAACGCCATGAGTAGAAGCTTGTAAACAACGCAGCAATCACAAGTAGCCAGAAAGCATAACCAGAAGCCACATTATGTGAAGCAAAAGCGGATTCAATAATTGAATCTTTAGAAAAGAAACCAGCTGTACCAAACAAAGTACCAGGAATTCCAACACCGGTAAGGGCCAGAGTTCCGATGACCATCATCCAATAGGTTGTCGGAATATATTTCCTGAGCCCACCCATTTTTCTCATATCCTGTTCATCAGAAACGGCATGAATGACCGATCCTGCGCCCAAGAACAATAGTGCTTTGAAGAAGGCGTGCGTAAAGAGATGGAATACACCGGCGCTATAAGCACCGACGCCCAATGCTACAAACATATAGCCAAGCTGCGAACAGGTTGAATAAGCGATAACGCGTTTAATGTCATTTTGCACAAGACCAACTGTCGCTGCAAAAAACGCTGTTGTTGCACCGATAACAATGATGACTGTTAGTGCCGTAGGCGACAATTCAAACACCGGTGACATACGCGAAACCATAAAGACACCCGCCGTGACCATTGTTGCTGCGTGGATAAGAGCAGAAACAGGTGTAGGGCCTTCCATCGCGTCTGGTAGCCATGTGTGCAACAAGAACTGTGCTGATTTACCCATTGCTCCGACAAAGAGGAAGAGGCAAGCAATGGTAATAGCTGTATTCGCATTGACCTGCCAATTTAAAAAGGTCATGCCATGAATAAAGTTTGGATCCGCTGCACGAGCAAAGATCACATCAAACTTAACGGATTTGAACAATACAAATACGCTAAACAGTCCAATCAGAAAGCCGAAGTCGCCTACCCTGTTTACTACAAATGCTTTGATAGCCGCTTTTGTTGCTGAAGGGCGTTGAAACCAGAACCCGATCAACAAATATGATGCTAAACCAACACCTTCCCATCCGAAAAACATTTGAACAAGATTGTTTGCTGTTACCAGCATCAACATCATGAATGTAAACAAAGACAAATATGCAAAAAAGCGGGGTCTACTTGGATCATGATGCATATAGCCGATTGAATAGATGTGAACGAGTGCCGACACTGTATTCACCACCACAAGCATAACAGCTGTGAGGGAATCGACATGTAACGCCCAATCAAATTCTAGGTTACCCGCTAATATCCAATGGAAAACAGGAACATCAACAGGTGCCCCATCGCCCAGAGCAATAGTAAAGAATGCAACCCACGACAAGGCAGCAACGATAACCATAAAGGTACACGTCACTAACTCAGCCCCGCGAGCTCCGACGGATTTTCCTGCCAAACCAGCGATGAAAAAGCCAAGAAGTGGTAGGAAGACAATAGCGTAAAACATGACGCGTTAGCCTTTCATCACATTAACATCTTCAACAGCAATCGAACCGCGATTGCGGAAGAATACGACCAATATAGCTAACCCGATCGCTGCTTCTGCGGCAGCTACAGTTAACACAAATAATGCAAATACTTGTCCGACCAAATCATGAAGTACCGCAGAAAAGGCGACAAAATTCAAATTGACTGAAAGTAGGATAAGCTCAATCGACATCAAAATAATAATCACATTTTTTCTGTTTAGAAAAATGCCGAATATGCCGATTGTAAACATCATCGCAGAAACGGTCAGATAATGAGCAAGTTCAATGTGCATAGTATTCTTCCCGTTAAATTCCTTTACCAGATTCTACTTTTTTGATTTCAATTGCATCTTCCGGCCGACGAGCAACCTGTACAGCAATTGATTGACGTTTAACCCCTGTCTTATGTCGCAAGGTCAAGACGATTGCGCCGATCATCGCAACAAGTAAGACCAAACCTGCAAGCTGGAAATAGAAGACATAGTTGGTATATAAAATGTCTCCCAATGCCTCCGTATTCGTGCGTTGTGCCAAATCCGGCATTGGCTGTGTAACATGTTCGGCAACAGACGGCGTCAAATGCATGCTAACAAAAACAACAATTAATTCCACAGCGACGATGATACCGACGAGTGCACCAATAGGCGCATATTTGAGTGCGCCATGCTTCAATTCTGCAAAATCAACATCGAGCATCATGACAACGAACAAGAAGAGGACTGCAACCGCTCCGACGTAAACGACCAAGAGAATGAGTCCAAGAAATTCCGCTCCAGCAAGCAAAAACAATGCTGCCGCATTAAAGAATGCTAAAATTAAGAACAGAACAGAATGTACCGGATTGCGCGCGGCAACAACCATGACAGCACTTGCCAACATGATGAAGGCGAACAAATAGAAAAACGCCGCAGCTATACCTGTCAACATTGGTTTCCCCTAAGTTAAACCAAAAAGATTCACGTGAGCATCTCACGCAGATTAATTTTTACCGAATAATATCACTTACCCGGCTGATTAGTTTTGCCTTACCGATAAGGTGCATCCATAGCGATATTTCTTGCGATTTCACGCTCCCAACGATCACCATTGGATAAAAGCTTTTCCTTGTCATAATAAAGCTCTTCTCTTGTTTCGGTCGCAAATTCGAAATTTGGCCCCTCAACAATTGCTTCCACTGGACAAGCTTCCTGACAAAAACCGCAATAAATACATTTCACCATGTCGATATCGTACCGAACCGTGCGACGTGTACCATCGTTGCGACGCGGACCAGCTTCAATCGTAATTGCTTGAGCTGGGCAAATTGCTTCACACAACTTACAAGCAATACAACGTTCTTCACCATTTGGATAACGGCGCAGTGCGTGTTCTCCGCGGAAACGTGGTGAAACGACACCTTTTTCATACGGATAATTGATAGTCGGCTTACGAGCGAAGAACTGGCGCATAGACAACATAAATGCGCTAACAAATTCCAGTAGAAGAAGCGACTTGGCAGCTTGGAAAAGACCTGACATATTCTTCACCCTCAGCTCAATTAACTAGTTTAATATAGGCAGCTGTAATAACCACCATTGCTAGAGATATGGGTAGAAATACCTTCCATCCCAAACGCATCAACTGATCGTAACGGTAACGTGGTACGAACGCTTTCACCATAGCAAACCAGAAGAACACAAAGCATACTTTTAAGACGAACCAGATTACGCCTGGCACACAATTCAACCACCATACATCAAGTGGTGGCAACCAACCTCCAAGGAACAATATGGTTGTCAAAGCACACATAAGCACAATAGCAACATATTCACCGAGGAAGAACAGCATATAAGGTGTCGACGAGTACTCGATCATATGACCGGCAACAAGTTCAGACTCTGCTTCCACCAAATCGAATGGTGGACGGTTGGTTTCCGCCAAAGCAGAGATGAAAAAGATTATGAACATTGGGAATAAAGCAAGCCAATTCCAGTCAAGGAAACTGTTAAATGGAAGACCGAGATTTGTACCCAAACCCGATGTTTGCCCCTTAACAATTGTGGTAAGATCTAACGAACCGCTCACCAAAATTACGGTAACAAGTACGAAACCAATCGATACCTCATAAGAGACCATTTGTGCGGTAGAACGTAGTGCGCCCAAAAATGGATATTTTGAGTTTGATGCCCATCCACCCATGATTACGCCATACACTTCCAAAGACGATATTGCCAAAATGTACAGCAAACCAACATTGATGCTTGCGACAGCCCAACCTTCATTGACTGGGACAACAGCCCAAGCTGACAGTGCCAAAGCTGATGAAATGAAAGGTGCTAGCAAAAATACACCTTTGTTGGCACCGGCAGGGATAACGGGCTCTTTGACAACAAATTTAATAAGGTCCGCAAATGATTGGAAAAGTCCCCATGGACCCACAACGTTTGGCCCACGACGTAATTGTACCGCCGCCCATATCTTTCTATCTGCGTAAAGCAAATAAGCAATAAGCACTAGAAGTACAACGAGAAGCAGAACTGCTTTTCCGACGATTATCAATAAGGGCAAAAGCCAGGTCATAAAGAAATCATACATTGTCTTTAATATTCCTCTCTACCCTTACTCAGCAGCTTCTGTTTGCCGTGATTGAGCAAGTGCTGAACACTCTGCCATCACAGCCGAAGCGCGTGCTATCGGATTAGTTAAGTAAAAATCTTTTATCAAAGATGTAAATGTTTGTTTTTCGAGAGCTTTAAATTTCGCTCCCAATTTATTTACATCTTCAAAGTTACCAGAATTAATCGCACCGACTGCACTCATATGAGAAAACTCATTAAACAGCTTCCCTCTCAGTTCAGCCAATGAATCAAATGGAAGTTTGTGACCTAAAACTTCAGACAAAGCACGAAGAATAGCCCAATCTTCTTTTGCGTCACCTGGTGCAAAACCTGCACGGTTGGTCATTTGAACACGACCTTCAGTATTCACATAAATACCTGATTTTTCAGTGTAAGTTGATGCCGGCAAGATCACATCAGCACTATGTGCACCTTGATCACCATGGCTTCCAATATAAACGGTGAAACCATTCTTCTTACTCAAATCAATTTCATCAGCACCAAGCAGGAAGAGAACTTCACTATTTTTCAAGACCTCTTCCGCACCCTTTGGTGATGTAAAACCTATATCAAGACCACCAACACGTGAGGCAGAGGTATGAAGAACAGCAAGACCGTTCCAAGTTTCTGATACAGCGCCAACCATATTTGCCAATTTTGCGGCAGCCTTCAGAACTTCTAAACCATTAGTACTAACCAAGGCACCCTGCCCCAGAAGTATCATCGGTCTTTCAGCGTTCTTTAAGACTTCAACAAAATCATCTTTTGATTGTAACAATGTGGAAAGTGTATCTGCACCTGCACCGAGATAACGGTATGGATAACGCAAATCCATTTGATCGCCAATAACAGCAATTGGAAACTTGCCTTGGCGTTCGCGTTTCAGGATACGAGCATTTAACACAGCCGCTTCGTAACGAGGATTAGAGCCGATGATAAGCAAAGCATCTGCTTGTTCAATACCGGCTATCGTTGGATTAAAGATGTAACTTGCTCTGCCAAACTCTGCCGATAACAATGTACCATCCTGACGACAGTCGACATTGTTCGATCCCATAGAGTTTAACAGCATTTTAAGAGCATACATCTCCTCAACTGTTGCAAAGTCTCCAGCAATCGCACCTATTTTTTCAGGTGTTGATGAAGCTACAGCCGAACGAATTGCTTCAAATGCTTCTGCCCACGTAGTTGCTGTCAGCTTACCGTTTTTACGAACATATGGACGATCAAGTCTTTGTGTGCGAAGTCCATCCCAAATGAAGCGTGTTTTATCAGAAATCCATTCTTCATTTATATCTTCGTTCACCCGCGGCATGATACGCATAACTTCGCGTCCTCTTGTATCGACGCGAATTGCACTACCAAGGGCATCCATAACATCGATGGATTCTGTTTTATTCAACTCCCAAGGGCGGGCATGAAATGCGTAAGGACGTGAGGTTAATGCGCCTACTGGGCAAAGATCAATGACATTACCTTGTAATTCTGATGTCATTGCCTGCTCAAGATAGGTTGTTATTTCTGCGTCTTCACCGCGACCGATCAAACCCAACTCGGAAATACCTGCAACCTCAGTCGTGAAACGCACACACCGTGTACAATGGATACAACGGTTCATAACTGTTTTGACCAACGGTCCAATATATTTGTTTTCTACAGCACGTTTATTCTCGGTGTAGCGAGAAAAGTCGTGACCATACGCCATAGCCTGATCCTGAAGGTCACATTCACCACCCTGATCGCAAATTGGGCAATCAAGGGGATGGTTAATCAGGAGGAATTCCATCACGCCTTCACGAGCTTTTTTGACCATCGGCGTATTGGTAAACATCTCTGGTGCTTCACCGTTTGGACCAGGGCGCAAATCACGCACACCCATAGCACATGATGCCTGTGGTTTAGGTGGACCACCTTTGACCTCTACCAGACACATGCGGCAATTGCCTGCGATAGACAAACGCTCATGGAAACAAAAACGCGGCACTTCTGCACCCGCAGCCTCTGCTGCCTGCAAAAGTGTATAGTGATCGGGTACTTCGATCTCTTTACCGTTAACTTTGATCTTCGCCATCATCATTCCAGTCCGCGGATAAGCCGCTTAACCTTTAAATCTCTATCCAATAAAGCCACAAACCTTACTCTGCAGCCTCTAAAGCGATATTTTTGCTCTGAACGGCATTACGTGTGTAATCATCAATGCGTTTTTCAATTTCTGGACGAAAATTTCTTATCAGCGCCTGTACAGGCCAAGCTGCTGCATCCCCCAATGCACAAATTGTCCGCCCTTCTATCTGTTTCGACACCTCAAACAACAAATCTATCTCACGCTTTTGCGCACGTCCTTCAACCATTCTGCCAAGCAGTCTCATCATCCAGCCCGTGCCTTCGCGACATGGTGTACATTGACCACAGCTTTCATGTTTAAAGAATGCAGATATGCGCCAAATTGCCTTGATAATATCTGTTGATTTATCCATCACAATGGCACCACCAGTACCAAAGGATGAACCAATTTCTTTCATGCCATCAAAATCCATAATGGCATCAGGCATTTTTTCACCCGGAACAACAGGACAAGACGCACCGCCCGGAATAACAGCCAATAAATTATCCCATCCGCCCCTGATGCCGCCGGCATGCTTTTCAATGAGTTCACGAAATGTGACGCCCAAACTTTCTTCCACCGTACAAGGTGTATTAACATGCCCCGAAAACATGAACAGTTTGGTTCCGACATTATTGGGACGACCAATTGATGAAAACCAAGAAGCACCACGACGCAAAATAGTCGGCGCAACAGAAATAGATTCAACGTTATTGACTGTTGTTGGACAGCCATAAACGCCCATATTAGCAGGAAATGGTGGTTTTAGACGCGGCTGCCCTTTTTTGCCTTCAAGGCTTTCAAGCAATGCGGTTTCTTCACCACAAATATATGCACCAGCACCATGATGAACAATTATATCGCATGGATGGCCATGTTTTGTTTTTTTACCCAAAAGACCTGCATCATAACATTCATCAATCGCTGCCTGCAGTGCTTCGCGCTCACGAATATATTCGCCGCGAACATAGATAAAAGCTGTATGCGCGCCCATGGCAAAAGTTGCAATCACACAACCTTCAATCAAAGTGTGGGGATCATGTCTTAAAATCTCACGATCTTTACAGGTTCCCGGCTCCGATTCATCGGCATTCACAACAAGGTAGTGTGGACGTCCATCACTTTGCTTCGGCATAAAAGACCACTTCATACCGGTGGAGAAACCTGCACCACCACGACCACGCAAGCCTGAAGCTTTCATTTCGTTTATGATCCAGTCGCGACCCTTTTCAAGTATGGCCTTTGTACCATCCCAACACCCACGCTTCATTGCGCCTTTTAGGGAGGTGTCCTTTAAACCATAAATATTGGTGAAGATGCGATCACTATCTGCCAGCATTTCTCACCTTTTCCTTCACTTTTAATAACGCCACTTAGCGTACATTTAAGTCAACACACCAAAAACCTTGCAAAGCCCAAAGCTACTTCTTCTCGCTCGCTTTAGCCTTTGCACCAGAAGCATCATCATCCGAAATCAAACTTGTAAGCCCTGTAATAGGTTCAGAGGTCTTTCGCCCATTTTGCGGACCAACAGGAACCGTGTCCCCTTTACCCGCTTCAAAGGCATCGATAATTTCTTCTAATCTTTCGGGTGTCAGATCTTCATATGTGTCTTTGAAAATCATAACCATCGGAGCATTGGCACAAGCTCCCAGACATTCTACTTCTTCCCAAGATAGCGTGCCATCTTCGTTTGTTTCGAACGCATGCTGATTAATTTTCTTCTTACAGACGGTAATAAGATCACCAGCACCACGAAGCATACAAGGTGTTGTTCCACAAACCTGCACATGTGCTTTTGTTCCAACAGGCTTCAACTGAAACTGGGTATAGAAAGTCGCAATTTCCAGTACTCTGATATACGCCATGGAAAGCATATCGGCCACATACTCAATGGCAGCACGTGTAACCCAACCTTCCTGCTCCTGAGCACGCATAAGAAGGGGTATTACCGCAGAACGTTGCCGTCCTTCTGGATATTTAGCAATAGTCTTTTCTGCCCATTGTTGATTTTCCTTATTAAAGGAAAATGAACTAGGCTGCAGGGCTTCATCAGCAAGACGGCGCACAGACATCAGCGATCGACCTCTCCAAAAACAATATCTATCGACCCCAGAATTGCGGTCACATCAGCGAGCAAATGCCCACGTGTAAGAAAATCCATGGCCTGCAAATGAGCAAAACCCGGAGCTCTTAATTTAACGCGATATGGTTTATTACCACCTTCGGAAACCAGATAGACGCCAAATTCGCCTTTTGGCGCCTCAACAGCAGCATAAACCTCACCAGCTGGAACATGAAAACCTTCAGTAAACAGTTTGAAGTGATGGATAAGAGATTCCATCGAGTTTTTCATGACGGAACGTCTTGGGGGTGTAATCTTATGATCAACCAGCAATACTGGTCCATCTTTATCGGAACCCAACAATCTATCCACACATTGACGCATAATCCGTGCAGATTGACGCATTTCTTCCATTCTAATCAAATAACGATCATAACAATCGCCATTTTTTCCAACTGGAATATCAAATTCCAATTCATCATAACATTCGTATGGTTGACTTTTTCTAAGATCCCAAGCGGCACCGGCACCACGAACCATAACGCCAGAGAACCCTCGTCCCCACGCGTCATCAATATTCACCACACCAATATCAACGTTACGTTGTTTAAAGATACGGTTTGGCGTTATCAAAGCATCGAGCTTATCCAAAGCGACCAAAAATGGATCAATAAAATTACCGATATCTTCTACAAGATCATCTGGCAAATCTTGATGAACGCCACCTGGACGGAAATAATTGGCGTGTAGACGAGCACCACAAGCCCGTTCGTAAAAAATCATCAATTTTTCACGCTGCTCAAACCCCCAAAGTGGTGGTGTCAAAGCCCCCACGTCCATTGCCTGTGTCGTCACATTCAACAAATGGTTTAATATACGGCCAATTTCAGAAAACAACACACGAATAAGCTGCGCACGCTTAGGCACTTCTACACCAAGCATTTTTTCAACAGCTAAAACAAACGCATGCTCCTGATTCATTGGAGCAACATAATCCAAACGATCAAGATAAGGCGTAGCTTGCAAATAAGTTTTGGTTTCCATCAACTTTTCGGTACCGCGATGAAGCAAACCAATATGAGGATCAACGCGCTCAACGACCTCGCCATCCAACTCCAAAACTAGACGCAAAACACCATGCGCTGCTGGATGCTGCGGTCCAAAATTAATGTTAAAGTTACGAACATTGACCTCAGCCACAATCAGTACCTCTTCTCAACAAAATGAGCCAAAACACCTTTACCAGTGCGCTCAAAAGCCTGATTAGCAAATTGATAAAAATTTTTCTGTCTGCCGTATAAACACCCGACAGCATACAGGTTTCCACCACCATCTTTATCTTTTTTATTTGAGGTGATTACCATTATTTACCCTCTACCTTGTCGTCGTTAGGCATTACATATTCTGTACCTTCCCACGGCGAAGAAAAATCAAAACTTCTCATCTCTTGGCGAAGCACAACAGGTTCATAAATGACCCGTTTCATTTCATTGTCGTACCGGCATTCAACAAAGCCTGACACAGGGAAATCTTTTCTTAGTGGATGCCCTTCAAACCCGTAATCAGTTAAGATACGCCGCAAATCTGGGTGTCCGGAAAACAACACACCATACATGTCGTAAACTTCACGCTCATACCATTCTGCCCCTGCATAAACTGCACAAGCGGAAGGCACTGGCGTATCTTCATCAGTATGAACCTTAACTCTTAGGCGAAGATTATGTTTTGGAGACAGCAAATGGTAAGAAACATCAAAACGTTTTTGATGCTCTGGAAAATCCACACCGCTAATATCGATAAGACTGACAAACTGGCAGTGCGTATCGTCTTTCAAAAACGTTAAAACGTCGACAATCGAATTAATTTTTGAAACAACCGTCAACTCGTCATATTCAAGCTTAAAGCCTTCAACATGGGCTTGAAGCCGCTCAGACAAGTAAGATTGTAATTCGTTTAACGCCTCTACCAGCATCAAGAGTTCTCCAAATTAACGCTCAATCGAACCAGTGCGCCGAATTTTCTTCTGCAAAAGAAGAACACCATACAACAACGCCTCTGCAGTTGGAGGGCAACCCGGGATATAAATATCTACCGGCACGATACGATCACAACCACGCACGACTGAATAAGAATAGTGGTAATAGCCACCACCGTTAGCACAGGACCCCATAGAAATTACATAACGAGGCTCTGGCATTTGGTCATAAACTTTCCGCAAAGCGGGAGCCATTTTATTGGTTAGGGTACCTGCAACCATCATAACATCTGATTGCCGAGGTGAAGCACGCGGCGCATAGCCAAAGCGTTCATTATCATAATGCGGCATTGAACACTGCATCAACTCGATAGCACAACAAGCCAAACCAAAGCTCATCCACATAAGAGAGCCGGTTCTTGCCCAAGTAACAAGTGCATCAACAGATGTAACGAGAAAGCCTTTATCGGAAAGCTCACCGCTGATATTTTTGAAAAATTCGTCGTCTGAACCAATAGGTTTTCCGGTATTCGGATCAATAATACCTTTTGGCTGAGGTGCGACCAATGTTGAACTGTTGTGAATCAATCCCATTCGAGCGCTCCCTTTTTCCATTCATAAATGAAGCCAATTGTTAAGACTGCCAGAAAGACCATCATAGAAAAGAAGCCAAACCAACCTATCGCGTTAAACGACACCGCCCACGGAAACAAAAATGCAGCTTCAAGATCGAAGATGATAAATAAAATAGAAACCAGATAAAATCTGATGTCGAATTTCATACGTGCATCATCGAAAGAGTTAAATCCGCACTCATAAGCTGAAAGCTTTTCCGGATCAGGTGCACGATATGCAACAATATAGGGCATTACCAGCAATACACCGGCAATCAAAACAGATACCGCGATGAAAATGATAACCGGCAAATAAGAGCTTACTAGATCAGTCATTTTTAATCATGCCTTTTTGAAAGCGTCGAATTAACCAACAAACATCATTGAACAAAATTCCAACAACAGAATCTATCAATAATCTTTCAGTTAAATCCGCCCGTACAGCTTCAAGGGCATGCCGTGCGACAAAATCTTGTCATATGCGTTACCTCACTGCACGCAATGAAGCAATAGCCAAGGCCATCACAAAAGCGATTAGTTTTAAAAAAAATAATTCTGAAATGCCCGTATTTATTAAGAATATCACGGATCAACGGTTTTTATCATTGAAAAACAAAATGTTACATGAATAGCCATATTTTTGCCTTATTTCGCACAA
This sequence comes from uncultured Bartonella sp., assembly GCA_945285915.1. Taxonomy (GTDB): domain Bacteria; phylum Pseudomonadota; class Alphaproteobacteria; order Rhizobiales; family Rhizobiaceae; genus Bartonella. Next base: position 29,014 of record CALYQL010000028.1, read on the forward strand.
AGCAAAACAGTGCACCTTAAAAAAGTGTTCATAATGGAAATACTGTAAATAGGCTGACAAAAACAATAATCACAAACGTTCCGCTTATAAATACAGAATAGAGACTCAAATTGTTTGTGATTAACTTTCGAAAAATGGCGCGAGTGACGGGGCTCGAACCCGCGACCTCCGGCGTGACAGGCC
>CALYQL010000029.1 GCA_945285915.1 uncultured Bartonella sp.
TTCGATACCCGCGCTTGCAGTTTTCAATCAGCAGGGAGTTGCACCCCGTCACTGCATAGCGGTCTCTTACAATTTTTTACGCATTTTGTCAAGAATTTTACGTATTTCACGTATTTACGACCGAATTATGATTTTAACCTTTATATAAAGGTTCGCGTGATAAATGAGCGGCGGTGAATGTTTACCAGCGATTAACGTTGTTTTACTAGAGGGACTTAACCTTGGCGCTGATATGCAGCATTGTTAAATCATATTCTGCATGGATTTGATTTTCTTTCTTTGGGTTACGAACAGGGTCAGCTTATGCATTTATCTACTGTTACGCGGTTTTTGGTTTCCATTTGTTGCGCCATTTCAAGCATTATGCTTTTGGCCTTAACGCCGGTACAAGCCAAATCTAATTCGGTATCAATTCCTGCAATTGTTGTTGATGCGAATAATGGTAAAGTGTTGTTTGCTAACCGTGCCGATGAAATACGTGCACCGGCTTCCATTACAAAAGTTATGAGCCTTTATCTGGTTTTTGATGCGCTACAAAGTGGGCGCATTAACTGGAACACGCAAATGCCGGTTTCAAAACGGGCGGCAAGTCGGCCACGTATGAGATTGGGTATGCCAGCCGGTTCTACAATTTCTGTACGTGATGCAGTTAATGCAATGATTGTTCTGTCGGCCAATGATGCATCGGTTGTTGTTGCTGAATATCTTGGCGGTACAGAAGACAATTTTGCACGTATCATGACAATGAAAGCGCGCAGTCTTGGTATGCGTAACACAACATTCAAGAATGCCAATGGTTTGCCCGCGCAAGGACATGTTTCCAGTGCGCGCGATATCGCTTTGATGTCCATTGCTATGCGTGAGCATTTCCCGCAATATTATAATTTGTTCAGTCAACGCCAATTCAGTTATCGTGGTAAGGTTTATAATGGGCATAACCGCGTTTTGGATAGAATAGATGGTGCTGATGGTTTGAAAACCGGTTTTACAAATGCGGCTGGATATACCATTACAACCAGCGTTGCCAAAAATGGCAAGAAACTGGTTATTGTTGTGCTGGGCGGTTCTTCAGGTAGACAACGCGATGATGTGGTTGTGGCACTCGCTAATGCCTATATCGGCAGTGCATCCAGTTCCAGCAAAAAACGCCTCTTTTCAGGCTGGAACGTTGCGCAATCTGCGTGGAAAGGTATGCGTTCACCAAAGCAGGTTGCCCAACCAACTCAAACACAGTCAGTTCAAGTATCAGCAACTCAAGCCCCAGCAAATCAAGTACCGGCCAATCAGACACCGGCAACCGTTTCGCAAGAGGACTTGACAACAGCCTCAGTAACCCCCACCAAACGTTCAGCCGCGCTTCCATCAAAAACAGTTATAAAATCCCGCACAACGGTAGAAATTCCGGTTGGACAATCTGCACAAGAGCAGGCGCCTGAAATGGTAGAACAAGCGCCAACATCATTCGGACAGGCTCCGACAACAATGGCCTATGCTGACAATAACGCGCAGACTGTCACAGAGTTGTTAGAAAAGCAGGTAAGGCAGAGTTATATTGTAGAAGTTGCGTCCTTGCCTGATGCCAAGGCAGCAAATGGCTTTTTGAAGACCATCAAGAGCAGCTTAAAAGACGCAAAAATAGCTTCCCTAGGCCGTGTTGAGCCAACAACGATGGACGGTAGGAAAGTGTATAGTGTGCGTTTTGGATCATTTTCCAGTCAAGATGCAGCATCAGCAGTGTGCGATAAGTTAACGGTTCAAGCATTTTCCTGCTTTGTTGTTGCGCGCTAACTGCCATTCGCATGGCATGGTATTATTGCCATTCGCATGACTTGAAAATTATCGCTATTTGCAGGGCATGAAATATATGGCTGAAAATTAGAGATATAATAGTCATTTTCAGGCTCTATAGCGCAAATATAGGGTGCATTTCTAACAGCGTTACTTGAAGCTTTTGCTGGCGTGGTTTGTTGGTCACTATAGGTGACACACCTATATAGGCAATTGTTTGAAAATACTGGCTGATAATTGATCTAGTAAAATTTGAAAATTGCGCAGGGTCTCTTCAAAAAGAGGTTAAAGTTGCACCTACCTATTGGTTTTACGCCAACAGCTTAAGCCTCGTTGCAATTAAACCAGACAGTTCACTCAACCATCCGTCATTGTCATTTCATTGCGATAATTTGGCTCACGGTAAAAAGACCTTGCCATAAATGATAAAGGCGGAACTGAAATTCCGCCTAAACACAATCATTATATGATAGATAAACGTGCTTAAAAATCAGCTTAGTTGCCTTCGGCAGAGCTATCTGAATCGGCTTTGGATACAGCTTCCTTTGGACCGCCCTTGGCAACCCCAACCATAGCTGGGCGCAACACACGATCACCAATCACATAGCCAGCCTGCACAACTTGTTGCACCGTGTTTGCTGGCACATCAGGATTAGGAATTTCAAACATAGCTTGGTGAAAATTAGGGTCAAATTTTTGCCCTTCAGGCTCTATTTTTTTAACCCCATGGCGTTCCAGCGCAGACATCATAGCCCGTTCTGTCATTTCAACGCCTTCTGCCAAAGCTTGTAGGCCGGCATCTTGCTCACGTGCTCCATCTGGTATTGCCTGTAAAGCACGATTGAGGTTATCGGATACTTGCAACATATCGCGCGCAAAATTGGCCACAGAATAGGATTTTGCATCGGCAACATCCCGGGCTGTCCGGCGACGTAAATTTTCCATCTCGGCAGCAAGACGCAATATCTGGTCTTTTAATTCTTCATTTTCAGCTTCTAAAGCCGCGACCTGGTCAGCACCTTCGTCAGCAATCTTGTCATCATCCAATTCGGCTGTTGCTTCTTGCTTACGTTGTTTCAGAAAATCATCGGCAGCACGTTTTAAGGCTTCACGGTCGGCCGGATTTTTAAGATCGCGATTTTCCAATTCACTATCGCCAGATTTGTTTTTTTCCTCAGACATAGGATTTCCATTTCTTGATGACATTACTTAAGCCCGATATCGAAATTTTAATTGCAAAAATCAAGAGGCAAACAATAAAACATACCTATTAGCTTATAATAGCAAATAGGTATGCCTAATTTTTATTAAAAATGCCGCTGTTAAAAAGCAATTAAATTTTCAACAAGCTTGCTACTTTGGTTTTATCGCCATTCACCGCGCAAGCGCGTAATAATTCACCAGCACCTTTGTCAAGCAGCCGTTCAGCAAGGCGCTTGCCCATTTCTTCCGCACCATAAGTGCAGGTCGTTGCATGGTCTGTTATTTGCTCCAGCCCATCAACACCGGTAACAGTGGCTTTAAGATGCAACATGGTGTTTTTCCAAGAGCAGCATACGCCAACTGGCAAATTACACCCTGCACCAAGATATTTCATCAAAGAACGTTCTGCATCGGTTTCCGCACGGGACTTTTTGCATTCAATCGTTTTCAAAAGACGGACAATATCCTGATCGCTACTGCGACATTCAATACCAAGCGCACCTTGTGCAACAGCATAAGGGAAGATCTGCGGATTGAGAAATTCCATATCCGATTCTAGCAAATTGAGTCGTTTCAAACCTGCTGCTGCCAGAATCGTGGCATCAATACCATTTTTATCGATTGCTTTACGCAAGCGCGGTGGAACATTACCCCGCACAGGAACAATGGAAATATCCGGAAAGATTGAGCGCATTTGCGCTGCACGCCGGATAGAACCGGTACCAATTTTATGGCGATCGCTTCTTATATTCTCAAGTTTCAAACCACAAAGCACATCCCTTGGGTTTTCTCTTTCAGGAACACAAGCTAAGACCAACCCTTCAGGTTGTTCCGTTGGAAGATCTTTTAGCGAATGGACAACAATATCAACTTCACGATTTAACAATGCTTCTTCACCGCTTTTGGTGAAAACCCCAACATTGCCTATATCCTGAAAACTGGTGCGCTTATCTTTATCACCAATGCAGCCAAATAAAACAATATCAACTGTCAAAGATGGGTCGATACCCCGCAAAAGCTCGGCCACATTTTGTGCTTGCACACGTGCGAGTGCGCTTTTGCGCGTTCCAAGCCTTATTCGCATAACTTTAAGCCTATTTAACAGATTCTCTAGATTCGCATCTCTTTAGAGCGTTTCTAAGAGTTTTTAACGCAACTTGTTTCCAAAAGAAAGTTCTCTTTGCTTAAATTGTGCAATAGACAGTTTTTTACAAATAAAAAAACGCCGAATTTTTGATTATTTGAGCAATTTATTGCGATAATGCGGCAAAAATATTCCTTCTAAAAAGCACGTGTTTCAGAATAACAGTGCCAGCAAATTGTTTCAGACTATTGGCGCGGTGCCCAAAACACAATTTTATGTTTAGCATAGGCGACAATCATATGCATGATAACGCCAATAATGGCTAAAACAACCAGAACAGCAAACATACCGGCAATATTGAACTGTTCATTAAACTGCATGAGCATTTTACCCAATCCCTTTTGCGCGCCAACAAACTCGGCCACGATGGTGCCGATAAGGGCAAAAATAATTCCCAATCCCAATCCTGCAAATACAAAAGGAAGCGATGCTGGTAATTTGACTTTTAACAAAATTTGTAAAGGTGTTGCGCCAAAAGCCTTCAGCATTTGTATTTCATCGCGTCCGGCAGATTGTAATCCCGCTATGACGTTGATGAGCATCGGGAAAAAAGAAATGAGAGCAGCCATAACAATTTTCGAGGTAATGCCATAACCAAACCATTGTAGAAATATGGGTGCCAGAGCCACAGTCGGTATGGTTTGAAAAGCAACGATATAGGGCAGCAAGGCAAGCTGGAATATCTTTGCCTGTGCAATGGAAACGCCAAGTAAAGCAGCCAAAACAACGCCGCAAACATAGCCCAGTAGAACTTCAATCATTGTTACTTGAAAATTTTCCCAGAACAGTCCTGATTGAAGCAGTTTTGCCAATTGAGCAAAAATTTGGCTTGGCGGTGGTAACAGATAGCTAGGTATCTGCCAAAATTTAACGCCCAATTCCCAACAGGCCACGACCAGAATAAAAACGATGACCACAAGCAGTGCTTGAAGTGTTTTTTCATTTTTATACATTGCCGACCTTTCTTGTTATATAGGCAACGTTGGAAACAATATTTTGCCGATATGCAAGGCAAATTCGTTAATTGATACCAAAATTTTTAAAATGGTTGCGGATATGCTCCAATATCTTGCCAGCGTTTTCATGGGCAAGAGCGGCCATATTGCGTGGGCGTTCAAGCCGGACATTGATAATCTCATCTATATGTCCTGGTCGTGGGCTCATAACAACCACTTTGTCAGCTAAAAAGACAGCTTCAGGAATAGAATGGGTTACAAATAATATTGTTTTTTTGCTCTCCAGCCAGATATTTTGCAATTCATCATTGAGATGTTCGCGTGTCATTGCATCAAGCGCACCAAATGGTTCGTCCATGAGCAAAACTTTTGGATCATGGATTAGAGCCCGACAAATGCCAGCACGCTGGCGCATACCGCCAGATAATTCATTCGGAAGTTTATTTTCAAAACCTTTGAGGCCAACAGTTTCCATCAATTTCAGTGCGCGTTCTTGATAGAGCTTTTTATCCTGATGCATCAATTCAACAGGTAACAGAATATTTTGTAAAATCGTCCGCCAAGGAAGCAGTGTCGGTTCCTGAAAAACAAAACCAACATCGACAGAAGGTTTTGTGACAGGTTGGTCATTTAAAAAAACACTACCAGTAAAATCATCGACAAGACCTGCAAGAATTTTTAACAATGTTGTCTTGCCACAACCAGATGGGCCGACAAGTGCTACAAATTCTCCTTCGGCAATTTCCAGATTGATATCTTTAAGAGCTAAAACTGTGCCGTCTTTTTGGGCTATATAGTTTTTATGCAAACCCTTAATTGTGATAAGCGGTTTTGAAGCAAACGGCATTGGTATTTTTTCCAGTTTTCAAAGATATTTGATAGGGCATTTGACCTGTTAGGGATGTTCTACAATAGAATTTATATCAAAATGATAAATATCTGACATAAGTGAACTATCCCAAACATCATTAACGGTTAGCAATTTTTCTGTCGAGCCTGTTTCATGGGCAAAAGACAAAACCGCCTGCCACCGGTCGTCAGGAATATTGAGCCATTCGCCCCATGTTGTCGGATCCGGCTTATCAGCCGGTACAGAGTCGCCAAGGGCTATAGCCATAGCCTCCGAAGTATTTTTTGCTTCGCTGCTTTCCGGATCATCTGCCCCCAATAGCTGCGGAAATTCTTTGAAAGAAAGCTTCATCGCACTATCAGGGTAAAGTTTTGTATAAATGATGCCTTTATAGGCGGCACGGGCAAACTGCACGAGTTTTTGTGGCTTTTCTTTAAACAGCTTTTTGCTTGTCACCATGGTAACACTGAAAAGTCTGTCCATTTGTTCTGGTCTTTGTAACAGATTGAATGAAACACCGTGCTGGCGCATGATTGTGAAACTGTCAGAATAGCTGTCAACAGCATCAACATCACCGGCATTCAAAGCGGCAGCCGCCCTTGCACCAGCGCCAACTGGTATAATTGTAACATCATCTTCGTTAAGACCGGCAATTTTCAACGTTGCCCGTAAATCTGCATAAGAAGCAGATGCAAGACTAACCACACCAACCCGTTTTCCTTTGAGATCCTTGATTGTTTGAATGGAAGAATCTTTCGGAACAGCAATAAAATATGGCCACTTAATCGTAATGCCTGCAAATGCAATTAACGGAACGCCTTTATCAATAGCGGCAGCAATATTGGCCGATGATGCATAGGCTATATCAGCAGAACCCGTTGCAACGGCTTGCAATGCGGCTGTTGAACCATCTGTATATAACAGTGTGGGGTTGATGTTTTCTTCAGCAAAATAATGCAATTGTTTAGGCACGGCATAAGTAAATGTTTCTTCAGCCGCCGTTGTTGTATTGCGCGCCAAAGCAACAGTAATATTGGTAGGCTCTGCCTTCGCTGCAATTGATGACAACAAAACACAAAAGAAAATAACGAGGTTAAAAAAAGCTGACTTCATATATATTGCTTTCTTCAACATTTTCTTGAAAGCTGCAAATCGGTTTAATTCAATAACCATTCAGGCAATCAATTGCAAATAAATCATAATTCTTAAGTGATTACTAAACGATATAATAGCTGGAATCTATAGCTTTTCGTTTTGGGCTATCATTTGAGAAGGCGCGAAACAAGTTGTGCTGTGTAATCCACCATCGGTACAATGCGGGCATAGTTTAGTCTGGTTGGTCCAATTACGCCAAGCGCTCCAATGACATGCTGGTTTGAATCACAATATGGCGCTACAACCAATGATGAGCCGGATAATGAAAAGAGCTTGTTTTCCGAACCGATAAAAATACGCACCCCTGAGCCTTCTTCGGCAAGATCGAGCAATTGCATCATGCTTTCACGGGTTTCCAGATCATCAAACAAATGTCTTAGTCTTTCAAGATCTTCGGTCGCTTTTACATCTTCCAAAAGATTGCCGCGGCCACGAACGATAAGTTGCGTTTTATGCCCCTTGTCTTCTCCCCCCCATACGGCCAATCCGGCATCTACCAAATGTTGCGACAGTTCATCCAAAGCTGCTTTTGTTTCTTCACGCAGACGCGTAATTTCTACCTTTGCTTCGTTCAGCGTGCGCCCTTGGATATGGGCATTTAGAAAATTGGTTGCCTCACTCAACTGGGAATGGGTAACCCCTTCAGGCAAAGTGATGATGCGGTTTTCAACATCACCTTTCTGCGTCACCAGCACGGCAAGCGCACGTGCGGTATCAAGCCTTACAAACTCAATATGTTTCAGGGTACCTTCATTTTTTGTGGCTAAAACCAAACCCGCACCGCGTGACAAGCCTGATAGAATTTGGCTGGCTTCTGTTAAAAACTGTTCGACAGACTGGGCATGTCCGGCTTCTTCAACACGTGCTTCAATGGCTTTACGTTCATCGGAGGGCAGGTCCCCAACTTCAATAAATGCATCGACAAAAAATCTTAAGCCCGATTGTGTCGGAATGCGACCGGCTGAAATATGCGGAGAATAGATTAGCCCGAGATGCTCAAGGTCACTCATGACCGAGCGTATCGTTGCAGGTGACAGACTGTGTGGCAGTTGGCGCGACAAATTGCGCGAACCAACAGGGTCACCTTCGTTCAGATAGGTTTCAACGATACGACGGAAAATGTCGCGTGATCGTTCATCAAGACCTTTCAGTTCATCAGGAATGAAATTTCGTTTCATTGTTTCACTTCAATTATGAAAACTCGTTGCCCCTTATATAAGTTTTGCCAAAGCTGGGTCAAATAGTCTAAAGAAGCTAAAAAAGATATTCTTGAAAGGAAAAGTTATGCGTCCATCCAATCGTGCGGCCAATGAGATGCGTTCTGTTTCATTTGAGCGCCACGTTAATAAATATGCTGAAGGATCATGCTTGGTAAAATTCGGAGACACGCATGTATTGTGTACAGCAAGTCTTGAAGAACGTGTTCCAACATGGATGCGCAATTCTGGCAAAGGCTGGGTTACAGCAGAATATGGTATGCTGCCACGCTCCACCGGTGAGAGAATGCGCCGTGAGGCCGCTTCTGGCAAGCAAGGTGGGCGTACAATGGAAATACAGCGCCTTATTAGCCGTTCCTTACGTGCGGTGGTAGACCTTAAAGCATTGGGCGAGATGCAAATAACAATTGATTGTGATGTTGTTCAAGCAGATGGTGGCACACGAACAGCCTCTATCACTGGTGCATGGGTGGCATTATATGATTGCCTTGGTTGGATGGAAACACGCCAAATGGTGCTGCGCGATAAAGTGTTGAAAGATCATGTCGCGGCTGTTTCCTGTGGTATCTATCAAGGCACACCAGTGCTGGATTTAGATTATGCGGAAGACTCCAACGCAGAAACAGATTCCAATTTTGTGATGACCGGCAAAGGTGGTATTGTAGAAATTCAGGGCACTGCAGAAGGTGAGCCATTTACAGAGACAGAATTTTCCACACTCATGGGGCTTGCTAAAGGCGGTATCCACCACTTGATAGAATTACAGAAAAAAGCAATTGCAGAATAAAGGTTAGGTTTATGAGAAAGCTTGAAGGGAAAAAGCTGGTTGTGGCAACACATAATGCTGGTAAATTGCGTGAAATAGCAGATCTTATCGGTCCTTTTGGCTTTGAGACAACCTCTGCTGGAGAGCTCGGTTTGCCTGAACCAGCAGAAACCGGCACGCAATTTGAGGAAAACGCCTATATCAAGGCGTTTTCTGCAGCCAAAGCAACAGGCTTGCCTGCATTGTCTGACGATTCTGGGCTTGAGGCCGATGCGCTTGATAAAGCCCCGGGTGTTTATACGGCTGATTGGGCTATTCAACCAGACGGCCACCGTGATTTTGATAAAGCCATGCAAAAGGTTGAAGACGCATTGGAAAAAGCTGGTGCGACAACACCAGATAAGCGACATGGCCGTTTTGTCTCGGTTTTATGTCTTGCTTGGCCAGATGGTCACGCGGAATATTTTCGTGGTGAAATTGAAGGTACCTTAGTATGGCCGCCACGTGGTGATGACGGCTTTGGTTTTGACCCTATTTTTCAACCGGAAGGTTATGAAAAAACATTTGGGCAAATGACCGCACAGGAAAAACACGGCTGGAAACCGGGTGACAAAACAGCCTTATCCCATCGGGCGCGTGCCTTTAAACTTTTTGCTGAAGAGTTGCTGCAAAAAGTATGACCGAACCTTTTGGCGTTTATATCCATTGGCCATTTTGTGCTGCCAAATGCCCTTATTGTGACTTTAATTCCCATGTACGCATGAAGGGGGTAGATGAACCGCGTTTTGTTGCCGGCTTTACGCGTGAAATGGAAACAATGCGCCAGCTCACAGGCGCACGAAAAGTTACCAGTGTTTTTATTGGCGGCGGCACGCCCTCATTAATGGCTCCTGCAACGTTAGATGCAATTTTGCAGGCCGTTGACCGCAATTGGTCTATTGCAGAAAATGCTGAAATTACCATGGAAGCCAACCCGTCCAGTGTAGAAGCCGACAGGTTTCTTGGGTATCGCGCGGCTGGCGTCAATCGTCTTTCGCTTGGCGTTCAATCTCTGGACGACGCAGAGCTGAAAAGACTTGGCCGTATTCATGATGTAAAACAGGCCTTGTATGCGATCGAACTTGCACGGAAGATTTTTCCTCGGCTGTCATTCGATTTGATATATGCCCGTCCTCAACAAACATTGGGTGCTTGGGAACAAGAGCTTCGGCAGGCAATTGACCTTGCTGCCGATCATCTTTCGCTTTACCAATTGACCATTGAAGAGGGGACGGCTTTTCATAGGTTATATGAAACAGGAAAATTTCAGTTGCCTGATCCGGAACTAGCGGCTGACCTTTACGAGCTGACACAGAATATCACGGCAGATTGTGGCTTGCCCGCCTATGAGATTTCCAATCATGCTGTTCCAGGGGCTGAGTCGCAGCATAATCTTCTATATTGGCGTTATCAGCAATATGTTGGCATCGGGGCTGGGGCGCATGGGCGATTTATGCCAGCCTCCCATGAAAACAACGGTAAAACCAGATTAGTGACGATAACCGAAAAACTCCCTGAACAATGGCTTTCTCTCGTCGAACAGCAGGGGCATGGCATTGTTGAGGAAGAACATTTGACATTAAGTGAACAAGCACAAGAAATGTTGCTCATGGGGCTTCGTCTTTATGAAGGTCTGGATCTTGTCGGTTATGAAAAATTGGCAGGCCATAGTCTTAATGCAAAAACCATCAGCCTGCTGCAACAGGATGGTCTTATCGAATCAGTTGGTAACACGCGTCTTCGGGCAACCAAACAGGGCAGAATTGTTCTGGATCATATCATAACAGCTTTGGCTGATTGATCGTGTTCGGCGTTCGCTTTTGTGATTTGCGAATGATGTTGACCTAATTGATGTTGGCTAAATGATTTTTGCTAAATGATGTTGACCTAATTGACGAAAAAATCTGTGCTTGCAGGATAGGGCTACAAAAACTTCCCCAGATTTGTTGCACATGGTTAAAACAATCATAAATTGCGCATTTTGATCTATTCTACTGTGATTTTATGCATTTTCTTCGCAAAAAATAGTGCGCAATCTGCATAAAATCTGGCGACAGCAGTTTGGCAAAAACCAAACATAAAATTCGCTAAGATATTTGAATTTATTATGGTTTATCTGATCTCTATTGTCGTTAAGGACAGAAGATAGGGCGGAGAAAATCGCGATAAATGACTATTTGCGCTTATTATTCACACGTTTAACGAGTTTGCACAAAATATACAATTTTTACGAAATAAAATGCTCTAATTGCGCATATTTGTTAAATTTTGTGCGATTTTGTTTGACTCATTGCGCAATTTGCGCAAAAAATAACCATCATCAGTTCATTGCGCAGGTTTTTGAGGGGCGCAATTTTTGGAGGACATAAGATGCAAATTCCGATCAAACGTGGGATAGAAAAAGTACCTGGTGGCATGATGGTTGTGCCATTGTTGATAGGGGCGTTAATTGCCACTTTTTTTCCTACGGCACCAACGTTTTTTGGTTCGTTTACTGGGGCGTTGTTTAAGGGATCACTCCCAATTCTTGCGGTATTTTATGTATGTATGGGGGCAAGTATTAATTTTAAGGCTGCGCCTTATATCATTAAAAAAGGCGGCACATTGTTTGCCGTAAAAGTTGGTGTTGCTATCCTCGTTGGTGTTATTGCTGGACGTTTCTTGGGCGAAGCGCCGGTTACTTCGGGTGTTTTCATTGGTATTTCTACGCTTGCGCTGGTTGCTTCGCTCAATGATACCAATGGCGGTCTTTATATGGCGTTGATGGGACAATATGGGCGTCCACGGGATGTTGGTGCTTACACCATTATGTGTCTTGAATCAGGTCCATTCTTGACCATGGTTACTTTGGGTGTTGCCGGTCTTGCAGCATTTCCTTGGCAAGCCCTTGTTGGCAGCATTTTGCCATTGGTTGTTGGTATGATTTTGGGCAATCTCGACAAAGAAATGCGTGAGTTTTTGGGCAAGGCAAGTGGCGTTATGATACCGTTCTTTGCTTTTGCACTGGGTGCTTCACTTGATTTATCCAAGGTTTGGCACGCTGGTTTGCTTGGTCTTGCTATGGGTGTTGGTGTTGTTATCGTTACTGGTATCCCACTCTTCTTTGCTGATAGATTAACAGGTGGTACTGGTGTTGCTGGTGTTGCCGCAGCATCTACCGCAGGTAATGCCGCCGCTGTTCCTGCTATCGTTGCAGCAGCCAATCCAGCTTATGCAGCAGCTGCTGGCCCTGCTACAATGCTGGTTGCAGCGTGCGTGGTTATTACAACAGTTCTTGTGCCATTTTTGACAGCTTGGGTTTCAAAGAAATTTGGTAAGCCAGAAGCAGAACCAAATGAAGAAACCGGCTTATAATTAAAGGGGCTGTTTCATGAAAAACTGGCTTATCCTCGCAGATGATCTGACAGGTGCCGCCGATTGTGCCATTGCCTATTGTCGGCGTGGCACAGAGGCAACAGTGGGTTGGGGTACGACTTTCCCTTCAAAAGAAAACCGTACCCAGATCTTTTCCTTTAATACAGACGGTCGTGAACTGCCTTCCAAGGATAGCGCGGCTCTTCAGGAAAAGTGTTTGGAAAACCTGTGGTCTGAAGGTGTATTTCTTTTCTGCAAAATTGACTCGACATTGCGCGGTCAACCAGCAGCAATTATTGCGCAAACTGCGCAATTCTTGAAGAAAAAGACAGGGCGTGGCATTGGTGTTCTGGCACCTGCTTTTCCAGCAACTGGCCGTATAACCAAGGATGGCAAGATTATTGTCAATGGTGTGCCATTGGAAAGCACAGAGCTTTGGCAACGCGACCATACCTATCCTACTTCGGATATGAAGCAGATCATTGAAGATGCAGGTCTTATTGCATTTGTGATAGGCTTGGATAAATTGCGCAGTTCAGAAGAGGCTCTTTCGCAATATATTGCAGAGTTGGAAAATAGCGCCGATTATCCTGTGCTTATTTTTGATGCCGAAACAGTAGAAGACTTGCAGCGTATTGCTTCAGTGTTTTCACGTGCGGATGCATCACACTTTTTCATTGGTAGTGCAGGACTTGCGCACGCATTTGCCGCACGTTGTGCATTAGCACCACGTGATGCGCAAACGGCAGTACGAATGGATGGCGGTGTCATGATTGTTGTTGGCTCATTGGCCAATGCGTCACGCCGTGCAGCAAAAGAACTGCTATCGACACGGGATATAAAACATTTTCCTATCTCGCCCGAACTTCTGCTATCTGATAGTGCAGAGTTGGGTGAAATTGCCAATAATATTTCGCAAATATTGCAAAACAGCGGTGACATTTTGGTAGAAATCACCATGGGTGAAAATATCGATATGTCTATGGGGTCTCAATTGGCTAAAAACTTGAGCAACGTTTTAAAAAATGTTGCGCCTCATCTTGCAGGTTTTGCCGCAACAGGCGGCGAGACAGCTAGCTTTTTGATGGATTCCTTCGGCATAAATGGCATTGAATTAAGCGATGAAATTGAAGCTGGGGTCTCTTTAGGTCTAACACGCGGAGAAACCAAGGTTCCAGTTGCGACAAAAGCCGGTGCTTTTGGCGACGAGAACAGCCTTGTGCGTATTTTTGACCGGCTAACCCTGATTAGAAAAGAAGGAAAACTTTAATGAGTAGACCAAGAGTCGTGATTACAATGGGTGATCCGTCTGGTATCGGACCAGAGGTGATCATGAAAGCATTGGGTAATGCCGAAGTATACAATATGTGCGAGCCAGTTGTTATTGGCGACGCCAAGCGGTTGGAGCAGGTTGGCAAAATCGTCCATACCAACTTAACCGTAAGATCTATCGACCGCATTGAAGATGCTGACCCAAAATTTGGTGTTGTTGATTGTATTGATCTCAAACTTCTTAAAGAAGACCATCCATTTGGTGTTGTTTTGAAAGAGTCTGGCGAAGCAGCCTATCAATACATTAAAAAAGCCGCAGAAATTGTTATCGACGGTAAAGCGCAAGCAATTTGTACAGCGCCTTTGTGTAAAGAAGCTTTACATGCCGCAGATCATAAGTTTCCTGGCCATACCGAGCTTTTGGCACATTTAACAAATACGCCAGAAGTTTCTATGATGTTGGTTACGCCGAAATTAAGAGTGATCCACGTTACAACCCATATCGGTCTTATTGATGCGGTTGCTAAAATTGAACCAGGTTTGGTAGAACGTGTTATTGCCCGTGGTCACGATGTTCTGGTAAAACGCGGTATGGAAAATCCAAAAATTGCCGTTTGCGCAATCAATCCACACGCTGGTGAACATGGTCTATTCGGTTATGGCGAAGAAGAGGCGAAAATTGTGCCTGCTGTCAAAGCATGTCAAGAAAAAGGCTGGAATGTTGTTGGTCCGTTACCAGGGGATACATTGTTCTACCTTGCTGGGCGTGGTGATTATGACATGGTTGTGGCTATGTACCACGATCAGGGACATATTCCGGTTAAAGTATTGGGCTTGGAAAACGGCGTTAATATCACGGTTGGTCTACCGGTTATCCGGACATCTGTCGATCATGGAACGGCATTTGATATTGCTGGCAAAGGCATTGCTGATGAACGTTCTTTGGTTGAAGCGTTGCGTCAAGCTGCCGATTTGGCACCGAGAAATTAAGAAATACTCTTATAACTTTGTTCTGTATGGCTTTTGCATAAAAGTATAAACCCAAATCACATTATCTTTTTTATAAGATATATTGATTGCATAAAATTCGTTTTATGAATTAAATTGGTTTATTATTACAGAATTAAGTAAAAGCAGTCTGGGTTTAAATCCCCGGAAAATCTGGACTGCTTGTTTTTTTATAAGAGAATTATTATGAACAGGAAGGAACGTCTGGCTCACCTCATCAAGGCAATAAAGATGGAGGCAGTCAATGTCGATAACCTCTCGGAACAGTTTGGCGTTTCGGCATCTACAATCCGCCGCGATTTACAGTTTCTTCAACAACATGGCCATATTCAAAGAACATATGGTGGAGCAGTTTTAAATCATGCCGCGCCAGAAATGTCCTATGTTGAACGCATGGAACATTATGGTGCCAATAAGCAGGCCATTGCCGCTATTGCCAATGAACTTATCCGTGATGGCGATACAATTATGCTTGATGCAGGATCAAGCATTTGCGCTCTCGGGCATTTATTGGTTGAGCGTAAGTTACATATCATCACCAATAATCTTATGCTGGTACCTATTCTTGAAGGGGCTCCCCATCTTGATCTGATCATTCTGGGGGGCAAATGCCGTAATACCAGTATGAGCATTTTTGGCGCTTTGGCACTAAAAAATCTTGAACATTTGACCGCTGATATTTTCTTTACAAGCGCTGATGGTGTGGTGGCCGGTCGAGGGCTATGTGAAGCCAGTCTAGATCAGATTGTGCTGAAAGATGCGATGATGAGGCGCGCTGCAAAAACAGTTGTTTTGGCTGATAGCCATAAAATTAATCGCGCTGAACAGCATTGCTGGGCAGATTTTCCAGCGCATTGGACGCTCATCAGTGACAGCGGTATGTCCCAGAAAGATAAATCACGGTTTGAAGAGCAAAATGTTAAGGTTATGCTTGCAAATGTGCCAAAAAATGATGGTGACTCGCACTATTAAGCGAGTATGATGTCAGATCACAATTTTAGCAGATGCTAGCATTCAGATCACGCTGTTAGCGAATGCTAGCATAATAATATTCGCTTGATGTTTGGCAAAAACTGACAAAAATTCTGACAAAATGCCATGGATGGGATGTTATCGTTTTGATATGATAACGGCGCAATAAGTTTATATTATCCATAAGGGTTTTTATTAATTTTTTTTATGAAAACAAATAAAAATATTTAATTTTACTTATAAAGTGAAAAATATTATGTAAATTTACATTAACAGTGTGCTGTTATTATTCTCGAATATGTTGGTTATAGAACTGATCGTTCTTGAAAAACAGCGACTTGATAGGCTGAAATAAATGCCATTATCGGGTTGTTGCAACGCCCTACTTAACTGTATGGCTTGAGAGCGATTACATACATAAAGCATAAAAAGAAAAGGCGCGTTCTCCCAAACGCGGCCTTTTCTCCTCCCTCCCGATGTTTTCCATGAAAGACATATGTCTTATGCCTCCCAAGGGTTAAGCTATCACAGACAAAAAAATAATAAAGCTTGATTGCGTGCGAATGCATAAGTTATAAAAATGCAAATTGTAAATTGCAAAGTTGCGAAATCATGTCGATCGGAAAATTATATATTGGCCGTAAAATCCGTAAGTTGCGTGAAGAGCAGAAGCTGACACAGGCACTGTTTGCTGATCGTATTGGCATATCAACATCCTATCTTAATCAGATTGAAAACAACCAACGGCCTGTTTCGGCGGCTGTTTTATTATCTTTGGCTGAAAAATTCCATATTGATATTTCAAGTCTTTCTACTGGTGAGGATGACCGCTTACTTTCTGTTTTAACGGAAACGCTGACTGATCCGCTGTTTAAAAATAATCGGTCGGGCCTGCAGGAATTGCGCCTTATTGCGCAAAATGCGCCAAACTTGGCGCACGCTTTAATTACCTGTCATCAGGCATACCGCTTGGCGACAGAACAATTGGCAAGTTCTAATGGTCGATTGCAACTAAGCGAGCGATCAGAAATTGTGCCGCATGAAGAGGTGCGGGATTATTTCCACTTTGTTGATAATTATATTGATATTCTCGATCAAAAGGCTGAGGCTTTGGCTGCCGAGCTTGGGATTGGTGATAGCGATAATCACGCCATTCTTGCAAGGCGGTTGGAAGAAAAGCATAACGTAACGGTGCGTTGGGCAACAACAGACGATGGCATGGTGCGAAACTATGATAGTTCCACCCATGTTTTAACGCTCAATCCCTATATCTCACCACAAAAGCGCGCCTTTCAATTGGCTGTGCAATTGGCACGATTTGAAGCGGATGAACTTTGCAATAGCATAATTGATAAAGCTGATTTTAAGTCCGAAGAAGCCAATGATATTTGCCGAATTGGCTTATACAACTATTTTGCTGGAGCATTGGTGCTGCCTTATGTGCCATTTCTTCGCACGGCTGCGCTTCTTCGTCATGATATTGAATTGCTGGCCGCGCGTTTTGGTGTGTCATTGGAGCAGGTTTGCCATAGGCTATCAACATTGCAACGCCCGGGTATGAAAGGTGTACCAATATTCTTTGCGCGTGTTGACCGTGCTGGTAATATCACAAAGCGTCATAGTGCTGTAAAATTGCAATTTGCCCGTTATGGTGGTGCTTGTCCGGTTTGGAATGCGCATCAGGCTTTTGAAGCTTCCGGCAATGTTATCCGCCAGCTGGCCGAGACACCAGATGGTGTGCGTTATTTATGTATGGCTGTACAGGTCATTAAAAGTAATGGGGGCTATCAAAGCCCCCATCCTTATTATGCTTTAGCTTTTGGTTGTGAAGTTTCCAATGCATCAAAGTTTGTTTATGCCGATGGTTTGGATTTAACTAATCATTCTGCCTATGAACCAATTGGCATTTCTTGCCGAATTTGTCCTAGAACAAACTGCGCTAGCCGTGCTGTTCCGCCGCTAAAACATCATCTCACTGTCAATCGTGATCGTAGAGATATTTTGCCTTATACACTTGTCGAAATCGGTTAGATAATTTGTCAAAGGGTTTAGGACGATGTGACAGAACAATTCAATGTTATGCTAGAAAACAGAATTGAAATGTCATAATTGCAATTCTGTATGGGCATAGGTAATTTGCATCAATTTCCTATGCCCAATAATAGATCTAATCAAATTTCTGCATATTTATTGAATGTTGATTTCGGATCATAGCGATGCCCGATAACTTTTTCAGGGTCGATTAGTTCACCTAATTTTTGGCATTCTTCTTTCGAAAGTTGCAACTGTGTTGCAGCAACATTGTCTTCAAGGTGGTGTATTTTACGAGCCCCTGGAATTGGCACGATAAAGTCACCTTGATGAAGAACCCAAGCCAAAGCCAGCTGTGCCACTGTGGCGTTTTTCTCTTCCGCCATTTTGGTCATATCAACAAGCAATTGTCTATTTTTTTCCAATGCCTCTTTCTGGAAACGCGGCAATTCCCGACGAAAATCATCAGCAGCCAAATCTTCCATCTTAAAGTCGGTTGAAAAGAAACCGCGTCCTAATGGGCTATAAGGCACAAAACCAATGTTTAATTCACGGCATGTGTCCAATACGTTTTCTTCTGGAGCGCGTGACCATAGCGAATATTCGCTTTGCACTGCACTGATTGGATGTATCTTATGAGCACGTCTGATTGTTTCGCTACCTGCCTCGGAAAGGCCAAGTGCTCTTACTTTACCTTCGTGTACCAGATCTGCCATGGCACCAACTGTTTCTTCTATTGGCACAGTGGGGTCAACACGATGTTGGTAAAGCAGATCAATCACCTCAACGCCTAAACGCTTTAATGAGGCTTCTGTAACTTCACGCACGTGCTCTGGACGGCTATCAACACCCACCGGAAATACGCTGCCATCTGCCTGTGTTTCCAGTTTAAAGCCGAATTTTGTTGCAATGGTTACATTGTCACGAAATGGTTTTAAAGCTTTGCCAACAAGTACTTCATTATTGAATGGGCCATACATTTCAGCCGTATCAAACAATGTCACACCAAGTTCGACGGCGCGTTGAAGCGTTTTTATCGCTGATTGCTCATCTGTGCCGCCATAGGCATGGGTAAAACCCATGCAGCCCAATCCTATCGCAGAAACCTGCAATATTCCGATGCTGCGTTTTTCCATAAATATGCTCCTATAATGATTTAAAAATATTCTTCAAAACAACTGACAAAGATATCATTGAATAAATCAATTATTGATCAGTTTCAGTCTATTTTCGTCGTACCGATTGCCAGTTACCTTTTCAGGGCTAACTATACTGCTCAGTTTCTCACATTCTTCCTCTGAGAGTTTCAACTTTGCCGCGGCAACATTGTCTTCAAGGTGGTGTATCTTACGAGCCCCTGGAATTGGCACAATAAAGTCACCTTGATGAAGAACCCAAGCCAAAGCCAGCTGTGCAACAGTGGCGTTTTTCTCTTCTGCCATTTTGCTCATATCAACAAGCAATTGCTGGTTTTTCGCCAATGCCTCTTTCTGGAAACGCGGCAATAGGTGGCGAAAATCATCATCTGCCAAATCTTCCATCTTGAATTCGGTTGAAAAGAAACCGCGTCCTAATGGGCTGTAAGGCACAAAACCAATGTTTAATTCACGGCATGTGTCCAATACATTTTCTTCTGGTGCGCGTGACCACAGCGAATATTCGCTTTGCACTGCACTGATTGGATGTATCTTATGAGCGCGTCTGATTGTTTCGCTACTTGCCTCGGAAAGACCAAGTGCTCTTACTTTACCTTCGTGTACCAAATCTGCCATGACACCAACTGTTTCTTCAATTGGTACATTTGGGTCAACACGATGTTGGTAAAGGAGATCAATCACCTCAACGCCTAAACGCTTTAATGAGGCTTCTGTAACTTCACGCACGTGCTCTGGACGGCTATCAACACCCACCGGAAATACGCTGCCATCTGCCTGTGTTTCCAGTTTAAAGCCGAATTTTGTTGCAATGGTTACATTGTCACGAAATGGTTTTAAAGCTTTGCCAACAAGTACTTCATTATTGAATGGGCCATACATTTCAGCCGTATCAAACAATGTCACACCAAGTTCGACGGCGCGTTGAAGCGTTTTTATTGCTGATTGCTCATCTGT
The DNA here is from genome assembly GCA_945285915.1 of uncultured Bartonella sp. Taxonomy (GTDB): domain Bacteria; phylum Pseudomonadota; class Alphaproteobacteria; order Rhizobiales; family Rhizobiaceae; genus Bartonella. The sequence continues at coordinate 19,867 of CALYQL010000029.1, forward strand.
GCCGCCATAGGCATACGTAAACCCCATGCAGCCTAACCCTATTTCGGCAACTTCTAATGCTCCAATATACCGCTTATCCATGAGGAATATACTCCTAATCTGTCTCCAGTTTGTGAAAACCTAAAGCAATAATTATTGTTTGTTTATAGAGTTTAATTTGTTATGCTTGTTCTAATAATTATAACAATAAGGCGTGGGCTTTAGCATGGATAAACAACAACTTTCTTACCTGCTGATTCTTCAAACAGTTGTTGAAGAAGGCAGCTTTCGAAGTGCAAGCCGCCAATTAAATATCGCGCCATCGGCTGTTTCTTATGCGGTGAAAAAGCTTGAAGAAAGCTTAGGCGTACAACTGCTTAACAGAACAACGCGTAGCATTGGTCTTAGTAAGGCCGGCAGGGTTCTTCTCAATAATACATCATCTGCTTTGCGCATGATTGAAGACGGTTTCAACGATGCAAAAGCAACACAAAACACGGTTGCCGGTTCATTGCGTATCAATACCGGTTATTCGGCAGCAAAATTTTTGATCGCACCGCATTTAGGGGCATTTACAGAAGCCTATCCAGACATTGTGCTTGATCTTATTATTGATAATAGTTTTATCGATATCGTTGATAAGGGCTTTGATGCCGGTATCCGGCTGCATGAACATGTTGAACAGGACATGATTGCTGCCAAAATTGGTCACGAGATGCGCAGTGTTTTGGTGGCAACCCCACAATATTTAGACCAATATGGTTATCCAAAACACCCACGCGATCTAAAAAACCATAAAGCGATATTTTACCGCTTTAGCGAAAAGCACGCCTATATATGGGAATTTCAAAAAGGCGCTAAAAGCATTACGGTTATGCCGCCAGAAACAATGTTTATCAACGACCATAGCATCATGATTGATGCTCTCTTACAAAATGTTGGTATGGCCTATATTTTTGAAGACTATGTTGATGACTTGATTGAAACGGGAAAATTGGTCAAAGTGATGGAAGATTGGTCCCCCCGCTTTCAAGGGTTTTACATTTATTACCCACAGCAGAGAATGCGCTCGGCTTTACGGGCATTTATTGATTTTTTTATCGAAAAGAACCGTTAAGTTTATGCCGAAACAATGGTTGATAGCCTTGTTAGCTCAAATTCATAATTGGCATGAAGTTTTGTGCAATCAATGAAGTTTTGAGAAATGAATATTGCATTGTTTGGCAAAGGTTGCTTGGCAATGTAAACCAAAAATTACATTGCTTGCTTGTTAAATAGCCGTTTAAAGTCTGTCTCATCTGTTTAAAATATAGCGGGATTGGCTGTTCTATTTATACGCATTGTGTCTGAGCTAAGTTTGAATATTTTCGCCACACAGTATTTTATTTTGACCGACGATCTATATGGTAAGCCATAGGCAAAAGATTAACTTGCGCAGAACGAAAAATTATACTGTTATTGCGGAAGATAATGATATCTGGTCTTCACGTAAAAGTTCTAATAATCCGATTTCCAGTTGCATCAAACTGCTTTAAAAAGATTCCAATATTTTTGAGGAGGATGATTTCATGACGGACATAACAACAAAGGCTGCCGAAGCAAATGCCGCTGATGTTGCTGAAAGGCAAGCGGCATTACTTTCAGCAGCGCTACCATATATGCAAAAATATGAAAACAAGACTGTCGTCGTGAAATATGGCGGTCATGCAATGGGGGATCCGGAACTTGGACACGCTTTTGCCCGAGACATTGCTCTTCTTAAACAGTCTGGTATCAATCCCATTGTTGTGCATGGCGGTGGTCCACAAATAGCCAAACTGCTTGGGAAAATGGGTATTGAGTCCAAGTTTGAAAATGGGTTGCGCGTTACGGATGAAAAAACCGTTGAAGTTGTCGAGATGGTTCTGGCTGGCTCGATCAACAAAGAGATTGTTGCAATGATAAACGCCGAGGGAGAATGGGCTATTGGTCTTTGTGGCAAAGACGGCAATATGGTTTTCGCTGAAAAAGCCCGTAAAAAAGTTATGGATCCAGATTCTAATATTGAACGGGTTGTAGATTGGGGATTTGTTGGTGAACCAGTTGAAGTAGACCGTACATTACTTGATTTGCTGGCACGTTCTGAAATGATTCCGGTTTTGGCACCAATTGCACCAGGCCGCGATGGTAATACATATAATATCAATGCCGATGTATTTGCTGGTGCGATTGCTGGTGCGTTGAAAGCCAAACGTTTGTTATTCTTAACAGATGTACCAGGTGTTCTGGATAAAAACGGGGTACTTTTCAAGGAATTGACAGTTGCTGAAGCAAAACAGTTGATTGCTGATGGAACAATTTCTGGTGGAATGATTCCAAAGGTTGAAACCTGTATCGAGGCCATTGATCGTGGTGTTGAAGGTGTTGTAATTTTGAATGGTAAAACAGCACATTCGGTTCTTCTGGAGCTATTTACAGAACGTGGTGCAGGTACTTTGATTGTACCATGATTGAGCAACAGGATCTGCAACAATTCTTAAAAATCAACACGTGGGTTTTTGATCTTGATGATACGCTTTACCCACGTGATAGCGGTCTTTGGGCGCAAATAGACAAAAGAATTAGTGCTTACGTCAAAAAGCAGCTCTTGGTTGATGATGACGAGATTATACGATTGCGCAAATATTATCGGCAAACATATGGCGGTGCCTTAAAAGGTATGCTGGTTGAACATCATATCGACGCGGATGATTATCTGGCAGATGTCCATAATATCGATTATTCTGCTTTAAAGCCCAATCCACAATTGGCAAAAGATATTTCAAAGCTTCCTGGAAAGAAATTTATCTTTACCAATGGTGACGCTGCGCATGCCATGCGTGTGCTAAATAAAATTGGTTTAAACAATTGTTTTGATGGAATTTATGACGTTACCTACACAGATTTCATTCCTAAACCTTACCAACAGGCTTATGATAGTTTTATAAAACATTTTGCGCTTGAGCCACAAGCAACAGCTATGTTTGAAGATAATCTTGCCAATTTGGAAATGTGCAAAAAATTGGGCATGACCACGATATTTGTTGGAGACAAACCCCAACCCCTTATTCCCTCTTATGTCGACATTGCGGTAAACGGCATCAATGATTTTGTTCATAAGCTAGCGGAAAGTTTGCATGGCTGAGCCCAAACCAGTTTTTCAGGTCAACAAACAGGAATTGGCATTAATCGGTGTTACGTTTCTTTGGGGCGCGACATTTCTGATTGTGCATACGGCAATGCTTTACTGTGGGCCACTGTTTTTTGTCGGGTTCAGATTTACTCTGGCAGGCTGTTTTTCCTGTTTGGTTTTTTGTCGTACACTTAAAAAAGTAACCCGCTATGAGCTTTTTGCAGGCATCGCAATCGGTACTGCAATTTTTCTTGGCTATGGTTTGCAAACGGCTGGTTTAAAAACCATTTCCAGCAGTCAATCCGCCTTTATTACGGCCGTTTACGTTCCATTTGTGCCATTATTACAGTGGGCTTTTTTACGCAAAGCACCGCAATTGACAAGTTGGATCGGCGTTGGTCTTGCTTTTATTGGGCTTATCTTTGTTTCAGGACAAGGAATAGGCAGTTTTACGTTTTCAATCGGCGAATTGCTGACACTCTGTGCTGCATTGGCCATTGCATTGGAAATCGTGTTTATCAGCCTGTTTTCAGGGCGGGTGGATAGCCGTACAGTGACGATCATACAATTGCTGGTGGCAGGGATTTTGTCATTTTGTTTTATGCCGATAACCGGCGAAAAAATTCCGGCATTTTCATGGATATGGTTTGCGTCAGGCGTGGGGCTTGCTGCTATGAGTGCGCTAATCCAATTGACCATGAATTGGGCGCAAAAGTCGGTTTCTCCAACAAGGGCGACAATTATCTATACTGGAGAGCCGGTTTGGGCGGGCATTGTTGGTCGTGTTGCAGGGGAAAGATTGCCAGCAACAGCATTTCTCGGTGCATTATTCATTATTGGCGGAATACTTGTTGCCGAATTGAAGCCACCCAAATGGCTTAGCAAAACGCGCTAATATGTTCTGATAATATGTATGTATAACGCGTGTGATTTAACACCAACCACAACGGGGGGGTGAGGCAACCGCCATTGCGTATCAGACGCAATGATATGCTGGAATATATGTTGAAATATATGAGGGAAATGCCTGTTTTCTTTTCATCTATGTGTCGCCCAGCTCTTCATGCTGTTTTAACCCAATGTTTCAATTTGGGTCTAAAGCAATTTGTTTGGGCAAAAATAGGCAATTTCTGGCGTAATGACGGGTTACTCAAGAGAGATTTTTAAAAAAAGCCGCAATTTAAAGAAATAGCCTATCAAAGACATAAATTTCTGCTTTGCGTTTCTTCGCGTTCCTTGCTAAATCGCTTCTCATGACAATAGATCGCGATCATATAAGAAACTTCTCCATCGTGGCGCATATCGACCACGGAAAATCAACTTTGGCCGACCGCCTGATTCAGATGACAGGTGGTCTGGATCTGCGCGAAATGAAAGATCAAGTGCTTGATTCGATGGATATCGAACGCGAGCGCGGTATAACGATCAAGGCGCAGACAGTGCGGTTGCATTATAAAGCGCGTGATGGTGAAACTTATATTCTCAACCTTATTGATACGCCCGGCCATGTGGACTTTGCTTATGAAGTTTCACGCTCTTTGGCAGCGTGTGAAGGGTCGCTTCTGGTTGTTGATGCTTCACAGGGCGTTGAAGCGCAGACATTGGCGAATGTATATCAGGCGATAGACAATAATCATGAATTGGTTGTTGTGTTAAACAAGGTTGATTTGCCAGCCGCCGAACCAGAAAGAGTAAAAGAGCAGATTGAAGAGGTTATTGGCATTGACGCCAGTGACGCAATAGAAATTTCTGCAAAAACCGGTGTGGGTGTTGACGAGGTGTTGGAAGCCATTGTGCAGCGCTTGCCGGCACCACATGACGGAGACATCAAAAAACCACTGAAAGCGATGCTTGTTGACAGTTGGTATGATCCATATCTCGGCGTTATTGTGCTTGTACGGGTTATTGATGGAGTCCTGAAAAAGGGTCAAACAATCCGTATGATGGGAACAGGTGCTAAATACCCTGTTGAGCGTGTTGGTGTATTCACCCCAAAAATGGTTGCTATTGAAGAATTGGGACCAGGTGAACTTGGCTTCATCACCGCTTCTATCAAGGAAGTTGCCGATACGCGCGTTGGCGATACAATTACCGAAGATCATCGCCCATGTGATGAGGTGCTACCAGGATTTAAGCCCGCACAACCAGTTGTTTTCTGCGGATTGTTTCCAGTTGATGCCGCCGATTTTGATGATTTACGAGCCGCTGTTGGCAAACTTCGTTTGAATGACGCAAGTTTTTCATTTGAAATGGAAACGTCGGCAGCTTTGGGCTTTGGTTTTCGTTGTGGTTTTCTTGGTCTTCTTCATTTGGAAATTATTGAAGAACGGCTTGAACGCGAATTCAATCTCGATCTTATTGCCACCGCACCATCCGTTGTTTATCGCATGAATCTTATAGATGGTTCGGTAAAAGAACTTCATAATCCGGCAGATATGCCAGATGTCATGAAAATCGCTTCGATCGAGGAACCGTGGATTCGTGCCACAATCATGACACCGGATGATTATCTTGGTGCGATATTAAAACTTTGCCAGGAACGGCGTGGTATTCAAATCGACCTGTCCTATGTTGGTTCACGGGCAATGGTAAGCTATGATTTGCCACTCAATGAAGTTGTGTTCGACTTTTATGATCGGCTAAAATCAATCTCCAAAGGATATGCATCGTTCGATTATCATGTCACCGATTATCGTGAAGGTGATCTGGTGAAAATGTCTATTCTGGTTAATGCTGAACCAATAGATGCCTTGTCAATTTTAGTGCACCGCTCGGCCGCTGATAAGCGTGGACGGTCAATGTGTGAGAAGTTAAAACATCTCATACCGCCACATATGTTCCAGATACCTATTCAAGCCGCTATTGGTGGTAAGATTATTGCTCGTGAAAATATCCGCGCCTTGCGTAAAGATGTTACCGCCAAATGTTATGGTGGTGACGTCTCGCGTAAACGTAAACTTCTTGATAAACAGAAAGAAGGTAAAAAGCGTATGCGCCAGTTTGGTCGGGTAGAAATTCCGCAGGAAGCGTTTATTAAAGCCTTGAAAATTGATGACTAATACAGCTTACTTATAAAGCAAGCTGTATTACAATTTATAAAAAATGATATTCATTCGTTTTTATCAATGCATAAATATTACTTGCTGACCACTTATAGTGGTTATAAGCGGCAATTTATCAAGCCTATTCATCAAAATATGGCATCTTGGAATTGCTAATAAAGCATCTTACAGAGAGTTATTATTATATAAGATACAAGTCCGTGCGTTCAATTAGGTAGTGCTAGCCGATAAGTGTCAGATTATTATAATAATATTTGCAAATTTTCTGAACTAGAAAAATTTTTGCAAAAAAATCAAATGCTACGTGTGTGATTCTATAATGCGCAATTAATACGTGTGTTAAACAAAATATTTTATTTCATTTGAATACCCGCAGTGGTTGACGACGAAATCTAAGCCGATTAATAGTTGTCTAATAAAAATTCGGGAAACTACAGTTTTTGATGTTATTTAACGGGGTAATGATATCCAGACTTTGGTGTTTTTATGCCAAGGTTTGGCGCAGCAGAGTTAAACCCCCGCATACTCTGCTGCACTTATTTTCGAAGTGATAATATAGTGTTTTGCTGCTAAAAAAATAGGAAGAAGATTATTATAGTTTTCTTCCTATTTTTGTTGGTTGATATAAATATACTTATAATTTCCATATATATAAAAATATTTCCGTTATGTGGAAATAAAACATGGGTTTATAAAAAATATATCCAAAAAATTTCTTCTTTAATGATTGGCGAAAGGCTGCACGATTGTATCAATCGCGCAGCAAGTCATTTACAGATGTTTTTGATCTTGTTTTCTCATCAACCCGTTTAACAATAACCGCACAATAAAGGCTTGGTCCCATTTCACCATTTGGCAATGGTTTGCCAGGCAATGTACCAGCCACAACAACAGAATAGGCGGGCACTTCTCCGTAAAAAATTTCGCCGGTTGCGCGATCAATAATCTTTGTTGAACGGCTGATGAAAACACCCATACCCAATACAGCACCCTCGCGGACGATACATCCTTCAACCACTTCGGAACGCGCGCCGATAAAGCAATTATCTTCGATAATGGTTGGGCCTGCCTGTAATGGTTCCAACACACCACCGATACCTGCGCCACCTGATAGGTGCACATGCTTGCCAATTTGCGCACAAGATCCCACAGTTGCCCATGTGTCTACCATTGTACCTTCTCCGACATAGGCACCAATATTCACGAAAGATGGCATCAGAACAACATTTGGCGCAATATAGGCCGAACGGCGGACAATTGCATTTGGAACCGCACGAAAACCTGCATTTTGAAAGTCTTCACTTTTCCAATTATCAAATTTGGATGGAACCTTATCCCACCAATTCGAGCCATCTGGTCCACCAGAAATAATTCCCATTGAATTGAGTCGGAAAGAAAGAAGAACAGCTTTTTTCAACCATTGATGTACTTTCCAAGTACCATCACTTTCTCTTTCGGCAACGCGAACTTTGCCCTGATCCAGTAAATCCAGCGCATGCTCAACAGCTTCACGTATTTCACCCTTGGTAGAAGCATTGACAGTATCGCGTTCTTCAAATGCCTTTTCAACAATGGTTTCCAGTTGGGACAAGTTAGACATGAATTAGGTCTCCGTTAAGTAAGTCGAAAGCATCAACAATTATTCTATCCGACCTAATCCAAGAAGCATTTATGGTCAATGAAAAGGAAATATCCTCTATGACAATTGGCGAAAAAAATGGTTGGACTCCATTTCCTCATTCAGAGGATGATGTGCATAAGGTGCATGAAGTACCAGATACGTTGCAAACGCAATCACCTGCTTATCGACTTGCTTATAATGACGAAGATTTTATGACGCGTCGAGAATTAAGGTCCGTTCGGATTGGGCTGGAACTCATGAAACCTGAAATGGGTTTTACGCAATATGGCATAAAATCTACGGTTGTTTTGTTCGGTGGTGCGCGTATTCCTGCTCCGGGAAACGAAGCAAAGGCAGCAAAAAACGAAACGCAGAAAGCCAATCTGGAAAAAGCATCACAATATTATAATGAAGCGCGGCAGTTTGCACAGCTTTGCTCGCGCTATTCTGCAACCACCAATTATCATGAATTTGTCATTATAACGGGTGGAGGTCCTGGGGTTATGGAAGCCGGTAATCGTGGTGCTGCCGATGTAGGCGCGCCAAGTATCGGTCTTAACATTGTTCTCCCACATGAGCAGGCTCCCAATGGCTATATAACACCAGAACTTTGCTTCAATTTTCATTATTTTGCTATGCGGAAAATGCATTTTCTGATGCGAGCCAAAGCAATCGCTATTTTCCCGGGGGGCTTCGGAACCCTAGATGAACTTTTTGAAGCTCTTGCCCTTATCCAGACCAAACGCATGAAGCGTGTGCCAATCCTTATGTTCGGGCAAGAATTTTGGAAAAATGTATTAAATGTGGATTATTTGGCTGAATATGGAACCATCTCTCCGGATGATGCAAAATTAATCAACTACGTTGATAAAGCAGAGGACGGCTGGGCCATTATTCGGGAATTTTATAATTTGGATTGACATACACATTCAATCGGTAAATTTTTCAATGATGAGCTCTCAGGGCATGTAGCTCTCAGGGCATGTAGCTCTCAGGGCATGTAGCTCTC
>CALYQL010000030.1 GCA_945285915.1 uncultured Bartonella sp.
CGACAATTGCATTCGCTGCAAATATACCGATTGCGTTGAGGTTTGCCCTGTTGATTGTTTTTATGAAGGTGAGAATATGCTTGTTATTCACCCTGATGAATGCATCGATTGTGGCGTATGTGAACCGGAATGTCCGGCAGAAGCTATTAAACCTGATACGGAACCAGGTTTGGATAAATGGCTTGAGCTTAATATGGAATACGCCGCAAAATGGCCAAACCTTACGGTTAAAAAGGATCAATTACCTGAAGCATCAGAAATGGATGGCGTAACAGGTAAATTGGAAAAATATTTTTCACCGAAACCTGGCACAGGCGATTAATTGATAAATAAAGCACTTAACGTGCTAGATTATTGATTTACGACGATTTTTGTGTTATTGAGCTTAAGTTAAGCCGATAGCTAGGTATTTTGACGTTATTTATCATTCACTGAAAGGTAATTGTAATCCTGCATAAATCCTTTGCTGTGCTGAATGGTTTCATTGGGTTTCTTTTGGTTTTATGCCGGTTTCGAAGTATAGTTGCGACATTTGGTTGACAAATGTTGAGTGCAATCTTTTGCCACTGTGATGCTATTACGTTTTAAATAATTCTAGACGGATATGGCTCTTAGGGAGCCTTCAACCTGTGTTTGCCGGCAAAATTGCCGGGCACAAAGGGAGTAAGTGAGAATATGTCATCCCAATCGAAAAAGTCCTCTAATCGTCATGGCTTCAAACCGCTAGAATATATTGTCTATCCGGCACATGGGGTAGGGCAAATTATTGCGATAGAGGAACAAGAAGTCGCTGGCCTTAAACTTGAGTTGTTTGTTATCCACTTTGAAAAAGACAAAATGCACGTAAAAGTGCCTGTCGCTAAAGCTATTTCCATTGGAATGCGTAAGTTATGTGAGACAGATTTTGTTGATCGTGCTTTAAAAGTTTTACAGGGACGTGCCCGTATAAAACGCACGATGTGGTCACGACGCGCTCAAGAATATGATGCAAAAATTAATTCTGGTGACCTAATAGCAATTGCGGAAGTTGTTCGTGATCTTTTCAGAGCTGAAAATCAGCCAGAGCAGTCTTATTCGGAACGTCAGTTGTATGAAGCTGCACTAGATCGTATGGCGCGTGAGATTGCTGTGGTAACCAAGGTTTCAGAAACAGAAGCTGTTCGCACGATTGAAATTAACTTGGCTAAAAGTCCAAAGCGTAGTGCAAAGAGTGATGTAGATATGGATCTTGATGGTGATGATGGAGAGATTGTTGCTGCTTAACCGTAAGCATCTAAACCTCAGTAAAGTTTTATTTTTAAACCCGTCAATTTGGCGGGTTTTTTTGTAGTTACTGTCGTAAATCTTTTTATTTTTTTCAGATAAATATTAAAAATACAATTTAAAGTTGTAAAAACTCTACGTTACATTAGAATGGAACCAATGAACGACATCGGCGTTTAAGCGGGGAATGGCAGTGATTGCCGTTCTAAGAAAATTAACATCTACCTTTTTTATCAAAGAGGCTGTCATGAGTAATATTTCCCCAGCCGTTCATGTTTCAACGGATTTTTATGCAGGTACTGATAATACATTAGGTCGCAATATGGTGCGTTCTGCTATGAATGCCCCTTATCTAGAAAGGCAAAATGAACATGTTTTGGCTTTACGATGGAAAGATCAACATGACAGCAAGGCTATGCACGAGATAGCTGTTGCTCATATGCGGCTTGTGATTTCAATTGCAGGAAGATTTAAGCACTTTAAATTGCCACTTGGCGATCTAGTTCAGGAAGGATATGTCGGGCTTTTAGAAGCAGCTGCACGTTTTGAGCCAAATCGTGAGGTCAGATTTTCAACATATGCTACGTGGTGGATAAGGGCATCGATTCAAGACTATATTTTACGTAATTGGTCAATTGTACGCGGTGGTACAAGTTCAGCTCAGAAAGCTCTTTTTTTCAATTTAAGACGTTTACGTACAAAACTTGCGCTTGAAGATAGAACATTAAGCAAGCAGGATATTTACAAAAGCATATCCGAAAAGCTGGGGGTTTCTGTGTCTGATGTTGAAACTATGGATTTTCGATTTTCTACGACAGATAATTCTTTGAGCGCTCCTATGATTGGAGACGATGAAAGTTCTGGTAGTAAAGTGGATGCACTTGTTGACGATCATCCATTGCAAGACCAAATTATAGAAGAAGAAATTGACGGAGAGCGGCGGTCTCAGTGGTTGCACCAAGCATTGCAAGTTCTTAACGAAAGAGAACTAGAAATTATACGTACACGTCGTCTTAATGATGATGGCGCCACATTGGAATCATTAGGAGCAAGTATGGGAATTTCTAAAGAGAGAGTGCGCCAGATTGAAGCAAGGGCGCTCCAGAAATTGCGGCATTTCCTTTTGTCGGTCAACAATGCAGAGACTTACGAGGTTTAAAACAAACCTATAAAGGTTGTGATTTCATTAACTTTGATATGCGTTATAGCATCAGAGTTATGGAGTTTGGCATTGTATACTTATGATGAAAACGCTTTTGCCGAGCAAAAGGTTTTAAAATATTCGATAGTGGCGACCATAATGCTTGCTATCGCAGGTGTGGTGACGGGTATTGTAACAGGCTCGTCATCTATCATCTTTGACGGTATGTATTCCTCGATTGATTGCTTGTTCAGTTTGGCTGCATTGCTTGTTGTGCGGTTGATTCATATCGATGTTAATCGTCGAAAACGAAAAGCACCAAAGTTTATGGAACGATTTCAGTTCGGTTTTTGGCATTTGGAACCGATGCTTTTAGCAATTAACGGATTGGCTTTATTGATTGCGGTTTTTTATGCGTTATCAGAGGCGTTTAGTACTATTTTGAATGGAGGACATACGCCTAATTTAGGATACGCGGCATGGTTTACGCTTTTTGCAGTTATTTTATGTTTTGGCATGGCGATTTATGAGTATCAAAAAAATAAAAAAATTGGGTCAGCGTTTATTACAATTGATGTGAAAAGTTGGATTGTCTCAGGTGCAATTAGTTTCGCTTTATTGTGCACGTTCATATTCGCCCGCTTTGTTCAGAACACATCATACCAGTGGTTACTTCCGTTTTTTGATCCTGTTGCATTGGCTTTCATAGCTATTTGTATGTTTCCAATGCCTGTTAAGACAGTGGCAAAGGCCTTACGTGATGTTTTGATGATTACGCCAGAAGCGCTGGATGACCATGTCAACAGTATCGTTGATAGTATTGTTGAAAAATATAATTTTGTTGGCTCACAAAATTATGTCGCGTGCGTTGGTCGATCTATAATGATCGAAATTCACCTTATCTTACCTGAAAATTATCAGATTGGTTGTGTTGAAACACTTGATAAAATTCGCGCTGAAATAGGTGATATGATTGGTGAGGCTAGTCCTGATCGGTGGTTGACTGTGTCATTCACAGCGGAACCAAAGTGGGCCTACTAAATATTCCTGCCGAGTAGATCGGGTAATAGTGTAAATCAGTTATTCCGATATAATTTTTACTCGATCACCATTCGATAATGTAGATGTCGCGGAAAGCGCGTTTATAATGCGAAATAGCTTCTCTTTATCGGATGTTCCTGTCATCCTCTCAGAAAGTGACAAAACGGTATCGTTGGCACGTACGGTTACCACATGAATCCGTAGTGGCTTCAAAGAAGATATTTCATGTGAAGACAAGGATCTAAAGGTTGATGTCGTCGCTGATGCTATAGAGTTTAGAGATGTTGAAGATTTTGGTGCTGCGGTTAAAAAACGATATACACGATTTTTTACGATGATAACGACAACATCAAATTGCCAGCGATCATTAATAGCACGGGCACGTGCCGCTGATAATCCATTTATTGTAATTGATTGCACCGATGATGGATCCAAACCATTGACCCAACCATTTTGCATATATGCTGTTGCTGAAAGTCCATTGGGTAAACTGACCCAATCAAAGCGGATTGCTAAATCGTTGGGACCATTGGCAATAACTGCAGATGATGAATTATCGATTGTGAAACCTTGAGGAACCGCAAAACTTATTCCAAGTTTAGGGTGAATAAATTGGTTACCACGGATATACCCTTGCTCTGCAGTATCGCCGAAAATCATGCCATCTATGCCGTTAAGAAAATCGTTACGATCAGTCGTTCCAACGCCAGGTGCACCAACTTTTCTCGCTTGTTCTGTAGCTAATTGTATACGTTGTGGGGTTGATGGATGACCTGCTAGAAAATCGAGTGTTGCATCTGTTGCTCCTGATACATCACGGAATGCAGTATATGCTTCCATGGATTGTAAAAATCGCGGCGATGCAAATGGATCATATCCAGCATCACCAAGCATTTTTATACCAATCGCATCAGCTTGCAATTCTTGATTACGCGAAAACTGTGCCATGCGTAATTTGCCACGAATTGCAGTTTCTCGTTCCGTGGATTGATCTTGTAAAATTTCTGTCGCAACTTGATTGGTTAGTTCTACTTCTGCTTCTTTTTGTTGTCTCAATATACCATGATTTGCGGTAACGTGTGCCATTTCATGAGCCAAAACAGCAGCAACTTCAGACGAATCATTGGCTAGTGATAAAAGACCTCGTGTGACATAAACATATCCGCCGGGTAGGGCGAAGGCATTGATGTTTGGTGAATTTAAAATCGTAATTCGATATGTTTGATTAGGATTCTGTGAAACAGCCGTTAGTTTTCCGACAATTTTGGCAACCATTCGTTCAAGTTTAGGGTCACTATATTCTCCACCATAAGTTTGTAGAATACGAGGGTGCTGTGCTGCACCAAGTTTTACCTGCGAATCGCCTTTTGTTACTTTGTCAACAGTAACGGGTGTTCCAGAAGGCATTAACCCCCCATCTGGTTTGTCATAATCAATAGCTTGGCAGCTAGAAAGGCCTATAAAAGTTAAACTTAATAGAAAGGTGTTAAAGGGAGTTTTTAAATTCCCTCGATCTTTGTGCGGTAAAGAACGCCAGTTTATTTTTAAAAAATCGTTCATTGTGTCCGGTTGCCGCCCTTATTGACCTTTATATAATAAGAATACTTAATTCACTCTCAGAGGTTGGAAACTGATTCTCATTACAGTGTTTTTCAACGATGTTGAAAAGTTTATCGGAGAATTTCAACAGTTGTAACGTATTCAATAATGATAAGCTGAATGATAAGGGAAGAATAGGGTGTTATGACGAGTTATACTATTCTTTTAGATGGAGATCTTCACATCACAGAACGTTTATTGCGTTTTGTGCAAGGTAGTGCGGTTATTGCGGCTGATGGCGCTATCAGGTTTGCAGATGCTTTATGCGTTACACCAGCCTTATGGATAGGTGATTTTGATTCGTCAGATTCAGTTCTTAAAGAAAAATATAAACACATTAAACATATCCAATATCCTGTTGCCAAGGATAAAACGGATGGTGAGCTGGCAGTTGAAACAGCGCTTGATATGGGAGCAGATCGCGTAATACTGTGTGGTGCATTAGGCGGCAGAAGAACCGATCATGCATTGTTCCATATGACATATGCTCTTTCACTTGCTGAAAAAGGTATTGAGGTTGTCTTAACAAGTGGTCGTGAGGAAGCATATCCCATCTTACCTGGAGCATATAGTTTTGATTTGCCGATTAATTCTATATTCAGTATCATTGGACTAACAGAGCTGAAGGCTATGACCCTTAAAGGTTGTGACTGGCCACTTGAGAATAAAGATGTTGAATTCGGTTCGTCATTAACGCTTTCCAACCGCGTTTGTGGAACATTTCAACTCAATTTAGGTTGTGGTAAAGCAATGTTATTGGCATCATTGCCAGTGGAATCGTGATTTCAATAAGTATTGCTTGGTAAAGACACGTTAATAATCGTATGTTTAAACATCAGAGGAATGATGTTATTTATATCATTATTAACAGCGTTTTGCCTTTGTGCATGAGCACATGGTGTAATATTTTAAAGAGAGAGTTTTGCTATGTTAAAACGAATTTCGATGATTGCTATGGTATCAGCTTTCGGTTTTGCAATGGTTGCTTGTACGCCAAATGAACAACGTACAGCTGGTTATGGTGTAGGTGGTGCTGCATTGGGCGCACTTGCTGGTGGTGCAATTAAGGGCAATGGTAAAGGTGCATTAGCCGGCGCTGCAATTGGTGCTGCTGCTGGTACAGTCGTTGGCGCTGCTACAACCCGTAACGGTGTTCAATATTGTAACTATCGCGATCCTTACGGTCGTATGTACCAAGCACCTTGCAACTAATCTTAGTTGAATAGCATAAAGGGAGGGTCGGTTTAACTGACCCTTTTTTATTATTCTTTGCGAATCAAATAGAAATATCTTTTCTTTGATACGTAACAAACATTGGTATGATAATGGCACCACCTCTTCTTCGGCTTGATAATATATTTGTTACGTTCGGGGGCACACCTTTGCTCAGCGATGCGTCTTTGTCTGTATCGGAAGGAGACCGCATTGCGTTGGTCGGTCGAAATGGTTCTGGAAAATCTACCCTATTGAAAATTGCTGCCGGTCTTGTAGAGCCAACTGGCGGAGAGATATTTCGTCATCCATCAAGTACAATACGTTATTTACCCCAAACTCCCGACATGAATGGCTTTAAAACTGTACGAGACTATGTTGCTGCGGGTCTGGGGCCTGCGGATGATATCCATCGTGTAGCCTATATGCTTGATCATTTAGGTTTAACAGGCGACGAAGATCCTAAAAATTTATCAGGGGGAGAGGCAAGAAGAGCTGCCCTTGCTAGAGTAATAGCTCCACAGCCAGATATTTTGTTGCTTGATGAACCAACAAACCATCTTGATCTGACAACCATTGAATGGTTGGAAGGAGAACTCTATCAAATACGTTCTGCAATAGTATTGATTTCTCACGACCGTCGTTTTCTTGAAAATGTAAGTCGTTCAACTGTATGGCTTGATCGTGGAGAAACAAAGCGGTTAGGCAAAGGATTTGGATTTTTTGAAGAATGGCGTGACAAACTTTTAGAAGAAGAAGAACGTCAGCAACAGAAACTTGGACGCCAGATTGAACGGGAAGAACATTGGTTGCGTTATGGCGTTACAGCACGACGTAAAAGAAATGTGCGTCGCCTTGATGATTTACAAAAATTACGACAACAATATCGCGGATATCGTGGGCCACAAGGTAATGTTGTTTTAGAAACAAGTGATTCTCAAGAATCTGGAAAATTAGTTATAGAAGCTAAAAATATCAGCAAGGCTTATAATGGGCGAACGCTTGTTGATAATTTTTCAACACGTATTCAACGCGGTGATCGTGTTGGGCTTGTCGGACCTAATGGCGTTGGAAAAACGACTCTTCTTTCTATGTTGAACGGGCTTTTGCCGCCGGATACTGGAACTGTAAAACTGGGGCAGAATTTGGAAATTGCTACGCTGGACCAGAAGCGTTCGCTTGATGAGACAGAGACTTTAGCGCATTATTTGACAGATGGACGCGGGGATAGCGTCATTGTTAATGGTGAACAACGTCATGTTGTATCTTATATGAAAGATTTCTTATTTCAGCCTGAACAAGCGCGCACTCCTATTAAAGAACTATCTGGGGGTGAACGGGCGCGGCTCATGTTGGCGCGTGTCTTATCACGTCCGGCTAACTTATTGATCCTTGATGAACCTACCAATGATCTCGATATGGAAACATTAGATCTTCTTCAAGAATTAGTGGCAGGTTTTTCAGGAACTGTCATATTGGTCAGCCATGATCGCGACTTTCTCGATAGAACAGTGACAACTGTGCTGGCGCCTGAAGGCAATGGTCGTTGGTTGCAGTATGCGGGTGGCTATAGCGATATGATAGCACAACGCAGGGGTGTTGAGGTAACCAAAAATAAAGCCGAAAAAACGGTATCTTCGTCTATCTCAACAGTATCGCAACGGGAAAAGCGCACGGAAAAACAGAAGTTATCCTATAAGCAGAAATTTGCGTTAGAAAAATTGCCTTTAGAGATAGATGAGCTTCATAAACTCATAGAGTCCTTGGAAAAAGAATTTTCCGATCCACAGCTATATATGAAAGATGAAAAACGGTTTCACGAATTATCTCAATTGTTGGATAAAAAGCGAACCGAGCTTTCAAAAAAAGAAGAAGAATGGTTGGAACTGGAAATGTTAAGAGAAGAGATTGAAAACGCGTGATCAAAAGGATATTTTCTGCTTTTTAATTCGTTCCAATAAGCATACTTAGATAATCTGAGTGTTAGTGTAACGACTATACAGATAATTAATAAAAGCCTTCTTTTTTAGGAGAAGGCTTTTTAATTTTAGAGTTCTTGAATTTTAATTCATACCAAGAGCATCTTTATAAAGCTGTATCATTGCTTCTTCCTCTTGACGCTCATGGTCTTCTTTTTTCCGTAGACGAATTATTGTGCGGACGGCTTTACTGTCAAAGCCGCTGCCTTTTAATTCGGCATAAACTTCTTTGATATCGTCAGATATCGTTTTCTTTTCTTCTTCTAAACGTTCAATTCGTTCGATGAACGACCGTAACTGTCCAACAGCTACAGCTTGTGTTTCGTCCGTTACGTCACTCATGGAAATGTCTCCAGATAATTTTATTATTTGACCCGGGAAATTGATTGTCTTTGAATGCACGAGTCTATTATGCAGAGTCAAGCTTGAAACACTTTTTAAAATGATAGTACGGCATCTAAATTTTTAATCACACCGTGATGGAAAATACTGTTTCATGTGAATCATTGGTAACTGATTAATTTTTTGCATAATTGGTGATAGGTAATTAGCCCAATTGGTAATACCCTCTTCGTCAGAAATAAGATCTTGGCGAATTTCTATCAAAATGTGCGCTATCCCGTTTTGAGTACAATGACGGTACATTGTGTCGCCTTTTAATGCTCCATCATAAGGTTCATTATTTCCGATCAAGATATTTTCTCTCTGTTTTAATTCTTGGTAGAGCGGGGTAAAAACACGAGGGTCACTATCCCATAATAATCCGATATGCCAAGGACGTGGTTTTCCACGCCAAATTGGTGTGAAAGAATGAATAGAAATAACAAGTGGACTTTTTCCACATGCATTTTCTACTTTTCCGATGAGATTTCCGACTGCGGTGTCATAGGGGCGATAATAACGTTCAATGCGATTTTTTCTTTCAGCTTCTTCGAGAGGATAATTACCAGGAATTACCGATCCATCAGATAATTGCATAATCAAAGTAGGATCCAGTTCTCCTCGATTGGGATCAATCAAAAGTCTTGAAAAATTGCTTAAAATAGCGGGAGCGTCTAGTTGTTTTGCTAACAGTTTTGTTAGTCCCTCACACCCAATATCATATGCAATATGTCGGCTGAGTTCGGATTTCGGTAATCCCAAAGTCCCATATGTATCAGGAATTTTATTGCTTGCATGATCAGCTATTAAAACAATACCAGATTTTGCATTTCCTACAATTTCGGTAAATGGGTTAAAGCCTTGAGTCTGTTTTAAATTTTCAATCATTTATGATATGTCCTTAATTTAAGAACTGGCAAACGATTGACAATTCTACCGAAACTAAAGAAAACACAATATTAGAGAATGGAAAAATGCTGTGAAATAATTTAATTTTGCAGCCCAAGGTGCCAATAATGTTATTTAAGAAAATTCAGGTAATTCTCTTTAGTGTATTTGCTGCATCGATCATGGGTGGGGTTGCGCATGCCGATTTCCGTGTATGTAATACGACCCAAGAGATCATTGGTGTTTCCATTGGCTATAGGGCGCAAGCCGGCTGGGTGAGTGAAGGCTGGTGGGTTGTGGGGCCAACACGCTGTAAAACAATCATTGATGGACCATTATCTTCCCGTTTTTATTATCTCCATGCTGAAGATGCCAAAAATCATGGGCGTTGGGAGGGACCGGTCAATATGTGCGTCAAAGATAGTGAGTTCAAGATCGATGGCGTTAAGGACTGTTTTGCACGTGGTTTTCAAAAAGCTGGGTTCCAGGAAATTGATACTGGAACACAAACAAGCTGGATGGTCCAGCTGACAGAACCTACATTGAATAACCCGGCTTTGAATACGCCGGTGATTACAGGAGCTCCCAATAAATGAAACGTGATCGTAAAGTTAAAATTGTTGCCACTTTAGGACCAGCATCATCTGATAAGGCTGTCATAAAGAAGCTATTTTTAGCTGGTGTTGACGTTTTTCGCATTAATATGAGCCATGCAGATCATGATATGATGCGTGCTCTTGTGAAAAGTATTCGTGAAATTGAAATAGAACTTGGACGGCCGATTGGCATATTGGCCGATTTGCAGGGGCCAAAACTGCGTGTTGGTGAATTTAAAAATAACAGAGTGGAATTGGTTGTTGGGCAAACGTTTACTTTGGATAATAAAGATATTCCAGGTGACAATACCCGTGTTCTTCTCCCTCATCCCGAAATTTTTGATGCTGTAAAGCCGGGTGATCGTTTATTGATTGATGATGGCAAATTGCAGTTACTTGCACAAAAATGCGGACACCATTCCATCGAATGTAAAGTTATTGCCGGAACATCAATTTCCGATCGCAAAGGTGTCAGCTTGCCCGATACAACATTGGGCGTCGGCGCAATGACTGAAAAAGATCATAAAGATCTCCGTGCTGTGCTCGAACAACCAATTGATTGG
This sequence comes from uncultured Bartonella sp., assembly GCA_945285915.1. GTDB lineage: Bacteria > Pseudomonadota > Alphaproteobacteria > Rhizobiales > Rhizobiaceae > Bartonella. Next base: position 10,664 of record CALYQL010000030.1, read on the forward strand.
ATTGCATTGTCATTTATCCAGCGACCAGAAGATATTGCGGAAGCACGCAAGATAACAAAAGGCAAAGTTGCGATTTTATCTAAGATCGAAAAACCTCAAGCTGTTCAACGGATTGAGGAAATTATCGATATGTCAGACGCAGTTATGGTGGCACGTGGCGACCTTGGTGTAGAAATGCCATTGGAAGCAGTGCCAGGCATTCAAATGGATATTATCAAACTGTGTCGACGTGCGGGTAAGCCAGTTGTTGTTGCCACCCAAATGCTTGAATCTATGATAAATGCGCCGGTTCCTACTCGTGCTGAGGTTTCAGACGTCGCTACAGCTGTTTATGAAGGTGCTGATGCAATTATGCTCTCAGCAGAATCAGCTTCTGGTAAATATCCTGAAGAAGCAGTGCGTACAATGGATCAGATTGCTAGCAAGATAGAGCTTGATTCGAACTACGAGCCAATGATTAATGCGCAGCATCCTGAGCCTGAACCAACATGTGCTGACGCGATTTCTCTCGCGGCGCGTCAAATTGCAGAAACGTTAAATCTTCCTGCTATTGTTGCTTATACTGCTTCTGGTGCAACAGGCATACGTGCTTCACGGGAACGTCCAAATACGTCTATCATAGCTCTTTCGCCAATTACTGAAACAGCAAGACGCTTGGCGATAGTTTGGGGATTGCATTGTGTTGTTACTGAAGATGCGCATGATCTTGATGATATGGTTGACCGTGCTGCAGCAATAGCTTGCCAAGAGGGATATTGTACGCCGGGTGACAGGGTCATTGTAACAGCGGGTGTCCCACTTCGTACACCAGGAGCCACCAATATGTTGCGTATCGCTTATGTCAACAAAGATAGTAAGGGAAAGGCATAATTCTATTATGCAGACTATTGGCCTTATAGGAGGAATGAGTTGGGAAAGTTCAGCCGAATATTATAGGTTGATCAATCAACTCACACAAAAGAAACTTGGTGGAACAAATTCCGCCAAGAGCTTGATGATTTCCGTTAATTTTAGTGAAATAGAAAAGTTGCAGCACCAAGGATATTGGGATGTCTTGGAGCAGAACATGGTTGACGCTGCTCGTCAATTACAAGCGGGTGGCGCAGATTTCATCGTTTTATGTACCAATACAATGCATCGATTTGCAGAAGCAATTGAAACAGCAGTCGATATCCCTTTTTTGCATATTGCAGATGCAACAGCTAAGCAGATCAAAACTTTTGATATAAAAAATGTCGGTCTTCTAGGAACGCGTTTTACTATGGAACAGGATTTTTATAAACAGCGATTAATCGATGTTTATGGGCTGAACGTTCTAATTCCTAATGAACAAGATAGAAATGTGGTTCATCGTATAATATATGAGGAACTTGTAAAGGGAATTATCCGCGAGGAATCTCGGATAATCTATCGCGAGATAATAGCGCGTTTAATTGATGACGGTGCCGAAGCAATTATTCTGGGCTGTACTGAAATTATGCTTCTTGTTGAACAAAGTGATAGTGCCGTACCAGTCTTCGATACGACGACGATTCATGCGCATGCTGCTGTTGAGAAGGCTCTCCAGTCTAACGATTAAAACCAATTACAAAAAAATACAGATTTATGTTGTAATGTTGTTGGGCAGTGTAGCAGCAAATCCACTATACACCATAGTACGGATTGAGAAATTCTAGAATGGAATTATGAATGGCGTGCCAATAAACGGCCGGCAAGAATTTCGATATGACTGGATGCCTTGTCTATAGCTTTTGCTGCCACTGTTTCATACCGTTCACAAGCGTTAGATAATGTTGCAGCCTGTTGCTTCAGTATATCATTTTCTTGTTGTAATTCTGCCAATTTATGTTTTGCTTCTACAAGCTCATCCATGACCATAATTCCTGCCATAACTGACAAACGGTGATCGCCTATTTCACCAAAGTTCGATTTCAAATGGCTGATATAATGATCAAGTTGCTGGGCGAGACTTGTGAGATGTTGCTCTTGCCCCTCATCACAAGCCATGCGGTAGGTTTTTCCATCAATTGTAACCGAAACGGTTGCCATGTTTTTTGCCCTTTATCGGTCAACGACAGCGCGAATAGTTTCCATTGCTGTTATAAGACGCCGTGATACCTCTTTATTAGCTTGTTCAAGTCGTTCAGCACGTGATTCTGATGTGTCTAGTTCTTGCGCAAGGCGACTTCGGTCAGCATTCATTTGCTGTATTTCTTCTTCCAGTTCATTATTATCACAGGATCTGTCAGTACCGTTGCCAACAGCCTCTTCAAGAGTTTTAAGAGCACTTTCAAGACGGTCAATAGCCTGGTCGAGAATTGATGTGTCTTGCCGCATCCTGTTATTAGTCCTCTATGTTAGCAATATCGAAATAAACGAATCACTGTCGTATTTCTTTTGTGATTTTGTCTATTATTAGATGCGTCTGTGATTTGTTGCAAGAAATCCACTATATCGGAGCTGTTGAAAGCCGGATTTAATTGACTCAGGCGTCGCAAGTGATATGTGTCAAATAAAGCGCAAGACCAAATTTTCATCGATCAAAGAGTAATTGGACCCCATGAAAAATACAGACAAGCAGAACCAGATGGCCAACGCTATCCGTTTCCTTTCTATTGATGCTATTGAAAAAGCCAATTCAGGACATCCTGGCCTCCCAATGGGCGCCGCTGATATTGCAACTGTTCTTTATACAAAGTTTCTTGCCCATGATCCTAAAAATCCGAAATGGCCAAACCGCGATCGATTTATCTTGTCGGCAGGACATGGTTCGATGCTTCTATATTCAGCAATGTATCTTTCTGGATATGAAGATATTACGATTGATGAAATCAAGAATTTTCGTCAACTGGGCGCAAAAACCGCAGGTCATCCTGAATATGGACATGTGAACGGTATTGAAACGACCACCGGTCCATTAGGGCAGGGGATTGCAAATGCTGTCGGAATGGCATTGGGCGAACGTTTAATGCATGCACGTTGGGGCGATCTTTTCGATCATTATACTTATGTGCTGGCAGGTGATGGCTGTTTGATGGAAGGCATTTCGCAAGAAGCGATTGCATTTGCTGGACACATGAAGTTGAATAAGTTGATTGTCTTATGGGACGACAACCACATTTCGATTGATGGTGCCATTAAAATTTCTGACAATACAGATCAATGTGCTCGCTTTGAGGCATGCCATTGGAACACGATCAAAGTTGATGGTCATGATCAAGATGCAATTGCTAAAGCTATTAAAAAAGCACATGGTTCAGATAAGCCTACTTTAATAGCGTGCAAGACAACCATTGGTTTTGGTTCACCTCACAAGGCAGGCACCAATAAAGTTCACGGTTCTCCTTTGGGGCATGAAGAGGTTATTGAAACACGTAAAGCACTCGGTTGGACGAGTGAGCCTTTTGTTGTGCCTGCAGATATTCTCGACAGTTGGCGTCTAGCAGGCTTGAACGCTGCAAAAAAACGGCAAGAGTGGGAAAAGAAACTTGATACGTTGGATGCAAATCAACGTGCGGAGTTTGACCGCTTAATGCGTGGTGATTTGCCAGGAGATTTTGATACCGTTATCAACGAATATAAAAAGCATCTTGCCGCCGAGCAACCAAAAGTGGCGACGCGTAAAGCATCTGAAATGGCACTGGAAGTTATTAATGGTGCTATTTCCGAAACAATCGGTGGGTCTGCTGATTTGACTGGTTCAAATAATACTAAAACGAGTCAGACAAAGAGTATTGTTCCTGAAGACTTTTCTGGCCGTTACATCCACTACGGTATTCGTGAGCATGCGATGGGCGCAATCATGAATGGTTTGTCGCTCTATGGTGGGATCATTCCTTATTCAGGCACATTCTTATGTTTCTCTGACTATGCTCGCCCAGCGATGAGATTGTCATCCTTAATGGGCATTCGTGTTATTTATGTAATGACACACGATTCTATCGGGTTGGGAGAAGATGGACCAACGCATCAACCAGTTGAACATTTGGCCAGCTTGCGAGCAATTCCTAATCATCTTGTTTTTAGACCGGCAGATGTTGTTGAAACAGCAGAATGTTGGCAATTAGCATTAAAATCACACAAAACACCTTCTACTTTAGTGTTGACGCGGCAAGGTCTGCCTACACTTCGCAAGAGTTATGAAGAAGATAACCTTTGTGCGCTTGGGGCTTATGAACTGTTGACGGCCAGTGACGACGCTAAGATTACTATTTTTGCTTCTGGTTCAGAAGTTGAAATTGCTGTTAATGCTCGCAATGTGCTTGAAAATAAGGGAATTCCAACTCGTGTTGTGTCTGTCCCTTGTTTTGAATTGTTTGAGCAACAAGTAGAATCATATCGAACAGCATTGATCGGTAACGCGCCTGTTAAAATTGCGATAGAGGCGGCTATACGTCAGGGATGGGATCGATTTATTGGGAGTGATGGTGTCTTTATTGGTATGCATGGTTTTGGAGCCAGCGGTCCAATTGACGCACTTTACACACATTTCGGTATTACAGCCGAAGCAGTTGTCGCGGCAGCTGAAGCAAAACTCTAGTATTGGGTCTTTTCAACTAAGGGAGAAAAAATATGGCAGTACGAGTAGCAATTAACGGTTTTGGACGTATTGGACGCAATGTCCTTCGTGCAATTATTGAAAGTGGCCGTACCGACATTGATGTCGTTGCTATTAACGATTTAGGGCCAGTTGAAACAAATGCTCATCTGTTGCGCTATGATTCGGTTCATGGACGTTTTCCACATGAAGTTACTGTTTCGGGTGATACAATTGACGCAGGACGTGGCCCTATTAAGGTAACTGCTGTGCGTGATCCAAAGGAATTGCCTTGGAAAGAGCTTAACATTGATATTGCAATGGAATGCACAGGCATTTTTACAAGCCGTGAAAAAGCCGCGGCGCACTTAGATGCAGGTGCTAAGCGTGTGATCGTTTCTGCGCCATCAGCAGGTGCTGATTTGACAGTTGTTTATGGTGTGAACCATGACAAACTGGCAAAAGATCATAAAGTTATTTCTAACGCATCTTGCACAACAAACTGTTTGGCGCCTGTTGCTCATGTCCTTAATGAAGTTATCGGCATTGAAAAAGGTTTTATGACAACAATCCATTCATATACAGGTGATCAACCTACGTTGGATACTTTGCATAAAGATCTTTATCGCGCTCGTGCTGCTGCATTATCAATGATTCCTACATCTACTGGTGCTGCAAAAGCTGTCGGTCTTGTTTTGCCTGAGCTTAAAGGACTTTTGGATGGTGTTGCTATTCGTGTTCCCACACCAAATGTTTCAGTTGTTGACTTTACATTTATTGCAAAGCGTTCGACTACAGTTGAAGAAATCAATGATGCAATTCGCGCTGCATCAAACGGCCGGCTGAAAGGTATCCTTGGATACACAGACGAAAAATTGGTTAGTCATGATTTCAACCATGATTCACATTCGTCTGTTTTCCATACAGAGCAAACAAGAGTTATGGATGATACATTCTGCCGTATTCTTTCTTGGTATGATAATGAATGGGGTTTTTCAAATCGTATGGGCGATACAGCCGTCGCATTTGCAAAAACTATTTAACTTGACGGTGGGGGCTAAAGCCCCCATTTTTCTTTCAGGAAAGAAATGAAATTATTTTTTTCAAAACTTTCCTCTACAATGGCGTTAACCTTCATACGCAAGTTTTTATAGCTATATCTTATGGATCTGGAGAAAAATATGGCTTTTCGTACTCTTGACGACGCAGACGTAAAATCAAAACGTGTTTTAGTGCGTGTTGATCTCAATGTACCAGTGGCAGACGGAAAAGTTACCGATTCAACACGTATAGAACGTGTTAAACCAACAATTATGGAACTTCGTAGAAAAGACGCTAAAGTTATTCTGCTTGCCCATTTTGGTCGCCCAAAAGGTCAGGTCGTGCCAGAGTTTTCATTACGCCAAATTGTCAAGACTACTGAAGATGTGCTCGGCTGCCCCGTGACATTCGCTGAAGATTGTATTGGTGAGAAAGCAAAGATAGTTATCGATACTATGAATGATGGAGACATTGTTCTGCTTGAAAATACACGTTTTCATGCTGGAGAAGAAAAGAACGATCCTGAATTTGTAAAAGCATTAGCCGCTAACGGCGATATTTATGTTAATGATGCCTTTTCTGCAGCGCATCGCGCTCATGCTTCGACAGAGGGATTAGCACATGTTCTACCGTCTTATGCTGGTCGGTCTATGCAGATGGAACTTGAAGCCTTAGAAAAAGGTTTAGGACATCCTGCCCATCCAGTTATTGCGATAGTGGGCGGAGCAAAAGTATCAACGAAAATTGACCTTTTAAATAATCTTGTCGAGAAAGTTGATGCTCTGATTATTGGCGGTGGTATGGCCAATACTTTCTTAGCCGCACAAGGGTTGAGCGTTGGTAAATCACTTTGCGAACATGAGCTTGGTGAAACTGCACGGACAATTATGACGAAGGCAAAAGCGGAGAACTGTTCTATTATTTTGCCAGTAGATGCTGTTGTCGCAACACGGTTTGAAGCCAATGCTTCAAACCATAGATATGGTATAGAAGCTATACCTGTTGACGGGATGATCCTTGACATTGGAGAAAACTCAATCGAACGCATTAATGGCGCGATTGATGATGCTGCGACAATTGTTTGGAATGGTCCACTCGGAGCATTCGAGATGCATCCTTTTGATCAAGGAACAGTTGCGGTAGCCAAACGTGTCGCTGAACGCACCAAACAAAAGAAACTGGTATCTATTGCTGGGGGTGGAGATACAGTGTCTGCTCTCAATCATGCCGGTGTCGCGCAAGATTTTACCTACATATCAACAGCAGGTGGTGCATTTCTTGAGTGGATGGAAGGAAAACCACTCCCTGGTGTTATTGCGTTAGAAAAATAGAACCAAACTGGGACAGATGATCTTATTTTAATCGTAATGGAAAATAAGATGTATTCTTCCCAATTTAATCGATTTTAGTCCATGGTTTAACCATTTAGTTTTGTAAGCAGTTTTGATATTGCTGAGGCCGTAAAAAAAGAGGAGCCACCTATGAGTGAACGTCTTGAAGATATTGCAGTAGCAATGACAGCAGCAGGTAAAGGTTTGCTTGCAGCAGATGAGAGCACAAGCACAATTAAAAAACGTTTCGATACAATTCATCTGGAATCGACAGAAGAAAATCGTCGTGACTACCGTGAAATGCTGTTTACCGCTAAAGAAGCGATGGAAAAATACATCTCCGGTGTTATTCTTTATGATGAGACAATTCGTCAGAAAGCGTCAGATGGTCGTATGTTGACCGATTTGATTAAAGCTGCTGGCTCTATTCCTGGTATTAAAGTCGATGCAGGAGCAAAACCCCTTGCTGGCTTTGAAAATGAATCAATTACTGAAGGGCTTGACGATTTACGCGACCGATTAAAAGAATATTATGAGTTAGGTGCCCGTTTTGCTAAATGGCGTGGTGTCATTGCTATTGACAGTCATACATTGCCAACGTGGGAGGCGGTGCGTCAGAACGCCCAAGCTTTGGCGCGCTATGCAGCTTTGTGTCAGGAAGCCAAGATTGTACCGATTGTTGAGCCAGAGATTTTGATGGACGGCAAGCCAGGGGATCATTCGATTGATCGTTGTTATGAAGTAACAGAACATGTTTTGAGAACTGTTTTTGATGAGCTATTTGCTGCGCGCGTTAAAATGGAAGGCATGATTTTGAAGCCTAACATGGTCATTGATGGCAAAAATGCACGTAAGGCATCAGTTGAAGAAGTTGCTGAAAAAACAGTTAAAGTTTTGAAAACAACGGTTCCGTCAACGGTGCCTGGCATTGCTTTCTTATCTGGCGGACAATCAGATGAAGAAGCAACAGCGCATTTGTCTGCAATCAACGCTATTGGTAATCTTCCATGGAATGTAACATTTTCATATGGTCGTGCGTTGCAGGCAGCTGCTATACAGGCATGGGGCGGTAAAAAGGAAAATGTGGCTGCTGGACAGCAGGCATTTACGCACCGTGCAAAAATGAATTATCTTGCCGCATTGGGTAAATGGTCAAAGCAGGACGAAAAAGCATCCTAATTTTTTAGCATAGAGTAATATTTGAACGCCCGATACCTAGTGTTTCGGGCGTTTTATTTATTTAGTGTCTCATTTATGTGACAGCATAATTAGAAAAAAGATTTTAGAATAGAATTGGAGATAAATAACTTGACTGGTAAAATCAAGTATATGACAATCTCTCAGTCATTGTTCGCTTATTGATTTGTATAAAAATAGCGGGTGATTTTAACAATACATGTTTGTCGGTTTTTCGACTTATACGAATTTCATTAGTGTAGAATTGGGATAATTATGAACAAGCTCACGCAGATATTCTTGGTAACTTCAGCCGTTATTGGCGTTCAAACATTGCAATCGAAAGCAGCGGATGTTGCGTCTCCTGAAGCAGAACCTGTTGAATATGTGCGTGTTTGTGATGCGTTTGGCGAGGGCTATTTTTATTTGCCAGGTACCGATACCTGTATGAAACTTGGTGGCTATGTTTATGCCCAGGCTAAGGGTGGTGATGATGTCTACGCCCGCACCGCAAAAGACCGTGATGGTGGAAGAACATGGCGCACTGAAACACGTGCCCATGTGTTAGTGGCCACTGCTTCTGAAACAGAATTAGGAACATTGCGTTCACATATTGAATTACGTTCCGATTATGATGACGGTCATGATTCCGCTACATCAGAGCTGCGTTTTGGCTATATTGAATTAGGTGGTCTGCATGTAGGTATTGACGAATCATCTATCAATACATTTTTTGATTACTATGGTAACTTTATCAACGACGACGTGACCTTGGGTGGTGCGTATCGTACTAATATGATCCAATATAAATACGCAGCAAGCAATGGTCTAACTGCGATGGTTTCTATCGAACAAGGTGGAGACGAAGACACTGATTACAACGGTAAGATCAAAGATTATACACCAGATGTTGTTCTTGGTTTGAAATATGAACAAGGTTGGGGATCAATCACAGGTGCAGCTGCGTATGATGCAGTCAACGAAGCATGGGTTGGTAAAGCTAAAGTAAGTTTGAATGTTACTGATCGTTTCAACATCTGGGTAATGGGCGCATATAAAGATATGAACGATACCTATTACGACGTTGATAGCCAAGATGATATCGATAGAAACGATATTTCTTCTATTATCAGAGATGGCCGCAAGGGTGTTCGCGCTATCGACAGCTTCTATGGCACATGGGGTGGACATTGGGTTGGATGGCTCGGTGCATCGTATAAATTTACGCCAAAGCTAACGAGCAATTTCCAACTCTCTTATGAAGGTGTTGGAAATACCTATACCGTTGCGAACTTGGCTTATGAGTTGGTTCCTGGGCTTACAGTAATGCCAGAAGTAAATTATCGTAAATGGAATGATGTTCATTCTGTATTGAATGATAAAGACGCTATCGGCGGAGCAATCCGCATACAACGTGACTTCTGATTTTTCGGTAAAACGATATAACAAATTTGATATGAAAGCCTCCGTTATGGGGGCTTTTATTTTTTATAATTCCCAAGCTAAGAGAACATCTTTAATAAATACGAAATTAATAATAAGGCCGAGTTCGGTACTGCGGTATTTCATTGTGTTCGAATTCAGATTGATGATGTAAGTGGAAAATTGATGACTAAATGGTTTATTTGTTCCTAAAGATAAAAGGATTTATTTCATAAAAGTCATTGTCCAATATTTTCAAAAATAAAAGCCGCGAAAAATGCGGCTTATAAAATCAACACATTTTATTCAAAATTATTTATCTTCGTCATCATGACTTTCTTTTAAAGACGAAAGCTTTGCAAAAACCTTATCAGCGTCGAATTCTTCTTCGGTATTGTCAATTTCTAAGTTCTCTGTTGCAGATGCTGGAAGCAAAGTGCCATCTTCAGGAACAATAGCAGGACGATTTTTCGCTGCACGTTCTACTTCAATATCAAGGTCAATTTGAGAGCATAGGCCTAAAGTAACCGGATCAAGCGGAGTTAAATTTGCAGAATTCCAGTGAGTACGTTCACGAATTTGCTCAATTGTAGATTTGGTAGTTCCGATCAAACGGGCAATCTGTGCGTCTTTTAACTCTGGATGATTACGGACCAACCACAGAATAGCATTCGGACGATCTTGGCGCTTAGATAACGGAGTATAACGAGGGCCTTTCCTTTTTCCTTCTGGGATACGAACCTTAGGCTCTGAAATTTTTAATTTATAATTACTATCGTTTTCCGCGCGTGCAATTTCATCACGTGTTAATTGACCAGTAATAATAGGATCAAGTCCTTTTATCCCTTGGGCAGATTCGCCGTCAGCGATCGCTTTAACTTCCAGTGGATGAAGTTTACAAAAAGTGGCAATCTGATCAAAAGAAAGCGCTGTATTGTCAACCAACCAAACGGCGGTGGCTTTGGGCATCAAAAGTTGCGTTGCCATAAAATTATCCTCTTGTTCGCCCGCTCCGGTGAGGCGGGACGTGGATTAGACCACAATTTCCGGGAATTCTCTTCACTTATAGCGTGAAATTTACCAGACGACAAGACATGCGGTCTTATTAAGCAATTAATCAATCAATTTTAGCATTATTTTGCCTATATGATTGCTCGATTCCATTAGTTTGTGAGCATCTATAACATCTGTGAGCGGAAAGACCTTGTCGATAACAGGAGTAATTTTTTTCTGTTCCAATAGAGGCCAAACTTTTTCATAAAGTTTTTTGGCAATAGCAGATTTAAACTCTGTGTCTCGTGCTCTTAATGTCGAACCGGTATGAATTAATCTTTTAACGAGTATGTAGTTCAAATTGACTGTTGAAATATGTCCATTCAAAAATGCAATTTGTACAATACGACCATCTACCGCTGCAATTTTATAGTTTTTATTGGTGTAATCACCACCAATCATATCTAATATAACGTCTACGCCTCTTTTTCCAGTGAACGCTTTAACCTCTTCAACGAAGTCTTTTTCTTTGTAATTAATCGCAAGATCTGCACCTAATTTTACACAGGCAGTACATTTTTCGGTTGATCCCGCAGTGGCAATAACATTTGCGCCAAAAGCTTTTGCAAGTTGAATGGCTGTCGTGCCAATTCCAGAAGTGCCGCCATGAACGAGAAATGTTTCTCCTGATTTTAACGAACCACGATCAAAAACATTGCTCCATACTGTAAAGAATGTTTCAGGCAATGCTGCGGCTTGAATAAAGTCAAATCCCGCAGGTATTGGTAGGGCATTATCCGCTACAACGGCAGCATATTGTGCGTAACCGCCACCAGCAATTAATGCGGTGACTTTATCGCCAATTTTGAATTGGTTAACTTGTTTTCCTAATTTCACAATTGTTCCTGCAACTTCGAGTCCGGGTAAAGGAGATGCACCAGGTGGGGGCGGATATATTCCTTGTCTTTGAGCAACATCGGGCCGGTTTACCCCAGCAGCATGAACGCGAATTAAAATTTCATGGTCAGATATATCTGGAACCTTAGTTTCAATAAGCTTGAGTACTTCCGGACCACCAGTGCTTTCAATAGCAATTGCCTGCATTTTATTAGGGATTGTCGGCATTATATGAGCTTTCATTTGTTTTAGTGAACTTATCATCGCTTCAATTATAACGATGAATATAGCTTTCTATTGGCTGGAGGCTATCATGGATCATGATAAAGGGTCGAAAAATACGAACGTATTTAAATTTATTTTTTAATTGGCTTATTTGTTTAACAGACATTAACGGCACACAGCCCTGCACCATAATAAGTTACAGTGGTCAAACGACGCGTGAAATATAATCAGTTATTGAATTGAAATAAATTAGTCTAATTCGCTTTTAAGTTTTTCTATTTCATCCTTGAGTGCCAATTTCTGGCGTTTAAGATTTGTAATAACGAAATCATCGGTGGATGGGGTAGACATTTCTTTGCTAATTTCTTTTTCAAGCTCATTATGTTTACGTTCCAATGAAGCTAAATGTGCTTTTGTATTCATAACATTCTCCTTACCCACTTTTGATAGATCTATTGGGACCGCATGTAATTTTTAGGGCGTCCCAATAATGAATGTGTAACTTATAAAACTATTTGTCGATATTTATTTTCAATGCCGCAATATGATGATTAACCATTTCCTCGAAAACCTAAACTGTGGTATAGGCGCAAGTAATGTTGGCAGTATATTCGAAATGCTGTCATCTCAGAATAAACGGCTTGAGATCACAGCGTGAGGCAGCAAAAAATGTCTGAACAGGAACAGGTTGATATAAAATTAGCAGTAGCTAAACTGAAACAAGAGCATGCCGATTACGACGCCGCAATTGAAGCGATGATCAAGACGGGATGCGATCAATTGCAAATTCAGCGCATGAAAAAAAAGAAGCTGGTGTTGAAAGATCAACTGCAAAAACTTGAAGACAAAATTATACCCGATATTATTGCGTAAACAGGAGCATAGCATGGCTAAAACGCTGCACGATGTTGCTATTATAATGGGAAGCCAGTCAGATTGGGAAACCATGCGACATTCGTCCGATATGTTGAAAGAACTTGATATTCCTTATGAGGCAAGAATAATATCAGCTCATCGTACGCCTGATAGATTGGTTAGTTTTGCAAAGAGTGCAAAGGCTGAGGGTTTTAAAGTAATTATTGCGGGGGCTGGCGGTGCAGCTCATTTGCCAGGTATGACAGCTGCAATGACGCCGTTACCAGTTCTTGGGGTTCCCGTACAATCACGTGCTTTATCGGGAAAGGATTCCTTACTGTCGATAGTCCAGATGCCCGCTGGAATACCGGTTGGTACATTGGCTATTGGTAAAGCCGGAGCTATAAATGCCGCCTTATTAGCTGCCGCAATGTTGGCTGTTCATGATCAAGATTTGGCTGGTCGTCTAGAAAAATGGCGTGCTAAACAAACGGAAAGTATAGCAGAATTTCCTATTGACGAGGTTTAAAATGTTGCATCTTGAGCCAGGCGATACAATTGGTTTAATTGGTGGCGGACAACTTGCCCGTATGTTGGCAATTGCTGCTTCGCGCCTTGGATTTCATACAATTGTTCTAGAACCACAACCTGATTGTCCGGCATCACAGACAGCTAACGAACAAATTGTTGCGGCTTATGATGATATAATGGCACTGGACAAGTTGGCCAAACGTTGCCGTGTTGTTACATACGAATTTGAAAATGTTCCAGCACAGGCTTTGGATCGATTGGCGCAGAAAACAGTCATCAGTCCACAATCGGCAGCATTGGAAATATCGCAGGATCGTTTTACCGAAAAAAAGTTTTTAAATGACAGTGGCATTAAAACCGCGCCATGGCATCTTGTTGATGATCGGCAAACATTAATCGCTGGATTGGGGTATTTCGGCGGAAAAGGTATTTTGAAAACACGTCGACTGGGTTATGACGGTAAAGGACAAGTTAAATTAGAGGATCCTACAGAGCAGCAGATTGATGAGGCATTGGACAGTATAAAGCATGCGCCTGCAATTTTGGAAGGCTTCGTATCGTTTACCAAAGAAATATCGGTTATTGCTGCGCGCAACTATAATGGTGAGGTTGCTTTCTATGATTGTCCAGAAAATGTTCATCGAAATGGTATATTAAGAACCTCAACAGTTCCGGCAAATATCAGTCAATACACAAGTGACGCGGCTAAACACGCAACAAAAGTCATTCTTCATGAATTGAATTATGTTGGTGTTATAGGGGTTGAGTTTTTTGTTCTCGAAGACGGCTCTGTAATTGCAAATGAACTAGCACCTAGGGTTCATAATTCGGGGCACTGGACGGAGGCAGCCTGTTTGATTTCCCAATTTGAACAACATATTCGGGCAATAGCTGGTTTACCTTTAGGTAGTCCAAATCGGCATAGTGATTGCTTTATGGAAAATTTAATTGGTCGTGATCTTGTGCAATTGCCGGCACTTTTAAAGCAGCCGGATACATTGATCCACCTTTATGGAAAGGCAGAGGTTCGTGATGGACGCAAAATGGGGCATTATACAAAGCTTGTTCATCGGGTTTAAGATAAAATATATTGCTATCAAATTTTTCGACTAACCGTAAAAACGACAATTTTTGAATCATTTGGAGTTGACAAACTCATTGAGGTCAGGCTATTTGACCTACAGATTTTAAGCCTTATTAGAAGGTTTTGTTCATTTTACCCGGCGACGGGTTATTTAAACGGTGATTGAAATGAAGATAAAAAATTCGCTTAAAGCGCTTAAGGCTCGTCACCGCGACAACCGTTTGGTTCGCCGCAAGGGTCGTATTTACATTATCAATAAATCCAATCCGCGCTTTAAAGCTCGGCAGGGTTGATCTTAACAAAGTAAGGCTCCTTTTCAGGAGCCTTTTTTGTTTTAGCTTTAATAAAAGCTGCTATGGCAAATGTTGCTTCATGCTAAACGTCATTCTATATTGATCAATATACCAATATTTGAGGGATGATGTTGCTTACATTGCAAAAACACATTTTTATCGTTTTTATAGCTTGTTGTTTTGCAGCGATTCCCATCGCTGGATTTGCACAAGAATTACCAAAGTTACCGCAACAAGAAGATCCTGATTCACCAGCTTTATCCCCCGACGCTATGATACCCGAAAAGCCTTTAGCTGATGAGGCACTGCCCGATTTGGGTAAAGACCAAAATGCTGCGCAACGCAGGCAGGCAGAACTTGATCGTTTGCTAGGTCTTTTAAAACATACATCCAACGCAAAAGAAGCAGGAAAAATTAGCCGTCAGGTACAAGGTTTGTGGGCTCAGTCTGGGAGTGATACTATTGACCTTCTTATGCAATGGGCAGAAGACGGTATAAACTCTAAAAATTATTCTCTAGCATTAGACTTTTTGGATAATGTTGTTGCTCTTAAGCCGGATTATTCAGAAGGATGGATGCGGCGCGCAGCGGTTCATATGCAATTAAATGATTTAAAGCTTGCAATGTTTGATCTACATGAAGCGCTACGGTTAGAACCAAGAAATTATAATGCGTTGGCACTTGTTGGCTCAATCATGGAAATGACTGGGCGTAAAGAGTTAGCGTTAAAAGCTTATGAAGATGCTCTAGTTTACTATCCTCAAATGCGCCGTGCACAAGAGCGCGTGGGTGAACTTCTTGATGCTGAGACAGGAAGTGCAATTTAAACGTTTTCTCATACTGGCAAAAACGCTTTAATTAGCATATATTGCTAATGCGTTCTGCGCTTCTCGACAGGAATAACTGCATCCCCGGGGCCTTATTGATCTCTAAGGGAGCT
>CALYQL010000031.1 GCA_945285915.1 uncultured Bartonella sp.
AAGAGGGTAAAAAGATCGCTGATACATTTATGTCAGGCGGCTCTTTAGATGGTTTGATAAAAAACAAAGAAGCAGAGCCAATTGCTTTAGCGTTATTTACTTACGCCTATATGGCAAAATACTTTCCTGATGATGCACCATGTTTTGATTTTTCAGATATAAAGCATTGTGATACAAATAAATATATATCAGATAAAAATTTTGACAAACAAGATTTCAGAAAAACTTATGAAGCTAATAAGGATAAGTTTCATTTGCCGGTCCCAAAGTGGAAAGATTAATTCTGTCTGCAATCATCAAAAACTTGCGAAGTATTTTTAAATAACACTCTGCGTGATATTTCACCCGCTTTTTTCATGCCTCCAATGGAGTCTCCGGGGGCATTAATGACAATGTTTGGTGCACCGATTTTTACGTTGGTCGTTCTTTTTTGTATTGTGGTGTTTATCAGGCTATCTAGCTTACGCATAAAAATAGAAGATCATTTATACAATTTCATTGTGAACAATCACGTTTATTCCAACACATTTTTATTATTTAAGACTTGCTAAAAAGACCACAATTTTTCATATTTCACCAAAATGGGAGATTGTAATGTTTAAAAGCCTGATAACCTCGGTGATAGTTTCTTTAGTAACTTTCTCATCTGCTTCAGCACAGAGCTTGAATGAAGAAAAAGGAAGTAAATTTTTAACTAATTTTCTTGCTGTCGATATTGTTAAATATCTCACAGATAACAATAGTAATTTTTATATTTATCCATCTCTAAAACAACCTGTTACTGTGGACACTATCACAGCATTATTTGGCGAGAATGAATTAGCTGGTTATAAAGAGTACAAAGATAAAAAGATTTATGTGTCAGGTAAGATAGATAAAATTGGACAACAAAATTCTAAAACGATAAAGTTAGAATTTAACGTAACGGCGGAAAATCATAGTTTGCTGAATGCTGAATTAGGTATGAGTTCTGCTGATGAATTAGCGGATTATCGTTCAGGTCAATATATCTTATTAAATTGTGACGGTGGTATAGAGAATTTAATTATACCGACGCTAAAAAAATGTAGCGTAGCTGAACAAGTAAATGAACAAGCTCAAAAAGAGGGTAAAAAGATCGCTGATACATTTATGTCAGGCGGCTCTTTAGATGGTTTAATAAAAAACAAAAAAGCAGAACCAATTGCTTTCGTTTTATTTGATTACGTATATATGGCAAAATACTTTCCTGATGATGCACCATGTTTTGATTTTTCAAATATTCAACACTGCTATTCAAATAAATATATATCTGAGGAAAATCTCGATAAACAAGATTATAAAAAAACCTATGAAGCTAACAAGGACAGGTTTCATTTGCCTAATCAAAAGTGGAAAGATTAATTCTGTCGGCAATCATCAAAACTTTGTAACGTGCTTCTGATGAACGCCCCTTGTGCAGTTTTCGTTGCTTTTTCTAGCCCTCCAGCAGGGACTTTGGGGGGATTAATGACAATGCTTGGCACGCTGATTTTTACGTTAGTTTTTTCTCTTTTGTATTGTCGTGTTTATCAGGCTACTTACATTTCGTATAAAAATTGAAGATCATTTATACAATTTCATTGTGAACAATCACGTTTATTCAAATACATTTTATTGTTTAAGACTTGCTAAAAAGACCACAATTTTTCATATTTCACAAAAATGGGAGATTGTAATGTTTAAAAGCTTGATAACTTCGGTGATTGTTTCTTTAGTGACTTTCTCAGCTGCTTCAGCAAAGATGAGTTTGGAAGAAAAAGAGTTCAAAGCTATTAATACATTTGTAGCTATGCAGATTTATTTAGCCAAAACAGATCAAGCTCTCTTTACATTCAATGGTCTTGAGGATTTTACTCTTCCTAAATACAACGCACAAAAAATATCAGATGATTTCAGCGAAAACAATATTGCAGCAGAAAAGCAGTATGGTGGAAAACCTTTGGAAATCACTGGAAAAGTAATCAGTGTTTCCGCCATTGCTAATAATGTTGATATTTATTTGTTAACTGCAAATGACCAACATGGGGATATGGATATATCCCTTATGTATGAATTTAAAAATATAGCTGGAGCGTACAAAAAAGGGAACGTTGTTGGCTTTGTATGCCAAGGTGTGAAAGACGATATTATCCCTACAGGTGTTAATTGCGTACCTCAAGAGTTGTCCCTTTTTGTCGAGGACAAGCAAGCTGAGAAAATAACAAATAGCTTTTTAAAAGGCGAAGTTATTGATCAGTACATGAAAGCAAAAGATGGTTATAAACCAGCGCCTGGACAGTTGTTCTTTTTTAAATTTGCAGCAAGATATTTACCAGATAATTCACCATGTCTTTCATGGGTATTATATGATGCATGTGATTATAGGCTTATCTTGCCCAATAACGGCAAGCTAAGCGGAGTAAAAGAATATCGCGATGCGTATTTTCAATCACAGGATTTTTATCATTTGCCCTAAGTTAGCGCATTATAGGATCATCTTGGTAAGAGATTGCCCTATTAATTGAATCTATGTTTTTATCTGTAACTACTTTTCCAATATCTTCGACAGGTTTGTTGGTGTTTACAGTGATATGTGTTTCACCCACAGTAACATTTGTTTGCTTATTATTTTCAATATTTTTGGTTTTGGTAATTTCCACTGCGTTGGAGGGGACACCATTTTGTTGAACTTGATCCAGATGTTGCTGTCCGGCTTCTACAGCTTTCGTAGCAGCTTGTTTTTGCTCATCATCAGGTGTCGGTATATCATTTTCTTTGTCATCATTAAGACCAAGCCAATATTGCAGTTTGGTCGGTAACATATGTGTTAATTTATCACGAATAGCTTTGGTAATATTGGTAGCAATGTCACTGATGTCATTTAAAATATTCATAAAATAGTCTTTAATGGCATTAAGCATATCAAAGAAGCTTTTTTTCATGCCTTCAAAGTCGCCATTCCAGGCAGCTGTTACAAATCCCCATACCGCTTTAAAATAATCGATAATCGGTTGGGCTCTCTTTTTTAATTCCTCCCATGCTTCGGAAAGTTTGTTAAGTGCAGACTGCACCATGGGGCTACTCGCCACAAAATCGTGGAAGAGTTGAGGGATTTTTTTGAGAAATGGAATGAGTTTATAAAATGCATATCCAAGTGCGCCAACAACAGCAATAATTGCCAAGATAGGCCATGTGGCTGCTATTGTTGCAACAGCCGCAGACGCCATAGATGCTCCATAACTGACAGCAGCAACAGCCAAAGCAGCAAAAAAGCCAACCAAAATGATTTTGTTATCTTTTGCAACAGTAACAAGGCTTTTTAAGCCATCAACAATGAATGTGAACGCCGGCATCAGCGCAGTTACAAGATCTGTCGCGGCACTATCAATGGTTTCATTCAGTTCAGCGAGAGATTTTTGAAATTTCTTTGCCTCTTCGACATCTTTCTGTGTTGTTATACCCTTTTCTTTTTCTGTGCCCATTACGCTTTTTTGTGTCTTGTTGGTCGACATGACATATCGGCGCATACCTTGGTCTTTGAAGCCAAGGTCGTTAAGCATCAGATTTTTATCGGGTTGGCTCATCGTTCGCATTTTATGCGATAATTCGCCCATCAACTTGCTTGTATCTTTTATTCGGCCTTTTTGGTTTTTCAGTGAAATTCCCAATTTATCAAAAATTGCCGCCGCTTGGCTGGTTTTGTCGCCTAATGCGGTTGTGACAGATTGAGAAAAGCGATTAATGTCTTGCTGGGCTTCACCCAGATTGCCACCGAGACTTGCAGCCGAACGTGATAAAAGATCAAGGTTGCGCACACCAATTCTGGATTGTGATGCCAGAGCTCCAAGGGCAGTAAGGTTTTGCGCATGTTTTCCAACGCCGGTGAAAATACTGTCAAAGGAAAAGTTGTCCGTAACACCTTTTATTGCACCAGAAATAGTCTGTCCAAAGTTTTTACCAAGAGCATCGGCTGATGCCTTAAACTTCGGAATGGACGATTTTATGATATCTGTAATAAATGTATGGATATTATTTGCTGCACTAGCAATGGTGGTTGCAACATTGTCTACGATACCGAGAAATGAATTGCTGATAGACACGGCTGTTTCATTTGCAGCCTGTTTTACTGCATTGAAGCCATTCGTGGTCGCGTTTTTCATATGCGATATGCTTTGACCTATCTCTGTCCCCAGATCCATGAGTATATTTCCCATGGCATCAATCGGTGCAGCCATAGCTTTGCCAAGACTGTCGGCTTGTTGCATAGCAGGCGTCATATTATTCGTATAATAGGGACTAACGCGCGTTGCTTGGCTCAATGTCGACTTTGGTTCATGAATGCTTTGTTTTGCGTTTTCCGTATGCTGTTTGATTGCATCAAGCGCATTTCGTGTTTCATTTTCCATGTCATTGACGCTATGGCGGAAAGTGTCGTTTACGGCACTGATGGCTTCTTGCGCCATGTGTTTGCTATTGGTGACACTTGGCTCAGCAGGAATAGCTTCTGATGGGAGAGGGGCAGTCATTGATGGGCGTGAAATATTCACGTCAGGCAATTTTTGCTTCAACAAATTGTTGCTGGAAATATTGTTGATATGCTCAAGCGAATTTTTGATTGAACTGGCGATAGCCTCGCCAGTGTCTTGCCCTTCTTTTGTTATCTTATTGAAACTGTTGTGGAATTTTTCTTCGATCGCCTTGGGGGCAATATTGGCATTGATCGCGCTGTTTTTTCCGTTATTGGAAATATTCGCAGCATACAAATTTTGCTTCAACAAATTTTCATTGGTGGATTTATTAATTTCATCAAATGAATTTTTGATTGAACCGGCAATAGCATCTCCAGTGTTTTGTCCAGCTTGTTTTATATGACTGAATACCTGATCGGCTTCCAATTTTATTTGGGAAAAGCTTCCGGATATGTTTTGACCAATATTATTGAATGCTGAGCTAACAGCGTTAAATGATGAAACCAGATTTTGCCCCAAATTTCCTGATTTTTCACTAGCATTGCTGGCGGTGTTCAAAAGCTGTTTTAAGCTGCCACCCATTTTCTTGGCAGACGCTTCGGCCTCTTTGGTATCTAGCTTGAATAGGCAAATGATAGAGTCAAAATAAGCCATAAGTTTAATTCACTTTTGTTTTTTTACTGCAAGCCATTCATTAAAACGGGAGGTCTGTATGACCTCCCACATCATGAAGGCGTCTTCGAGTGTGTAGATGCTTTTGAGTTCGTGGAGGCTTGCTTTGCCTGCTTCGATAATTGTTCCGATAAAAGGGTCAATATTCGGGAAACCCACGGAACGGCCTTCTGGCTGATACTCTCTAAGAAACCGGAGCTCAGCCCTTTGCCGAAAAAAGAGCAATTATATTCCATCATTGCCCATTCTATACGGGCCAAGGCTTCCCAGTCGGGGACATGGTTGTTAACCAGTTCTTTGGTCGTAAGCGGCAATATATTGCCATTGTCATCTTTAACGCCAACAAATGCCATCAGTTTCAGCATTGTTTCTTCAGATGTTGCGTAATCGCCAATTTTGGGAATATTACTTGTTGGGTATTTGGTGATAATTTCACGCCCCTGAACAGCAGGAAATTTCGAGATAACGAAGATTTTTCCATTATCACCCTGCGTTTTTATGGCAATTTCCTTTGGTTCAAGCAACATTATCATTATGCTCCTGTGCGTGCCATTGCTTCAAAAGCAAAGACATAAGCCGTTGATTTCATGCGGGCTGAAGAGGTGATAGATTTGGCAATCGTACCTTCTGTAATCACACCATTAGACAGCGTGATGGTACGGCCATCAGGGTAAATGCCAGTTAGTGTGATAACATCTTTAGCGGAATATTTGTTGCGGCCTACACGATTGGCTTCAACCAGGATTTCCATATTACGGTCATCGCTGCCAGCTGGTATCATATTGAGCGTAACCATTAGCGGATTGGCTTTTGACCAATAAACAAGATCGCCATTAAGCCCCATGGCCTTATCGCGAACTTGTAATGAGGGAATATCGAAAGGGTCTGCATCATCAGCAAACTGGGTAAGTGTGATACCAGCGGGGAAAGTATCAGAAGCCACAAGGCGCACCTTGAGGCCAAAACCGGAAATATCTTCCATAGTTTATGAGTCCTATAAATTGAAGAAAGGGAAACAAACAGCATTCGGGGAACCGAATGGATCAAGTGATTGGTGCAATCGACACGATCAACCGATTGGAGAAATGACACGATCAACCGATGTTATGGATCGAAAGGGTCAATTGCTAAGGCAATGGGAAAAATCGGACGATTGCAGGTTTCTAATTTTTATTGATAGAATTGCGTGTTTGAACTTTATGGAACAGCGATGGCACACTTGTTCAACACGTATTTGCATTGTCATTTGTTATTTGTCATTTGTTATTTATTTCGTCATTTATACTGTGCGCACAACGAGGGTACAATGAATGCACAACGAGGGTACAATGGGTGCATAACGCGGGTAAAATGACGGAACAATGCTCGGCATTTGCTAGATCAGCGTATGCGTACCTTCGATTTTTCTAACAACATCATCTTTCGCATAAATCAGAATATAGGTGGCTTTCCATTCATTGCGTCCATCAGCTGTTGTAATGGATTTCATGTCACAATCTAGCCAGTAACCAACGGATTGCACCTGACGCCAAGCTTCAACATCACCAGTCATTTGACTAATATACAATTTTTGCGCAACGCTAACTGGTTTTTCAACGCTGATTGTGCCGTTGTAAAGCGCACGATCAATCGCATCCTGTAGGATTGCAATAACCTGACCGCGACCATCGGCATTGGCTGAAACTTTTGGCATTGCCAAAAGTAGGCTCATCAATGCGGAAGCGGCTGCGTCCTTGAACCACATTTCATTGGCATAGGTGTTCATATCGACTGGTGCCGTTGCAAGCCCTGTCATAACACCGCGTTGGTAGAATTTGATAAGCTGGCCGCCAGTTTGCGTGACACCCATATAATTGACGCGTAAATTGTCATAATAATCAGCATCTTTTGCGGTATCGACCTTGGCCTTGAGGTTAAATTGCTGGAACATATAGTTTTGTGTACCGTTACGGCGGTCATAATCGGTAGAGGCCAAAACGATTTGCGGCGCCATCTCGTCAAATTCATTTTCATCTGTTGCCAAGGTTAGGCAAACACCAGATAAATCGACGAGTGCTGCATTCAAGATTTGTGCATTGGCTTCTGTTGTCGGTACGCAATACATAAATTCCACATTGCGGCCGCTATTGATCTCGGCAACCGATACAATTTCGGCTGCGGATAAAGTATCAATAAAGGCAAAAGAGCCAAAATTATTATTATGTTCGGCAGTTCTTAAAAATGCCTCTACGGGTGTTTCTTGATCGGCACCTGGCGAGAGAATAACTTTAGAGCCAACCCAACCCAAGCGTGTTGCTATATCGTTTGTACCAGTATCAACCAATGAGATTTCGGCTTTACCAACGGAACCAGACTGGAAATTGAAACAGGACTTGAGTGCATCAAAGCTGACGCTGGAATTGGCAAAAATACCACCAACATTCTTGATTGCTGCTTCAATAAGGGAAGCGACATCAGCGAGTGACGCACATTGCGAACAATCAAGAGCGGTGATTTCGGCTTTGGTTGAACCGACGATAATTGTCAAACTGCCATTATTGACTGCTTTCCAATTATCCAACAGTGTATCGGCATGACCGCCGTAGATAGTTGCTGGCGTTGCTTCCTTGACATAGCGGGCAAAAGCGATTTTGCGCGGCCGAGTAATGGTTTTAGAAATAAAATCAAAATAGAAATTGGCGCGCTGGGCTTCCCTAGTATGCGCACCAAAATAGGCGGCCACATCGGCGGCACTTTCCATTTCCAGCGTCGCGTTGATAGGAACACGTGGATTTGAGGTAAACAAAAGACCTATGAGCTCACGTTGACGCGCGTTGGCACTGCCTCCGACGCCTGATGTGATATCGATATATCGCTTAATATTAATGGTCATGCAAATTTTCCTTCAAGAGTTTGAGCAGCAGGAATGACGGTTTTGGTGACAAACTGGTGCGTTAAAACAAGGTCGAAAGAGGGGTTCAGTTCATAAACTCCTTTTTCATTTTCAAATTGATTTTGGCGTATTGGGCTAAAGTTAACTGGTCTCAAACCTATTTTAGCAAGGGCAACAAGGGCGTCGTCATGAGAGAGTATGCGAGCAACTGTGTTGCACAAATCAGACGCTGTAAGACCCGCTTCATCTGCCGGATTTTCGGTAAGAAATGCCGATATCTGGAAGGTGCTTTCCAGCAAAGTAATTTCCTGATGTTCAAAAACATCATTGTCCTTGTCATAAATGTTGGATTTATGAGGGTGTCCAATGCGCCGGTCGAATAGTTTGATAAGTGTGATGCTCGGCTTACTCAATCGCCCTTGTGGCATGGGTTGATAGCCACGCAATACGCATACATTATTGATAGCATTTGCTTTGAGCCCCTCATCAATAGTGGTGATAAGGCCAGCATAAATCTGTTTATCATTCATGGCGGTTATGCCTTGCCGATTTCGGTGAGGAAAAGCTCTTTCCAACCATTTTGCTTTAACCAGTTGGTTTCGCCACTGACATTATAAAGATAACCGCCAAAGCAAAGCCGATCATTGGAACGGTCAGCGCTTGTTGGCAACACTTGGTGGGACACAAAAAATCGGGCATAATTGGTTTTAAGGTCAAGCCCCAGTGCCAGTTTCTGGGTAGAGGCAACGGGTTCAAAATAACCTACAAGTTTGATGGACGCGGCATATTGTGGACATAGCGAACCATCTGCCATGCGCTGATTGGCAAGAAAAGCTTGATAATCAACCGTGTGACCGCCAATGAGACGCAAAGCCTGATTTAATACATTAAGGCTCATTATTGTTCTTCTGTGTCCGATTTTATTTCTTGCGCTATCAATGTGAGATCATGCGCTAGGGAAGGATTGGACGTTTGTTGTTTCATGGCCAAAGCCAGACAATCCTGTTTAAGATCATGAACAACAAGATGTGCCACGTCTTCCATGCTGTTTTGACGAACTTTGTCATTGCCCATGCATTGTTTGGCGGCATTCCCCAAGGCTTTTGACCATTTGCGCTGGTGATTGGCAAAACTCAAGCGAAACACCGCGTTTGGTGGCGTGGTGGGGGTACCAAATTCCACCTGTTTTGCTTTTTCTGATATGGTTTTGGAGGTATGTTGTACGCCGACTTGAAAAGATAAGGTCTTTAATTGCTGCATTTTTTGTATGAAGCCTGCAAGTGCTGTAGTGGCTGCCATATCAGAATTTTCCTCCAACTTTGCGGAAGGCGCATCGTTCATGGGCACCGCCAAAATAAAAACCACCAGCGGCTTTTATTTTTATCAGGCTTATGAGTTCTTGCCCGTAAATTGTGGTATTTGCCCAATAATCAAAACCATTGTTGAACGTTGGCGGGGTATATTCAACAGACACTTTATCAATGGTTGCACGGGTTAGAACCCCATTTTGCAACGGCATTGAAGCATTGTCATTATTAGAATTTGATTGGTTAAAAAGCGTTAGACAATGAGCCGTGAGTAATTGTGTGGCAAGGTTGAACGATGCAGCGTTTAATAAGGGGCTTTCTTCAGCCCCCCAAAATATGGTGGCAATTTCAGCATACCGATTGATGAGCGCATCACTTGTTTCAGCAAATTCAGGAAAACGATTGCGGAAAGCCGATAAAAAAACGTCAGTGGACATAAGCCACCTACTTTCTTTTGCGACGTGTGGTTGGCACATCTTCTGCCGAAAAATCCTGTTCAACCAGAGGGGCACTTACATCGCGGCTAACCATATCACTTGCCACCACTTCGCCATCTGTCTCAGATTTCAAAACCGTAACAAAACCGTTTTCAACATGGGCGTTGAAGACGGGGTTATGCGTTAATAATTCCAGTTGCTCATCGCTGACTTTTGTGGCTATCGCGCCATGGGGTGTCATAAGCCGCTTATCGGCAATGCCAGTACCGCCTTTTATTGTCACTGATGATGACTTGATTGGTAGGTCACCCGCACCCTTTTTATAAGTGTCATAAGAGACATCGGCTGCAAGTGTAGAAAATACATAATAACTCATTGCACAGATCCATTCGTTCCGTAATTAAGTAGCTTGTCGTTATCTTGAGGGGGGTATTGCTGGCACATATATAAAAGAGGTTGATAGCGGCGCCTTGTATGTGCTGGTTTTATCCTTGGCACATAGGGACATCATATGTGTTGAGCACATAGAGACGTTGTATATGTTTGGTGCATCTGGACATTGTATGTTGTCAGCACATAGAAGCATTACAGGTGGGGACACATAGAAGCACCGCTTATGGCAGCCAGATGCGTGTCGCATAGTAGAAGTCCATAGGGGGAAAGGCACATATAGGGCATAAATTGCTGCTCATGTGCAGTTTTTAAGTCGTTTATGAAACTATACCCTTCAACAAGCAATGATCGGGCGAGTAATACCACTATGGCTCTTTTTAGACCCCAGTGACTTAGACCCCAGTTACTTAGACCCCAGTTACTTAGATCCCAGTTACTTAGATCCCAGTTACTTAGATACCGATGACTTAGATACCAGTGACGCGCACCACTGCGAAAGGTCGTTTGACAATGATACCAGCGGTCGCGTTGGAAAAGTCTTCCGTGTAGCCTTTTGACCCCTGATCAACACCAAGCATCTGGAATTTTGCTGGCACGCATTGTGCAAATGTGCGCCCACCATCTGAAGCACCATCAGCAACACTTTCAGCATAAAGATAGGCAACATTTGCACCACCATTGGCACCTTCAAATTCTGGTGCAGAAACAATGCGCAGTGTAGGATAGGCTTTGGCAATCCAATCACGCACCGAAACACCGAAGTCGGATGTCACCGATAGATAATCGACAATTGATGTCGGCAATGCCAATGTAATAGCCGAATTTTCTGGACTGATTGTGTCGCCAGATTGTTTGCGTAAACGCGCCATCATCACGCGGATATCGGCTGTGATTTCGAGAAATGTTTTTGTTTCCCAAGTTGTATTGGCTGAAGCACCCTTTGGCAATGTCTGATAGGGCAGAAGAGCCGGATCGTTCAGCAGACCAAAGGTGCGGCCTTCACCATTATTAAAGCCATAAAAACCAACGCGGTTACGTTGTATTTCCAGGTTGAGGCTGGCACTATTGCGTTTTTCTTCAGCTGAATTCAGCTTCATGCGGGCGGAGCGTAGTTCTTCTAAGCGACCGAGGTGAAAACCGCTTTCAAAACGTACAACGGTGCGTGCTTCAAAATTGGCATTCCAGCTATTCAAGGGAATACTGGTTGTATCGCCATATAATGGGGCTTGGCCGGTTGGTTCTTTAACACCTTGTACAATTTCTTCATCTTCCCATGCGCCAACGGTGTCTATGCCAACCAGTTCGTCTATTTTTCGTGCGCTGGTAATAATTTCAACAAAGCCAGGCAACCAGCTTTGTAAAAACTGTGTCGGCGTTGCAATGGATGGGCGTGTCACAAAATCTGCGCTATCTGTGGCATTCATCATGGCGCGTATATGATGATCGGAAATATTGATACCGATGCACGACAATGCACCATAGTCGCGGCAATCGTGCTGTGTCATGGCAAGTGGCTTTATCGCGCGGCCTGACACATGGGAAAAAGTCTGGGATTCTTTCATGGAATGGGTAATCCTTATAAGGCAACAAATGTTCAAGCCCGCGTTTTGAAAAACGCAAGAATGTGGGTGAACAATTGGGAAAGGCAATGGAATGATTGTAAGGGTAAACGCTGTTTATGCGCCAGAGGAACTAGAATTTTAAAACGCCAACGCGATTTTGTTCGCTTTGGTAAAAATGCAATGTGGCATTGGGAATAGGCATTTTGCCTTCTGGTGTTGCTGTTCCTGCTGCTGCAAAACTTAAAATACCCGTTGCAATGTCGTAAAACACAATATCGCCAACATTGGCAGTGTTATCGGTTGCAACAATGATTTCACCTGAAAGAATAAGCTCGGCTGGTTTGTCATTTGGCAATGTTAAGGTTGGGGTTAGGTCAGCGGCAGCGTAGGATTTTGGTATGCCCAACAAGCCAGCAAAAGCGCCATTACCACCTGCTGTTACCGTCAATGGCGTGGTCGCGGTTGCACCTTCCACAACTGTGAAAGCGCGCCCAACCACATTATTGGTTGCGTCCGCCGATTTTAAAATGGCACTTTGTGCAATGATGGGCGCATCAAATGCTGGTTCACCAACAAGGCCGAGTGCGAAAAGTTTTTCAACTTGATTTTGAAACATATTAATTTCCCTTTAAATAACGGGTAAGGAAGGAAGCATTTTTTGAGGTGCTGATGGAGTGATCGAACGAGACCATAGGCGATAGTGTATTTAATCCGCCTTTTTTCAACCCTAAGAGATAGGCACTAACGGCTGTACGCGCATTGCGTCTTTTGCATTTTAACCCCAGTTTGCGCGCGCCATATAAAGCCACATCATCTGTTGTCATTGATGAATGATCGAATGTACCAATAACATTGGAAAGATTTGCCGCTAAGCGGTCACGCGCACCAAGTTCTGCAATGAATGTGCGTGCGTCCATTGCGGATTGTTTTGCAGCATTTTCAAGATCGGTTGTCTGCCCCGTTTCATCATCAATAGCATCTAAGTCGCTAACATTATCGGGGGCTATTTCTTCAACCAATGCATCATCATTGTTATCGGTTGCAGCAGGGTCATCGCTTTTTTCTTTTGATGTTGGTTGCGCAAGACTGTTGACGACTGACGCAAGATTTTCAATGTCTTCTTGTGTGAGGGCGCTGTCCTTGTTTAGTTTGTCAAGTGCGGCTTGCAATGCGCTTAACAGTTTTTCATTTTCCATTGTAATGGTGTCCTTTTTGTCAACGGTAAATTTCAGGTGGTCAAGCACGACAACATCCGATCCCATGCGTCCTTCATCAACCAGAGCCAAATGGTTGCCGCGCGGTTGGCGCTGTATGGCGTCATAGGGTTCGCCTTCAAATATGCCGGGGGTAAATTCGTAAAAACAACGATAGCCACCAGATAGGTCAATTTTTCCAGCTTCGATTTTCTGCCGTAATGTTTCAGAAAAAACCTTGATATTTGCTAGGAGATAAGGGTGCTTGAAATAAACTTCTTCGCCAATAACGCCAGCAACGCCCTTATCTTCTGCCGGTGTCATTCCCTCATTAGGGTTTCCTAACATCGTGTGGTCATCAACGATTGGAAGAAGTTTGAAACTTTCTATTGTTGCAGGGTCTGCGAGTTCTTCTGCCGGTCGGTATACTCGATAGATCCGGTTTGGGTTGGCTGCGCCAATTTGTGCGCCAGAATAGTCGAAAACACCAACCTTGCTGATCGGGTTGTCTTTCACCTCGAACCAACCATTAATATCTTTCTGTCGTTTGGTCATTATGTGTTTTTCCGGTAAGTTTGCCATAACCACTTGTCGGGTCATCAGAAAGCCGCTTTGCAACATCTTTGGCGCTGATGGCACCGGTGGCTATCAAATTGGCATCTGTGCGTGAAAGTATTTCACCAATTTCGGCATATTCTTTTGCTGTCGGACTATCGAGCGCTTGCCAATCTATGGCAATATCGGTATTGTTCTTAAGTCCAAATTGTGGGGCAATTTCAGATGCCATGAGAAGCATATGGTGGCGATCTATCAAAGGTTGCAAATCATGTGTTTGAATGCTTTCAAGCTCTTCATGGTAGCTTGCTTCTTCATATTCGCCGGTGGCGTTAAAGCCTTTAGGGGTGGTGCCCAGTAGTTTTGTTGCAGGAACATTGGCTGCGGCAGCAACAATTTGGTATTGTGTTGCAATAACATTATCTAGGTCGGCGAGCGACGTTTCAAACTGTTGGACAACGTCATCATTATTGACAAGTTTGATACCAAAATTATTCTGATAATTGGTCCATACCCGCATATGTTCCTGAAAACGCTTCTGGTTGAGCAATACGGTTGTTAAATCAGTGCCCCATATCATTGTTCTTTTTGATTGGGCGAGCTGTGGTGCTTCATTGGCCGTACGTTCCGCAGCATAGACACGTTCCATAATTTTTTGCGGCACTGGTATACCACCGTAATTGTAAACTGGTTTCAATATATCTGGCACTTCGCCATTACGGAAAATCACCAAATGGGAATGATGAATGCGCCTATTGCCGATTAGCCAATAGGTTGGCTCATAAAAATTTGCCGATGATGGATCGTTAATCGCCTTATTGTCGAGCTCTGGCGTACACCAATAAGGATCTATCTGACTAATACCCTGATAACTTCCCTTAGTGACGCCATCTGGATTAAATGGTTTAACATAATAATCGGGATCTGCACTTTCGACATTAAATAGCGCCAAGCGGATACCGAAAATGCGCCCCATACGGACAAATTCTTCCATTTGGGCACGTAAGGAAAAATGCAAATTTCTTTGTTCTATTGCATTGACGATTGCGGCACTATCCAGTTTTTCAGGCAGGTTTTTCAAAATTATCGAAAAGCCTTGCCGCACAGCATCGCGTGCCGGCATGGTGCAGGCCTTATCAATCAACCAATGTTGTGACAATATGGCGGCAAGTTGATAACCGATAAATGATTGCCCAGCATACCAGCCAGTCAAAGCATCGGGTAAACCATCAAGAGTGGAACAATCATCAAATGGTGTTGGAAAATCTGGTGTGCGCCCGTCCATTGCATAAGCATTTGTCATGCTTCTCGGAGAAGAAAAACGCAGATTGTCCAAGGTTTTTTCCAGAATATGCTGACCTTGTAAAGCGTTGATTTCTGTCGAGAATAATGGCTTCGGACAAGGTGGTTCCACCAGTGTTTCAACTGGTGGCTTTTTGGCAAATGGCCACATGGATAAAAATCCTTATTATTTTTGGAGAAAAATAAAGCCTTTATGTTTGATGTAACCATCAAGCGCATAACGCGTGGCATCAATGCCATGGTTGAAGGCATCGCAAACAAGAGGCAAAATATCACCACTTCGGCTATCTATTTTATAGGAATAAAGGCGAAATTCGCGTGCAATTTCGGGGCAACGCTCATGGATAACAATGCGTTGAAAGCCTTTCATATAGGCAAGACCATCTTCCACCGAGCCTTGCCATTTGGACGCAGCGCGAATGTTGAAGCCTTGCCGCGCCATATAGCTGATTGTTTCTGGTCTTGCACTGTCTGCCTTAATTGGAAAACGCCTTGCCTCAGGTATTTTATCAAAAAGAGCGGGCAGGGCGTCGATTTCCACATGAAAGCCGTAAGCTTCATGGTCAATATAAAGCGTGTCATTGGCGATAAAACAACGAATGAGAACTGTTGGGTCATTGGCAAAGCCCCAATCGGCACCGAAAAGATAATTTGTGTTTTCCGGCGGCGGATCAAATGGCCGTATTTCCACGCGAGTATTGAATACTTGCGCGTGTTTCAGCTTCCAATATTCACCTTCCCAGATATGGTCATAAATATCAGCGTGGGTTGTTTTATCAAATTGGCGTTCAAGTTCGAGTGTTTGCGGAAACCACGGATTATCAGACCAATTTGCTTTTACAACAATGCTGTCGGGGGGTGGATGTTCACCACGCAAAAAGGCGTCCACCGCATCATCGGCACTTAGCGGATTCCAAGTAAACCAAAGTTCTGAGTTTTCCTTGCGGATTGTTGGCCGTAGCAATCGCAATGACCGTTCCGACAAGGATTGTGCTTCTTCGACCCAGGCAATATCATAGCCTTCTAGCGATTTTATGCTTTCTGCAGTGTGGTCCTGCATACCTTGAAAAATAATGCGTGAGCCATTTATGCCACGAATTTGTTGCTCAAGAACGTTAAAATAGCCACCAAGGTTCAGTGCTTCAATTTTATCTTCAAGAAGCCGTTTGACCGATTCACGAATGGATTTCTGTACTTCGCGTATACAAACGATCCGTTTGGGAGCGCTTATCGCTTCAACCAATACTTTTTCGGCAAAATGGTGCGATTTACCAGAACCACGACCGCCATAAGCCCCTTTATATCGCGATGGTGCAAGCAAAGGAGCGAATATGCGTGGTACGCTTATTTTTAAAGTCGGTTTTTTATACACAAGCGCCACCCGATTAATAAGACCAATATTGCAATATGATATGTTGAAAAACGATGTTTTAAGGCGGTGAAAATAATGGCTTGAGCTGTTGAAATAACAAGCTGAACAGTGGAAATAACAAGCAAACTTGCATGATAAAGTCTGGACGCATGAGACCATAAAATGCCCCTTGCAAATGACTCTTGCAAATAGCGCTAACGAATAGCTTAGCTAAATAACCCAAACCAATAGGCGCAGTGAACACGCTCAAAGAACATCCTAGATGCCGCCCTCAACGGAGACACGCGGCAAACACGGTCAACAAATACACTTAACCAACACTTTCAATGAACAACCAGAAAAAAACACTTTCAACGAACAACCGCGACAACAACATTTTCAACGAACACCTACGACAAACACGGCAATGAAGAAGCTCTCATGCAATGGCAACGGGTTTATTCCCATCAATTAAGCCTGATTTTGTACCATTATAAGGTTCACTATAGGTGTTACCATAAAGTTCGATTTCAAGTTCATCACAAGGCTCAATAAACGCGCGCCATGAGGTTTGATTTCAAGCTCATCATAAGGGGTATTCAATATGGGGTTCCATATGGGGATCACAATAAAACTTAATAGGGGGAGGTGCCATAAGGCTCAATTTTGGATACCCCATCAAACCCATCATGAGTTTTTTATCATTTTCAACCTATCGCCAACGATCAGACGTTGCCCAATAAAAACCAAGATTGCCAAAAGCGATTGGTCAATAAGCCGATGATGTTGTCTGGTTGATCGTTATGCAAATGTATTTCACTTTGTTTTTGGCAGCGTTTAAAACCAGTTATGTTTAAAGGCAGTTGTGGTTTAACGATTTTTATTAAACAGAATTTTATTTTATTGAACAGAACTTTATGGGGCAATTTGCGGTTGCATTGTCAACACCCCTTAAGAGGCATTAGCTGATCGGAAAAAGGCATTTGCTGATCGATAGTTTATATCGTGTCATCAGTTTGCGGATCGACGATAATATGTTCGATTTTTTCAAAACGGATAGCGCTGCCATTGGGACCTGAATGCTCGTGTTTATCATGCTGTCCAAGATATTGTTTACCAAGCCAGATTGCCATTGTGGCATTTGTTTCAGCCAGTTTTAACTGTGTTTGCCGCAAAGCCAACAAACGACGGGTTTTTGCCTCTTCATAGGCTTTTTTGGCTGCAGGATAACGTTGAAAAGAAAGATGAAGCGTGTCTTCATCACAGCCTAGCATCGCGGCAACATCTTGGTAGCTTGCCATAGCCTCGCCAAGTTCGATGAGAAGCGACAGGATTTGTTGTGTCGGCTTTATTATTTTTTTCATGCAAGAAAATTTAAAAATATAGGAAAATTATAAAATACAGGAAAATTTAAAAATATAGGGAAAATTTGCAAGATAGATGAGAGCGGCAGATCAATAACTTTGATAACTGTAGCAGTCTGTATGACTGTTGCCATTGTAGAATTTCTATAGCACAAAACCCGTCAAATTGCGACAGTTTTCTTGCTGTTGAAGCGTGCCACATTTTCATTTGTGACAGGTTGATACGCGCTCTATGCTGGTTTTTAAAGTGATTCAAGGAATTTTTCCAACCGACGGAAATTACAAAATAATTGGCTTTTGCATATTTGTTTGCGCTGCAATTTCTGTTTCTCTCAATAGTCGTCTTTTGTGCGCAGCAATATAGCAGTGGTTATCGCTTATTATAGCAGCAATTATTCATCATTAACCACGCGCAATGGGCTTAAAAACGCAATAGGCTTAAAACTATGCGGCCGTATTATAAGCCTTGCCTTGTTACCCGCGTTTCCAGATGCTCAATTGAGAGTATTTGGATATGTCCCTTCGCGCATAACACCCACGCCATGCAAAATAAGCTATAAATCTTGTCAAAGGTGATTGTTTGTGACTGGCTTCATAACCGCCATGAGGCACTGGGGAAGGGGGTAAATTATTGGGTGAAGGCAATTTCATAGAGTCTTCTTAAGCAGATACCGCATATTCTTGACAAAATGATTCAACTTGCTGGTAAAGTGATTCAAATATTTTTGTTAAAGCTTTAATATTATTTGTTTTTTCAATATTTTTTGCGTGTCTTGGCTATCAAATTCTCTGATTATAGGGACGCCTTCAAAAGAAAAGCTCCGCTGACACGGAGCCTTCAATATGTGTGATGATGTTGGCGTTATTTATTGCTTTATGAATGCCCGTGAGACTTTTAAGTTTGCGGGCGAGAATGTTCATGCAATTCAGGCAGGTTTTTAGGACAAGCATCATTGGCGCGCCAATAAGTATGGGATTTGATGAGGGTAGTTCTTGCGTGCGCCTTGGTGAGTGTCGGCACGAGCACCCAGTCGGGATTGGCTATTGTGGGATATTTTGCCAGAAGTGCGGTTGTCAATTGTTGCATAATGGTATTCAAGTGACGTTCTGCTGTTCGTTTTATCAGACCACGATGTTTGCAATAATTTGTAAATGAGCCAAATTTTTTGGGTAATGCAACGCATGATGCCCATGCAGTGGTCAAGCTGCGTTCATCATCAACTGCGATAAGGGGCAAGAAATTGCACATAACGTCTTCCGCGCGCATTATTGCTTTGGCATTGGGTCTATAACGTGCCTTGCGATTTTGCCTATTGTTATCTGGCTCGCCACTTTCCGCATATGTTTGCGGCCAAAAGCTGCGCATTTTTGCTGGATAAACGTGGGAAATATCACAATTTTCCATGATAATGGCTGCTTCAACAAGCCGTCCACGAACAACTAATACGGTTTCGGAAAAGGCAGCAGCATTTTCGTTTAGCTTATCAAACGGTTGTTGTATGCACATGAATAAGCCTTTCCAATTGTTGATATAGCAATATGCGTAAGGTGGCTCGCACTGGCCAAGGTTTGAATGTCATTGCTTGTTTACGTAAATCCGCCAAATCAATCTCATCGAAAATATCCAGAATTTGACTGCCGAGTTCCATCCAATCGGGGCGATAATCAAAAATATCGGATATTGCCCCTATTATATCGGCTTGAAGGGCGTCGCGGTTGCCGTTTGTCTGCCGTATGACACGCAGGATAAACACCAGAAAACCATCATCATGGCTTCGCCTTATCGCTTTTAGTGTTGCGCGGGCATGGCATTGTCCTAACTTGCGCCTTTTATTTAACGAAACCAGCTTTATGCCCAATGGTTCCAATAAGCGATCTAGGCTCCCTTTTGGGTGGTGTGTTGTCTTTTTTAAGCTGGTTTTTATGCCATAATCATTGTTTGTCGTTTTGGCACTTTGTAGAGCAATGCTCGTTGACGGCATGGAATTGTTCCTTTTTACCAAACAATTTTTCGGCACGGCGGCGGATTTCGCTATTGTTACCAATGCCTGACCAGCGATAATCACCGTTAAGATAGTCCAATAGAAAGCGGTTAACCGCGCGTTGGGCTTCCAATTCGCTTGTAAATATTTGCGGTTTTGCCCCTTTGCCATTTAATGGCCGCGCATGGGAATCGCGTGCTAAGCGTATAAAAACCTGCCAGCCATCGGGTGTTCTATGCGTAAAGGCTTTATACGTGTTCATTGGTTCAAAAAACCTTCAATGATTGGTTGATCTGTCGGATTGAATGACGCATAGCGTGTGTAATCGGCCTCAAAAACCAAAGGGCGCCATATTGTCGGGTCACCAAAACGCACTTTCAGAGCACCAAGTTTTGACTTTCCAGACCATTTCAGCAAATAGTCGCAAATGGCTTCCCGCCGTTTGACATTGGTGGTTCGCGAAAGGCGATAAGCGCGATATTTTTCCGGTCTATAAAGATAGAGAAGGGCGTCATAATCTTCTTTTGCCTGTTCGCCACCAAAAAGATCGCTATCATTTGGGTGTGGGTTTTCACGTGTTTCGCGCAGGCTTTTACGTTGCATGATATTAAGCCAAACCAGTTGGTTCTCACGCGCAGTTGCTTTTGCCGCCCCACCAATTTCGGCCGCAATGCGCCCTTCATGGCTATTGGGAACAGAAGGTGGTACTTTGCGCACATGGTCAACAACAACCAGGGGGGGAAGGGTGCTTTTCTTTGACAAATAGCCATGCAAGCGCGCAACAAGGTCAAATATTGTTTCATTGTGACAATTGATAATATGTAATGGCAATTTGCGCAGCTTGATAAGTTCAGCAAAATAGCGCTCGGTATCCCTTTTGCTTAAGCATTTGTCACGAATAATACGGGTTGCAAGTCCAAGCCTTTGACTGGCTATCTGCATTAGGCATTGTTCAGCAGATTGGTCGTAAGAAAAAAAGAAAACTTCATGGCCATGTCTCGCAGCATAGTCCATAATCTGTAATGCCAATGAGGTTTTCCCTTCCCCTGATGACGACAATAGACCATAAAGATTGCCGGCTTCCAAGGGGCCGGACAGCACATCAGTAAGCTCACTCAAAGGTAGCGCAATGGACGGTCGTTTTACCTCATTACGATAGGCTGCCATCAGGCGGTCGATTGCCGCTTCATGAGAATTTTCAGTAACACAGTCGAAAAAATTCTGTTTTAGATTAAATAGATTTTTTTCAACATCCTGAAAAATATTGCTGGCATTTTGCGCAGGCGTTACGTGTCCAAGTGTTGTTTCCACATCTGTGATAAAGCTTAAAAGCGCGTTGTGGGCTGCACAATCAAAGATCGTGTGCGCCAAACCACGCAATTGATTGTTGCCAACAGCTTGCGTTGTCAATCTCACAAGATAGGCAAAAGCTGTTAGCTCACCAACCCTTATATCGGCCACAAAGGGTTTCAATGTAATGGGCGTAGCATCGCGCCCATCAATAATCATATCACCAATCCATTGCCATAATTGCTTATGAAACGGGTCGGAAAAATGAAACGCTTGTAACTTGGGCTTTAATTGAAGATAGTGTTTGTTATCGAGTAAAATGGCACCCAAAAGTGCTTGTTCAGCCTCAATTGCATTAACGGGTAGGGGCTTCATTGTGCCGCCTCCATATCCATTAGACGCACTTGCTGTTCGCGACTAGCTGTCATCACCAATGCAATTGCTGGGGCGGCCAAAACGCTTTTAATGGGTATGTTATCGCTGCGTAATTTATCGGCTAATGCTTTTTGCCAATCAGATTTGCTCAATCCGCTTTTTCGTGCATAACCAAGGACAAACTTGCGGCATTTATAGCTATCTAGCCGTATGATCGGGATTGAAAGATTGGCCAATATTGCTGTTACTGCACCCGTCATTACCGGTTTAAATAGCAAAGATGTGGGCAAAATATTAACAGCGCGTGTGATCTCTTGTGGCTGTTTGTCATCAACTTTTTTAAAACAACGTTGAAGATCATAAATAGCAACGATATCGGGGTGGATTTCCTGAACCAGTTTTTCAACAAGCAGCGCAATTGATGCTGCCTTATCCAGAACAGTATCACCTTCCGCTTTTATCGTGCCTGAATGGATGGTAGCGAAAGAACTTTTGGTATCAAGTGACGCAAATCCCATATGTGTGGCAATGTCTAGAGCAAGAAGTTTTGGCATGACAGAAGCTTTCCAGTTAAACAAAGTGTTGAATATTGGTCGATCATCTGGAAATGATCGGGGAATGAAGTGGGAAAAGACGTTTTGATGAGGCAATCAGGCGTAAACTATGCACCACATTTGTGTTGTTTTAAGTATTGGCAATGCCATTGAACTGCTGTTTTGACCAAATTGTTTTGCAATCTTGCCAGTTAAACAGCCCTATTCAATGGGTTCTCATATTGCCATTATCAAACAATGCTCAACGCATTATCTAGCGCCATTAAGGTGCTATCATCATGCTTTATCAACGTAGATGATGCACTAATAATGCATTATTCCATTAACAGCGTGACACTATCTAGCTAATCAAAACGGTTTTGAATAATGATGTCGTTCAAGATCCGTGGATAGCATGAGCATTGTATCAGCAATATCGGCTACAAATCATCATTTTCCCAGGTGAAGGTGTGTTATTTCAAGGATATGTTGTTTAAAGTATTTTTGACGGTAATGGACCACCATGCAGCCAGCGATCGACTTGCGCTGGTAAGGAATAATCTGTTTTCCGATTTGGCTTTATCTCGCCACCATGAAACTTGGCTGTTGAACGAGTACCATCATCTGCTTCGTAAAGATTCCAGTACCAACGAATGGTAATTAATCCAAATTGTTCATATCCAACAACCGTATTAACAAAACGCGGTTGTGTGGATCGTTTTGGCCGTTTAAGCCGTTTTTTAAAACGATTAAAAAAGTAACGCAAAAACATTGGAAGCTAATCCTTAATAGAGCGATATCAAGTCACTAACCATGTGAGTTTTGTCCTTGAGAAACTGTTTCAAGGTTTTTGTAAAAACTCTATGCGTGGCATCGTTATGTAAATAATTTCTCCAAATTCATCATGTTTGCGGTATTGGGTAGTCGGTATAACGACATCACCCAATGGATGGCGATAGATAATGGTATTTTTGTCCGGCGATGCTTCTGGTCCTTTCACAGATTCGACAGAACCGGACGCTGTTTTGGTTCTATTGGTTGTATAATGCCGCGTATTGGAGTGTTTTACGCGCAATTTACGCTTATTGCCTATAGTCTTGGGTAATGAAGTAGAATTGCTGAGCATCATGCTTATCCTTTCGTAAAGGGGCACGAAACAGAGACATGAAAATACCTATATCGTTTTTTCTGTAATATTTTATGTTTTGTGAAATTTAATATTATTAATGATCTATAATAATAAAAACTATTCATTATTAATGATATAATAATAAATTTAAACATATTCATAAAACCAGAAAAATATAAAAAAATAGTATTTCTCTTTTTGATATTATTCGGTATAGTGTTGTTTGTGATGTTAACTATAGTGTATTTTTTCATGGAATTTCCCGCCCCAATCTTCCATTTGTTAATTGATTCTGAGAAATATATACGTTAAATACGTAATAAAGTCAACGTAGAAAACGTAAGCATAATCTCTTTATAATGGGAGATATCGTAAAAAGGATGCTTTTATGGAACGTGGTATGTTTTCTGTTACACTGCAAATGCGTAAATTACGTGAACGTGCAGGTCTATCAATGGACGAGATGGCGCGGGCGCTTGGTTATGCGCGCGCATCAAGCATTCAACGATATGAAAATGAAAATGAATTTTCAAAAGACTATTTTTCTGTCGATTTGACACAAAAAATTGCTAGGGCTCTTATTGGCCGTGGAAACCCACCAATTATGGCAGATGAGGTATGGGCATTGAGTTTACCAGATGCTCGAACCAGACTGTTTAATCATGAAGCGGCAAATCAGGACGCATTGGTGGGGGGGCATGGCGCTCCAGCGGACAATTGGCGACCTATCCGTTCAACTATTCATCAAGGTGGTAAGCGGTCTGTTTTGGCGCATGGCAGCTTTGCTGAAGCCGATAGCAATGAGCGTGGCAATATACCGAATGCCAAATTGGCAGGTGGCGTCAATTTCGATCAGGGTCGGCGCTTGCCGGTTTTTGGTCAGGCTGTTGCTGGCATTAATGGCGAATTTGAATTGAATGGAAATGTTGTATTTGACGTTTTATGTCCACCGCAGCTCTATGAGGTGAATAACGCCTATGCTGTGGAAGTTTCGGGGGATTCGATGTGGCCACGCTATCGCGATGGAGAGATCGTTTACTGTGACCCGACACGACGCGTTAAAAAAGGTGATTTCGTCGTCGCGCAGATTATGATTGATGAATACGCCAATGTGCCACAAGCTTTTATCAAAATGTTTGTACGCCATAATGCCAAGGAGCTGGTGTTGGAGCAGTTCAATCCAGCCAAAACACTTACCTTTCCACATGAAAAGGTGGTTTCTGTGCATTATATCGCTTTGTCTGGAGACGCGCTCTAATCATGTTCTGGCTGGCGGCTTCATTTGCTGATTGACGGTGGTCTTTGTTAGGCGGAGATGTGTCTGTCGGTGTGTGATAACAGTCCGCAAGCGCAATAGCATCTGCTGGCGACGTGGGTAACTATTGTTCAGTGACTGTATTTGTCACGAGCTCATAATCTTTGGTGATAGTCTATATATCTATTGGCTAGCGGTATTCATTCACAACAATGATAGCTTTTGTCGGTTACATAGGTAACGATCATTCAGTAATTGTATCTTTCATAGACTGAAAAACTTTGATGATAGTCGATATAACTATCAGTTGACGATATTGGTCACACAGGCTGTGATCTTTACGGACTAAGGAATTATCTATTGAGTGTGATAACTGTTCCTGAGTGCACTGCACTTTGCTGATTGGAAAGTTATCTGTGCCCTCATTGATTGTAGAGTTATCTGTTTGTGTACGATCATAGTGCTCGTGCGTGGCAATATTGGTTGGGTAAAGATCCCCCATTGGTGGCAATGGTGTTTTAAGAAAGTCGATGATCTCTGCTAATTTGGGATATATCTATCGGCTGGCGGTATTCATTCACAACAGTGATGACGTTTGCTGGGTACATAGGTAACGATCATTCGGTAATTGTATTTTTCATAGACTGAAAACTTTGGTGATAGTTGATATAACTATCTGTTGACGATATTGGTTACAAAGGCTGTGATCTTTGCTGGCTAGGGATTTATTGATAGGGGTGATAACTATTCCTGAGTGCAATGCGCGTTGCTGAGTAGATATGTAACGACCAATAGTCGACAATGTTTCTCGCGGATAGGAGCTTTGTTTATTGATATATATTTATCTGTCGGCACTATCGTATTTTTCAATGACAACAATCTTTATCGTTTTAAATGTGATTTCTGTTCGCGAGTGAGGGTGGGAAGGGAGTGTATAAATGTTTGTTAATTGATAGTGAGGTTTTTTAACTGACCATGATGTTTAAAATAGCCATTTAAAACTGGTGGCGATCATTTTTAAATGGGTAATAGTGTTTGTTAATTGACGATGAAATGGATCAGCGGCGGTATCGCATGACTGCTAACAATTGTTTACCTATAGGTACTGGTTACAGCCGTTAATATCTAGCGCTTTATGTGTAATCCGCTGCACTCTATGCTTATTGCGGTGTCCATTACGTGTGAAAACGATAGTGAACAATGATGTTCTGTACGATATTTATTTATCTAGCATAACGCTTTCGTGCTCATGATATAGCAAGAATATAAAAATAAATAATATAACATATCAGAGTAGGGGGGTATTTTTCTTGTTCAAAAAAATAAATAATAACATTTTTTAAATTATAAACTAAAATAATATCTTATTATTTTTGTATATAAGTAATATTATAAATAATATATAATTTAATATTTAAAATATAAAAATGATATAATAAACCATAGAGGTGTTTTAATCAAAATTAGTCTTCTAGGAGTCAAGTTCTGCAACGGTAGTGGCATTGCCGTAGCACTTGTGATCAACGCTGTTCCAGTTTTGTGAGTGGGTTATTTTTTTATTTTTTTGAAAGATAATTATTAAAGGTAAAAACTGGCTTTTAGGGGAAAAAAGCCAAAGATAC
>CALYQL010000032.1 GCA_945285915.1 uncultured Bartonella sp.
CTCTTCATACGTGTAGCTAGACTTTTGTTCAGCCATTGTTACTCCATCCGTCAGCGCTACTTCACTTTTAGCGCCTTTTAACGAAATACTCTTTAAAGCAAATTCAACGACGTGAAAACCAGTTTTCGACAGTTTTTCATGACAAATCATCTTTGTCATTGTTTTTGTTCAATATCTTGTTATGAGATAATCATTAAAATTGTTGGGAAAGCTTTTTTAAAGATGATAAAAAATGTCAAGTATACTTGCAGTTTTTATCATTTCGGCATATAGTATAAAGATTGTAAATATTAATAATCGAAAGTGTACGGGCAAAAGCGGTGTTTTATTCGACATTATCCGAGCTTGAAAAGCAATTGCGGGAAAAAGGATTGCGCCCGACAAGACAGCGTTTGGCGCTTGCAGATTTATTGTTTTCTAAAGGCAATAGGCATATTGCTGCTGAAGAGCTGCATCGGGAAGCGGTGAATGCTTCTGTGCCAATCTCTTTGGCAACAGTATACAATACCTTACATCAATTTACCGAAGCGGGTTTACTGCGGATTATTGCTGTTGAAGGTTCCAAAACTTGGTTTGATACCAATACATCCGATCACCACCATTTTTATCTTGAAGGTGAAAATGAGATTTTAGATATTCCTGTGGGGGCTGAAGGTAAGCCAATTGTTGGTAATCTGCCAGAACCTCCTCAAGGCATGGAAATATCTCATGTCGATCTAATTATAAGATTACGCTCTAAAAATTCGCATTAAAATAGTGCGCATTCAGTTATGTTTATATAAAGTCCAATTGT
This sequence comes from uncultured Bartonella sp., assembly GCA_945285915.1. Lineage (GTDB taxonomy): Bacteria > Pseudomonadota > Alphaproteobacteria > Rhizobiales > Rhizobiaceae > Bartonella. The sequence goes on from CALYQL010000032.1 coordinate 794, forward strand.
TATGAATTTCGCTTTATCGATATGATAACTTCATAACGGTATTATGGATACGAATAAGCGATATTGTTGTTTAGCGTAGCTTCATTACTGTTTCTTATTGCCATGTTTCAATGGTTTATAATTGTTCCATTTAACGGGGCTTATGGTATGCAAATTTTGAATAGCAGCTGGATTATAGATCACGACAATTGCCACGATCTTTGATTTTCTGTGCGCCAATTTGCTTGATATTGATGAACCGCGGCTCATTTTATGTGGGCTTTGTCACGCATTCATAAAAGTGCATTGATTAGGTGTTTTCATCAACTTGTCTTGCCCGTTTTGCAATATTATCAATGCACACTTTTAACCAATTGTTGGCTTGGAAAACACGTTGGCTTTTGTCCATGTTTTTCTTGCCAAATGCCGATGGAACGGCGTGTTTTAAAACCAGCTAACCCATCAGCTTTGCCAATATCAAAACCCTGTTTCTGTAAATTGTTTTGCAAAGCCAAAACGTCTGAACGATAAAGGAAATCGACGTTTTTCCAAGATGTAACAATACCGCCACGATTTTCAATGCGGTCAGCCACTGTACCAATGAACAGGGCATAAAGGTCGCTCATATTGTAAGATTTTAAAACATAAAAATTGTCTGTCACAAGAAACGCTGGTCCAAGACGTCCTGCAGGCATCAATAAATAGACTTTTTGGTTGGCAGGAATTGCAGAAAATTCTTTACCGGAAATAGGCTTGATACCTTTCTGCTGCCATTCGCTAAGTGTTTTGCCTTGATCGGGTCCTTCTAGGCTGCATGAAACACTGTCCGGAACATAAACTTCATATCCCCAAGGCATTTTCGCCTTCCACCCATTTTGCTTTAGGTAATTGGCGATAGATGCCAAAGTATCGGGTGTCGATGTCCATATATTACGATGTCCATCTCCATCAAAATCGACAGCATATTTGAGATAAGACGTTGGCATAAATTGCGGTTGGCCTAAGGCACCAGCCCAAGAACTTTTCATACTATTGGCGTCCATATAAGAATTCTGCACAATTTTTAATGCAGCTAAAAGCTCATCCTTGAACATATCCTTACGGTTGCTCATAAACGCCTTTGTCGCAAGAACCTCAAATGCATTATATGGTATTTTAACCGCGCCATAGGCGGATTCACGTCCCCATACAGCAACTGCAATGCCTTGCGGAACACCATATTGTTTTTCGATGGATTTTAGAGTTTTCGACTGGGCTTTGAATTGTGTTTTGCCATTGGCAACCAATGTTGCCATGGATTTTTCAGAAAAATAGTTTGCTGGAGAGCCAAATTCGGCCTGATGTTGCCGTTTGGGAGTCTTAGGATTTTCTCCGGGAATAACGAGATCTGGCAGTTGCAAATTAGGTTTTATATTCAAAAGGGTTTGCTTATAGACATCAGCTGAAATACCGCTTTTTAAAGCTTCAGCATAAAAATCTTTTGATAGCCAGTTTGCAAATTGCCGCTCGATCGCAGCCTTATTAACCTCTGCCGATGCAGTGATAGATAGAATTAAAGTGAAAAAAATAGCAAGAAATATACGCATCATTTAAAGGCTCGTTCTGGCACGTAAGGCGGCCGCAAGTGTACCATCATCAAGGTAGTCCAATTCTCCCCCGACAGGTACACCATGCGCCAGTCTGGTAATTTTCACAGGAAAAGCAGCAAGTTGATCGGTTAAATAATGGGCAGTTGTTTGCCCCTCAACTGTAGCATTCACGGCCAATATAACTTCTTTAACGCCGCCAGCCGAAACCCTGTCAATCAAACTAACAATATTGAGATCATCTGGGCCAATACCATCCAATGGCGAAAGTCTTCCCCCCAGCACATGGTATTTTACATTCATAGTACCGGCACGTTCCAACGCCCAAAGATCCGATACATCTTCAACAACGATAATTGTCGCATCGTCACGCCTTGGGTCTGAACAAATCGAACAAGGATCCGATGTATCGATATTGCCGCAGACAGAGCAAATGCGAACTTTCTCGGCAGCATCTTGCATGGCTCTTCCCAAGGGCTCCAAGAGGACTTCCTTTTTCTTAATGAGATGCAATGCGGCACGCCTTGCCGAACGCGGACCTAAACCAGGTACACGCGCTAGCAACTGAATAAGCTTTTCAATCTCTGGGCCAGCAAGATTTTTGGACATTAAAGTACTCTCTTGAACTATAAGATAGGAATGGAAGTTCAATTACCAAATGGCAGGAACCAGCATCATAAAATCAATTTACCGCAAGGCCACTTGAGTAAATGAAACACAGCTTGGGATGCAACCTATTCTTAAAAAAAGCAAACCAGTGTCGAATTTGATTTTAATATCGCAGTTTTTTGCCACCTCACCAAAGAGCTGCAATATATGTCTAAAACAAGCAAGCCAAGAATGATAAATTCTTATTTTATCATGCTTATCAAAACGACACACTATCAGCATTAAATTGTGTTTTTTGATAAAAACACTCAAAAAACACAATCAATATTGGTTAGGTATTCTTTTTCGGTTAAGCGTTTAAAAAGGTAGCTTGAAGCCTGGAGGAATTGGTAATCCTGCCGTCATCGCCTGTGTTTTTTCAGCCATAACTGTTTCAATCTTGGCTTTTGCTTCATTATGAGCAGCCATAATCAAATCTTCAAGAATCTCAGTTTCTTCCGGTTTTACTAAGCTTGGGTCAATTTTAATGTTTGCAATAGTTCCTTGACCACTCAGGGTAACGGTTACCAAACCACCACCCGATGTACCGGTTGCTTGCATATTAGCCATTTCTTCTTGCATGGCTTGCATTTTAGCCTGCATTTCTTTGGCTTTTTTCATCATGCCCATCATATCACGCATGGGGTTTAATCTCCTTGCTCACTGTCATCATCCATTTCCCCTATATCAAGATCAGAAGGCATGTCGAGTTCATCATCCCGTTTATTCACACGCACATCGACAATTTTTGCCCCAGGGAAATGACTTAAAATTTTTGCAATATCAGGATCGGCTTCTGCATCGGAAAGCAGAGCAGCATGAGCCCTTTCTTCTTCTTCACGAAGTGTAAGACCACCGCCTTCATTGACCACAGTTATGGTCCAACGCTGCCCAGTCCATTCATGTAACATTTTTGAAATGTCATGCGCGAAGAAGCGCGGCATACCTTCTGCCGGTTCAAACTCTATACGTCCTTGCCGAAATGATACAGGACGGACATATTCCTTGACCAATAATTTAAACTGTATGTCATTATGACGATCGGCAAGGTCAACAATGTCTTGCAGCGATTGAATTGAAACAGCCTCTATCTGTTTTTGTTCTACCGCATTGACGGCAGCAGCCGTTTCCAAGGGCGCCACGGCAGTTTCTTCTTCTGGTTCCAATGCGGTCGATGTCACACTCACCAATTGCATTGTTGGTGTTTGTCCGTGATCGTTGCTAATTTGTCCTTGCGTTGCAGATGACCCTTGATTTGTGCTGCTTGATTGATAATTGGTCGAAACAGGTTGAGCCGAAGAAATCGGATAATTTCCTTGGGGGGATGAGGAATTATTGATTTCAATCGCTCCTGCGGAATTGGGTTGATTGCTAAGAGCTTTCAATGCTTCATCAAGTGTAGGCAAATCCGCAGCATGGGTTAGCCTTATAAGCAGCATTTCAGATGCATTGATCGGGCTTGCAGCTTGATCGACTTCCTGCATGCCTTTTAACAGCATTTGCCACGTACGCGATAAAACTCTTATCGAAAGCTTTTGTGAAAACGATAAACCTTTTTGCCGTTCTTCTTCAGTTAGAGAAATATCTGCTGCTATTTCTGGCGTAAAACGTAAACGCGTGACCAAATGGTTGAATTCTGCCAATTCATTGAGAATAACAATAGGGTCTGCACCTGCATCATATTGGTCACGGAATTCTTTTAACGCGCCAGCAATGTCGCCTTTCATAATCAATTCAAACAAATCAATTATGCGCGCGCGGTCAGCAAGTCCCAACATGGAGCGGACAGATTGTGCGTCAACCTTACCATCGCCATGTGCTATGGCTTGATCCAGTATGGATAGGGCATCACGTACAGAGCCTTCGCCTGCACGTGCGATCATGGAAAGAGCATTATCTTCGGCTTCTATTGCTTCTTGACCGGCAATTTTCTTCAAATGCGCAGCAAGAACGCCGGAGTCAACCCGCCGCAGATTATACCGTTGACAGCGTGATAGAACCGTAACCGGCACTTTACGGATTTCCGTTGTTGCAAAGATGAATTTGACGTGGGGCGGTGGTTCTTCCAGCGTTTTTAAAAGGCCGTTAAAGGCCTGTGTTGAAAGCATATGCACTTCGTCGATGATGTAAACCTTATAACGGGCTGAAACAGGACGATAGCGGACTTGCTCGATTATTTCTCTTATATCGTCAATACCAGTATGAGATGCTGCGTCCATCTCGATCACATCAACATGGCGACCTTCCATAATCGCCTGACAATGTTCACCAAGTTTATCCATATGGATTGTTGGTTTATCTATCGTATCGGTTTTATAATTGAGGGCACGCGCCAAAATACGTGCGGTTGTGGTTTTACCAACACCCCGCACACCCGTTAACATCCAAGCTTGAGCTATTCTGCCGGTATCAAAAGCGTTGGTAAGGGTACGAACCATAGGTTCCTGACCAATAAGATCAGAAAAATTTTGAGGACGATACTTCCGAGCAAGAACGCGATAGGCTGTCTCTGCCGTGGGGTTCTCCATGTGCTGATTCCAACTTTCGATATATAACCTATGCCAGTTTGTACTTTGTCGACGTCGACGTCAACCAATACACATAATTATACTATAGGCTCATGAAACATTTTCTGCATACTAACAGTTATCAGCTATCAATAGCTTGTTTCGTCCAATGAATAAATTGTGACCTGAATAAGATTTGATTGGCATTAAAAGTGGGAGGCTGGCACGATGACCCGTGCCGGAGCTCGTTAGGGCTGCTTCCTTCCGGACCTGACCCGGTTGGCGAGTGGCTCGTCCATCACCAACCTCCCAGCGTTCATATCGTCAATTTATGATGAAAAAGCAAGTCGAGAAACGAAAAACATGGAGATAAATACATTGAAACCACAATTCAAACTCGATTCACGTTTAGAAAAAGACACTTTTTCAGTTGTTGGACTGGCACTTTGCGATGTCCGCTTGATGAATGATTCTCGTTGGCCATGGTTAATTCTCGTCCCAAGAATTGATGGGGCAGAAGAAATTCACCATCTGGTTTTTGATGATCAACAAGCACTGCTGGCGGAAATGAACGAGGTTGCTGTGGCTTTGGAAGCAATTACCGGCTGCTATAAGGTCAATGTTGCAGCTATAGGCAATGTTGTGCGTCAGTTACATGTGCATATTATTGCCCGTAATGAAGGTGATGCGAATTGGCCGCAGCCTGTTTGGGGCTTTGGTGAAAAAATACCCTATACTGACGATCAAGCCCATAAAATTATCCATAGTTTACAATTGAGATTGGATTAAACCATGACTTCGTCTGCAATTGCATTCATAGGAAACCCGATAAACCGCCAATTGGAAAAACGTACGGAAAATATCGTTACAGAGCAGCGCAAACACCATCCACGTTTTATTGTTCTAAACGGGTTTTCCATCATTTATCGGAATTTGAAGGAAGGTGCTGATCTCTATTTAAACACAGACGCGCTTGACCTGTTTGAACCACAATGGGAAGAGGCGTGCCTTTTGGGCTGGGAGGGAGAAAATCCCGTTATTGCACTTCCCGTGGAAGAGTTTTCAGGTGAACCACCAAAGCCTTTTGAACAAATAGGCTTACGGGAAGCTTATAGCCGAGGAATATTCAATCAAAATCAATCTGGGGCTTTGTCACAAGGATATTCTCTTCTAATGTGGCACCGCAATAATCGGTTTTGTTCCCGTTGCGGACAGCCTAGCCATATGGCTTCAGGTGGCGCAAAGCGTATTTGTACCGCTTGCGGTACCGAACATTTTCCAAGAACGGATCCGGTTGCGATTATGCTTGTTCACTATGGAGACAAATGTCTTCTTGCACGCACACCGAGTTTTGAAAAAGGACGCTATTCATGCCTTGCAGGCTTTATCGAGCAAGGTGAAACGCTGGAAATGGCTGTTCGGCGTGAAAGTCAGGAAGAAATGGGAGTGTCTATCGGGAAAGTGACATATCTTGCTTCCCAGCCATGGCCATTCCCACATTCCTTGATGTTAGGTTGCCATGCAGAGGCTTTAGACGATAAAATTTCTATTGATTATGACGAAATGGAAGATGGGCGCTGGTTTGACCGTGACGAAATTACGCTCATGATGAATGGTTGCCACCCTGAAGGGCTCCATTTGCCCCCTAAAGGCGCTATAGCGCATCATCTCATTACACAATGGTTTGAAAAAAAGTTTGTTGATTGAAAATTTTGTTGATTGAAAAAATGGGGTAGTGATTAGGCTACCTCATTACTTATCACTAAGTATAATTGTTGACAGAAAATCCAGCCTTCAATTTTTTAAATAGAATATCCAATTTTGCGGCGGATAAGTTTTGTGCAGCGGTATAGAAACAATGTATGAATATCGTTTTTTAAAAGCAATAATGACGAATAATCATCATGCGTCGTACCAATAATTGATTTTATTGGCGCCGTGTTACTAACACCAAATGCATTGGTCATTTGATGTTAGTCGCAAACGCATCGGATAATTTTAACGATAGAATTTTGAATTACGTTCCGGGCTTGCTGGATAAACGCCCACAATCCTGATTTTTTTTGAGAAAAACGCTAGTTCCTCTAATGCAAGGCGCACCATTGCGTCATCAGGATGGCCTTCAATATCGGCAAAAAACTGGGTAGCGCTGAAAGAACCATTGATTTGGTAACTTTCAAGTTTTGTCATATTGACGCCATTTGTCGCAAAACCACCCATGGCCTTATAAAGTGCAGCAGGTACGTTTCTTACACTGAAAAGAAAACTTGTAACGATTTTATCATCCTTGTTTTTTCTGACTGCTCGCACGTCTTCTCTGGAAACTACGACAAATCGTGTGACATTGTTAATGTCATCTTCAACGTCGCTTTCAATAATGTCCAGTCCATAAAGTTCGGCAGCAAGTTTTGGGGCCAATGCAGCCTGACTGCGATCACCCATTTGTTTAATAAATTTGGCTGCACCCGCAGTGTCAGACGCTACAATGGCCTTCCAGCCATTATTGCGAATGATTTTTCGGCATTGCCCAAGCGCATGGATATGGCTGTGAACGGTCTTGATTTCCTGTTTTTTTACACCGGGAAGAACCATTAACTGGAAATGAATCGGCAAAAAATATTCGCCGACGATAAAAAGCTGTGTTTGCGGTAATAGATGATGAATATCTGCGACGCGACCTGCCAAAGTGTTTTCAATCGGGATCATCCCGAGATCTGCTTCACCAGTTTCAACAGCATTCAACGCATCTTCAAATGTCGTGCATGGTAAGGGTTCCATATGTGGAAACATTTTTCTACATGCCGTATCGGAATTAGCACCGAAGTCACCTTGAAATGATATTTTATTTGTCTTCATCATTTTCCCGCTTCAATCATCTGGCGTGCATGGTCAAGATCTTCTTGTGTATCAACACCAAGAGGTACAGTCTTGATAATTTCTGCATCAATTCTCATGCCGTCTTCAAGAGCCCTTAATTGTTCAAGACTTTCCCGTTTTTCTAAAACAGAAGGTGGTAATGCAACAAAACGCTCAAGAGCTGCGCGCCGATAAGCATAAAGACCTATATGGTGATAGAGTGGACCATTACCATGCGGCGCTGTTGCTCGGGTAAAATATAATGCCCGAAGCCGTGTAGGTGTAATCGGGGAGCCGACAATTTTGACAACATTCGGATTATGCTTTTCCGCTTCAACCAATATTTCTGCGCCCAAGGTTGATATATCAACCTTTTTATTTGCCAGAGGTAAGAGCGCTGCGGCAATTTCATGCGGTGCGATGGTTGGTAAGTCACCTTGAACATTAACAATAACATCAAATTCACCAGCTGGGTCGATATGTTGCAGCGCCTCATAAATACGATCCGATCCAGATTGATGATCGTTGCGTGTCATAATTGCTTCAAGCCCATGGGAGGTGACGGCTGATGCGACATCTTCATGGTCTGTTGCAACAACAACGCGTCCAAGATTTGCCTGTTTTGCCCGTTCGGCAACATGGACAATCATCGGTTTTCCAGCAATGTTAGCCAAAGGTTTGCCGGGTAGTCTTGTTGAAGACATCCGTGCCGGTATGAGAATAAGTGTTTTAAAGGCTGCAATAGGCATTATACTTGTCCAGCTTGGTTTTAATTAGTAAATTTATAAATGTTGCTTCTATCATGCAAAAGACATAAATTTCAAAATTATGATGAAAAAAATTAACGGCTGAGTTCTTAATGAAAGTATCGACCGTCAACAACCTTATATGTGTTTCTATTGGCTGGCTGATTATTATACTCGGTATAAAATATGCCGGTGATTTTTTGTATAGCAATCCAGCGCCTGAAAAAAATGCCTATGACATTGCAGGCGATGCGCCCGTTTTGGCTAAAAAAACAGAGGTTAAGCAGGCTAACTCTTTGCAAAAACGTCTGTCGCAAGGCAATATACAAAATGGTCAAAAAGTTTTTGGTCAATGTGCCTTGTGTCATACACCGGTCAAAAATGGTCCTGCCCGAGTTGGCCCACCTTTATGGGAGGTTTTAGGGCGTCCCCTTGCATCAATTCACGATTTTACCTATTCGCGCGCGATGCGGGCTATGACCGGTAAGGTTTGGGACTTTGCCAATTTGGATATTTATTTGGCCGCACCACAAAAAATGGTGCCAGGCACTGCCATGTCATTTGGCGGCGTAAAAAATGATCAGGATAGAGCTGATCTGATTTTATATTTACGCAGCTTGTCTGATAAACCTTTGGATTTGCCGCAAGATGATACAAAGTAATTATTTATAATCTATAAGGTAATAAATATTTCAGTTCACATATTTTGATAGGCTTGTGATGAAAATTAGGTTTGCTCTTTATCTGTTTCTTGCATTTACAAGTATAGCATATGCACAACCACAATGGCGTTACGCTTTGTCATTGGGGGTTGAACCAAAATACGGCGCAGATTTTTCACATTATGATTATGTCAATCTCAATGCGCCAAAGGGGGGACAATTCAATGACAGCCGAAATGGCACATTTAACAGTTTTAACCCCTATATCGTAAAAGGAACGCCGGCTGCAGGTTTTTCACCACGCAGTGGTGGAGAGCAATATGACACATTGATGGTTCCATCCATGGAAGAGCCGTCTGTCAACTATCCACTTATTGCGGAAGCTGCCATGTATCCGGACGACTATTCGTGGGTGAAATTCCGATTGAACAAAAAAGCTGTGTGGCATGATGGGCAACCGATTACGGTTGATGATGTGATTTGGAGCTTTCATGCACTGACAGCCAATTCGCCATTTTTCAATAATTATTATCACTCGGTAGAAAAAGCAGAAAAGACAGCAGAGCGTGAAGTAAAATTTACGTTTAAAAATCCAGGCAATCGCGAATTGCCTTATATTATGGGGCAGATGCCGGTTTTGCCAAAGCATTGGTGGGAGGGAACCGATGCCAATGGGAAAAAAAGGGATATAACAGCGCCAACGCTTGAAGTACCTTTGGGGTCGGGACCGTATGAGGTTGAAAGCTTTATAACTGGTAAGTCAATCACTTGGAAACGTGTTAAAAATTACTGGGCGGCAGACCTTCCAGTTAATCGTGGCAGATTTAACTTCGATAGCGAACACTACAGCTATTTCATGGATCCAAATGCTGAATGGGAAGCATTCAAAAAGGGCAATATTATTGACTTCACTATAGAAAATCGCATTCAGCGCTGGCATGAAAATTATAATTTTCCAGCTGTGAAGAAGGGCGATGTTATTCGTCGCAGCTTTGTTTTTCATGGTATGGGACGTATGCAAGGGCTGTTTATTAATACGCGTCGCCCACAATTTGCCGATGTCCGTGTTCGTAAGGCATTGAATTTGGCATTTGATTTTGAGTCATTGAATAAATCACTTTTTTTCAACGATTATCATCGCATTTCCAGTTATTTTGCTGGGTTAGATCTTGCCGCCACAGGTTTGCCTCAAGGACAAGAACTGGAAATTTTACAAACGGTAAAGGATAAGGTTCCTGAAGAGGTATTCACAATACCATATTCCAACCCTGTTTATGACAAACCGAATGCTTCACGTATCTATTTGACGCAAGCAATGCAGTTGCTGAATGATGCCGGTTGGCATTTGAAAAATAATAAACTGGTCGACAAGAATGGTCATGTGTTTACTCTGGAAATTATGCTAAGTGACGTGGCCGTTGAACGGGCAACCGCACCTTTTATTTCCAATCTGCAACGCTTGGGAATTGATGCAACGATGCGTGTGGTTGATGCCTCGCAATATCAAAACCGCCAAGCCAATTTTGATTTCGATCTTATTGTAGATGTGATCGCACAAAGTGATTCACCAGGTAATGAACAATTGGAATTATGGGGCAGCGCATCAGCGGATAAAGCCGGCAGTTTCAATTTGGCGGGAATTAAAAATCCCGCTGTTGATATCCTCATTAATCGCATCATCTACGCAAAAGACCGTGATGAACTTGTTGCCGCAACACATGCGCTAGATCGTGTGTTATTGTGGAATTATTATGTTATTCCACAATGGTATGCCGATCATATCAATATTGCCTATTGGAATAAATTTGACATTCCTGAACCGCAACCAGAAGCCACCGGTATCGATATTTATTCTTGGTCAATTAAACCTGATAAGAAAGCGTTACCGATCGCCAATTAGATATTTGTAATTTGTTTACTATAAAGGCGCCAAGATAAATACTATCAAGTGGGCATATGAGTATTTGATTCGTATGTGTTTTTGTCAAAAAGGTGAAAGAAACATATGGCGGGCTATATATTGCGGCGTCTGTTGCTGATTATCCCAACCCTAATCGGAATATTGACCGTGACATTTGTCATTGTACAATTCACCCCAGGTGGACCGATTGAAAATATTATTGCCCAATTACAAGGCACGGGTGGCGACGCTATGGGGCGGGTATCCGGCAGTGGTGGTGATCTTGGCCTCTCATCAGAAGTGACCTTACAAGGCAGTGATGTAAGTGCGAAATATCGCGGTGCGCGCGGTCTTGATCCTGAATTTATTGCAAAACTGGAAAAACAGTTTGGTTTTGATAAGCCACCAGTTGAACGGTATTTCACGATGCTGTGGAATTATATCCGCTTTGACTTTGGCGATTCTTATACGCAAGGACGATCTGTTGTTGATCTGATAAAAAGTGCTTTACCTGTTTCCATCTCATTGGGGCTTTGGCAGCTTTTGATTTCTTACGCAATTTCCATTCCACTCGGAATACGCAAAGCGGTGAAAGACGGATCCAAATTTGACGTCTGGACTAGTGCGGTAATAATTATCGGTTATGCAATTCCTAGTTTTCTGTTTGGTATATTACTGATGGTGCTGTTTGCCGGCGGCTCATTCTTTGATTGGTTTCCATTAAGCCATCTAACGTCGGAAAATTTTGCCGATTTGTCGCTTGGCGGTAAAATCCTTGATTACTTCCACCATTTGATTTTGCCATTAACCGCAATGGTTATCTCGGCTTTTGCAACAACCACTTTATTGACTAAAAATTGTTTTTTGGAAGAAATACGTAAGCAATATGTGGTGACCGCACGTGCCAAAGGTTTAAGTGAGCGGTCTGTGCTTTATGGTCATGTTTTCCGCAACGCCATGCTGATTGTAATCGCTGGCTTTCCATCGGCTTTCATTGCATCATTCTTTACAGGCTCACTGTTGATAGAAATGTTGTATTCCTTAAATGGCATGGGGCTATTAAGCTATACATCGATTGTAAATAGAGATTATCCGGTGGTTTTTGGCTCGCTCTATATTTTTTCTCTGATTGGTCTGGTCGTTAGTTTGATTTCTGATCTTACCTATATGCTTGTTGATCCGCGCATTGACTTTGAGAAGAGGGATGTATGATGAACGCACTCGCTCAAGATAAAGCCATTGCGAACAAGCCTGCGAAACGGCCATTTTTATCCCCGCTTAATCAACGGCGGTGGAATAATTTCAAAAAAAATAGGCGTGGTTGGTGGTCTTTATGGCTCTTTCTCATTCTTTGCCTTTTTTCATTCAGTGCCAATTTTATCGCAAATGACCGCCCAATTATTGCCTCCTATAAAGGCGAGTTATTATTTCCTGTTTTATTTGATTATCCCGATGCAAAGTTCGGTGGTGTCTTAGCCACGGTAGACTTTCGTGAAGATTATATCAAAAAGGAAATAGAACAGCATGGTTGGGCAATATGGCCGCCTGTCCATTATTCATATGATACGACGGTGGGAAATAAACCAGTAGCACTCGCGCCGCCATTCTGGTTGCAGAGCAAAGAGGAACGCTGCAAAAATTATCCTCAAGGCGTTAATGACCCCGAATGCACAATTGGCAATTGGAATTGGCTGGGTACCGATGATCAAACAAGAGATGTCTTTGCACGTGTTCTCTACGGGTTTCGCGTTTCTATCTTATTTACGGTGATTTTGACGGCGGTGTCTTCCATTATCGGCATAGCGGCAGGTGCCGTGCAGGGATATTTCGGGGGTTGGGTTGATCTTATTTTTCAACGCTTCATCGAAATATGGTCATCAGTTCCGGCACTTTATCTTATTATTATTATGGCAGCTGTTTTAGCACAGGGGTTTTGGGTTCTGCTTGGTATCATGCTGTTATTTCAGTGGGTTTCGCTGGTTGGCGTTGTTCGAGCCGAATTTTTGCGTGCGCGGAATTTTGAATATGTCAATGCAGCGCGGGCTTTGGGCGTGTCTAATACAACAATCATGATGCGCCATTTATTGCCAAACGCTATGGTTGCCGCTTTAACATATCTGCCATTTTTGCTAACGGCTGGCATATCAACATTGACTGCATTGGATTATCTTGGTTTCGGATTACCCCCAGGTTCTGCCTCTTTAGGCGAGTTGATGCGGCAAGCTGCAACCAATCTTAACGCGCCATGGATTGGTATCACAGGATTTGTTGCAATTGCTGTGATGTTGTCTTTACTTGCTTTTATTGGTGAAGCCGCGCGTGATGCCTTTGACCCAAGGAAGACATTCCAATGAGTTCTCTACTAAATGTTCGCGATCTTTCGGTTATGTTTCGCCAAGATGGCAAAGAAACATTGGCTGTAAAGCATATTTCATTTGATATAGGCGTTGGTGAAACACTGGCACTGGTCGGCGAGTCTGGCTCTGGTAAATCTGTCACCGCATTATCAATTCTCAAATTGCTATCTTATCCTATGGCAAGTCACCCTTCAGGTGAAATTTTATTTGATAATAAAGATCTCATGAAGCTCGATGAGAACGGTTTACGCAAAGTTCGTGGCAAAGACATTGCCATGATTTTTCAAGAGCCGATGACCTCACTTAATCCATTGCATACCGTTGAACGCCAAGTCGGCGAAATTATGAAAATTCACCAAGGTATGTCTGATAAGGATGCAAGAGAGCATACTATTGAATTATTAACGCAAGTTGGCATTAGAGAGCCGGAAAAACGTCTTTCATCTTTTCCTCACCAGTTGTCTGGAGGGCAAAGGCAACGTGTGATGATTGCTATGGCACTTGCTAATAACCCTAAATTATTGATCGCAGATGAGCCAACAACCGCTTTGGATGTTACCGTTCAAGCACAGATTTTGGAGCTTTTGGAAAAGCTTAAAGCTGAACGGGCAATGTCCATGCTATTTATTACGCATAATCTAGGCATTGTCAGAAAAATTGCCGACAGGGTCTGCGTTATGACTGGCGGCGAAATTGTAGAAAGCGGAAAAACAGCCGATATTTTCAATAATCCGCAGCATGACTATACCAAAAAACTTCTTGCTGCAGAACCTAAAGGCAATCCACCCAAAGCCGATGCCAATGCACCCATTGTGATGCAGGGTGATAAGGTAAAAGTGTGGTTTCCGGTTAAAAAAGGCTTTTTGCGCCGCACTGTCGATCACATTAAAGCGGTTAATGATATTGACGTTACAGTGCGTGCTGGTCAGACGTTAGGTGTCGTGGGTGAATCCGGTTCAGGTAAAACAACCCTTGGGCTTGCACTAACACGTATGATTTCGTCTCAAGGGCGCATACGTTTTGATGGGCAGGATATCGAGCGTTTTTCTTTTAAACAGATGCGTCCATTGCGCAGACACATCCAAGTTGTTTTTCAAGATCCTTTCGGTTCGTTGTCGCCGAGAATGTCTGTTGCAGAAATCATCGCCGAAGGGCTTTTGATACATGAAAAAAGCCTGAGTTATGAAGAACGGGACGCGAGAGTTGTTGAGGCTTTGCGTGAGGTCGATCTTGATCCTGAAACAAGATATCGTTATCCGCACGAATTTTCAGGCGGACAACGCCAACGTATAGCTATTGCGCGTGCCATGGTGTTGAATCCGCGTTTTGTTATGCTGGATGAGCCAACCTCGGCATTGGATATGAGTGTTCAAGCTCAGGTTGTTGAGCTTTTAAGGAATCTGCAACAAAAACATAACCTTGCCTATATGTTTATTAGCCATGATTTAAAGGTGGTAAAAGCGCTTGCTAATGACGTTATTGTTATGCGCAATGGGCAAATGGTTGAACACGGCACGGCAGAAGAGATTTTTTCAACGCCCAAAACAGATTACACAAAGACATTGTTGAAGGCTGCATTTGATATGAGTGCATAAGAGCCTCAACAGCCGATTGCACTGCCATTGCAAAAATAAAATTTGCTGAGAGATGACCGTTAAATTTTTCTTTTGGCTTATCAAATAGAAAAATAAACGTGAAATCGAATATAAGCGCAAAACCATACGCATCTTGAATTATTCGCCCAATGCATCAGCTTAATAACAAGCACGTCAGCTTAATAAGTTGAAGTACGGCGAATAGGAGAAATGCAATGCGTGATCGTAAAAAAAGCTCAATAAAATCGATAGATAAAGAAAATAATAACAGCCATTATCAAGCCATGCCGGGGCAAAATGCATATAAAACCAATGAAACCATTCTCGATGGAGGAAATATTGAAGATTACAATGGTCCACTGTCGGAAACGGATAGCCCAGTGTTAGAAAAGAATATTGCTGATGACAATCTTTCACATAGCAATAAGGAACGCCGACACTAGGCGTGAGTTTTATTAAACCCGACTAAGCAAGGGTTTTATTAAACCCAATTCAGCGAGAGGTTTATTAAAACCGATTATTTTTGGGTGGCGGCGTTTTTTGTGCGCTTTTTGTATCGAATGGTTTCAAACCGGCAAGCAAGCCCATCATATAACAACAAACGCCCGATAAGAGGTTCCCCTATGCCAGTGAGTACCTTAATGGCTTCCATGGCTTGCAGTGAACCAATTATGCCCGGTAACGCACCAATAACGCCAACTTCTGCACAGGTTGGAACAACACCAGCAGGGGGAGGTGCAGGGAAGAGATCCCGATAGGAAGGTGTCTCATCATTTAAATAGGGCATAAGCACCGTTAAAGACCCATCAAATCGGCCGATAGCACCGCTTACAAGCGGTTTTTGCAGAAGCTCACACAAATCAGCAAGCAGATAACGTGTCGTAAAATTATCTGACCCATCAACCACAAGGTCATAATTAGCAATAACATCCCTTGCATTTGTCTCATTCAACCGGAACAAATGCTTTTCAATATTCACGTGGGGGTTGATTGCTTTCAACTGTTCGGCAGCACTGTCAATCTTTGGCTTTCCAACGGCATTGGTTGAATGTATGACTTGCCGTTGTAGGTTAGAAAGCGATACGACATCGTCATCAACAATGCCGAGAGTGCCAACACCTGCAGCGGCCAAATAGGTAAGCACAGGCGCACCAAGCCCACCGGCACCCACCACAAGCACGCGCGCCATTTTCAGCTTTTGCTGCCCCGCGCCACCTATTTCTGGTAAAATGATGTGGCGCGCATAGCGCTCAATTTCTTCTTTACTTAATTTTGTTTCTGCCGCTTGCGTCATGCTCAAACCCTTGTCATAGTCACACTACATTTAATAGTGTGTTGGACAAATGACTAGTCCAGTTTGATGTTTGAGGCAAATCTTATGAAAATAGCCATTCAGATGGATCATATTTCAACCATACATATCCACGGTGACACCACATTTGCGCTTGCTTTAGAGGCACAAAAACGTGGACATCAATTATTTCATTATACGCCGAACCGATTATCAATGCGTAATGGCGAGGTAACTGCGCGTGTGGAAGATTTGGAAGTGCGTGATGAAGAAGGCAATCATTTTTCATTGGGACAGGCTCACCGTGTATCGTTAAAAACAATGGATGTGGTCCTTCTTCGGCAAGATCCGCCATTTGATATGAATTATATTACCACAACGCATCTACTGGAGCGTATTCATCCCGATACATTAGTGGTAAATGACCCTATGTGGGTGCGCAATAGTCCAGAAAAAATCTTTGTTACCGAATTTCCGGATTTAATGCCGGAAACGCTGATTACCCGTGATATTGAAGAAGTAAATGCCTTTCGTGCAGAGTTTGGCGATATCATCATAAAGCCACTTTACGGCAATGGTGGAGCAGGTGTTTTTCATCTCAAAAAAGATGATCGTAATCTTACATCACTGATAGAAATGTTTGATATTCTTTATCCTGAACCATTTGTCGTGCAGCGTTATCTTGATGATGTCAGAAAAGGGGACAAACGGATTATATTGATTGATGGTGAAGCCGTTGGCGCAATCAATCGCGTACCAGCCGAAACGGATGCTCGATCCAATATGCATGTTGGGGGACGAGCAGAAAAAACTGAATTGACCAAACGCGATCATGAAATTTGTGAACGCATTGGACCATCGTTAAAAGAGCGTGGCTTCATGCTGGTGGGAATTGATGTTATTGGCCAATACATGACAGAAATCAATGTAACTTCGCCAACTGGCATACGTGAACTTAAGCGCTTTGGTGGTGCAGATGCTGCAAGCTTGTTCTGGGATAAGGTTGAAGCAAAAAGAAAGCGTTGAAATCGTTAATCAATGATAGGAAAAAATGTTCTTAGATTGTAAGACGTTTACCAAAAAGCTCAGACGTGTTGTTGATCATGGTGACAATATTTTGTTAGGTTTATTGTAGGAAAATAGGATTAGGTTTTAAGGGGCTAGGAGATGGATAAACTGCTTTCAGTTATTGCGGGAATTTTATCTGCAGCGTTGCTCCTTACAGGCACGGCTACAGCGCGTGATTTTATTCAGGTCTCAGGGTCTTCCACCGTATTACCTTATGCAAAAATTGTCGCTGAAACTTTTGGCGAAATATTCTCTGATTATAAAATACCGGTCATTGAATCAGGTGGCTCTGGTGCCGGTATTAAAGAATTTTGTCGCGGCGTTGGTGAAAATACGATTGATATTGCCAATTCATCCCGCCCCATGAAAAAAACAGAATTACAAGCGTGTTTTGATGCCGGCGTCAAAGATGTGCAGGAAGTGCGCATTGGTTATGATGGTATTGTTTTTGCCACAGACATTAAAGGGCCAAACTGGAAACTGGCTCCAATGGATGTTTATAAGGCTTTAGCGGCGCAAATTGTCGTTAATGGTAAGTTGCAACCAAATAAAGTTTCAAAATGGAAGGACGTTAATAACAATCTGCCAGATTGGGAAATTGCCGCTTATATTCCCGGTGAAAAGCATGGCACACGGGAAGTGTTTGAAGAAAAGCTAATGATGGATGGTTGTGCGGCAAGTGGAGCCGTTGACGCCATGAAAGCGGCTGGTATGGACGAAAAAGCGGTAAATGCCGCCTGCATTGCAATTCGTAAAGATGGTAGAGCCGTTGATATTGACGGGGATTATTCTGAAACACTGGCACGTGTTATGTCCAACAAAACCGGCATTGGTGTTTTTGGTTTAGCTTTTTATGAAAACAATGCGGATAAATTGAAAGCTGCCACCGTTAATGATGTTATGCCAAGTGTTGAAACAATTTCCAATGGTCAATATCCGGTTTCTCGTCCACTATTTTTCTATGTTAAAAAAGCCCATTTGGGTGTTATTCCGGGCATGAAAGATTATATCGAGTTTTTCTTGTCTGATCAGATGATCGGACCCGATGGCCCCCTTGCAGATTATGGCTTAATTGCCGCTCCCGATAAAGAAAGAGAAGCACAAAGAAAAGCATTTGAAGACGGCATAGTCATGTCCTTGAAACAATGAAATTGATATAACGCGGGGTTATAGCCCGCGTTGTTTTTATCTTAAAACCGGAAAACAAAATGTCCGCATCTATTATAGTATTGGTTGTATTGGCCGTTGGGGTTGTTGGTTTTGGTCTGAGTTATGCGCGTGCTTGCTCCATAGAGCTGCAAGGAAAAAAAATGCATTCCCGGCCTTATTATTATGGTTGGTGGACGTTTTTAATCACGGTTATCCCTTCAATCTTGATGTTAATTTTGTGGGATGCCGGTAGCGCTATCTATCTGGAACAAAGAGCTTCCCAGCAATTGACAGATAATATAGCAAGTGGAAAAGCTCTCAATCATAGTTTGGCATTAAGCACGATTGATAGTCTTACCCATGCTTTTTCTGTGTCTCAAACAGATATCGGGACGTTTGAAGGAAAAGCAATTTCATACAATGCCTTGCGCGATCAAATGGCAAAAGAAGCAATTATTTTGCCAAGTGAAGGTGATGACAGTTTTGTTCCAATTGCCATTCACTGGTTTAAAAGTAGCCAAGTGGCCAATTCGTGGGGAAATGTGATTGCCGGTATAATTGCGATAATTGGCTTTGTCTGTGGTTTGGCACAGATTGCCGAGCGCAAACGGGCACGTAATAAAGTTGAAAAGGCCATACTTCTTGCGCTTGTTATTGCGTCGACAGTCGCTATTCTGGCGACTATCGGCATATTCTTTTCAATGCTTTTTCAGACAATCAGCTTTTTTCACGATGTACCATTATCGAATTTCTTTTTTGGCACCGTATGGGATCCACGCTTTACGGCGACGGGCTCAACAGGCACGGTTGGCCAATTTGGTTTGCTGCCCTTGCTAACGGGTACACTATACATTGCCTTTGTCGCAATGTTGTTTGCTGTTCCTGTAGGGCTTTTTGCTGCAATTTATATGTCTGAATATGCCTCTCGCCGGTTGCGGTCGATTGTCAAACCATTATTGGAAGTATTGGCAGGTATTCCAACAATCGTTTATGGCTTTTTTGCCTTGATGACTGTGGGGCCATTTTTACGTGATATATCAATTTCCATCGCTGGCGGGCAAGGCTTTATCATGTCACAAAGTGTTCTGACAGCAGGCTTTGTCATGGGGATTATGTTGATCCCATTTGTATCATCGCTTTCAGATGATATTATTACCGCAGTTCCGCAATCATTGCGTGATGGCTCTTATGGGCTTGGCGCAACACAATCAGAAACAGTAAAAAAGGTTATTCTTCCCGCGGCACTTCCCGGCATTGTCGGGGCAATTCTATTAACGGCATCACGTGCAATCGGTGAAACAATGATTGTTGTTTTGGCTGCTGGTGTTGCCGCCAATCTTACGCTCAATCCGTTCCAATCAATGACAACCATTACGGTAAAAATTGTCAATCAGCTTACGGGGGACTTGGAGTTCAATTCCCCACAAACATTGGTTGCTTTTGCTTTGGGAATGACCTTGTTTGTTTTAACACTTTTGATGAATGTTTTTGCACTGTATATCGTGCGTAAATATAGGGAGCAGTATGAATGAGTGAAACTGTTCAGATGCAGCACCGCGATATCGGTTTAAAACGACGTTATAAGGCTGAAAAGCGATTTCGTGCCTATGGTATAATTGCCATAGCAATCGGGCTATTCTTCCTTGTTTTTTTGTTATGGTCTATCATTGCGCAAGGCTATAGTGCCTTTCAACAAACATCAATGACTATTCCGGTTCATCTTGATGAAACCGTTATTGATCCAAAAGGCGAGCGTGCGACAAATCCAAAAGTTTTGATCGTTGCGGATTATCCGCTTTTGGTGCGTAATGCTTTGGCAGAAAAATTGGGTGTTGATAAAAACAATCATGCAGCGATGCGCGAAGTAGGCCGCATGGTTTCAGGAAGTGTCCGTGTGGAAATTCGACGGCTTCTTGATAAACACCCTGAATTTATGGGGACAACTCAAAACATTACTATTCTTGCCGCTGCTGATATTGACTCTGCTTTTAAAGGGCAAATTGACCTGAATGTGCCGGAGCAGAACAGAAAAGTTTCCAACCGCCAGATAGAGTGGATGAAAAAACTGGCAGATGAGGGCATACTCTTTAAGGCGTTCAATACTGGACTTTTCACATATGGAGCGTCAAGCCGTCCAGAAACATCGGGTCTTGGTGTCGCTATTATCGGTTCGGCCTATATGATGGCGATAGTCTTGATATTGTCTTTGCCGATTGGCGTTGCAACGGCCATTTATCTTGAAGAATATGCGCGAAGAAATAAATTTACCGATTTGATTGAAGTGAATATCAATAATCTAGCTGCTGTCCCTTCCATTGTGTTCGGCTTGTTGGGATTATCCATTTTTATCAATTTCCTGCATTTACCACGCGCGTCATCAATAGTCGGTGGCTTGGTGTTAACGCTCATGACATTGCCAACAATTATTATCGCAACGCGGGCTGCGTTGCGGGCTGTTCCGCCATCGATCAGAAGTGCTGCATTGGGGCTGGGGGCATCAAAAACACAAACTGTTTTCGGTCACGTTCTACCACTCGCTCTTCCTGGAATTCTTACAGGAACAATTTTGGGATTGGCTCGTGCATTAGGGGAAACAGCACCGCTTCTATTGATTGGTATGGTCGCTTTTGTTGCAAATTATCCGACAACACCAGCAGATCCGGCAACGGCACTACCTGTTCAAGTGTTTATGTGGGCAAATGAGCCTGAACGTGCATTTAATGAACGTACATTTGGTGCCATTATCGTATTAATGGCGTTTTTGGCTGTTATGAATATTATTGCTGTAATTTTACGTCGTAAGTTTGAACGTCGGTGGTAAGGTGTTTACAGTTTGTTTTCTAAAATCCAGAGCCTCAAGAAAATAGGATTTATTGAATAATGAAAATCAAGATGCGTGGACAAGATGTCAAAGTGTTTTATGGAGCAAAAGAGGCTCTACATGGAGTAAGTCTTGATATTCCTGAACATCAGGTAACAGCCTTGATTGGCCCTTCAGGCTGCGGAAAATCAACTTTTCTGCGATGCCTTAACAGGATGAATGATACAATTGAAGGTGCCAAGGTTACTGGTCTTATCACTCTTGATGGGCAGGATATTTATGACCCAAAGATTGATGTCGTGGAGTTGCGCGCCCGTGTGGGAATGGTGTTTCAAAAACCCAATCCTTTTCCAAAGTCAATCTATGAAAATGTGGCATATGGTCCACGCATTCATGGGCTAGCAAAATCACGTAAAGAGCTTGATGAAATCGTTGAACAAAGCCTTATTAAAGCAAGTTTATTTGATGATGTTAAAGACCGCCTTCACGATGCAGGAACAGGTCTTTCAGGCGGACAGCAACAACGTTTATGCATAGCACGAGCCATTGCTGTCAGTCCTGAAGTTATCTTGATGGACGAGCCTTGTTCTGCACTCGACCCAATTGCTACTGCCAGAATTGAAGAACTTATTGATGATTTACGTGAAAATTTCACAATAGTTATTGTTACGCACTCCATGCAACAAGCGGCGCGCGTTTCACAATTTACCGCAATGTTTCACCTTGGGGAGCTTGTTGAGGTGGGGGAAACCGAAACGATGTTTACCTCGCCGAAGGAACAACGGACTCAAGATTATATCACTGGTCGTTTCGGCTAATAACCTCAAGGAGCATGATAATGCCAATTAATCATACTGTACGTTCATTTGATGATGAATTGCGCTATCTTGAAGACAAGATAGCAGAAATGGGTAGCCATGCCGAGCAAATGATTGAACAATCAGTCAGTGCCATTGTTCATAATGATTTGGATTTGGCAAAGCGGGTTATCGCCGATGATATCTTTCTTGATGAAACAGAACGGGAAATAGACGAAAAAGCCGTGGCTATTATTGCAAAGCGTCAGCCAATGGCTGTTGATCTGCGTGAAATCATCGGAACAATGCGCATCTCGGCAGATCTCGAGCGCGTAGGCGATATGGGTAAGAATATCGGCAAAAGAGCGCGCGCTATATCTGAAACCAGACAACCTGCAACATTCTATCATGGCCTTGAAGCATTCGCGACATTGACCTTGAACCAGTTGAGAGAAGTGTTGAAAGCATATGCCAGTCGTTCCCTTGAAGCAATTGATGCTGTACGTGACAGGGACGACGAGATTGATGCTATGTATACCTCTCTTTTCAGAGAGTTATTGACATATATGATGGAAGATCCGCGTAATATTACGCCATGCACGCATTTGTTGTTTTGTGCAAAAAATATCGAGCGTATTGGTGACCATGCCACCAATATTGCTGAAACGCTGCATTATATTATTACCGGCACTTATATTGCGACAGAGCGTCCGCGTGACGATCTTACTTATAAAGTTGGTGTTGCCGCAAAAACAGAAAAATAACGCGAATATCTGTCATTTGACACGGTAACGTGAAACGACACATATATTCTGTAAACATGGTATTTCGTTATTCTGTAGATATGGAATACCATAAACGGGATGTTTGTTGTGGTCTTGCAATTTTTCACTGACAATTAAACGCCATTGCATCTGCCTAAAATTGTAAGCAGCTAATGGCATAGCATGACGGTTGTACGTCATCATTGTTTAGTATTTGTTTACTGTAAATCCATTTCTTTTCATGGTTTGAAGTGGCGATCATTTTCCACAAAACAGCCATTTCAAAAAATATAACAACGATAAACAAAAAAAGATATTTTAAATCAATTGGTTAGGTCGAGTTAATATTTTTTAAAATTTTTATAGGCATAGTCTGCGTCGAAGGATGGCTTTCCAAGCGATGATGATGGTTTTTCTCGCTATGGATTGCCTTTATTTTGCCTTCATTTGCCTGTGTGTTAAGGCACATGAGAGAAATAACGAAGCGATAGAGTTGGTAGTGCGTAAAATGATTAAACTTCGTTGGGCGAGTATAGCAGCAATCATGCTTGCACCATTGGTAATGACCGGTTGTGCATCGAACCATTTAGGCTTTGGTGGCAAGAAAAAAAGCACAACTGTTGCTTATCCTATGAGCGAACGCACTTGTTTGATGCGTGCCATGTACTTTGAATCAAACCGTTCCAGTCGTGATGGTATGATTGCAGTTGGTACAGTGGTTATGAATCGCGTCAACTCTACAGCCTATCCGAAGACAATTTGTGGTGTCGTGGGGCAACCCAATCAATTTGCACCTGGTGTGTTAACAAAACCTATGGACGAACCATCTTCTGTTGCCAGTGTCGGTGAGGCGGCCGATGCGGTGTTGCGCGGCGAACGTGACAAAAAAAGCAAAAATGCTATGTTCTTTCATACAGCCGGTTTAACATTCCCTTATCGCAATATTCATTATGTTCAGGTCGCTGGCGGTAATGCATTTTATGAAAAACGCGGACGCGATGGCCAGTTGCAGGTTCCAACCAATGATGCGCCTTATGATGTCGCTTTCGCTTTTGCTCAAGAGCGTAGTGGTAACGTACCGCAATTTACTACACCAGGGCGTAGCCAACCCGTTGTTGCAGCACCTAAAGCCGCACCAGTACAACCAGCACCAGTTATGGTCGCGCAAGCTGGTCCTATCCCAGTACAAAACAGAGCCGAGCCAGCTCGTGTAAAACCTGCGCAGGAAAAATATGTGCATCACGAGGAAATGATTATACCATTCCAAACGGCGCCAACTCCACTTCCGCCATCGAATCATGTCGTTGCTCAAGCAGACCGTAGCAAGTCAAAGTCATCACATGTCGCTATTGACAAAACACAAACAGGATCAATTTCCGTGGGCTATCCTGTTCCATCAAGACAGAAAATAGACGAAGTTGGGGCTATCTTGAAGCAACAGGGAAAATCTAAAAAGAAATAATTCCTGTTAGTTTTGGGTATCAGTTATTTATCTATATAAATATATGAGTTCTGATAACTAAATGAATATTTCATTTTCTGGCATCTCAAAGAAACCAACTTAAAATAATTATTTATTGATTTATATGCGGCAATCAGAATTATTGCCTGTATAAATACTTGTATTTTTTTGTGTGTTTAAGTTTAAATGTTAAAAATTTTACTTGTAGTTGAAGCCAATAAGTACTTTTTCTTCTAAAGAGTACATAGCTTGTTAAGCAGTTCCGCCATTAAGCAGTTCCGCCATTAAGCAGTTCCGCCATTAAGCAGTTCCGCCATTAAGCA
>CALYQL010000033.1 GCA_945285915.1 uncultured Bartonella sp.
CCTTGGAAAATTGGCTTCAAAAGTTCAAGATACCAATCACAAAGTGTGTTCCAAATGAAGCGATAAACTGCAGCTGCTGCGTCATTAAAGCGATAACCTTCAATGCCAGCAGTAACAGCATCAACGGTTTTTGAAAGCTCTGTCAAAATCCAGCGATTGAGAGGTAATTTTGCTTCTTCTGGTTTAAACGCAGCGTCGTGAACAACACCGTTCATCTCGGCAAAACGCGTAGCGTTCCACAATTTTGTTCCAAAATTGCGGTATCCCGCTATACGTGCCGGATCCAACTTAACATCTCTACCTTGCGCGGCCATAATTGCGAGGGTGAAACGTAAAGCATCGGCCCCAAATTCATCCATCAAATCCAAAGGATCAATGACATTGCCTTTTGATTTTGACATTTTGGCTCCGTTTTTATCGCGAACCAAAGCATGCATATAGATGTGACGGAATGGAACTTCATGCATAAAATGCAATCCCATCATCATCATACGGGCTACCCAGAAGAATAGAATATCAAACCCAGTAACAACAACGCTTGTTGGATAATAAGTTTTCAATTCCGCTGTTTGGTCAGGCCAGCCAAGCGTTGAAAATGGCCATAAAGCCGATGAAAACCATGTATCAAGCACATCAGAATCGCGTATCAATTCAACCGATTGGCCGTAATGAGCGTCTGCCGCCTTTTGTGCTTCTTCTGCTGTTTTTTCGACAAAAACTTTTCCATCCGGACCATACCAAGCAGGTATCTGATGTCCCCACCATAATTGCCGCGAGATACACCAAGGCTCTATATTTTCCATCCAATTGAAATAGGTTTTTTCCCAATTCTTTGGAATAATAGTCGTCGTACCATTCTTTATTGCTTCGATAGCCGGTTTTGCCAACACCGCAGCATTAACATACCATTGATCTGTCAACATAGGCTCAATAGGTACGCCACCACGATCACCATGTGGAACCATATGGGGATGATCATCAACGCCTGCGAGATATCCACCCTCTTCCATCATTTCCAAGATCTTTTTGCGAGCATCGAAACGATCAATATGATCCAGAGTATTGATAAGACTTTCCAGCGTATCGGTCATTGTCAAACCATCGAGAAAGTCGTCATTTCCTTTCAAGAGAATTTCAGCCTGTTGCGTCATTATATTAATAATGCGCAAATTGTTACGACGTCCTACTTCAAAGTCGTTGAAATCATGCGCAGGCGTAATCTTGACAGCACCGCTACCTGATTCCGGATCGGCGTAGTCATCAGCAACGATCTGAATTTTACGTCCAACAAAGGGCAATATTGCATATTTGCCAATCAATGATTGATAGCGTTCATCTTTTGGATTAACGGCTATGCCAGTATCACCAAGCATGGTTTCTGGACGCGTCGTCGCAACAACAATAAACGTACTCTTATCGTCAGGATCAAATACTTTACCTTCCAATGGATAACGGAAGTGCCAGAGATGACCTTTAACCTCTTTCTGCTCTACTTCAAGATCAGAAATAGCCGTCAATAGTTTTGGATCCCAATTGACCAAACGCTTATCTTTATAAATGAGACCTTCTTTATAAAGCGAAACAAATACTTCGAGAACGGCACGTGACAAACCTTCGTCCATCGTAAAGCGTTCTCTCGACCAATCACATGACGCACCAAGGCGACGCAATTGATTGGCTATTTTGCCGCCAGATTCTTCTTTCCATTGCCAGATGCGTTCAACAAATTTTTCGCGCCCCATTTCTCGGCGTGTTGGTTCTTTGCGAGAAGCGAGTTGCCGTTCAACAACCATCTGAGTCGCAATACCAGCATGATCCATGCCTGGTTGCCACAAAACATTTTTTCCACGCATTCGCTCAAAACGAACCATGATGTCCTGAATTGTATTGTTAAGAGCGTGCCCCATGTGAAGCGAACCGGTAACATTCGGAGGTGGTATAACAATGCTGAATGCCTCAGCACCCGGCTTTGACCCAGCGCCTGCCTTGAATGCTCCACTTTCTTCCCATTGCTTTGCAATACGTGGCTCGGTAGAGCTAGCGTTGTACGTTTTTTCTAACATTCTCTTATCCAATACAAAGTCCGTTTACGCGATAAGACAATGCTCATATCGCTTATAGAATTTTGATTTATTCAAATAGCATATTTTTGCCAGTTTTACCCGAGATAGGAAGATGTTTCAAAACAAATTCAACTACACTAGGTGTAATTTTAACTGACAAACTGCACTATTGCATATCAGATAATGTTTAAAACATTATATCTGTAAACCAGCAAATTCTTGATATTGATGAGCGCAAAAAGACTAGGAAAGCTTCGTTAGCAACAGTTGTTTCACAACCTTGGATATTTCCTCGCGCAAAATTCTCTCAACAAGAATTGGCAGTTGTTTATCAAGCCAAGTTGCTAATGCCGGACGTAATTCCTGCTCAGCAATTGTTTCTGTTTTTTCTAACAGTTCCGAAACCTCATTTTGAACAGTCACCTTAACATCGGCATTCTGCGCTTCATTTTTGGTAGCTGACTTACATTCACTATCGATTTGGTCTGTTCTGACAGAATCATATGTTTTTTCAACTTCGGTCACCGTTTCATCATGAGTCGAAGAACTTTTGAACAGATGAACGACTTCCTCGGTGTGTTGGACTTCTGACTGCTCTGACTGCAAGGATTCGCTATGTGCGTCTGTATCAGAAAACTGTTCTCTATATGTTTGCTCAGGTGCAGCGTTGCCGAACGCTGATGTATTTGCAGTATCAGCTGATGTATTTGTGGTATCAGTTGTAAGTCCTATCCTTTTCGCCAACGCCTGCATCGCTTCATCCACCGTCACCGGCTTTTGTTGCGGAAAATTAGGCTGTTGAGCAAACTGAGGAGTAGGCTGTTGTGCAAACTGCGAATTGGCTTCTGTATAATTGAGAGATTGACGATTGGCAGGTTGAGAAACAACCGGTTGCGCGGCAACCTGACGAACCAGATTTGTTTGTTCAGCTGGCATCTGATTGGCTTGCGCGGTATTTTCTTCGATAATCTCACGGATAGAATTCAGTATCTCATCCATTGTAGGTTCACGCAATGCATTGGAACTTTGTGCCATACCGATAACCTTATTTGCCAGCAATCAATCAACAAAAATAGTAATTAAGTCTACCAAACACATTTCATCTTAGAAATGGATGACAATAAGTTCGGTAAAACTACACACAGATTTTGTCCTGTTTATAATGGTTAAAATACATTTAAACAATTTAAAAATAGGTATATTTTTCGCTCTATACACAAGTTGTAAAATTATTGTGACGTCGAATACTTAAAATAAAAGCGCATCGGAAAACCAATGCGCTTCTATTAATCCTATATGTGAACTGAATTAATCAGTAAAAATTAGAAATTACCGACCATCTGGCGTACGAACACCAATCCATTTATTTTTTACTGCTTTGTTATGTTCTTCAGGATCGTATTTTACGACTTTCAAACCAAGACGATCTGCTGTCATTTTTCCTATTGCAGACTGTACATTATAGCTTGCAACAACAACATTGCGTTCTGCTGTCACCAAAGAAATTTGTGCGTTGATTAACTGGGTCCGTGAATTCAATACGTCCAGAGTTGTTGCTTGCCCCACGCGGTTTTCCTGAATACGACCATCAAGAGCGATTTCGGCGGCACGCACACTATCGCGATAAGCGACAACCGATGCTTTGGCTCCCTGCAACTGCGACCAAGAAGATGACATATTCTCACGAACACTATCCTGAGCCAAATCAAGCTCAATACGTGCTTTACCCAACTGTTCTTTCGACTGCCTAATCTGTGCAGATGTTCTACCACCTTGATAAATTGGCACATTTACCGAAACACCAACAGAATTCGAACGACCACCATCACCTGGACCATTATAGATCTGGTTATAAGATGTGCTGGCTGATAGATCGACCTGCGGCAATAAGGCACCTTCTTTAGCCTTAACATTATAGGAGCTCGCATCAATCAGATATTTGGAATATAAAATTGCAGGGTGCGATGCTGCACCAATTTTATATCCTGCATCAGGAGTTGCTGGAAGTTCCTTAGAAACCGGCGGCCGATCCAATTTATCAGGATCAGAACCGATTACCTGACGATAAACAGCCTCAGCAGATTTCACATCGGCCCGTGCAAGACTTAACTCTGACACAGCTACCGAACGTGCAGCCTCTGACTGAGCAAGATCTGTTCTCGTTCCTTCACCAACATCAAGCTTAGCTTTGTCAGCACGTACCTGCTCTTCCAAAGCTGCAAGATTTTGCCGACGCAATTCTGCGATTCGACGATATTGATAAACATCAGCATAGGCTGTAGCCGCATTTACCAACATATTTTGCTCGGTATTGCGTAAATATTCCCGTTGCGCTTGTGCTTTTACTTCTGCAGAAGCAACGGTATTCTTAGTGACAAAGCCATCAAAAACTTTTTGGCTTAACTGCACACCTAACGACCCTGTTGTCGTATAATATG
This sequence comes from uncultured Bartonella sp., assembly GCA_945285915.1. GTDB lineage: Bacteria > Pseudomonadota > Alphaproteobacteria > Rhizobiales > Rhizobiaceae > Bartonella. The sequence goes on from CALYQL010000033.1 coordinate 4,502, forward strand.
TCGTTGCAGCACTACGTCCACGTGCGTAAGTACCAAAACCTTCAATCTGTGGACGGAAATTTGATTTAGCGATTGCGATATCTTCATCAAGAATTCTTGAATTGGCACGTTCGCTATTAATATTGCCGTTATTTGTGTATGCCTTGGCGAGTGCCCCCATCAATGTCTCAGCATGGACTGGTATCGACGCAAAAACAGCACCTGATAGCAGCAGAGCCGACATAAGAGCCTTTTTTGTTTTCACCACAGCTACACCTCTATTCATTCTTTTTAAACTATTCTGCCCTACGATGGCTGGGCAGATTACTAATTACTCAACTAGATAAAAATTGCAATGCATCGTTAGATTAAAAATCACAACGTTGCAGTTACGCAACCTTTTTCTTTACCCTTGTCTATTAAAACACAAATTGCGGCGGTTTCGAGAAACCTTCGAGAGGTTTAACCGCTAGATTAAAGACACGTCTTGCCGAAACATAACCATCTTCTTTCAAGTAGACACGCGCAACCGCAGCGTTACCCTGCCCTTCAGCAACCACCAAACGACCACCTTCACGCAATTGCGCTAAAAGTGTCTCAGGAACGAAATCCACAGAACCTTCAAGCAGAATCACATCATAAGGTCCTTCAGCAGCATATCCTTTTTCCAACGGACCAGTAACGACAACAACATTATCACAATTTGTTGCACGCAAATTATCATTGGCCGTTGCAGCAAGTGTGCCATCACTTTCCAGTGCTATAACGGAAGCAGCCAATTTGGACATCAAAGCCGCGCTGTAACCAGTTGCTGCACCAATATCCAATACAACATCCTCTGTCTTGATATCGGCTGCTTGCAAAAGCTTTGCCAATGCAGCTGGCTTTAACAAATATCGACCAATACCATCGCTTTTTTCAGGTAAAACTGGCAATGCTTCATCAATATAACTGATCTCACGCAATTTCTCTGGAACAAATTGCTCTCTTGGAACCGTTAAAAATGCTTCGAGGACCGCTAGTTTTGTCACATCAACAGTACGAATCTGACTATCAACCATTTTACGCCGAAGCGTTGCAAAATCTGCAACCATGACCAGACCTTCCTCTTAACACTCGATGCTTTCCGAATGTACACCAAAGATACATATATCCATTAGGTGTCGCAAAAAACCGAATAACAGTCAATTACCTGATTATGTAATATGATTGACGTTGCCAGAAAAGCACTAAACGACACAATACACAGTATATCACTGTGTTGTAACGATACAATCTAACAATAAGGCTGAATTTATTGGAGGCCTCGCCCGGAATCGAACCGGGTTACAAGGATTTGCAGTCCTCTGCGTAACCATTCCGCCACGAGGCCTCAACTTTTGTCTATTGGCGTGAATAAGTGAACGCGATGCGAACGTCAAGACATTCAATCGAATCTTCAGATTATTTTTCTTTTTTTTAACACTTTTAACTGGGATTACGCAAAAAAGACAAATTAGGGCAGCCATCAAACTGCAGCAAAATAGAACAACTAATTTATATAATTTTCAATAAACCAACATAGCCTTGTTCATTTTGCAAAATAACAAACTATTCGGGTATCGCCTGTTAATTACTGACTCCCCACAAAAAAAATAAAATTATTTATATTTTTCAATAGGTAAAGTCTAAAATCAGGCATTGTTATTGTATGGTTTGTAATTTTTTTTATAAAAAAATGAAATTACCCCTTTGCAAATCATATTTTCATTTGCTATAGCGCATCAGCGTTAAGCAATGAGCACTGTTCCCCGGTAGCTCAGTGGTAGAGCAACCGGCTGTTAACCGGTTGGTCGCTGGTTCGAATCCGGCCCGGGGAGCCACTTTTAATCCTGAAATAGTTTGATTTTTTACCTTTGTTGAACATTATTTGCGTTCTGACAACTTTCGCAAATTAATTCGCATTGCTAAAAACTATTTTCATGTACAGAAATTGATACATTTGCCTTGATATGCATATGCATTTGCTTTCATAAGCACAAAAATATCATTGGTTCGCCACTAAGAGAGATCTCTCCTATTCAGCCATTCATGGCTGTTAAAACTGATAATCCTTAGGAAGAGTAAGTTTAGCTCGGATTTTTATATTGATATCGCCTTGCGACTTTTAGAGCTTATTCCCAGCGTTCTATAAAAACATCATCGAAACTAACTGGTTCAAAACCACATTTCTGATAAAGCTGCAAAGCTCTTGGACTATCTAAAGTATTCGTTTGGATAATCACTTTTTCAGGATCATTGTTCCATGCTGCAGACAGGACATCGCTGAAAAAGAATCGTGATAATCTCATACCCTGATAATCGGGTACCAAACCGAAATAAACGATTTCAACCGTATCGGGAAGTTTTGCTAAGTTAGTTTCAGCTAAACCGGCAGGGCAACCATCGACATAAAGCAGATGGATATAGGTATCATCAGAACGAATGAGTTCAGCTAAAGAAGAATCATCCATTTTGCGACGGACATTCCAATGATGTTCTTTACCAATCTGTTCATAGAGGTAACGATAATAGTGAACTGGCATATTGGAAGCACGCATGATAGCAAGACGCATATTGATAGGCGCCGTCACATCAAGTTGTGGACGCCGCCGCATTTCAAGGTGGGTAACGCGCGCTTTCAAGAATTCCGGCATTTTATTTGTCTTCATTTTCATCGCCTTTAACAACCGGCGTATCAGTCTTTGACCCCCATTCACTCCACGAGCCATCATACAGCCTTACATGTTTGTTTCCTAGTGATTCTAGCGCAAGTGCTAACACTGCCGCCGTTACCCCTGACCCACATGTTGTAGTAACAGGTTCATTGACATCAATACCAGCACGCGAGAAAATCTCTTTTATGGTGTTTAAATCTTTTAAATTCCCACCCTCCGACATCAATGTAGCCGGAACACCGCATGCACCTGGCATATGACCAGAACGCATACCAGGCCTTGGTTCGGCTTGTTCACCGGTAAATCTTTTATTTCCTCTGGCATCAGCTATTTGCGTTGATCTGTTATCAACAATTGATCGCATCTCATCAAAGAAAACAACTTTATCATGATGGAAGTTTACAACGAATCTCACAGGTTTGACGGCGGTAATTTCATCTGTTGTGGGGCGTCCTTCTTCCTTCCAACGATCAAAACCACCATTCAATACAAATACATTGTCTGCCCCCATGGTTTTAAGCATCCACCATACACGGGGCGCCGAAAAAAAGCCCACACCATCATAAACGACAATGGTGTCATGAACATTTATTCCCAAATCACCTGCCTGCTGCGAAAACTGATTTGGGTCTGGTAAAGTGTGTGGCAAACCACTTTTCTGATCGCAGATAACATCATGATCAAAAAAAACTGCCCCCGGTATATGTGATTGTTCATATTCTTTTTTGGCATCGCGATTTGCCGCAGGCAAATACCAAGAGCCATCAATGATTGACACCCCCTCTTTGCCAATATTCTTTTGCAACCAATCTGCATCTACTATGAAACGGCTTGTGTCACTCATCGCCAGAACCTCAATTTACATTGATTAAAAATATGACGCTTCAATACTGTTTAGTACAACAGTATGGCTTTGATCATATCAATCTCTCATATTGAAGCAATTCATTTCCGAGTGACATTTGAACATTGCTAAATAAAAACCGGAGCGTAGAAAAATCCACCCTCCGGTATTCAATCATGTGTTTTCCCTATCAATGCGATGCAGGAATATCCTGTAACTACCGTATAGGAACATCTTGCCTATCGGGCGTGTGATAGGAAGTTTTATACGTGTCTAACCTTACGCAGCCCTTTTTACCGATTTACGGAACCGTATCGGCTTTTTGCGATTGGTTGTATTTCTCGCCTTTTTAGGACGCTCAAAGCTTCTCGTCGTCTCTTTATCTTGCGCAGGCTTATTCTTATCTGTTCTGAACTTTGGACGTTTTGGACGATTGGTATTTCTGCCTCTCCGTTTAACGTCACCTTTTTCAGTCTCTACAGTTTCTGTTTTTACTTGCTTGGCTGGATACGGCCCAAATTGTGGTGGAATATCCTCATGCGGTATCTTCATGCGAATGACCCGCTCAACCCCTTTTAACCGAGCACGCTCTAAACTTTCGTCATAAAGGGTTATTGCTTCACCATGAGCCCCATTGCGCCCTGTCCGCCCAATTCTATGGACATAACTTTCAGCTTCATCAGGTAACTCATAATTTATCACATGGCTAACACCAGGAACATCGATACCACGCGCAGCGATATCTGTTGCCACCAGAACACGCACCGAACCATCACGAAAACCTTTTAACGCCCGCTGTCGTGCATTTTGCGATTTATTGCCATGAATCGCAGCGACTGGATAGTTGACCTTTTCAAGATTTCGCGTCACCGCATCGGCACCATGCTTGGTTCTTGTAAAGACGATTACCGAGGCAAAAGCAGGGTTTGTCAAAAGTTTATTAAGCACATCCTTTTTTTCCCGACGATTTACCTTGAACAACTTCTGCCCGATTTCTGCAGCAATTGTTCCTTGCACCGCAACTTCAACACGCACAGGATCATCAAGCAGACTTTCAGCCAAAGAGGCTATTTCCTTCGGCATTGTTGCAGAAAACAATGCGGTTTGCCGTTTTGGATGAACGAGTTTGGCAATTTGGCGGACATCTTTAATGAATCCCATATCCAACATGCGATCTGCTTCATCAAGAATGAGAAATTGTGTTTTTGACAAATCAACACACTTCTCGCGAACGAGATCCATTAAACGTCCCGGTGTTGCAATTAATATATCAACCCCCGAAGCCATCCGTTTAACCTGTCCTGCCCGAGAGACACCGCCCAAAATTAGGCAAGTAGACAAATGGGATCCTTTAGATGCCATACGAATAGCATCTTCAATCTGGACGGCTAATTCACGCGTGGGTGCCAAGATCAAAGCGCGCGCAGTTTTCGGAAAACGTCTGTCGCCCATCGTCACAATATGCGACAAAATAGGCAAGCTGAAAGCCAGCGTTTTACCAGAACCTGTCTGGGCAATTCCCAGAATATCTTCACCATTCAACATCGCAGGAATAGCTTCTTGTTGAATTGGTTTCGGTTCTGTCATTCCGGCAGCGATAAGATTTTTAGCGAGTATTGTAGGGATACCGAGTGCTTCAAAAGCATTTAACTTGTGCTGTTTCAAAATATATTCTTTCCCCGCCGACAACCACGCACAGCAGGATTAACTGGTTAGCACTTCGCGCAATGGAAGCACTAAAATGATATAATTGGACGAAACGCTTGTAGACGAAAGTCTAGATAGCGACTTGCGCGGCCAGTGAAAACCTAATTTCTAGGTTAATGACGCTACAAAGTCTGCATTTCAGAAAGTTGATGAGACAACCCAAGCGCCTGAATAGGTTTATCTGCCATTACAATAAAAAATGCAACAAAAATAATCCAATTCTTGCTACACATTATAATGATATGAAACCTGATAAAGCTTTAAATATTTATTTACGGGTAACTTTTGCAGGCGGAATGCTTATATTTTGAAAAGCTGGATAAATTTCTTGAAACACCGGATTCTGGATGGTTTTTTGACCCCCATATATCAGATGCCATTTGGTGTTATCCATGATTGCTAAAGTCTGGTACTCAATAACCGCATCTTTTGTTTCAACCCGCGTTGGCACCAAAGCATAAGCAACACCTTTATCTGTCTGGTGATATTCTATTTTACTTGCATCAAGATGATAGGCACCGACAGGCAATGCCGAAAACTGACTTTCCAATTGTTTTACCAAGTCTTTTTTCAGATCAGCTTCAGTTGTCTTCAACCTGACCGCCATTTCCTTATAGAGGCGATCAGGCATATTATTGGCAATCATACCCATATTTTTCTGCTGGGCAGCATTATTGAGTTCATCAACGAGACCATTCAACTCCGCCTTTTGAATAGTATCTGGTTCAGCCGCATAACTAGCCGTTATATTGGCAACAGATAAAGACGTTAAAAAAAACAATGATAAAAACAATCTCATAGAATGTACTCTTCCTAAACGTAAATTGGACTAGATAATATAGTCGAAAAGAACTTGATCGTTCGTAATATCTTTATACGCCCAACCAAGATTTTTAAACTTTGTCTCAAGAACAGCAAAGTTTTCAAAACGCTTTGTTTCAATTGCGATAAGAACCGAGCCAAAATTACGTGCCGACTTCTTGAGATATTCAAAACGGGCGACATCATCGTCCGGTCCTAATTGATCGAGGAACCCACGCAAAGCACCAGGACGTTGAGGGAAGCGGAAAATGAAATATTTCTTTAAACCCTGATATCGCAATGCACGTTCTTTTACGTCTGGTAGTCTTTCGAAATCAAAATTACCCCCAGAGATAATCAGCAGAACCTTTTTGCCTTTTAAATCCTGCGGCGAAATACTCTTCAATGCGTCTACCGACAAGCCGCCAGCAGGTTCAAGCACGATACCTTCAACATTCAACATTTCAACCATTGTTGCACAAAGCCTGTTTTCAGGCACAATTGAAACATCAAATGGCGAAAACCTTTTCAACATATCAAAGTTTAATTCGCCGATCTGAGCGACAGCAGCTCCATCAACAAAAGTATCAACCTCTTCTAACTTGATGCGTTTCTGTTCAGTCAGGCTTTTAAACAGGCTGGCAGCGCCCTCCGGCTCAGCAAAACGAACATGCGAATCCCAACCACTTTCTTTTATAAAATGGCTGACACCACTGGCTAAACCACCACCACCAACAGGAACGATAACAAGATCAGGTTTTTGCTCTCCAACCAGATCTTTCCATTGTTCTGCTGCTTCATACATCACCGTGGCTTGTCCAGTAACAATCCGCATATCGTCAAATGGTGGTGCCATAACACCACCGCCATCGGCGACAAAAGCCTTGGCAGCAGAATAACATTCATCAAATGTGTCGCCTACCAGCCTAATTTCTGTATATTCGCCACCGAAACCCCGTGTTTTATCAATTTTTTGCTGTGGTGTTGTAACCGGCATAAAAATAACGCCTTTACGTTTGAAATACCGACAAACAAAAGCAAGACCTTGCGCATGATTCCCTGCTGAAGCACATACAAATGCGGCTTCTGGTGCAACCTTATCAAGCATTTGAGAGACGAAGTTGAATGCCCCACGAATCTTATATGATCGAACAGGTGTAAGATCTTCACGTTTTAAATAGATTTCAGCATCATATTTCTGGCTCAGAAAATTGTTGCGCTGAAGTGGTGTTTCATTAAAGAGACCACGCAAAGCTTCCGCGGCTTTGGCTACGTCCTGTACAAATTCACTCATGATAAAAAAGTGTTCCTCAACAAAATAATTAGAGAAAGTTCTCTATAAGAAATATTACAATCTAGGTTAGATTAATGCTATCGCGATTATATTCAACAACTTTTCACAAATTCTGACTTCACAGACAGCATTTCATTATTTATAAGAACCTCACTACGCGGATGTGGCGGAATAGGTAGACGCAAGGGACTTAAAATCCCTCGATCCTAGATCGTGCGGGTTCGAGTCCCGCCATCCGCACCAAAAATTTATATTTTACAATGTGTTAATTCCTACCGTTTATCATGTACTAATTGAGCCAGCACAGATATTGCCTTTATATATCTGCGTTAATGGCATTGTTTTGCGTCGAATCGTATTCTTAGATTGCGCCACGAAAAGTCAAAACGTTAACTTACCTAGCCAAATGAAGCGAAATTACCCTACGCTTGGTAACATTGATTTGATCCATTCGCTTTCACTTGCCGGCTTGTAAAGACGATAAAATTTTGACTGCCGCAGAATACAACCGAAAGAAAAATGTATATTTTTCAAAATATTACAAATAGAACATGAATCAAAATATTGACTTATTCTGTTACTCGCCGCGTAACACTAAATATACGTCTAAACCAACGCTTCCAAGTGATTCCAAAACAACGTCTTTTACAAATTTTGATTATCTAAAGCTTGCCCGATTACCATTAATTTCAATCGTATCGCTAGCCTTGATGGCAAAACGATCGCCATTTGGGAATGTTACAAAACACCCTTTAGGGCAAAGATCCACCGTTTGATCTGCCTTCAACGACACATCCCTTCTAGAACCGGCTTCCGTAACAACGAGTGATTGCGGCTTCTGATCGGTATTTTTAATTGTTGCGGCATATGAATCATTAGCTAGCATACTAATTGCAACAAAAGCGATGGCTGTTAAGCTCTTCACCATATCATGTAATTCCTTCATCAGAGAACTTTTTGTATGCCGCAAATCTTACCCGATTGGTCACACCTACTGTTGAAGTGATATCTGGTATAAAGATTGCGAGTGTAAAATTAAGATTGCTACTATCAAAGCTAGAAAAACTGACCCATGGCGAAGGATTCTTTAAAACCCCTTCTGTATTGCCAGCAATTTCCATTAACACGTCAACGATATGTTCCGGTGCTGTCATTGCCGGCACCGTAAATGTAATATCAACGCGACCGATTTTATTGCGGTGTGTCCAGTTACCAACATTATTGTTAATCAAGCTAGAATTTGGAACGATGATAGTCTGGCGTTTGGTTGTCTCGACTTCCGTTGCACGGACACTAATACGCTTGACAATACCCGTGGTCGTTCCGGTTTCAACATAGTCTCCCACTTTAAAAGGACGCTCAGCCAAGAGGATAAGTCCAGAAACAAAGTTTTGAACGATATTCTGGAGACCAAAACCAATACCAAGAGAAAGACCACCAGCGATAATTGCCAAGCTACTTAGATTAAAACCTGCGGCCGACAAACCGATAAGTGCCGACAGAGCAACTCCGCCATACCCAACGACTGTGCGGATTGAATTTCTAACACCGGAATCTACCTTACCACGGACAAGAACTGTTCCATCAAGCCAGTTGATAAACCAGCGTATTAAAAACCAGCTAATAAAGAAAAACATGACACCGATTGAGATGCCAACCAGTGAAATAGACACATTTCCAATTTGAAAACCTGTCATCAGGTGAATACATGTCGAGAAAATATCAGCGGCAGAAAAACCCAACTGCATTATAATAGGTGGCACACAAAGGATTATCACCACAATATTCAGCAGCACACCCGCAACCAGCCCAAGTTGGTCCATTGTCGAATCTTCAAGTTTAAATCTTGCTAAAAGACGACGGCCAATAAATGTTTGCGCAAATTCGCCTTCCGCTGCTGTCGCGCGGGAAGTCTGAAATCCCAGAAACATAAGAACGAGAAACGCACCACTCACAACGATCTGTTGTGAAATAAAACGGGCAAGGCCAACATAACCAGCGAAAGCCGCACCAATCGGGATAAGACCAATCAATACAAGCAAAAAGCGTACAGAACGCGGCCAATAGGTTGTACTTAAATCGTCATTATTCTTTATTCTGCCACGTACAAATGAGATTGCCAGAATGATAAGCCCAACCAGAACAACAGAAATAAAGCTTTTTGCAATTGCCAAAGATAATGGTGCCGCAACAGCGCGATAAATAGTATTGAAAATATAATCGAGCCCCATAACCATAGCGAGCGCAAATAATAAAGCGATCAGTAACCTCGCAGGTTTAGGCGCTATATTCATTAACCGCAATTCAGGTAATTTTGGTGAAAGTATCACGAAAGACATACGCGTGATGAAGAAGATTAGAATGAGTTCATCACCAACCGCCTTGAACACCGGTTGTAATTCTGTCCAGTTTAGCCCCAAATAATCAAAAAAGATGCGAACAAGCACAACAAAAATTGTGCAAATGAGCGTAGGCACCAAGGTTGAGACAAAAGCAACCGACAGGCGCTTAAGATAGGAAATCTCTTCACCTTCTTTCCAAACTTCCTCTTTCACGCGCCCAATCAACTTATGGGTGAAAAGTGTCAGAATGAATGAAACAATAAGCGGAATCAAAATCGCAATAGACAGCGATAACGCTTTGAAATGAGAGACATATTGCCACCACGAATAAGAAAGCGATAGAAAATCGCCAAAAGCTTCGGTAGCAGATTGTATGATTTGAAGTCCTAAAGGTGAAGAAAATTCAACCCGACGAGTGAGTGTTCTGGCAAAAAGCTCGCGCGATTGGGAAACGGTTCGTTCCACCAAGCGATTGGCATCAATGTAAGAATCTTCCAACTGCGCCATCAATGTGTTTATCTTGACTTTCAGTTGGCGCAGATTATTGCGCTCATCGGTGACAGTCTTTGCTTCTTGAACACCCGCCTGAGGCTCTCCCAGCTGATCCAGCCGCAAATTAATATCATTGAGTGGAGAGCGGAACTTTAATGCGATATCAAATGTTTTGGTATCGATATCCTGAGCTTTTGTGCGAATGTCGGTCAGTACAGTATTGTCATCCTGTTCACTATCATACCGCTTTTGCAGGTCAACCAGCTGCTCTTTCAACTCATCAACAACAGCCTGCTCCTGCGATACCAATTCTGCTGGATCACTGGTGCTTGCGTCATCTGCTGGCGAGGTTGCTGTTTCTGCCCACACAGTTTCAACACCTATCCCATGGAATGATGGGATACTTAAAAGTAAAAAGGCAACAAAGAGACTGAAGAATATCTTTTTAATAGTTTTAACCGAATTCAATGAACTGACCATCCGAATATTAAAATTTCTTTTTCGCATATAGCTCTATCATTTCCAAAAGCAATTCACATACTTATTGTCACATCGGGAGCTTAATGGACATTAGTCATGTGATTCTTACAAAACTATGACGAGAATGCGCGTATTTATTACGCATGAAATAAATTGCAAGACTTTCTCATCTAGTCCCATTTTCGATCAAGATTTGCTTAAAAAATGTTATATTCCACTGAGCATTGTTAACCAATAGCTTTGCAACTCGGTAAATGCTTTCACTAAATATAGAATACTGCTAAGAAATATGAAATTATAAACCGACTTATACAAAAATTGCATTGGTTTAAAGGAAACGTGTTGGTATGACTTTTTTGCGAAAAACACGCAAAAATGAAGAACTGCTGATTTTAGTTGCCTGGATTATTCTGGGCGGCATGGTTTTGCTTTTCTTCAATCTTACGCATGTTTTATCAAACAAGCCTCAGTCACGGCAGCAACAAATAAACTCTGTTTTATGTAACAAAAACAGTGTATTAGACAACAAAACTCAGAAGTCTTTTGTGTCTATCAAATTGAACAGAGATCAAAAGATAAAAGATCATAATGGTCTTTCTACAATATCGTCTGTTTATTCAATGACGATTGATAAATGTTTGCCTATGCGGCATATGTCTTACATTGTTCCGTGTAGAGTTAAGCTCAATGGCGTTGGACAAAGTGGACCACCTGTTGCTTAACCTATTGCAAAGCTAACTATAAAAACGTACCTGCCCTATTCAAGAATAGAATATTAAGGGCAAAATTATTGGATAATTTCTATGCGAACATCGCGCTGGTTAACACTTACGTATTTTCTTATTTTGTTGGTCGGAGTCATTGTTGCTCTTCCCAACCTCTTCACTGAAGAACAAATAAAAAATCATTTATCATTTCTTCCTGACACAAGGGTAACACTGGGTCTTGACCTTCAAGGCGGCTCTTATCTGGTTCTGGAAGTTGATGCAAAATCGCTTAAGCGTGATCAGCTAAGAACAGTGCTTGATAATGTTCGTGCAAAATTGCGTGAGAAACAAATTCCTTCAACCAGTGTGCGCATGATTGGCGAGTCAGTGGTTGCAACCATTGCCGACAATGATCAACGTGCGCGAGCCTTAACTGCGTTGAAAGAACTTGTTTCGCCAATACAAGGCACATTCGGTGCTGCTGCATCTGATATTGATGTGGTTGAGCAAAATGGTGCCGTGCGTGTTACACCAACGGAAGCTGGTATCAATTATCGTGTAAGCAACGCTGTTGAACAGAGTTTGGAAATTATCCGCAGACGTGTGGATCAGGTTGGTGTTGCCGAACCTTCAATCCAGAAAGTTGGCGCTGACCGCATTATGGTTCAGCTACCAGGTTTACAAGATCCAAAACAATTGCGTGATCTTCTTGGCACGACAGCAAAGATGACTTTCCATCTTGTGCCAACCAATGTTGATATAAATAATCCACCGGTTGGTGTATCTGTTCTACCAGGTTACACAGACGAAACACAACGCTACGCAGTTTACGATCAGGTTTCACTGGATGGTAATGTGCTTGAAGATGCAAGACAGTCATTTGACCCTCAAATGCCTGGCAGATCTCTGATTTCTTTCAAGATGAATTCTGTGGGCGCAAAAATATTTGCCGAGATCACACGTCAGAACATTGGTCGTCCATTTGCTATTGTTCTTGACAATAAAGTGCTTACCGCACCAGTTATTCAAGGTGTTATACCGGGAGGACAAGGACAAATCACGGGTAATTTTGACGCAAAAGAAGCCTCAACCCTTGCCGCACTTCTACGTGCCGGTGCGCTACCTGCACCATTGACAGTGATTGAAGAAAGAACTGTAGGACCTGATTTGGGTGCAGATGCTATCAAAATGGGTCTTTATACAGGTGTTGCCGGTTTCGTGCTCGTCGCCCTGTTCATATTCCTACTATATGGCTTATGGGGCATTATCGCAGACATCGCCCTTGCTCTGCATACAATCCTCACCTTTGCGGCATTAAGCGCACTTGGCGCAACGCTGACCCTCCCCGGAATAGCGGGTATTATTTTGGGCATAGGTATTGCTGTTGACGCCAATATTCTTATCAATGAGCGTATTCGTGAAGAAAGTGAAAAAGGTGTCGGCGCGCTCGCAGCTTTGGATCGTGGTTTCAAACACGCCTTTGCAACAATTGTTGATGCCAATGTTACGGCGGTTATAGCGACAATCCTCCTATTCTGGTTTGGTACGGGACCAATTCGCGGTTTCGCTGTAACAATGCTACTCGGCATTGTTATTTCAATGTTCACCGATGTTACGATTGTCCGTATCATTATGGCATGGGTTGTTCGTGAATGGAAAATTACCAAACTGAACATCCATTCGTTCTTCAACTTCATTCCACAGCATACCAATTTCCGTTTTATGAATGCACGTTTCCTCGGAATTGGTGTTTCTATTTTATTGTCGATCGCTTCAATCGCGCTTTTCTTTAAACCAGGTTTGAATTTTGGTATCGACTTTATGGGTGGTAGCCAGATGGCAATTACCACAAAAGCGCCTGCTGACCTTGCTACATTACGTTCGACATTGGGCAACCTTCACGTTGGTGAAGTTGCACTGCAAAACGTTGATAACCAAAACACGGTTATGATCCGCATACAGCAGCAGGAAGGTGGCGAAGCCGAACAAACAGCAGCCGTTGAAAAGGTAAAATCATCCATTCAAGGGCTTTATCCTGATGTTTCTTTTGATCAGACACAAGTTGTTGGTCCAAAGGTTTCAGGAGAATTGGCAACTGCGGGCTTTACCGCTGTCATTCTGGCAGCCATCGCCATGACATTCTATATTTGGTGGCGTTTTGAGTGGTTTTTCGCTGTGGGTGCTATTGTTACCCTTGTTCTTGATACGACAAAAATGGTCGGCTTTTTTGCCCTCTTCCAATTGGATTTCAATCTAACAGCAATTGCCGCACTGCTAACCATTGTCGGTTATTCGGTTAACGATAAGGTTGTGGTATATGACCGTATGCGTGAAAATATGCGGCTTTATAAAAAGATGCCGCTACGTGAATTGATTGATATGTCAATCAATCAAGTGTTGATACGTTGCGTATTCACCTCCACAACAACAGTGTTGGCCATGTTGCCTATGGCAATATGGGGCGGTAGTGCAGTTCACAACTTTGCGGTGCCAATGGTTGTTGGTGTTGTTGTCGCAACATCTTCTTCAATCTTTATTGCCGCTCCAATCCTGCTCTTCTTGGGCAATTGGTGGCATAATCACCACCAAGGACGTGATATGATTGAAGACACTCCTGCATTAGATGCACAAAAATAGAAATAATCTTGCTGGTGCGGAAATAATTCTGCACCAGCATATAAACGGTGTCGGCAGATAATACGACATCACAATTTTTACTCTTAAGCGCCTGCTCTCTTGAGTGTTCTTTTTCTTAAGCGCCTGTTTTTTCTGGAACACCTCCTCGCTTAAGCGCTTACTTTAAAGCTTGTTCATCATTGATAGTTTGATAGCCTGCCAATATTCAAAGCTACCCAATAAATAAAAACTCTCAACCAATCCCAATGTGTCAGTATTGGTGTATCAACTATGCTAGATTTGCACCAATTACGCCATTTTCGGTTGTCATCAACGACCTGATCGTTGTTGTATCAGCTATATGCCTTACTGCTGAAATATCTCAATACACGAGATAATCATGTAAAACCTTGTTCTATTCACAAAACAAGCGATATTTTTGTCGCGCTCGCAAAAGAAATTGCTAACGGTATGATAAGATATTTAAATCATAATCATAGTAAGATAATTATTTTATCGAAAGCATCAGATTTCGATTCTTCGATAATTGAGCGCAACACGAACAAAAAGAGTAAAAACGCGTGAAGCTAAAGAAATATATTTGGCCGCTTATCGGCATCATCGCAATGATGGTATCCATCTATATTCTCTATCATAAACTATCTGCTATATCATTTCATGACATTGTCGGACGGTTGGAAGCGTTAAGTTTACACCATTGGGTTCTTGCGAGCTTTTTCTCGTTGCTTGCCTATGCCGCATTGGCTGGATACGACCGTATAGCCTTGCAACATTTAGGCAAAAAGATATCTTTGCTCTATATCGCAATATGTTCTTTTACCACCTATGCCCTTTCACATAACATCGGTGCATCGGTGTTTTCTGGTGCTGTTGTGCGCTATCGTGCATATAGCAAAAAAGGCCTCACAGGCGTTGAAATTGCAATACTCGTTGGATTTTGCTCATTCACTTTTGCTCTAGGGACAATATTGCTTTCCGGCTTTGTATTGGTTGTTCGTCCCGACATTATCACATTGGTTCATGCCGATATGCCACGCTGGTTGGCTATCACTATTGGCGCAGCTATGTTGGGCTTTGTCTTGCTTTATATGATCGGCAGCTTGCTGCAACTAAAACCGCTCAAAATTGGCAAATCATTCCAGATCTCCTACCCTAAATTCAAAATTGTTATCCAACAATTAATCATAGGTCCACTTGAGCTTATTGGTGCTGCTGGAATTATCTATGCCACATTGCCGGATGTGGGTAATCCGGGTTTTATCGCCGTGCTCGGTGTCTTTTTAGCATCATTTACAGCAACACTTTTATCCAATGCTCCTGCTGGTGGTGTTGGTGTTTTGGAAGCGCTGTTTATGGCTGGTATGCCCAATATGAACCCTGCCGATGTTATATCGGCACTCATTGTGTTCCGTATGCTTTATCTCATTATTCCTTTGATTATTTCATTGTTCTTTGTTGCAATGTTTGAAATCAACCAATATCGCCAACGCAATGCAAATCAGCAAAGTGACTGACGATTAAAGGATTTGAATATTTTATCGCTAAGCTATCTGAGATAGAACGCTATTGGGTTTATTTCATACGTTCTATTTCAATACCAACAGCGGCAGGTCCCAGCTCAAGCTTATCAACTCGGACAATAACTTTTTTGACCCGTGGATAGGATAAAATAAATGCGGCGACGCGCTCGGCGAGCGTTTCCACCAATTCGACATGCCCTAACGCAACCAGATTACGTATTCCATCAAGAATTAGGTCATAGGAAAAGATGTGTCGCATATCTTCCGGATTTGCCGATGTTCGTGCCACAAAGGCCGAAATATTAAACCGTACTTTTTGTTTTTTCCCGAATTCATGCTTATAAGCACCAATTTCCATCGGTAACACAAAATCTTCGATAATAATTCTGTCTGTGCCAAGTTCATTCAACTCTGACGTTGCATCATTTTGGTCATCAATTGGCAACAATGCACGTATCAATGATGTGGTTTTCTCATCTCCAAACTGTCCTGCTTGAATAGGTCTTTTAACTGTTAAACCTATCCAGTTCGGCAAATATGGCAAAAGTCTTGGTATATCTGGTGCTTCTAATGCCCCTAAGACTCCGCTGGAAAATCCTGCTTGATGACATTTCAATAAAAATTGGCCAATTTCTGCCACACCAAATTGCCGAAGCAGGTTCTGATGAGAATCCTGACCTCTAAGAATTGCACCGTGAATTTCTAAAGCCTTCAAAATCGGAATAGCAGATAGAACCGCCTGATCTGTCGTTTCAAAAATGGTAATGAGACGACATTTTCCTTGCTTTGACGAAATTACCTTCACAATTGCCGGCAAATCTTCAATCGACGATGGCAATACAAAAGTATTAACACCCATAGCCGCAATTGCTGTCTCTTCATAAGTTACCGTCTTATCAAGACAAAGCCATATATCAGGACAAAAATCTTTAATCGCGGTTATTGCGCTATGGTATTGTTGGGCTTGGCTTAGACTACCGGATAATAGCACAATTTCAGCACGTGCATGATAAGCGACCTCGATATCATCCACATTGTTGATCTCAACCAATAGTTTAGACATTAAACAATCCAGCCCAGATTAATTTCTAATGCTTTGAACGGATGATCTTTAATCCATTATCGAGCTTTAAAAGCTCGTCCAAAACAGATTTGGCACTCGTTTCTATCAACGCATTTGGCTTAAAATTCCCACTCTCATCAACATATTGATTACATTGCGGAATAGGTATTGTTTCCAATATAGGCACCATCTTGACGGCATTGACCATCAACCGCGCGGTTTCTGCAGCACGTATACCACCTGATATTCCGCCATAACTTAAGAATGATACCGCTTTATAATTCCATTCTTTACTCAAATACGTCACGGCATTGACAAATGACGATGGTGGTAAATGGTCATATTCAGGAATGATAAAAATATAAACATCACCACGTTCTATAATCTTGCTCCAAGATTTGGTATGTTCATGCTCATACTGATGCAATCTTGGATGTCTGGGTTCATCAAATAATGGTAGCCCGATTTTTGCCAAATCAACAAGTTCTACCTCGAACATATCGGCATTTTGTGCAAAATTATAAAGCCAGTCACCCAACTTGTCTCCGAAACGTCCTTCACGTGTTGACGTTACAATAATTTGTAAACGTGGTTTCATGGCTTTTCTTTCCTAAATTCCTATCAACGATTAGGCGACATATTGGAGCGAACTAACCCCTTATCTAGATCAACCTTTATGACCTTGGTGGCTTATTTTAGCTCTTTTCTGTTACCGGTGTAATTAAAACTTTAGAAATATTGCGCCTATCCATCTCAACAACCTTGAAGTTTAATCCATCAACGACAAAACTTTCACCAGACGTAGGTAGATGACCAAAATGCCAGAGCATAAACCCTGCAAGCGTTGAGTAGCGATCATTTTCATCAACGAGATCTTTTTCAAGATATCCGCTAAGACGACGAATGTCGGCATATCCTTCAACCATCAGGCTGCCGTCTTCAAGTTGTTCAGCAATAACTGGTTCGTCGTCATCATCAGGAAAATCACCTGCAATAGCTTCCAATATATCTGTTGGCGTGGCAACCCCTTCAAAGGATCCATGTTCATCCACGATAATTGCCAATTGAACAGGTGAATGACGGAATTTTTCCATCAGGCGCAGAACGCTGGTGTTCTCATGAACAACCAATGGCTGACGCATTGCCTTTTGCCAATCAATTTTTTTGCCTTCAGCCAAATCAAGAAGAAGATCTTTTGTTAGCGCTACACCAACAAATTCATCAACTTTATCGCGGGCAAGCACCAAGCGGCTATGTTTAAATTGTTCCAGCTCCTCGCGCATTTGCTTTTCATCTGTGTCGAGATCAAGCCACTCGATTTCATTGCGCGGTGACATAATTGAACGAACCGACCTGTCAGCTAGATCCAGCACACCGCGGATCATTTCTTTTTCTTCTGGCCTAAAAATTTCAGACGCGGCAGCTTGTTCAGCAATAATATCTGCTGTTTCGCCTAAACTTCCTTCATTCCTTGCACCACCTAAAAGCCTTAACACTGCGCCTGCTGTTCTTTCGCGCAGATCATTGGTGGTAATAAGTTTTTCCCGATTATGCCGTCCAATCTGATTGAATGCTTCAATAAGAATTGAAAAGCCAATTGCCGCATAGAGATAGCCTTTAGGAATGTGAAAACCAAAACCTTCAACAATAAGGCTAAAGCCTATCATCATTAAAAAGCCAAGGCATAATATCACAACAGTTGGGTGCCGATTGACAAAAACCATGAGAGGTCCAGACCCCCACATCATAATGCCCATAGCAACGATAACGGCAATATACATAACTGGCATTTGATCTTTTGGAATCATACCTGTTGCTGTGATTATGCTATCGAGTGAAAAGACGGCATCAAGCACAACAATCTGAACAATAACTTGCCAGAAAACCGCATGAACCATTGTGGTTGCTTTTTCTTCCACGTCCCCTTCCAAGCGCTCATGAAGTTCTAAAGTACCCTTGGCAAGCAGGAAGGCACCACCAATAACCAGAATGATACTGTGCCAGCTGAAGTCAAACATACCGATAGAAAATATCGGTTTATCCAATGTCATCACCCAACCAACTATGGAGAGCAAGAAAAGCCGCATTAAAAGAGCGAAGCTCAAGCCTGTTAAACGAGCGCGATTTCTAACCTGGGTAGGAAGTTTTGTCGCCAGAATAGCGATAAAAACAAGATTATCGATACCCAACACTATTTCAAGAAAAATAAGTGTTATGAGACCTAACCAAGCGTGCGGATCAGCAATCCATTCCATAATGCATCAGTTCCTAGAACAAAAATCAAAAGCAGAATAATTTGAAGAAGAGAGACATCATGGCGAATTATTCTCTATCCACCATAACAATAGCCAGTGCAGGCCAAGCCGCCCACGATCTAATGGCAGCACCTGTCTTTATAACAAAAGCGTTATAGAAAAAATAAAAGACA
Organism: uncultured Bartonella sp.; assembly: GCA_945285915.1. Classification (GTDB taxonomy): domain Bacteria; phylum Pseudomonadota; class Alphaproteobacteria; order Rhizobiales; family Rhizobiaceae; genus Bartonella. The sequence goes on from CALYQL010000033.1 coordinate 23,492, forward strand.
CTGAATCTCGATAGCGGCCCAAACCGCTCGATACTACTATATGGGTCTTCAGAATATCGGTCGGGCATTACGCTCGATCATCCTCTCTCTTACAGCATTTATACATTTTGGCTGTGTTAATTAGGACAGTATAATGAAACTTTTTACAAAGAATATCAAGCACCATCATACATATCAATGGTATTGAAACTATGGACAGACATTTCAATATAAAAATACAATGTAAAAAATTAAAATTGGCTATGGACATCAACTCTATTGAACGCTATAGAACGCCACAGTAGTGATTTACTGCTTAGGTCGGGTGATTAGCTCAGTTGGTAGAGCAGCTGACTCTTAATCAGCGGGTCACAGGT
>CALYQL010000034.1 GCA_945285915.1 uncultured Bartonella sp.
CAGCGACCTCAACGCTGCGCGTCTACCAATTCCGCCACGACCGCACGTGGTAGAAGCCGAATATAACCGGCTCGCGGCATTTAACAAATCAATACGCTCTTAACAAGCCCTTTTTTAAATTTAATACATTATTTATTCCGCTGTCCCGTATGAAAGCGAAAAATACCCTATTTTATTCACCATATACCTTTTTCGGGTCAAATATGGGTGGTGTTTCATCCATTAAAAGCTTTGTGCTGTCCCCATCTTTAACAAGACGACGATAGAAACAACTTTTTCTGCCTGTATGGCAGGTGGCACCTGCACCTTCGATAGATGCTTTTACCCATATTACATCTTGGTCACAATCTGTGCGCATTTCACGAACATGAAGAAAATTTCCTGAACTTTCCCCCTTTTTCCATAATTTTTGCCGTGAGCGCGACCAAAAATGTGCAATCCCTGTATCTATTGTTAGTTGCAGTGCCGTTTCATTCATATGTGCAACCATCAATAGATCGCCATTGGATATATCTGTCACAACAGCCGTAATCAGCCCATGGGAATCATATGTTGGGTCAAATTGCGTCCCCTCTTCCAATTGCTCTTTTGTTAAGCCCTGCGACATAATTTTCCTCGCCTATTTTAAACCCCTGATCATCATCATGAAATTTGCTTGGGATTTGACATCATTTTGATACGAACCGCGATATGTTGCAGTAATTGTGTTTGATCCTTGTTTTTTGACGCCACGCATTGCCATGCACATATGCTCTGCCTCGATAAGTACCGCTACACCTCTTGGCTTCAAATAGGTATATAATGCATCAGCGATTTCGGCAGTAATACTTTCCTGTGTCTGCAAACGGCGCGCAAAGACATCAACAACCCTCGGAATTTTTGAAAGCCCAACCACACGTCCATCAGGCATATATGCAACATGCGCTTTGCCAATGATCGGTACCATGTGATGTTCACAATGGGAATAAAACGGAATGTCTTTAACCAAAACTGGGTCATTATATCCTGAGACCTCTTCAAAAACTGTCCCCAAAATATCTTGTGCCGATTGGTTATATCCTTGGAACAGCTCTTCATAAGCCTTGACAACACGCTTAGGTGTATCAAGAAGACCTTCCCTATCCGGATTTTCGCCGGCCCAACGCAATAATGTACGAACAGCGGCTTCCGCTTCTTCTCTTGATGGGCGTGTGATGGCGGCATTTTCTGACGAAACTGTCATACTTTTTTTCTCGGATTGCATCAATCAACTCCAACTGCTTACCAAAACGATGCTTGGTAGTTGTTAATTTTACTCCTATATAGACACATACAAACACGGAATCAAAATAGCTTAAGCAAAAACGAGTGGTTTTCCGGACACGAAGTTATGATAAACGACATTTATAACGATAAAATTCTCGAATATGCGGCGCATATCGAAAAAATTGGACGCCTAGCCAATCCTGATGCATCAGCAACAAAACATTCGAGAATATGTGGCTCCACAGTGACTGTCGACCTCATTATAAAAGACAATATTGTTGTCGATTTTGCTCATTTGGTACGCGCTTGCGCGTTAGGGCAAGCATCTTCGTCACTCATGGCAAGTCACATTATTGGTTGCACCACCGATGAACTGCGCAATTTACGTGACACTATCTGGCTTATGTTGACAGAAAACGGCCCTGCTCCAACAGGCAAATTTGTTGATTTTGCCTGCCTTGAGCCTATCAAGGACTATCAAGCACGCCATGCTTCAACAATGCTGACATTTGATGCCGTGATAGATTGCTTAGATCAAATTGATTCTCAACTTCAAGCCAACTCGAAAGCATGACAACAGGCAATCGCAATTATTCCGGGCCATGGAAAAAAACGCCGGGGCGATTGATTGGCACATTTCTGATTCGATTTTATCAGCTCACATTATCTGGTTTTATTGGCCAACATTGCCGCCATCTGCCAACCTGTTCCGAATATACATATGAAGCAATTGCACGATATGGACTTTGGACAGGATCATGGATGGGATTATTTCGTATTGCTCGTTGCGGACCATTCGGTACGCATGGCTTTGATCCAGTGCCGCATAAACTCCCACAAGATTGCCATTGGTATACACCATGGCGTTACTGGAAAATTGCAGCAAGAAAAAACGATTAATGCTTTCTTTTTAAATCGAAAATCCATAAAAGATACTGTTGAATCGCTTTATTGTAATATTAAAGCAAATATATCACCCCACCCGCATTCGTTGGCGGGACTGGATCAGGAGTATTTTTATGTCTTCAACCGTTTCCATTACTTTCCCAGATGGTTCCAAACGTGATTATCCAAGCGATATGACCGGTTTGGCACTTGCTCAATCAATTTCCAATTCCCTTGCTAAAAAAGCTGTTGCTTACAGTATGGATGGCGTTTTGCGCGATATGTCAGATCCATTGCAAACTTCTGGTGAAGTTCAAATAATCACGCGTGATGATCCGCGCGCTCTTGAATTGATCCGTCATGATTGTGCGCATGTTCTAGCCGAAGCCGTTCAGGAATTGTTTCCAGGCACACAAGTCACCATAGGTCCTGTTATTGAAAACGGATTCTATTACGATTTTGCCCGCAACCAACCATTTACGCCTGAAGATTTGCCTGTCATCGAAAAAAAGATGCATGAAATCATTCAACGCAATAAACCATTCACCAAAGAAGTATGGTCACGCGATAAAGCGAAACAGGTATTTACCGACAAAGGTGAGCTATATAAGGTGGAATTGGTAGATGCTATTCCACAAGACCAAGATGTGAAAATATATCATCAAGGCGATTGGTTTGATCTTTGCCGTGGGCCTCATATGCAATCAACCGGTCAAATTGGTTCTGCTTTCAAGCTGATGAAAGTTGCCGGTGCTTACTGGCGTGGAGACTCAAACAATCCAATGCTGACCCGTATATATGGTACAGCTTTTGCCAGTGAAAAAGAACTGAACGCCTATCTGCAAATGTTGGAAGAAGCAGAAAAGCGTGACCATCGTCGTCTTGGACGTGAAATGGATTTATTCCACTTTCAGGAAGAAGGTCCAGGTGTCGTTTTCTGGCATGCTAAGGGCTGGAAAATGTTCCAGAACCTCGTCAGCTATATGCGTCGTAGGCTAGACGACCAAGCCTATTCAGAGGTCAACGCCCCACAAGTACTTGATAAATCCTTATGGGAAATTTCTGGTCACTGGGGTTGGTATAAAGAAAATATGTTCAAGGTTACACCAGCCGGTGATGATGCTGATGATGAACGTGTTTATGCGTTAAAACCAATGAACTGCCCAGGACACGTGCAAATTTTCAAGCATGGTTTAAAGTCTTATCGCGAATTGCCAATTAAATTGGCTGAATTTGGCGTTGTACACCGTTACGAACCTTCGGGATCGTTGCATGGTTTGATGCGTGTAAGAGGCTTTACTCAAGATGATGCGCATATTTTCTGTACAGATGAACAACTTGCAGATGAGTGCCTGCAGATTAACGATCTAATATTGAGCACATATGCCGATTTTGGCTTTAATGAAATCACCGTTAAACTTTCTACACGACCTGAAAAACGCGTTGGTTCGGACGAGCTTTGGGATCACGCTGAAAGTGTTATGTCTGAGGTTTTGCGCACCATCGAGGAAAAATCCAACGGTAGAATTAAAACAGGTATATTACCAGGTGAAGGTGCCTTTTATGGTCCAAAATTTGAATATACTTTGAAAGACGCAATTGGCCGTGAATGGCAGTGCGGTACGACACAGGTGGATTTTAACCTACCTGAACGTTTTGGTGCTTTTTACATCGACAAAGACTCTGAAAAACGCCAACCGGTTATGATTCACCGCGCAATTTGTGGATCAATGGAACGTTTTCTCGGTATCCTATTGGAAAACTATGCTGGCCATTTGCCACTTTGGTTTGCACCACTACAGGTTGTCGTTGCAACGATTACATCCGAAGCCGATGAATATGCAAAAACAGTTGCTCGTAAGCTGAAAGCTGCTGGTCTGTTGGCTACAACCGACCTTAGAAACGAGAAGATCAACTATAAGATTCGAGAGCATTCTCTTCAAAAAGTACCTGTTATCCTTGTTTGCGGAAAGCGTGAAGAAGAAGATAATTCGGTAAATATGCGTCGCCTTGGCAGTCAACAACAGGTGTCACTGCCATTAAATGAAGTAATCGCACAATTAAAAGAAGAAGCAACACCACCAGACCTACGTCGTGTTCTGGCCGAATAAATAAGATGAGCCAAGTGTGATAACTATTCACACTTGGCTCTATTTTTGCATTTCAAGCGGCCGTCTACTCAAACTCACCGTACATTGTTGTGAAAAAAACTTGCTAACAACTATGATTTGCCGGCTACTGTTATGGGACAGTAACGATATGTCTACGCCATACAGCATTCTGCAATTCTATCACTTATCTAAATTCTAGCATTATAACCCTTATAACATTGATAATTGTTAGAATCGTTTCTAAGTGTGTGAAATATTCTTATGATATCCGTCTTCATGACTTTATCGCCGATATACTTCCCCACCATAGATGGTGGCGCATCATCTACACAATCAGGAATTTTCATCTAAATGCACGGGTAATTCATCTATACCCTACGACAACTCGGACAGGCTGGATCCTAGTCCATAGAATCATCAATAGGTTCTGTGCTCTGTGCATTGGCGATCACGTCAACATCTTCATCATGGCCAGATGTTACAGTAAAAACTTTCTGGTAAATCTGGTCTTTATTTTTCGCGATAGCAATATATTCGCCTTCCGCAAGCACGAGAGATGCATAAGCGCCAACTGTTTCTCGGACAATATCACCGGCATCATTGGTAATCGACCAGCTTGTGTCGGCAAGTGCTTCTCCACCCTCTTGCCGTACTAATTTTAAAGTCACCAAAGCGGCATGATGCTGCATTGTTGCTTCAGTAATTTTACCAGCATCAACACGAATATCCGAGCGCGAGGTGGCATTGGCGGTGCCATAGTTCGACACAATATGATAGGTTCCAGCCTTCAATCTGATAATTTTACCGGCATCAACATCAGGTAGAATTAACGCCGTATCATCGTTTTCACTATCATCCGAATAAATTGAAAATTTCAGATATTTCGGGTTAATTTTTCCTTCCGGTATGGTGGCGTTTAACTCTAGCCCACCGGCATTCAACACTATATTTTCTGAAAGCTTTTGCCCATGTTCAAGACTTACGCGTTTCATCGCATAAGCACGGCCAAAAGATACATGAATGATATAACTACCCGGCTGTAAATTAAAATGGGCACTACCTCCATTTGATGTCGCAACAAGAGGCAATTTGTTATCGACACCATAAATTGGCTGGAATACACGCCAAATAAGCCCATCAGTTACATCTTCACCTTTGTCTGTAAGCTTCGCCGAGAGATCAAGCTCTGCATCTGCCTGAGGTTCTGGATTAGATGCCGTTTTTTCTTGCCCATTTTTCTCTTGCTCATTGCCGTTATTATTGTTGCTGCCGGTGTTATTACCCAGAGTTGTTGAAGCTTGCTCCGACGTAATGTCTCCCGTGGACGCTTGAGGCTGTGTTGCTTGAGAAGATTGGCTCGTATCTTCAGCCGCGCTATTTTGAGCTGCCGCCATCCCACTAAAAAATAGCGAAACAACAAAAGATAAAGCCAAGATCAAAAACTTACGGGTTTGCTTCACGGTTTTCTCTTAATTTCCTGATAATAAATACTTATTTTTTTGATAATCAATGCAGCTAACAGTTTAACGAGTTTTCACATAATTATCGGTCTAAATTGAGAAACTGGAACCGCAACCACAAGAAGAAACAGCATTTGGATTATGAATCTTGAATGCCTGCCCCATTAAATCATCGACAAAGTCTATTTCTGCACCTTCCATAAAAGGTAATGATACCGAATCAATAAATACCATTGCACCATTTTTCTCAATAACGAGATCGTCATCGGTTGCCGGATCACTGACCAACTCATATTTATACGAAAAGCCTGAGCATCCGCCGCCTTCAATAGACAGACGCAACGCGATATTTCCGGGTTCGGCTGCGAGAATCTTCGATATTCGTTTGCAAGCCGAATCAGTTATGCTTACACCCATTTTCAACTCATCCTTGCGTTAAATAGTTTGAGAAAGCTAAATAGCAGATAAAATACTGTTTCGTAAATTTAAGTCGTGATTGGATAACTTGCAATGGATAGACGCAATATTGGTTTTGGATATGGCGAAAGAGCCCCATATGCTAGCACCCCGTCCGAGAGTCGCGGCAGATTATTTTCAGAGCCAGATAGCCCGACACGTACACCTTTTCAGCGTGATCGTGATCGTATTATCCACTCCAATGCTTTCCGTCGTTTAAAACACAAAACACAGGTATTCATTGCCGATGAGGGTGATCTCTACCGCACACGATTAACCCATACGATAGAAGTTTCACAAATTGCACGTGCGCTTGCTCGCGCTTTGCGGCTAGACGAAGATTTGGCTGAAGCGATCGCACTTGTTCATGATTTTGGTCACACACCATTTGGACATGCTGGTGAAGATGCATTGGATCGCAAGATGAAGCCCTATGGTGGTTTCGATCACAATGCACAAGGATTGCGAATTGTTACAAAATTGGAACACCGATATCCTTCTTTTGATGGGCTTAATCTTAGTTGGGAAACACTTGAAGGATTAGCAAAACATAATGGTCCGTTGTTGGGCCCATATTCGTTGGAAAAAGAAGTTTCACCTTATCTTCTTGAATATAGTTCTGTGCACGACCTCGAACTTGACCGTTTTGCTGGGCTTGAAGCACAATGTGCGGCTATCGCAGATGATATTGCCTATAATGCGCATGATATTGATGATGGCTTACGTTCAGGTCTTTTACAGATTGAACAGTTGAATGAAGTTGAGATAACCGCTGATATCTTGCGTGATATCAGGCAACAATATCCAAAACTGGATAATACCCGTACTGGTTACGAAGTAATAAGACGGCAAATTACCTTAATGGTAGAAGATGTTATTCAAAACTCGGTTCAGCTAATCGCCGAACTGAAACCGAAAAATACCGACGATATACACAATGCGAATAAAAAATTGGTCGGTTTTTCAGATGATATGGCAAAAAAAGAGCAACAACTGAAAAAATTTCTCTTTAAAAATCTCTATTACCACCCAGTTGTATTAACGCGTCGCGATGTTGCCGAACAAATTGTGGGCGACCTGTTTGATTGTTATCATTCTGCACCGCAGAACCTGCCATATGACTGGTATCAAGCAGCACTCTTTTTTGGTGAAAAACAACGGGCACAATTGATTTCAGATTTTCTCTCTGGAATGACCGACAATTATGCATTACGCGAATATCGACGATTGTTTGACCGCGCGCCCAATTTGTCTTAATTGCATGGGTGAACAACACGGATATCTATGATGAACATTTTTAATACCTTCGAGCAAAAGATAAAAAGGCTTCTTCAGGTCTCTGATATAAAAACAAAAGACGGAGATGATTTGGATCTTAGTCGCGTGACAGTTGAGGCACCTCGGGATAGCTCGCATGGTGATTTATCAACCAATGCCGCTATGGTTCTATCAAAGACCGTTGGAATCAATCCTCGGACACTGGCAGAAAAAATCGTTTCATTACTTGAAAGCGAAGAGGATATTGCATCCGTTAATGTTGCAGGCCCCGGCTTTATCAATATGCGTTTAACGGATGGCTTTTGGCGTCAACATTTGGAATATATTCTGGATTCAGATGGCACTTATGGGCGATCGGAATTAGGTAAGGGTCACAGCGTCAATATAGAATACGTATCGGCAAACCCCACAGGACCTATGCATGTAGGCCATTGTCGTGGTGCTGTTGTTGGTGACGTTCTTGCCAATCTTCTGGCCTTTACCGGTCATGATGTTGTTAAAGAATATTATATAAATGATGCAGGTGGACAGATTGGCGTTTTGGCGCAATAGGTTTTTATTCGTTATCGGTAAGCCCTTGGTGAAGAAATTGGTGCCATACCAGAAGGTTTGTACCCTGGTGACTATCTTGTGCCACTAGGTCAGGCACTTGCCAAAGAATTTGGCAACACCCTTTTAACGATGGATGAAGAAGAGCGTCTGGCACTCATCAAACAACGTTCAATTGAAGCCATGATGCAAATGATCCGCGATGATCTTGCTGCCTTGAATATTCATCACGATGTATTTTTCTCCGAAAAAACACTCCATGCCGATAATGCACAAGCTATTCGCAGCGCAATCAATGATCTAACATTAAAGGGATATGTCTATAAGGGAACATTACCCCCACCTAAAGGACAGGCTTCAGAGGATTGGGAAAACCGCGAACAAACCTTGTTCCGTTCTACCGAAGTTGGGGACGATCAGGATAGACCGCTTATCAAATCCGATGGATCTTACACATATTTTGCTGCTGATGTTGCTTATTTTCGTAACAAGTTTGAACGTCATTTTGATGAAATGATCTATATACTTGGGGCTGATCACGGCGGCTATGTTAAGCGTCTGGAAGCCGTTGCAAAGGCTATATCCGGCGGAAAAGCCAAGTTAACCGCATTATTGTGTCAACTCGTTAAACTATTTCGCGATGGCGAACCAGTTAAGATGTCAAAGCGTGCCGGCTCTTTCGTTACCTTGCGTGATGTTGTTGATGAGGTTGGCCGCGATCCCGTACGTTTTATGATGCTTTATCGCAAATGTGATGCACCGCTGGATTTTGACTTTGCAAAGGTTACTGAACAATCGAAAGATAATCCGGTTTTTTACGTTCAATATGCAAGCGCCCGTTGTCACTCGGCATTTCGTAAGGCACAAGAATCACTTGGGCTAACAGATTTTCCACGCAGTCTGTTAAAAGAACATCTGGATAGATTGACCGATGAAAGTGAAATCGGACTCATTAAAAAACTTGCAGAATATCCCCGTGTTGTTGAGCAAGCAGCCCAGAGTTACGAGCCTCATAGACTTGCTTTTTACCTTTATGATCTCGCTTCAACCTTCCATGGTCACTGGAATAAGGGCACAGAAAACGAAGATTTACGTTTTATCAAGCTTAACGATACACAATTGTCTTTAGCCAGATTGGGGTTGATTCAAGCTGTGTCTGATGTTCTGTCATCTGCTCTTAATGTAATGGGCGTAGATGCACCTTCGGAAATGCGCTGAGTTAAATGCGGGCGAGTGTGGCTGTTTGTGTTCTATCTTGCCTGCATTATAGTTAGCGTATATATCTGAAAAATAACAAGAATATCCGATTTTGAAGAGAGTCCGCTTAATGTCCGGCACAATGCAATAATTGAGAGATTGCGTAACCGACTATGTGGGAAAGACAATGACCGATAATGATCGTAGAAATCCTCGTCCATCAGGACAGGAGGCTAAAGGCCAAGATCCCCTTTTAGAGCTGACGAGACTCTTCAACCTTGATCGTAACGTTGCCGATAATCAGCAAACTGCGGAAACACCTGCTGTTTCGCAAAATAGAGAGTTTGAACATAATCAACCTGAAAATATCAGCCATAATGATCCTGATCTTTCTTTTCTTGATTCGGAACTCAATCCTGCCGCTTCCGATGTAAATCGCTTTGCTGGTCAGTCTGCTGATCCCCAACAGGCGGTATCAAGTGAAAATAATCTTGATTTTTTACCTGATGGTGAACAAGACGTTAAACACGAAGAACCTGAAGCGGATTTACCATTCAATGAACTTTATGATGCGCCGTCATTCACCCCAACAGCACGCGCGCCTAGCACTCCTGTAGAAGCACCTTCAGATTTTTTTGAACCACCTTTTGCAGAGCATGCCAATCAACCTGTTGAGGCGGAATCTTATCGCGCTATCGAGCCTGAGCAGCTTGATAGTTTCGAACAAGAACCAGCTTATGTGTCTCCACAAGAACCAGTTTTTGAAACTGCACCGCAATCCTATGCATCGCAAGAGCCAGCCGATGGTTACGCTGCACATTCCGATGAAGAGATATATTCTGAAACAAGCAGACCTCATAATGAAGAGGTATCCGATCAGAATCAAACGGAATTAGGTTACCATACTGCTGCAACACTCAGTTATTCTTCACACTCTGCTGGCAATCCATATTATCAGCAAGAAATCCATTACCAGACTCAATCAAACGAGGTGGCGCAAAACGAGCAGCAACAAGCTTTTGCATTCGATGAGCATCAGGATTACAATCCAGAAACGGTGCAATCACAGCCATCAACGCAAGATGCCGCGCAAAATTCCAGTGAGACTTATCAAGAAATAGAAAGTTTTGATTTTCTACCCGCTCATGAAGCAACATTACAAGCTTCAACAACAAATCTTGATGAAGAAGAATATGGTCATATGTCCACAACCCAACCATATGATAACCATCAACTTGAGCCTGAAAATTTTGCTGCGCAACAACCTTCTATTGAACCAGATACGCCAAATTATCAGGCAGAGGTTGAAGATTTATCCCATAATCAGATCGCGCAGGATTATAGACAACAGGCTCCCGCAGAAAAAACGCTGCAAACAGCACAAGATCCTTATGCTGATGATGACTTCGATTTCGATAAAGAACTCGAAAATCTCCTCATTGAAGATCCTTTGCGTCCTGGTAACGAGCCATCTGCGCAAAACATTGCAGCAGATATAAATGCTCAAGCAGCGATCAATGATATTTCTGATCAAATTCATAATGATGTGCGTTTAAATGCAAATGACGGCGCTGAAACACAATCCCATTATGATGCTCAAATAGCGCAATCATCAACTGAGGCGAATAAGACAGCTTCACCGACTGAAACGCTTTCAATAAGCGATGATGTTATGGATATAGATGATCCATTTGGTTTTGGTGAAGTCTTTGCCAAGGAAATTGCTGCCGATGATGCAGCAGCCAGACAAAATGGTACATCTTCACAACAAGAAAAAATAAAAAATCCGGTTACCGATCCTTTTGATCTGGAAGATTTATCACTCGATGAACATATAGTTTCTTCGGTATCTACAGATGAACCGCATATATCCTCGCAGCAACCGCATATTGATGAGATGGAATTAGACGTGGCTAGACAAGTTCACCCCGGTGCAAATAACCAGCATTACGATGAAAATCACGAGCATTTAACTGCACCAACTTATCAAGAACCTCATGTAACGGCGGAATATAACCCGCAGGCACGATCGGTAGAAAATATGGGTGCAGAGATGGATATGCACCAAATGGTTGGTGCAGCCCATGCAACAGATAAAAATGGCAATTTCCCACCTGATGTCGATACATATAAATTTGCCGATGAAATTGTAGAAACGACAGAGCAAATTGACGTACCTGATGTTCCATATCCAGCTGAGGAAACAGCACCCCATGTTGATGCGTTAGAAGATGAATTTGCCGACGTGTTCAGTGTTGGCAAAAAGCAAGAACCGGTTGAGAACAAAAACGTTCACAATGAATTTTTTGACGATGCTTACGCACAATCCGGTTACAATCAAACGCAACCGCAATATCTTAGCGAAGAAGAACAGGCTGCAGCCCAGCAATATGCTGCTGCACAACAATATGCTGCCGCACGCCAGCCATATGACGACTATCCGGATTATACACAAGATCCTTACAATGAAAATGTAGTGCCGACAGACTATAGTGCTATGCAGCCGCGAAAATCATTTGGGCGTAAACTTGCCATAGGTGGTGTCGCGCTCGTTATTTTAGCAGGCGGCGGATATGCATTGACCAAATTCTTCAGTTCATCACAAGAAAATGGTGAATCGCAGGTAATTCATGCTGATAGTGCGCCTTATAAAGTACAGGCTGAAAATACAAATAACGACTCTAATACGTCCAACAATCAGGACGTGTACAATCATGCGAGTGGTGCTGAAAATAGCCAGGAGGGCGAACAGAATAAGCTGGTCGACAAGTCCGAAAATCCTGAAGATATAACAGCTCTTAACGATCAAATTCCGCAAGGTAATAATGGTGCATATGGTGATACGTCCAGTGTAGACGATGCTATTGCCGCCTCTCAAAGTCAAACTGTTCCAACACGGGAAGTTCAATCCGTTGTTGTCAATCCAGACGGTACTATAGTTCCAGTATCAACATCCAATAATACGACCGATGGTAAAAATACTACGGCATCTGCCAATAATTCCAATAATCAACAGCCTGCTTCCAACAATGGAACGGACAGTAACGCAAATAAGTCCAACAGCACTGAAACAGCAAAAGAGGAATCAGAGCTGAGCAAGATCATTACTGATGACGCTCATAATGAAGCAGCTAAGAAACAAACCGCTTCACCTGCTCCATCAAATGATGGTGCAAAAACACAAACAGCTATGGCAACTCAAGCTGCTGACGAAAATGCAAAAAAGAACATTGAAACAGCAGCCAAACGGGCTGAAACAGCTAAAATCCCAGTAACGCCAACAACAACGACTCAGCAGCCTGCCAAACCTGTAGCAACAACGAGTGTTGGTGCAGGCGGCTATTACGTACAAATAGCATCTCAACCAACACAAGAATCTGCTACGGCTGCGATGAATAAGGCTAAAAAACAATATGGTGCGCTTTTTGGTTCTCTTCCAGTAAATATCCAATCGGCAGCAATTCCAGGAAAAGGCACATATTATCGCGTAAGAGTACAGGTTGGCTCTCGTGATAGCGCAATTAATTTGTGTAATCGCATGAAAAGTCAAAATGGAAGCTGTTTTGTTGGAAAGTAGAATCACTGTTCCATCAAAACAGACCTCTATTTAATTATTGCTGTGTTTCTGGCGTAAGAGAAGAACCTGGACGGGCATCAGTGCCCGTTGGTTCATGTTCTGTAGCATCAACATTCCCTGGTGAAATCGCATCATCAAGCTCTTTGCGTGCTTTTGCTTTTGTGTCATCGGCTGATTTATTTTGGGTATTCTGCTCGATCCCATTTTCCGCTTTATTGGAATTGGTGCTTTGTGAAGAGGGTTCATTGTGGTTATCTGGCACCGTAACTTCAACATTAGCCGCGCAAGTTGGATATGAGCTTATAATAGATAGAAATACATAAGCTATTACAGATAATACAATTGCCAACCTTAAGCTTTGAAAACCCTTTTCTGAATGGTGTTTAGTGAAGTCAAACGCTTTAACTGACGCATTGCAATTGTTTGAATATTTTCCGATCATCTTATCATCCTTAGTAATACAGCCATGATTACAGAAAAAACATCGAATTTTCAGAAATCCTGTGCACATGAACTTATTTATAAGTATACAATGCAGAATATACGTGTATGTTCCTTACAATCATAAGATGAGGCAATTGCCGACCACAATGTAGAAGGCATTTACCGATCAAGCTCTTTTTACAGCATGATCGCGGTACTGCGTTGACATTGACCGACAGCAAACTCTAAAATTGAGATCTACAGCCCCTTTTTAGGTCTGAGCCTGAAATCGAGCAAAGTATATTGTATATTTTCAAAAGGTATTAGTCATGACAGGTTCCAGCTCTGTTCTTCCATTCAAAATAGAACAAAATCAAAATCCCGTTTCGGATGCAGCAAGAGAAGAATTGCTCAAGAATCCGGGGTTTGGCCGTGTTTTTACAGACCATATGGCTGTGGTACACTGGACTGAAGGAAAAGGCTGGCATGATGCAGTGATTACCGCCCGTAAGCCATTTGAGATTGATCCAGCAAGTGCAGTTTTGCATTATGGACAAGAAGTATTTGAAGGTCTCAAAGCTTATCGTGCAAAAGATGGACGCATTCTTCTATTCCGTCCTGAAGCAAACGCCCAACGTTTTCAGAAATCGGCACGCCGTCTTGCTATGCCTGAACTGCCTGAAGATGTTTTTCTTGCTGCAATTAACGAGCTGGTTCGTATTGATCAAAAATGGATACCATCAACACCAGATGCCAGTATGTATTTGCGCCCCTTTATGTTTGCCAATGAAGCGTTCCTTGGCGTTCACCCTGCCCGCGAATATGTTTTCTGCATCATCGCATCACCAGTCGGCGCCTATTTCAAAGGTGGTGCTACCAAGCCTGTTAGCGTTTGGTTGGATACCGAATTTAGCCGTGCCGGCCCTGGTGGAACAGGCGAAGCAAAATGTGGCGGAAACTATGCTTCCAGTTTAATTGCGCAAATCAAAGCCGAGAAAAATGGTTGTGATCAGGTTCTTTTCCTCGATGTTGTTGAAAACAAATGGATTGAAGAATTGGGCGGCATGAATGTTTGTTTTGTTATGGACGATAACCGTCTGATAACACCAAAACTTGACGGCACAATTCTTCATGGCGTTACAAGACGTTCAATCCTCAAGCTTGCTGAAGAACACGGTATGAAAACAGAGGAACGCTCCTATTCATTTGAAGAACTAAAGGCAGATGCAAAAAGCGGCCACCTGAAGGAAGTTTTTGCCTGCGGTACTGCAGCGGTTATTACACCAATCGGCGTGTTCAAATATGAAGGTGGTGAAACTGTTATCGGAAACGGCAATGGTGGAGAAACCACATTGGCACTACGTGATGAATTAGTTCACATCCAAAAGGGTGACTTAGAAGATAAAAACGGCTGGGTCAAAACAGTTAAATTGGATTAATTGCTAATTCGATATTTTATCTTTTAGAATTTAATAATTATCACTCCGAAAGCACATCTTTCTTAAAAGGTGTGCTTTTTATATATTGCATATCTTTATCAATATAGGGGAGCCCGCAGAATTCGGAAAAAATCGTACGCTAAGGTTTTCCGGGCATCCGTAAGGGCCGAAACTTCCCGTCTTCCAGTCTGCGGCTCTGCCGCCAGACGTAATCGCCGGTTAGGTTGATGTGCTCCCAGCCCAGCGGCGACAGGAATTGCAGCAGCTCGCCGTCCACCGGCTTGCCGGCCTCGACCAACCCCTGGGTGGCGCGTTCCAGGTACACCGTGTTCCACAGCACGATAGCCGCCGTCACCAGGTTGAGGCCGCTGGCCCGGTAGCGCTGCTGCTCGAAGCTCCGATCCCTGATTTCCCCAAGGCGGTTGAAGAACACCGCCCTGGCCAGCGAGTTGCGCGCCTCACCTTTGTTCAGGCCGGCATGCACGCGGCGGCGCAGTTCAACACTTTGCAGCCAGTCCAGGATGAACAGCGTGCGCTCGATCCGGCCCAGCTCGCGCAGGGCCACGGCCAGTCCGTTCTGGCGCGGGTAGCTGCCGAGCTTGCGCAGCATCAGCGAGGCGGTGACGGTGCCCTGCTTGATCGAGCTGGCCAGGCGCAGGATGTCGTCCCAGTGGGCACGCACGTGCTTGATGTTCAGGGTGCCGCCGATCAGCGGGCGCAACGTCGGGTAGGCTTGCACGCCCTGCGGCACGTACAGCTTGGTTTCGCCGAGGTCGCGGATGCGCGGCGCGAAGCGGAAGCCTAGCAGGTGCATCAGGGCAAAGACGTGATCGGTGAAGCCGGCCGTGTCGGTGTAGTGCTCCTCGATCCGCAGGTCGGACTCGTGGTACAGCAGGCCGTCGAGCACATAGGTGGAATCGCGGACGCCGACATTCACCACGCGGGTGCTGAACGGCGCGTACTGGTCGGAGATATGGGTATAGAACAGCCGTCCCGGCTCGCTACCGTACTTCGGGTTGACGTGCCCGGTGCTCTCGCCCCGGCCACCCGCGCGGAAGCGCTGGCCATCGGAGGATGAGGTCGTGCCGTCGCCCCAGTGGGCGGCAAAGGCGTGGCGATACTGGTGGTTGACCAGCTCGGCCAAGGCCGCCGAATAGGTTTCGTCGCGGATGTGCCAGGCTTGCAGCCAGGACAGCTTGGCGTAGGTCAGGCCGGGGCTCGACTCGGCCATCTTGGTCAGCCCGAGGTTGATCGCATCACCGAGGATTGCGGACAGCAGCAACGTCCTGTCTTTGGCCTCGGCCCCGTCCTTCAAGTGGGTGAAGTGGCGGCTGAAGCCCGTCCAGTCGTCCACGTCCATCAGCAGTTCGGTGATCTTGATGCGCGGCAGTAACTGGCTGGTTTGGTCGATCAGCGCCTGCGCCCGATCCGGCACCGCCGCATCCAGCGGGGTGATTTTCAGCCCTGACTCGGTGAGGATGGCATCGGGCAGCTCGTTGTCCTTGGCCAGGCGGGTGACGGTGGCCAACTGCTCGTCCAGCAGCTGCAAACGCTCTTCCAGGTACTGGTCGCTGTTCGGGTTGATCGCCAGGGGCAGGGCCTGCTCGCGCTTGAGTGCGGCGAACTTCTCGGCCGGCAGCAGGTAGTCGTCGAAGTCGCGGAACTGCCGCGAGCCCTTGACCCAGATGTCGCCGGAGCGCAGGGCGTTCTTCAGCTCGGACAGGGCGCAGATTTCGTAGAATTTCCGGTCGAGGCCTTCCGGGGTGATCACCAGCGGCTTCCAGCGCGGCTTGATGAAGGCCGTGGGTGCATCGGCCGGCACCTTGCGCAGGTTGTCGGCGTTCATCTCACGCAGGGTCTGCACGGCTGCCAGCACGCCTTGCGCGGCCGGCCCGTGCTGTTCCCCAACTTTTCGCTCGGCGAAGAGTATGAACATGCGCCGCCGGCGACGAATCGCCAAATCTCACCGTATCTCCCGAGCGGACGATTTCGCACCGGTCTGCCCGTCGAAGGGCTTGCGATCGAACGGGGCGACCTTTTCTATGCATGTCCGCGAGCCAGCGTCTTTTATGGCACGGCGCTCGACGCCGACCTTCGGACGCGCGGCGTAAGCACGCTTGTCATGGCCGGGATAAGCACCACCGGCGTTGTTCTTTCAAGCGTCGCCTGGGCTAGTGATGCGGACTACGACGTGCGTTTGGTCCAGGACTGCTGCTACGACCCGGATCGGGATGCCCACGAAGCTCTGTTGCGTTCCGGGTTCGGCGGACGTGTACAGGTCGTGTAATTTTCGGGCCTCGCATGATCGCGGCCATAGCCGCAGGTGGATTGGTGCGAGGCAGGGCCAGTCCAAGTCAGGGTGCGGTCATCGCGGCGCCTGCAACTCTCAAAAACCCATCGCCGTAGCGGAGGTCTTGTAATCGCATGTCATTACGCACGCCCGATTTATTGTTCACAGCGATAGCACCTGCCATTTGGGGCAGCACCTACATTGTCACCACCCAATACCTGCCGAACTTCTCACCGATGACGGTCGCGATGCTGCGGGCGTTGCCGGCGGGTTTATTGCTCGTGATGATCGTCCGACAGATTCCAACGGGAATCTGGTGGATGCGCATCTTCATCCTCGGCGCACTTAATATTTCGCTATTCTGGAGCTTGTTGTTTATTTCGGTCTACCGCCTGCCGGGCGGGGTCGCGGCGACGGTAGGCGCTGTGCAGCCGCTGATGGTCGTGTTCATCTCTGCCGCTCTGCTAGGTAGCCCGATACGATTGATGGCGGTCCTGGGGGCTATTTGCGGAACTGCGGGCGTGGCGCTGTTGGTGTTGACACCAAACGCAGCGCTAGATCCTGTCGGCGTCGCAGCGGGCCTGGCGGGGGCGGTTTCCATGGCGTTCGGAACCGTGCTGACCCGCAAGTGGCAACCTCCCGTGCCTCTGCTCACCTTTACCGCCTGGCAACTGGCGGCCGGAGGACTTCTGCTCGTTCCAGTAGCTTTAGTGTTTGATCCGCCAATCCCGATGCCTACAGGAACCAATGTTCTCGGCCTGGCGTGGCTCGGCCTGATCGGAGCGGGTTTAACCTACTTCCTTTGGTTCCGGGGGATCTCGCGACTCGAACCTACAGTTGTTTCCTTACTGGGCTTTCTCAGCCCGGGGACCGCCGTGTTGCTAGGATGGTTGTTCTTGGATCAGACGCTGAGTGCGCTTCAAATCATCGGCGTCCTGCTCGTGATCGGGAGTATCTGGCTGGGCCAACGTTCCAACCGCACTCCTAGGGCGCGTATAGCTTGCCGGAAGTCGCCTTGACCCGCATGGCATAGGCCTATCGTTTCCACGATCAGCGATCGGCTCGTTGCCCTGCGCCGCTCCAAAGCCCGCGACGCAGCGCCGGCAGGCAGAGCAAGTAGAGGGCAGCGCCTGCAATCCATGCCCACCCGTTCCACGTTGTTATAGAAGCCGCATAGATCGCCGTGAAGAGGAGGGGTCCGACGATCGAGGTCAGGCTGGTGAGCGCCGCCAGTGAGCCTTGCAGCTGCCCCTGACGTTCCTCATCCACCTGCCTGGACAACATTGCTTGCAGCGCCGGCATTCCGATGCCACCCGAAGCAAGCAGGACCATGATCGGGAACGCCATCCATCCCCGTGTCGCGAAGGCAAGCAGGATGTAGCCTGTGCCGTCGGCAATCATTCCGAGCATGAGTGCCCGCCTTTCGCCGAGCCGGGCGGCTACAGGGCCGGTGATCATTGCCTGGGCGAGTGAATGCAGAATGCCAAATGCGGCAAGCGAAATGCCGATCGTGGTCGCGTCCCAGTGAAAGCGATCCTCGCCGAAAATGACCCAAAGCGCGGCCGGCACCTGTCCGACAAGTTGCATGATGAAGAAGACCGCCATCAGGGCGGCGACGACGGTCATGCCCCGGGCCCACCGGAACGAAGCGAGCGGGTTGAGAGCCTCCCGGCGTAACGGCCGGCGTTCGCCTTTGTGCGACTCCGGCAAAAGGAAACAGCCCGTCAGGAAATTGAGGCCGTTCAAGGCTGCCGCGGCGAAGAACGGAGCGTGGGGGGAGAAACCGCCCATCAGCCCACCGAGCACAGGTCCCGCGACCATCCCGAACCCGAAACAGGCGCTCATGAAGCCGAAGTGCCGCGCGCGCTCATCGCCATCAGTGATATCGGCAATATAAGCGCCGGCTACCGCCCCAGTCGCCCCGGTGATGCCGGCCACGATCCGCCCGATATAGAGAACCCAAAGGAAAGGCGCCGTCGCCATGATGGCGTAGTCGACAGCAGCGCCGGCCAGCGAGACGAGCAAGACCGGCCGCCGCCCGAAACGATCCGACAGCGCGCCCAGCACAGGTGCGCAGGCAAATTGCATCAACGCATACAGCGCCAGCAGAATGCCATAGTGGGCGGTGACGTCGTTCGAGTGAACCAGATCGCGCAGGAGGCCCGGCAGCACCGGCATAATCAGGCCGATGCCGACAGCGTCGAGCGCGACAGTGCTCAGAATTACGATCAGGGGTCTGTTGGGTTTCACGTCTGGCCTCCGGACTAGCCTCCGCTGGTCCGATTGAACGCGCGGATTCTTTATCACTGATAAGTTGGTGGACATATTATGTTTATCAGTGATAAAATGTCAAGCATGACAAAGTTGCAGCCGAATACAGTGATCCGTGCCGCCCTGGACCTGTTGAACGAGGTCGGCGTAGACGGTCTGACGACACGCAAACTGGCGGAACGGTTGGGGGTTCAGCAGCCGGCGCTTTACTGGCACTTCAGGAACAAGCGGGCGCTGCTCGACGCACTGGCCGAAGCCATGCTGGCGGAGAATCATACGCATTCGGTGCCGAGAGCCGACGACGACTGGCGCTCATTTCTGATCGGGAATGCCCGCAGCTTCAGGCAGGCGCTGCTCGCCTACCGCGATGGCGCGCGCATCCATGCCGGCACGCGACCGGGCGCACCGCAGATGGAAACGGCCGACGCGCAGCTTCGCTTCCTCTGCGAGGCGGGTTTTTCGGCCGGGGACGCCGTCAATGCGCTGATGACAATCAGCTACTTCACTGTTGGGGCCGTGCTTGAGGAGCAGGCCGGCGA
This sequence comes from uncultured Bartonella sp., assembly GCA_945285915.1. Lineage (GTDB taxonomy): Bacteria > Pseudomonadota > Alphaproteobacteria > Rhizobiales > Rhizobiaceae > Bartonella. The sequence continues at coordinate 19,721 of CALYQL010000034.1, forward strand.
CAGCGATGCCGGCGAGCGCGGCGGCACCGTTGAACAGGCTCCGCTCTCGCCGCTGTTGCGGGCCGCGATAGACGCCTTCGACGAAGCCGGTCCGGACGCAGCGTTCGAGCAGGGACTCGCGGTGATTGTCGATGGATTGGCGAAAAGGAGGCTCGTTGTCAGGAACGTTGAAGGACCGAGAAAGGGTGACGATTGATCAGGACCGCTGCCGGAGCGCAACCCACTCACTACAGCAGAGCCATGTAGACAACATCCCCTCCCCCTTTCCACCGCGTCAGACGCCCGTAGCAGCCCGCTACGGGCTTTTTCATGCCCTGCCCTAGCGTCCAAGCCTCACGGCCGCGCTCGGCCTCTCTGGCGGCCTTCTGGCGCTCCTGCTGCGGCGTCCGCTCGTGGGCCGTGGCGCGGGTCCGCGCGCCGGCCTCGTGCGCCTGGCGCTCGCGGGCGAGGTCCAGGGCGGCCGTCTTCACGTTCTGCCTTGCGCAGATGAGATAGGGGAGCCCGCAGAATTCGGAAAAAATCGTACGCTAAGGTTTTCCGGGCATCCGTAAGGGCCGAAACTTCCCGTCTTCCAGTCTGCGGCTCTGCCGCCAGACGTAATCGCCGGTTAGGTTGATGTGCTCCCAGCCCAGCGGCGACAGGAATTGCAGCAGCTCGCCGTCCACCGGCTTGCCGGCCTCGACCAACCCCTGGGTGGCGCGTTCCAGGTACACCGTGTTCCACAGCACGATAGCCGCCGTCACCAGGTTGAGGCCGCTGGCCCGGTAGCGCTGCTGCTCGAAGCTCCGATCCCTGATTTCCCCAAGGCGGTTGAAGAACACCGCCCTGGCCAGCGAGTTGCGCGCCTCACCTTTGTTCAGGCCGGCATGCACGCGGCGGCGCAGTTCAACACTTTGCAGCCAGTCCAGGATGAACAGCGTGCGCTCGATCCGGCCCAGCTCGCGCAGGGCCACGGCCAGTCCGTTCTGGCGCGGGTAGCTGCCGAGCTTGCGCAGCATCAGCGAGGCGGTGACGGTGCCCTGCTTGATCGAGCTGGCCAGGCGCAGGATGTCGTCCCAGTGGGCACGCACGTGCTTGATGTTCAGGGTGCCGCCGATCAGCGGGCGCAACGTCGGGTAGGCTTGCACGCCCTGCGGCACGTACAGCTTGGTTTCGCCGAGGTCGCGGATGCGCGGCGCGAAGCGGAAGCCTAGCAGGTGCATCAGGGCAAAGACGTGATCGGTGAAGCCGGCCGTGTCGGTGTAGTGCTCCTCGATCCGCAGGTCGGACTCGTGGTACAGCAGGCCGTCGAGCACATAGGTGGAATCGCGGACGCCGACATTCACCACGCGGGTGCTGAACGGCGCGTACTGGTCGGAGATATGGGTATAGAACAGCCGTCCCGGCTCGCTACCGTACTTCGGGTTGACGTGCCCGGTGCTCTCGCCCCGGCCACCCGCGCGGAAGCGCTGGCCATCGGAGGATGAGGTCGTGCCGTCGCCCCAGTGGGCGGCAAAGGCGTGGCGATACTGGTGGTTGACCAGCTCGGCCAAGGCCGCCGAATAGGTTTCGTCGCGGATGTGCCAGGCTTGCAGCCAGGACAGCTTGGCGTAGGTCAGGCCGGGGCTCGACTCGGCCATCTTGGTCAGCCCGAGGTTGATCGCATCACCGAGGATTGCGGACAGCAGCAACGTCCTGTCTTTGGCCTCGGCCCCGTCCTTCAAGTGGGTGAAGTGGCGGCTGAAGCCCGTCCAGTCGTCCACGTCCATCAGCAGTTCGGTGATCTTGATGCGCGGCAGTAACTGGCTGGTTTGGTCGATCAGCGCCTGCGCCCGATCCGGCACCGCCGCATCCAGCGGGGTGATTTTCAGCCCTGACTCGGTGAGGATGGCATCGGGCAGCTCGTTGTCCTTGGCCAGGCGGGTGACGGTGGCCAACTGCTCGTCCAGCAGCTGCAAACGCTCTTCCAGGTACTGGTCGCTGTTCGGGTTGATCGCCAGGGGCAGGGCCTGCTCGCGCTTGAGTGCGGCGAACTTCTCGGCCGGCAGCAGGTAGTCGTCGAAGTCGCGGAACTGCCGCGAGCCCTTGACCCAGATGTCGCCGGAGCGCAGGGCGTTCTTCAGCTCGGACAGGGCGCAGATTTCGTAGAATTTCCGGTCGAGGCCTTCCGGGGTGATCACCAGCGGCTTCCAGCGCGGCTTGATGAAGGCCGTGGGTGCATCGGCCGGCACCTTGCGCAGGTTGTCGGCGTTCATCTCACGCAGGGTCTGCACGGCTGCCAGCACGCCTTGCGCGGCCGGCGCGGCGCGCAGTTCCAGCACCTCCAGCAAGGCCGGCGTGTAACGGCGCAGGGTGGCGAAGTTCTCGCCGACCAGGTGCAGGTGGTCGAAGCCTTCCGGCCGGGCCAGCAGCTCGGCCTCGCTGACGCTCTCGGTGAACTCGTCCCAGGGAATCACCGCCTCGATGGCGGCATAGGGGTCGCTGCCGCTTTCCTTCGCTTCCAGCAGCGCCTGGCCGATCCTGGAGTACAGGCGCACCTTGTCGTTGATCGCCTTGCCCTGCTTCTGGAACTGCTGCTGATGCTTGTGCTTCGCGCCGCTGAACAGCTTGACCAGGATGCGGTCATGCAGATCGACCAGCTCATCGATCACGGTCGCGGTGCTCTCCAGCACCACGGCGGCCAGGGTCGCGTAGCGGCGCTGCGGCTCGAACTTACCGAGGTCTTTGGGCGTCATCTGCCCACCCTCGCGGGCCAGCTTGAGCAGGCGGTTCTGGTGGATGTGCCGGCCCAGGCCTTCGGGCAAGTCCACCAACTGAAATGTCTTCAGCCGCTCGATGTGTTCCAGCATGTGCCGAGAGTTGGGTTTCAGCGGTGCCTGGCGCAGCCAGGTCAACCAGGTGATGCTGCTGCCGGCCTTGAGCTTCAACAGCTCGTCCAGCTTGGCCCGATGCGAGTCCGTGAGTGGTTCGACCAGACCGACGGGATCTATCACCAGCCAGCCGCGACTGGAGAACATGATGTTTTCATGATGCAGATCGCCATGTAGCCCACGCAGTTCCGAGGCATTGCTCATCATTTGATCGGCTATAATCGCCGCGTGGACGTAGTCAGTTTGACAACCTGCGTTTTGATCATCGCGCGCCCGCTGAAACAAAGCTGCAAAGCGATCCCGGATCGGGAGAAGGGCAGAAGGCAGGGGTTCCTCAGATGCGGCATACAGCTTCGCCATCAGTTCCGCTGCAATTTCGGTCGCCTGGTAGTCGCCGTGCTCGGCAACGATGTGAGAGAGCATTCGCTCCCCGGCATATTCGAGCAACATCAGATTGTTCTCACGACCGAGCAACCGGACTGCTCCCCTCCCATTGCGCCATACCAGATAGTCGGCCCCGCGCAGTT
>CALYQL010000035.1 GCA_945285915.1 uncultured Bartonella sp.
ACGTCATCAAGTGACGGCAGCCCATCGTCTTTTTTTTGCCAATTATTCGAGTATCCGCGTGTTTCGATATCTACTGTCCATCGAGGATCCGCATATTCAACCGTATTGATAATCCTCCCGCCACTTTCTGATTGTGAAATATAACGTTGCAACGTGAAATCAAAAGACAGATATTGAAGGTCAGGTAATGTTATGAACGCCATCTTTTTGTCCTACATTCTATTTTTGGTTTGAGCTTCGTTAATCGTTTGGCCGATCACATTCGGTAGGTTTTTATGATATTCGCGAATGTTTTGTTGAGATACCTGTTGCGCTATTTCACGTACTCTAACATCAAAATAGTCCGACGCTTCAACACTCACGACAACATCCCGTTGTTCTTGTTGTGGTTGAGCAGGAGCACTTCTTCCACCGCCATTCACAGCAATACCTAACGTGCCACGTGCATCACGTTTCAACGGCATGACCGCTTCCGGTCCTGCTTCTCCCATGATGCCCTTCCCAAAGCCATCTCCATCGGCAAAACGAAACGGGGTAGGTGACGTTACGATCGAGTTGGTAAAAGCACTACCTTTCGCAAACATCTTGACCTGTCCAGACGATGTAAAAGCACCGCCTTTAGCAAAAAGTCCGGTCATTCCGCCATACTTGCTCATAAGAATAGGATTACCATGACCACCACCGAAGGCATTGCTAAGCAACCCACCAAGTGAATACTTGCTATCCGAAAGTCCAGCTAGTTGTAGAACTACGTCCTTGAGCGTGGGCATGAGAGAGGCAAGAGAATCTCGCCAGTCGTCTGTTTTTGCAATCAACCGATATAATGTGTCTTCGCCAGTATCTCCGAGCTGTTGCCAAGCTTGTCGATTGCGCTTCGTTGTCTCCAAAAGACGGATATTTGCCGCGTCAATTGAATTCAGGTTCTCTTCAAGCCCGTACTGTTTAAGCGTGTCAGCAACGCTCTTATCAATGTCGCTACGCCCCATTTGACGCCACTGATATGACATGTCTTGATCGAGGCGTGCTTTAGCGGCCGCTTCTGCCGCTTTCTGATATGCTACTACAAGCTTGTCGATTTCCTCTCGCTTGGCAGCGGTAATAATGCGGCCTTTATCTGTTGCTTTTTGTTCCAGCTCCAGCTTCATGCGCAGTGTGTCTGCTGCAATTCCTGCCTTTCCTGCAACTTGTGCTTCAAGCTCCAATTGCCCGACGCGGTCTTGCCCGCTTTTGATCAGATCACGATAGGCGTTAGCTTCTCTTTGTGCAGCCTTTTCTGCTTGCTTAGATGCCTTTTCAGCATTTTTCGCATTTTGGGTAGTAATGTAAATTGTCTCGACTTTGTTTTCGATGTCATCCGAATCTTTTAATACCGTCGTTCCAAAAAGAAGTCTGGTTCTGATCTCATCTTTTTTCTTTTGTTTTGGTGTTTTATTAGCGTCCGCAATCAACTGTTCATAGTTTTTATCGACTTGCGCTAGATCGGCATCCGCATCTTTTAAATTCTTTGCGTTTGCCCCATAAGGAGTAAGGCTAACGCCGATGTTAACCTGTTTGTCTTTTATACTTTCGAGAACGTCAGCAAATTCTTCTGCTTTTGTTTGAGCAAACTGGAATCTGTTAGATGCATCTTCAAGTTTGTGCACCAAGCCGCTAAACGCATCTATTCCTTTGATTTCGTTAAGTTTAGAACTGAATTCTTCGGATTTTATTTCTCCCTTTTCAAGGCGATCAATCAATGCATTAATTTGGCTGATTTGATCGCCATTAAGCCCTGAGACTTGGGAACGTTCTACGGTATCCTTTAACTCATCGAGTTGTTGCTTGGCTTTATCTAAACCAAGCGTCCCGCCCATCATAAAATCATCATTCAATGCTTTTTTATAATGGTCGATAGCTACAGTCGCGTCTTCAATTGCTGATGCAAGGTCAGCGTTTTTATTATCATTTTGCAGCTTTTTTAACGCATCGTCCGCTTTATAGACTTCCGTCGGATATTTGCTAATCAACTCCAGCAACGAACGGAGCGTTTCATAATTTTTTGCGTCTACAGGTGATCCAAACTTTACCTTATCCGCTTTTGTAAGAACTTCGGCAAATTCATCACTTTGTTTCTCTCTGCCCACAAAAGGAAGGCTATCAAAATAGTTAGCCTTGGAGCTTCCCGAAATGCGTTCGATTTCTTCATGAACATCTTTCAGATGAGCAGCCTGTGCCCCCGCGCTCATCTGTGCAATGGAACTTGTTATTTTGTCGATATTTGCAGCCGCTAAGGGTGCTGAATAGCCGAGTTCCTGCCATACTTTTTGCAGGCTTTCCGATTTCTGTCTGGCTTCTTCTGCACGCTTTGAAGAGTAATACATAGCGGCACTTACGGCCAATATTCCTGCTCCAACTGGACCGCCAACAAAGCTAAGCCCCTTCGACACCAAGCCACCTAGGCCGCTCACAGCACGGCTAGCTACTGAAGCTTTAGCAACAGCTATATCTTGTGCCAATAAAGCACGATTAGCGATTTGTGTTTTGGCAGCAAGATCAACTTGAGCTGCTGATACCGCTCTGTTTGCTGTTACAACTTGTGCCGCTGCTTGAGCATGAGTAAGTCCGGCTAATTGTCCAGCTTTAGCAGACTCTAAGGCAGCAACAGCCCTTACGCGTTCTGCATTTGCAGCGTCTAACGTTGCTTTAGCAGCTTGTTGATCGGCAAGAGCGGTTTCACGGATAGCAGTTGCTTTTTGAAGTGCTGCCGTACGGCTATTAAGCATAACTGCATTGCCTTCGAGAATAGCAGCCGTAAGCTTAACTTGTTGACCTGCCGCACTTGCTGCACTTGCAATCATCGGGCCGAATATTCTAGCCGCCGACACACCAATTGCAGCTAACATTGTGTTCCCGAGAATATCAAAATTGTCAGCAACCAATTTGATCGTTCCGGAAACAGCTTTTGACGCACCTGTGACGCCATCCATTGTGCCGATGTATTCGGTTGCAGCGTTTTTGACGAGCGTTAGACTTTGTTCAATCGTCAATGATGTTTTGGCAAACTGTGCTTCGATCTGTTGTCTAGCCTTCAAGATTGCAGTCAAAACTCGTTCGCTTGTTAGTTTGCCTTGTGCTCCTAGGTCTTTTAATCCTGCAATAGTTGTCCCGAATTCATCAGCAATAGCTTGAGCAAGAACGGGTGCGTTCTCACGAATAGAGCGCAATTCATCACCTTGCAGGACACCCGAACCCAATGCTTGACCGAGCTGTAACACGCCAGCCGCTTGTTCTGATGCCGCTGCTCCTCCAACGGCAAAGGCTTTTGAAACGATATTCGTCGCGTCTGCAACTTCTTGTTCACTTTTTGCAACGCCTTTAGAATTTCGCATGATACGAGCGTAAAGGTCAGCATATTCGACAATGCTTGAACGTGCATTGTCTGCACCTTTTTTAAGGTCACTCAGTGAACGCGCCTGCATACCGGATGATTGAGATGCGGCCGCGATCTTGTTGTTCATAAGTGTCCAACTGTCGGCATATCGCCTGATCTCATTAGCAGCAACACTGACACCAAGTACCTGCAAGACATTGTTGAATCTCGTCATTACAGTACCGGCATTGAGCAGGCTAGCGGATAGTCTGTTCACGTTACCCTGCATTGTTGTCATGCCGGTGCTGAAGCCTTTCAAACGTTGTTCTACGCGCTGTGTTACTCCAGCGAACTTATCCAGATTTTGGCTAGCATTGAGCAAGCTTTCCGAGCGTACTTCAATACCCAGTGTTGCAATGTCCATGATCGTCTTTCCAATATGAAAAGCCCACCGGTTAGGGTGGGCTATAAAGCAGTTATTTTGTGCGGTGATATGAGAATGCGAATAGTCATCAGACGCGACTGTATGCATTCTATTTAATGGAATTTATAAGCAATGCCTAACCGCACTTCATGTGTTTTGTAGTCTGCTTTTAAGGTCACTGGTTCATCAATAAATTCATTGTTGAAATCAAAGTCCTTACTACCATAATCGGTATACCGGTATTCAGATCGCAGAATAACATGGTTTGTTAGCGCATATTCTATACCGCCACCAACGGTATAACCGGTCAACGATTTTTTGACTGTCTCAGATGCCGGATAATACGTCATGATGCCGTCAATAATGTAGCTGTATGACGAACGCATTGTTGCTAGTCCGGCGGTGGCGTAAATGAGATAACGATCATTGGTGTAGCCTAGACGCGCTCTTAAAGCGGCTGATCTTTTTACCTTAAGTCGTTCTTCGTCAAAATAGTAATTGCGAACAAAAGGATATTTCTGTCTAGAATTTTTTAGGACGAGAAACGGATCCTCAAGTTCTTTTTTACTGTCATCAGAATTAAACCAAGCAATGTCACCTTCTACACCAACTAATAAACTTTTGTTCAACTGGAAGTTATATCCCATAAAGAGGCCACCGGAAAATGTGTCATCGGTAAACTTGTATTGTTGGTCTGGTTTGTCGAAATACATACTTAGTCCATTAGGATTTTTGTCATAGGATGAAAAAAGTTCATTTTGACGTCCGTGTTCAACTTTGTTGTGTATCCATCCCGTCTGACCACCAATGTAAAAACCATTCCACGTCATATCATTTGTATTGGCGACCGGCATCGGGTCTTTAGCCGTTACAATATCAGCCGCATGAGCTAGTGATAAACCGGTCATAATGAACATTGTTGATAAGCATGTAACACGACGGAACATGTGCGCCTCCCTCTAATTCTTTCAGTTAATCTAAAAGAAGTTGATTATGTCAACAGGTGGAAACGCATAAGTTGTATATAACGATTGCGCTTTGCCCCATTTTCTAATCTGTTGCGACTCCGATCAAAGGCTATAAGGCGTATTCTTAAAGAACGTTTGACGAAAAGATAGTTTTTAAATATCTATTCTCCTGCCCAGTTTTTGAGAGGGGGCTTAGATGAGAATACTACTACTTTTACCAATTGTTATTTTTATATGCGGTTGCCAGACACAGCCTCCTAACCCGAGAGATTCAATTAACCCAGTATTGTGTGATGCTCCACAATATTTGGACAGCTACCAACGAAATTTGTGCGCCCGTCAAAAAGCTGGAACCGCCCCTGCTTACCAACCCGTTACCATCTTGACGCCTGATCCCGAATACAAATTAACCGCTAAAGATATAAGTATCGTCAAGAATGGTGTTGCTAAAGAATTAAAAGATCCGACCAGCCCTATCTTTGGGAACATGAAGGCTACAAAAAGTAAAAAAGACGTTATAACCGTCTGTGGGTTTGTTAATGGCAAAAACAGTTACGGCGCGTACACCGGACAAAAGCCTTTCATCGGTGCATTAACTAACGACAGTTTCCTTTTGATCGGCATTGGTGAAGACGATATTCACACTACGGCAACATATGATGTATGCGCACAGAAAGGCATCCACTTGCCCTAAAAACAGGGCATTGCCATGATAGCAACATCCCTTAAACAAACTCGATTTTATCTATAGTGCGATAGATAGATCTGGTTGTTTGGCGCGTCTGGAACTATGAAGTGTATTGAGCCGAGTTGACCGTGTTTTCTAATCCGTTACAACTTAAATTGTACCACAATTTAACGTATCCTGCGGTGGTCGCGGCTTGGCTGCATTTTCTGATTTGTTGCAGTTTTTCAAACATTATCTTTCGGTTTTTTGAATTTATTGCATAAAATGCGAGAAAACTTAGCCCATTAGCAAACAAACAATAAAGGGGCTCTAAAGCCCCCTTGTTCTTGCCGTTGTTTCAGTTCTATTTAATGCAAGGGCTGGTTAAGCAGCTCTGCGAGCTTCACTAGGCCTTTAGCTGTAACAAGTGCACGGGTTGCTACACGTTCTCGACCTTCTGCATCAAGATAAAGGTGGTCATCGTGTTCCATGAAACCCAATCTGCGCTTTTCGTCATAGGCAAGCCAATTCTTGGAACCCGACCTTTTGAATATCCAACGGCGCGAATCCATAAAACGAAACAAATCATCCCGTTTTACACCTAGCGTTTTCGCCGCATCACTGATGCACATCGAACCACGTGCTCCCTCCAGCCGGTCAAGTTTTTTCAAGTTTTGTTTTTGTTCTGTAATGAGTTCATCTTTCTTCTTATTTTCTAACTGAAGGTGGTTCATAACTCCAATGAGGATAGCAGGGTCCGAATAATCAATCATCACATTGGATTGCCGACGTAATTCCGCCTCCATAGCATTGAACTGTTCAATGTAACGCAATTTGAATTGTAGTGCCTTTTTGCCAGTGAACCCCATTGCCAATAAGGTGAAGCCATCTCTATCCATGTTGTAGGTTTTGTATGTCTGACCATTCTGAGGCTCAATATATGGGGTATGCCCAAAATTGGGCACACCCTCTGCTATCAGATTTTCAATGTCCCGAATGATATGTTTATGCTGTTTTCCGAAATAAGCGGCAACATCACGGCTGTTAGCGAAAACTTCACCATCTTGAATAAATACCACTGGTTGATGTTCGTGTTTTATTGGAACCGAATTGATTTGAGTTTCATTTTCTACGTATGACATGTTACATGTCCTTTCGTTGGCAGCCCGTAAAAGCTGCTGATCCAAGAGGGGAGAGCGGACTACATGTGGATCAAGCACTGCCGCTCTCCCTGAACCGTGTTTACGCACGGTATCGGTGAATTAGGATTAATGCTTATTGATGAGGTATTTTCTTACTGCTTTAAGGAGCGGTTCAACGATTTCGCTATAGCTATTCTCTCGTATCTGCTCATTGGCTAAATCAATGGCAGCAATGGCACCTTCTGCGGTTAAGATCGGCCTATCCCAATTTTTGATTAGGTTCCACCATGGCAACCATGTGTATTCGGCGGCATCGTTATCGTCGTCTTCCGGTAGAGAGTTAAACTCTTCCATAGCGGCATAATATTTTCTTATAATGAGCAGGAGCGGGTCAAGCACATCATTGGCGGCTTGTCGCTTGGCGTCGACAACATAAATCTGTTTGTCTTCGACAGTTGTGTTTCTGCCGTAATACATGCTATTGGCAACGTTAGCCATTCGAGCCTCCTTCTACAGGTTCGTTTCGGTTAGGGCTGATGCGAGATTGCAGTCTTGCGTCAGCCTGATTTATTTGGTACCATTTATTTTATGATAAAGCAAGAAAAAAATGGTACCAAAAAACGAGGTCGTCCAAAAATTGGACAAGGCACACAAATACAAGTGCGTCTCCAGCCCGATCTTTTGGCTTTGCTTGACCTTTGGATTGCTTCTCAACCTGATCCAAAGCCGACTAGACCCGAAGTTTTGCGCCTATCGCTAACCGAAATGTTGAAACCTGTTAAAAAAGATTAGTTTTGTCCAACCAAGCGTAAATTCCTGTGGCCTTGACGCTCTGCAATCTTTTGCCGGATTGCAAACTTACCGCCGCTCTTTAAATACAGATCGGTCAAAGAAAGCATGTCCGATTTGTCGTGAAATTGAACCCTATTGAAAGTTAAATCAGATTTTACTATAATATGAGCATTCATCTTAGATAGTCCTTTTATCTTGGGTGATAGATGCAAAGCCCGCCATGGCGGTGTTGTTGTTTGTGGTGGCAGGGCTTTTGCTTCCTACGGCGTATTGCCCTGTCACTTTTTGATTAACCTCAAGACCGTGGTGCAGTAAGGCTTTTATTGTGTCTGTACGGCTAGTCATTCCATTTAATAATCCCTATCTGTCTAATTAAAATCACTCTCGACCACAAAGTTCACTCTAATCTTGGGTGTGAGATCGAGCCTGTATTTGTTAATCATTTGCATACGCAAATATGATAACATATTCATATCTAAATTATCATTTGCATTTTGTCAAATATGTTTTAATATACGCTGGAACGTATGAGGTTAGATATGGCTGAAAAAGAAAATAATATGGTGTCCCCTACAGATGATGCCCAACGAAAAATATATGTTCTTCCGAAAGAGCTAGTCGAAAGAATAGTTACGTTTCAAAGGAAACATGGTTATCCGTCCGAAGTGGAAGCTGTTAGACACCTGTTGAATAGGGCGTTATTGTTTTCTCAAACACCTGTTGAACTAATGACAGATGTTTGGCGTTACTTAGACGATGCTGAAGACGATGCTAAGGCTATCGAAAATATGGTCAAAGATTTGTTGATGGGGCATCCATTGGTATCTATCCTAAGTATACAAAAAAATGGTTATTTTATTACTCTTGAAAATGGCGATGAATACAAAATTGGTAAAAATGGAGGAATGATAGAGTTAAAAATCGGTACTGGTGAGTGGGCCAATTGGAAACCCCCTTTGAGCGAAATCATATAACAAAAGATGACACAAGACGAATCCCAAAAAGTTAGATGGGTTCACCCAACGACTAAGCATATTGCCTCACTGATAATGGAACACGCCCAGAGGTAATACGCCGTATCCTCGAAGAGTATCTAAAATAATCACCGGTTTTCGCGGTTTAATACCGTCTCCTCAATTTTGGGGAGACGCCCATCTCCATTCTTTAACCGGTTTTACGAGGTTAGATTGTAATAAGGGGGGTGTGCTCAAATTTGAGCATACCCCCTAAGATCATGTTTTCACTGCTTCTGGACATCAACATAGGAGGTCGGCTGAATTTTCAGCTTACCTCTTTGTCGGAATAACCAACGGGCTGAACTTTCAGCTCGTTAATAAGCCGCAAGATAGGTTCCTCAATTTTGAGGAGCCTCTCGATGGACGCCCACCTTTAGGTTTTTCGGTATTTTCCGAAAAACTCCTACCTCTTGTTCTTCTCCTCAAGCCTTTTCATGTTGATTGAACGTTCTTTTGCAAGAGCCGCGAGATAAGCCTGATCTAATTCAAGGAGGATTATTCGTTCCTCGCGATTAAGAATATTGCCGGTAAACTTTTCCCAATTGAACACATCCACCGGCTTTAACGGTTGCGGTCCGTTCTCGCTGAAGTCGCGAAATCTGGTAATCTGCCAAAAACAATCGAGAATATATTCGCCACCTATGACCTCTTCCATTTCTGGTACTGGTTGGCTGAAGCGGATATTTCTTTCTCGACGTGTCTCGCCGTCAAAGTCCGGTGTGTTATACCGGACTATGTAACGGATGTATTCGATCAGTTCGTTTTTGAGGTCTCCAAAAAATTTGCTAGGTTATTTGTAGCCTCCGTTACCTGTGAGAATATCCATTCTTGTTCCTTGAGGATTTTCAGCACATTAGCTTCAGTAAAATCTGGAATAGAGCCATTATACTTGTTCTTTCCCCAATCCCAACCAGCAACACAGGCAGCCGCTTTACGGTATTCGTTAGCCACTGTATCCTTTGCTTTAAGACGTTTATTTGACTGTCTAAGCTCGTAAATTTCATCAATGATTTGACGTTGCACAGCTTGGGCAGCTTGGCTATTCATTGATCGGATTTTGAACGTTACACCGACAGGTTCATAAGTATCAGGATGAAGCAGCTCTAACGAGTAGAGCTGTTCATTATCAACGATCTTGCCTAAATCCATTACTCAGTCTCCTGAGTTTGTTGCGGTGCATTGGTTTTGAGCTGAGGCGGCACAACGATTTCAAGCTGGTTGTTTGCGATCGTGTATGTTTCTGTGATGAAATCTTCCACGCCACCGCCTGAACGCACCGGCCCCGTGATAAGCCCCCGATTGTAAAACACCGAATTGGTATGGTTCTCATCCGGTGCATCATTCACTTCGCGTTTCGTCGCATACATATAGTTGTTACCTGCAATCTTACGTAAAGCCTGCTGTCCAGGGGCGTCGGGTGTGTAAGCGACTTCCAAACTACCGCCACCGGCATCTGTCACGCCTTTCGCCTTTTGTGTGACTGTGGTGTCAATCGTATCATACTTGATAATGTTGGTTGAACTGCCACTTTCCGGAAGCTTTCCAACCTCTTCGATTTTTGTCCACTCCAAAGCCTCAAACTGTTCTTTGGTGAGGTCACTAGGTTGTGGGGTAGTGCAGATATAGAACTTCCCGTTAGCATTCGCTCTTGCCATGGTATTTTCCTTTGTACTGTTTGTGGTAATAAAAAAGGCGGTAACAAGACCGCCCAAGGGATACTCAAAAAGGCTTGTGAGCCTTATGTATGCATACATTGATATTGAATGGTTACCGGCACTCTATACCGATTTCCGTCTTGCATTGCGGGGGCTATAGACGGTTTAGAATAGATGTCTACGATAACGTCATCTTCCTGCAATCTGGTTCCTTTCTTGAAATGTTCGACAACTCGACCAGCTCGCTTTAGAACCTCTATTTCGCCAATGTTCGACTGACCTACAACCGTGACTTGCAATAGGCCTAAATGTTGTGTCGGGTCATCGGCCCCGATCAAGAAGTTGCGGTTGGTATTTGGAAGATATCGTGCTTCCAGATATGCTTCATCCGGCGGTTCAAATGGAACATTCGGATAAGCGATTTTCATTGTATCGGATAAAATATCCAGATGTTTGAACAGAAGCTCCGGAATGGTACTTTCTAGCGTCATTTTTTACTGCATAGCCTTTGCTTTTGCGACTGAAACTGCCTTAGCGACGTGTGCATCCCAATTTTGAGCGGATAAACGCACCATGCCAGCACCTGAATAGCTCCTGAACCCGTATTCAACTGGAAGGGCGTATGCTGCTGTATATGATGCATAGATTGTTTGCCCAATTTTAGAACCAGCGATAGCTAGGGCATACTGTGTCGGCATTCCATAGCTGTTTCTTGTTGCACCTTCAGACGGTACGTTATTTGGCCGTATTGGGGCAGGGGTGTTGAACTTAACGGTTAAGCTAGCACGTAAATAACCAGTATCTACCGGTGTACGATCAAGCATATCCTCTACAACATATTGCGTTGCGGTCTGAAATACTGCTAGCATCCTTGCCTTCGATTTCAAAACCCAATCATCTATTTGAGCTGTAAAGGAATGTTGCATAATAAACTCGCTAGGGCTGGCAATAATGCAAAATGTAGGGAATAGGGACCAGCTCAAACAAAACCTACAGCATGTCACCCTTATTTATATTTTTGGTATAATTGAGCCTAACCAGTTGAATGCATCGGCAGTTGATTGTCTCGCTTGCCGGTGCTCCTAAACTCCGATCATGTGGATATTTCATCTTGTATCCGTCCGGCGTAACAAATGGCGTCTGTAGCCCCTTAACGGTTTGTCTATTCATAGCAGCATGGCTATCACGTACTCGATTATCACCGGCTGTTTTCCATACTCTTTGAACATCCTGATCCGTATAGATTGTCTTGTCGAGCGTCTGCTCCATTGCTTCTTGTTGTGAGGCATTCAAGCTCTCTAATGCTTCCGTTCTGGCAATCGTGTCACCACGGAGCTTTAATAATGAAACTTCATACCGGTTCAGCATTTTAGCGATTAAATCTGCCGGTAGTTTTTCACCACTCTGAATAGCCTTTAAAACCGAACGATCAAACCGTTTATCTCTCCTTGCTCTATTGAGATAAGCTTTATATCCTTCTATTTGCCCAGAGGTTAGCTCCTGACGCGCATTCTCGACAAATGACGCTTGATTGCTAGTCAAACCGATAATACCGCCTGTACGGCGTCCTGTGACCTTTTCTATACGCCCTACAATATCGAGAGCCACTGAACGCGGGTTCCTACCGTAAATCATTCCATTGGTAAGAGCTGATCTGATCGCTTCCTTTTGATCTGCGATGATATTCGTCACAAGATTACTGCTATGTTGCCTCAACCATTGTTCCGCACGTACGTTTCTCGCATCAAAGCGAACCACAACCTTATGGCCGGAAGGGCTTTTAAGCCGTGGTAATTTCGATAAAGCCGCTATTCCGCCTGCGTTGAACGTTTCTCTTATAGCATCTGCCACCGGATTAAATGCTGCGCTATCGACCGGTATAGCATTAACCGCGCCGGTAATATCGCCTTTTTGCAGGCGTTCGATGATCTCTTCGATCACAGCGTCGGAACGTATTGTCTCGATTGCTTCCAGAAATGCTTTCCGAATAGCCGGTTCATATTGCTGAACTATTTGTTCAAGCTGTTCTTGTTCCGATAGACGTTTCAACATAACTATTACAATCTAAGGTGTTAATCATTTGGGGAGCGAAGAATGGATTGGTTTTCAAACGGCTATTCTCAATTAATAACGTCACTTATCGCCATTTCTACCTTGGCTATTATGTTTTTTAGTTTTTGGCATACGAAGAAACGTGACAAAAAAAGCGTCATGGTCACATTAGAACTAAAACGGTTAGAGGACAAACGACATCATAAAGCAGGACTACGTATAAAGGTAGTAAATAAGGGCTACCGCCCTGTAGCCATTGCCAAGATAGCCATACAGGAAAGTGACGGCCGCGATATGCCTGAACCACAAGAAGATGATGTCAACCGCAAGTTTCCTGTTATATTAACACAAAGTCTTGAGACGTCTGTAATTATTCGAGATTCTAGTTTTATCGCATCTGGTGAAGAAAATTATGAGTTTACACCATATGCTGTAGACAACGAAGGCCAACGTTTTTTTGGTGCGACATGTTCTTGGGACGATATTGCACCGCTAGTACTACCTGAATTCTACACTGGCACAGATAATAAATCGGAAACTAAGTCCGACACTGACACAGGTAATAAATAGGGACACCAGAAGGACTAAGTTCTGTCACAGCAACGACCGTGTGCTTCACACCATTGAAAACGATCTTGTCCGTTGTCTTTGGTGTGATTTCAAGCCCGTAAGCCGGAATGTAAACTTTTAAGTCACCCGATTTGATAAGTGTGCCATCAATGTCTTTTGCCAGATAATACAATACAACCAATCGGCAAGCATAATTCTTCACGTCTTGAGACGGGTTCCAGCCTGAACCACTGTTCACTTGCCTTTCAATTGAACCAGTTTGGCCGAATTTGTTTATCAGGCGATTTGCCGTTGTCACGGAGCGGCTATAATCAAACTTATCCATGGTCACGCCCTCGCACATATTCCGAATAAAGCCGCTTTTGCTTTTGGATTGGTAAGACCTGCTAACAACCGGTCAATAATAGTTACGACCGGCATCACATCTTCGGCCGTTCCTTTGCCGTCCTTATATGTGACAGAAATTTCTCCGATTTCTTCCTGCTTGACTACTTCGGATTGTATGTAATCGGGAGCTAGGCTGTTAGGTTTTGTCAATTCCCGCCAGATTGCTTCGCAGGCGGCGTTTTTAATAGCCACCGGTATGATTGCATCATTCACCGAACAACCGCGCCAGACGGCTTCCTTACGCGGCCATTCGAGTGATTGATCGACAGATGCCACTTTGCCGATGAAGCGGTTACCATAAGTGGCATCAAGCCAACGAGTACCACGCCGGCAAGCTTGTTCAATGTCTTCATCTTTAAAACCGGCTAGATTATAACCAAACTTCTTTGAATATTCATTGAACTCGGCAATTGTGACATAGCTATCAGCCGCTTGATCGCCTGCTGTCGTGATGAGTGTCATGTTATGAGCCTTTTACTGTTTGGCTGGAGCTGCCTCTTGCTTGGCTGGTGCTGCCTCTTGTTTGGCTTGAGGTGCTTCCTGCTTTGCCACAGGCGTTTCTTGCTTGGTTTCCGGCTTTTCTTTTTGTGAAGCTGCTTTCAGTGCGTCTTCATAAGCAGCAATGATTTTAGCTCGACTTGTATTCTTGCGAATTGTATCGCCGGTAGCCTCCTTGATCGCGTCGATCATGTCGCTGTTGCTCAAGTCGGGATAAGGATCCGGTGCATCGTCTGCCTCATCGAGATCAACGTCCTGCTTAGTGGCTTCTGATGCCTTTGCATCTGATGAGCTAGGCCTGAAACGTTCGTCGATGATCGTGTAACCTTTCTCACGTAACAGCCTTTTACGTTCAGGGGAAACAGGATGCTTTTCATAAATGATTTTTTCTTCTGCCATTGTCTTAACCTTTCGACGGTTTATGGAAGAATGAACGGGCGTTTAAGCCCGCCCATTTTATTTAGAAGCATCGGCAATAGTGATAACGCCAGCCGTCGCTTTAACGGAAGAAACAATCCGGTTCCAATTAGCACCGGTGCCGATTTTCTCATCACTCGGTGACTTTCCGCCGTTTCCTTCATCCCATGAATACCCCTTCAAACCTAGGCCAAAGGTGTAATCCATCTGAATGGTGGTCTCGATACGCTGCTTACCGTTTGTCGTTTCAATGTTGGTAATGATATCCTTACCATCATGAACAATGGCGGCATTCTCTGCTAATGAAAGCACTTTGATCTTTTTGACCTGTCCTTGTTCGTAAAGAGCAGGGGCATCAGTCACGACAACGGCCTTACCAAGAACATCAACAACATTGATATTCTGTGCTCGGAACAGATTTTCCGTATTTTTGATATTCTGGCCGATAAGCCTATGGAACGTCGTGCCGGTCATAATTTGCGCAATCAAGTTGCCAGAATGGTCACCGAAAAGCGCATGAGCATCATTCATAGCAGCATATGAGATGCCACTTGTTGCCGTCACGTCATTGGTTGCATCCGGTTGATTGCTAATAGCACCCGACAAGGCAAGAATAGCAGTATTGAGCTGGTCGGCCATAATCGCTTCTGCAAAATTTCGCGAAATGACTTCAATACCTTCTGCCGTCGGTTTTTCCAGCCAAGTCAGTTCAGACGGTTCATACTTGATCGGACCGAAACCACCGGCAATCTTAACAGAAGACTGCTTCTTCTGTGTTAGATCGGTAATCGGTGCATCATCATTGGTTGCATAACGGTTTGTTCTGCGTTGTGCTGAATGCAAACTTGCAAAGAATGACTCCTGCAGGAAGTCACCGGTAAAACCATCCGTTGAAAGAATGATCGAACCGTGTGATGCTTCGTTGAACTTCTGTACCTGCTGTTTTAATGTTTCGATAATTGCAGGCATGAAGTATTCGTTGAATACTTTCATATCAGAAAGTGCCATAATAATTTCCTTTTGTGATTGTTACGGAATGTGAATTGGCTTCTTGCCATTGAAAGCCGCCTCTCATCCCGAGAACCGGCAAAAGTCTTTTGTTTATTTTTCGTCTTTGAACAATTGTTTGCCTTTTAACATTGTATTGATAGCGTCGATGCGCTCTTGTCGTGAACCACCAAAGTTTCCCTTAACAATTGGAACAACGCCGCCAGAGCTGGCTTCCTTGCCTGTTCCCGTGTGTCCTGTTCCTTCAAAGGCACGTCCAAAGACTTCCGATTGCTTCATTTCAGCAACCAGATCGGCAATCGTCAAAGGTTCGCCTTTGCCGTTAATGCGCGGATCACCCTTCGCATCGACAACAGCAACCTTGTAATTGCCTTCATTCTCTACGACCTTAACATGACTTTTTACATGAGGTAGCAACAGCTCCGGAACGCCTTTAGCGGCTGCAATGGCACTGGTTGCTTGTGCATCAATTAAATTGGCTTCCAATGCTTTCCGCATGCTTGCCAGTTCATTATCTTTGGCAGCTATTTCTTTTGCGTGGCTGTCATTCATTTGGGCTTTGAGCTTTTCCCAATCGCCAGCTTTTTCTGCCTTGGCTTTTTCGGCATCCTCATGCGCTTGAAGAATTTCCGAAATCTCTTCCGGTGTCTTGCCGAGTTTCTCCCAAGACTTCGTTGCTTTTTCGAGACGTTTATGAGCCTCACGTTCCTTATCCAGTGCCGATTTC
Organism: uncultured Bartonella sp.; assembly: GCA_945285915.1. Taxonomy (GTDB): domain Bacteria; phylum Pseudomonadota; class Alphaproteobacteria; order Rhizobiales; family Rhizobiaceae; genus Bartonella. Next base: position 15,673 of record CALYQL010000035.1, read on the forward strand.
AGGCCTCCGGTGTCTTCAATACCGGACACATCAAGCTGATATTTTCCGTTTTTCTCTACATAGAAATTTCGCAAGTTTTCTTGAACGTTATCAAGGTTATCGACTGTCAGTTCTAATGCCATGTTAAGCCTCACGCTTGTTTGAAGGGCATCACGCCCATGAAAAAAGCCGCTACGGATTGCCCGCAACGGCCGGTTATTGTTTAAAGATTGAATAGTGTTGTTCAGGAAGCTAACCTGCTTCATGAATAATCATAGGAAGCCGATCTTATCCATAGTGCGATAGATTGCGTTTCCATCGGCATCTAAAAGACCTGTACAGACAGGTTCTGCTTCATAGACATCCATCCGTAAGCTGTCGATTGGATAAACGTCGTCATACCAATCCATCTTATCGGGTTGTTTCTTGTCTTTTCCAGAAAAGTAACGAGACATATCTGAGTACCTCATGTCCTGCCTGTCGGATTGGTAAATGCCGCTTGTTTCCCATCCACTACGTCGTTAGAGCTATCATCTTTATCCGGCGTCATAGCAGCATTGAAATCATCTTCGCTGTCATCCGGTAGCTCAGCTTCGAGTTTTTCTTCCTCTTTTTCAGGGTCGAAATTGGACGATAAGATGTTCCTTCTCATCATTTCCTGCCAGAACGTTTCACGACTGAGAATACCGTCTTTCTGCATCGAGAACAGAATATCCGGCTGCTTGTCCTCTCCTATTTCAATCGCAAAATCCGAATTGACGAAAACAGAAGGTTCTTCACCAATATCAAGCCATTTAGATGTCAGTGCAAAGCAGTTTTCCAATGCGTCCTTGAGGATATACGCCCAAGCCTGAACCGCACTAGCTGCCTTTTGTGACGCAAAGGCAGCCGCAACTTGTGTTAAGCCTGTAGAGCTACTTGTAAGCGGTTGACGGCCAAGCTCTCGCATTTTGGCTTCCAGCTTATCTATTTCGTCAGACAAGAGTTTCAATGAAGAGGTTTGCGGTTCGATTATTCCCCAATCGCCATGCGAGATAGTCCCGCCACCGGCATCATAGGGTGGTGCATAAAGAACAATACCGGGGCCAACCGGCGTAATTATCTGGTTCCCTTTTTCATCCGTTGTGGGAGCATCTATTCCTTTCGCAACAAGCATCGGGAAAGCGCATAATTCACGGGCGATTTTGTACTTCGTTTCTTCCTGATAATGCTCAATCTGGGCATCTGCAACTCCGCTCATGGGCGGGATAATCTGCCACGTTGCACCACGCCGCCGCCCTGTGTAGAATGGAACCAACGGAATGACACCGATAGAAATAGAACCATCCTCGACTAACTTCCAATCTGTATCTTTTTCCCATACTTCGAAGCGAGCAGGCGCATAACCTTCTGTTGTCTGGTCACGCACAAGAATACGCACTCTATCGACGGTCTTTTCAGTGCCATCATCATTGCGGGCAGTACGTGGTTCATGGATTTTTGCATAAACGATCTGCTCATGCCCGTCTATAATCGCGCTTTCAACCCATAACAGATCTTTAGCGTCGATCTGTACCCAATATGGGCGGACACCAAGTTTACGTTCGTCTGCAAGTGTTGCATTAGCTGGAACAGAGGGATAATCGACCATCACCCACGTGATGCCACTGTTAATACCTTCGAAAAATACATTGTTCGAGAATACATTCAGATGCGTTCCTGAACCGTCTATATCCTCGACTATTCCTTTCAATACCTCCGACGGGTTCATTTCATCCAGCTTAACTTCCTTGCTAAATGGTTTTGAAGCCAAGTTTTCGACAATATCCCGATAGATATTTGTGAAGCGGGCATTGTTAAGACGATATCGATAGTTAACCGGCGTTTCGTTCGGCAATTTCGGAAGGTATAATTCACCAGCCTTTTTTACAGCATCGGCTCCTTCAACAAATGCTGCAACCTTTTTCCAATAGGGCAACATTGCCTGATAATCTTTCGACGTTGCCAGCATATCCTGTGAGTTATTAACCATTTATCCGTCCATATATACCGAAAACCGGTCTTGAAGGTTGTCTCTTGCCACGCATCATTGGTGCCAGTGCATACCTTAATGCGTCTATTCCGTGGTTGAAGGCATCGACAATGACCGGCATGATGTCCCCGGTACGACTGTCTGTCTTATAGCTGTAGAGCCTGAATTCTCGTGCTAAGTCACTACAACGCGTATGAATAACAATTTCTCGAAAAGACCGGAGAAACTGCACACCGTCTTCAATCGAGCCTTTCCACTTCACAACCGGTTCAGAACGTGGCAGCCCATGTCGTTTTAAATAGCTAATGCTTTCTGGTCTGGCATTGTCCCATCGGGTCGCATACCGATCAAAATATGGTATTTTCCCATTAATAAACGTTGCTGTATCGTCAAGCTCGAGCTTTGTTCTGTAAGCCTCATGGCTGATGAAAAGCACGTCTCCGGCAATGTAGCATCTTATTGCGGCCGTCGGGTCTTGGCTGAAGCCAAAGTCACCGCCTTGATAAGGTCCGTCCCATGTGTCTTGCACGTCAAAGTCATCAACCCGATATTTCCCCGAAAACACCTGCGCATCTGTATTGACTAGATATGCACCTTCCCAAACATGATCGTAAGTGGCTGAATTGTATTTTAGGTCAAAAACACGTTCTCGTTCCAGTTCGCTAGGGAACCATGGATTATCTGACCAGTTGGCTTGCACTACCTTGCTATCTGGCGGAACATTATCACCCCGTAGAAAGGCATCTATCGGGTCGTCTGCACTCATTGGGTTCCAAGTGAACCAAAGCTCCGAGCCTTCTTTACGAATGGTAGGGCGCAACAACCGAAGCGATCTTGTCGATAATGATTGAGCCTCTTCAACCCACGCTATATCATAGCCTTCGAGTGATTTAATACTTTCAGCCGTGTGATCCTGCATACCCTGAAAGATAATCAGTGAACCGTTTGTGGCTCTGATTTCTCTATCCAGTACTTGGAAATATGAACCGACATCTAATGCCTTGATCTTGTCTTCGAGTAGTCGCTTCACAGATTCCTTGATTGATTTCTGTACTTCACGGATGCAGACAATGCGCTTTGGGCTTGTTAAGGCAGCCTGAATGACCTTTTCAGCAAAGTGATGCGACTTACCAGAACCACGCCCCCCATATGCACCTTTGTAACGTGAAGGGTATAGCAAGGGTTCAAATACTCTAGCCGTCGGTATCCTTATTGTCTTTGGCTGGGTCAACGATGACATTCTCAATCCGTTCAATCTTTATTGCGCCACCATCAGGACCGCTTATTTCTTGCTTGTCTGTCATGCCTAAAAGGTTCTTAGCTAAAAAGATTGCAACTGGGGGCTTCGTTTTAGACATACGGAATAAATTCTGTCGTAACGATATCCGACCGTTGCTCTTGCCGTCTTCATAGGCAGTTACAAGGGTAGGGTACTTTTTGAAGGATGAATGAACTGTTTGTCTGCTAACGCCGAACCAAGCTGCAATATCTTCTATCGTGGCAAAACAGCCGCCAAGATTTTTCAAAGTTTTTAAAGTTTCAGGAACTGGCTTTATGACCTGTTTCCTCGTCATCTTTACGTTTCTTTCTTTTTTAATGTGTAAAGTTATTCGGGATACGACGTGCTCGTCATGTTGCTTTTAGAAGGCTCGTGTATACAGTTAGACACGCTAACAATCGGCAATTATGCCGAGTAATGTTTTTATAAAGAAATTTATGCCTTAGGTGACTAATGCGTTATATTTATATTATCTTCATTCTCATTTTATCGTTGCCAGCTTCTGCTAAGGACTTTCCCGCTATCATAGGCCGTTCATCAGTCATTGACGGTGACACTATTGATATTCAAGGGCAACGTATTCGCATTTGGGGCATAGATGCTCCAGAAAGCCGTCAGACATGTGAGGATGCTGACCACGTGCCATATCGCTGTGGAAAGGTTGCAGCGTTCGCTTTATCCGATTGGTTAGACAAATCTCAGCCAATAACCTGTGAACCAAAATATAAAGATCGTTATCAGCGTTTTGTTGCGATGTGTTATCGGAACGATAAACAAGACATCGGATTGTTTATGGTGAAAAATGGATATGCCTTGGATTGGCCTAGGTATTCCAAGGGCTTCTATACTGAAGTGCAGATGGAGGCAGAACAAGATAAAAGGGGCATTTGGCAAGGGTCGTTTATCGAACCTTGGAAATGGAGAAGACAAAAATAATTACCGATTTGGAACGTGGTATCAGCCGTGACGGTAAACCTTCTCCTATTCCTCTTGCTGTTGCTTATGCCTGCACCGCTATTTATCACCGCTTAAAGCATCTAAATACTTGATAGCATCCTCTACGGTGTTGAACCGTTTAAGCCGCCCCGTTTCTATAAGTGCTTTCTCTTTGTCTTTTGCAAACATTGCAGCTAATACAAGGATCATAATAAATAAGAAACCGACAAAACCAAGCCACTGCATAACATCGTTGTTTAAAAATACACCTAAAGCGATTGGCCCCCCGAAAACGCAAATGAACACACTGGTTGACTGAATGATGTTTCTTGCACGGGTGTCTATAATTTTAACGGTGAATTCATTTTGAAGGTCTTTTTCTTCATGGCTCATGTCATGACTCTCCTAATGACAATTGTTTTGCCATCTGAATAATGAAATCGTGGTTTTGGGAATGTTATGCTTGATGTAGAGTAATAGAAGGCCTAGCGTCATCAGCTCGCCAATATGTAACTGTTCCCATCATATCAGGTCTTATATGCGAATTCGGCATGATTGTCATCACCCTAGACCAGCTAGGGCATTGTAACAATTGACCTTTTTTAAGTAATGTCTCGGCTAGTGACTGGATAGCCTTGACTACATGCCGGTCGAACGTACTACGGGATAAGCGGTTTTTTCTGCAATAATTGCCTATTGAACCGTGTTTTTTTGGTGCTGCTTGCCGAAAAGCGTATGTACTGAGTATTTTCCGGCTATCATCATCAAGTAATGGGAACCAACTATAAAATACCTCTTCGGCACGTGAAATGGCTTTCGCATCAGGTTGATAATAAGAACGAGTTTTTTCCTTCCCGTAGTCATCTGCACAATCCGGCCAAAATGCCTTTAGGCGAGCAGGATATGCACCTTTGACATAAGTGTTTGTCATTGTGTCGGCTGCTTCAACAATGCGAGCGCGTATGATTAGACACGCTTCTGAAAATGCCACTGCATCAATATTTAATATGTCATAGAAGACGCTGCTTTGGTTCATCGAGGTACCCTTCCAATCTTTCGTAAATCAGTGTCCGCAACGTGGCTCTTACCGGCCACGGTCTACGGTTCACTGCCTTCCCCCTCAATTCACCAAGCGGGATATTATCAAAAGCGTCGAGTACTTCGCTACCTTTTTCGAACCAATCGGGGCGTTGTTCAAAGATATCAGCAACAGCTCCTATCGTTTCACTCCAAAGTTCATCTCTGTTATTCTTTGTTTCTCGAATGCACCTCAAAACGAATACAAGAAACCCGTCACCATGCTTATTTCTTATTTCGTGCATAGTGCCACGTGCATGTGACTGGGCAGCCTTCCTTCTCCGATAGATAGGAACCAACCGGATGCCTAGACTATCAAGTAATGCGTCAAGCTGCCCCTTTCTCTTGTAGTGCTTATTCAATACTCACCTCAACCATTCGCTCGTTTTTTGGTGAATAGTGCATCAGCTTTTTCACGTCTGACATCTCGAACATTTACATTGTCATAAGCAACTAGATTTCCGTTAAAATAAGCTACGAGGTGTCTATGCGCGACCAATTCAGCATCAGATTTCGTATGGAATAGCATCGGGATTCCTCCCTTATCGAGAACCGGATGAGCACCTCCATCGTGTGCAAAACGAACCATCGCTACCCAACCGTTAAATCGTTTTTCAGCAAATGCTTTAAATTCATTCATTTTAGAAAAGTCCCTCAAATGCTTCTTGATCCTGTTTAACGACGGAAGAATAACAGGTGAATTCCGCTTGAAATTCCAACGCCCTCTGCACACTGGCATCACCAAAGCGTACTTTTAGAGCCCCGATTTTTGATTTTCCCGACCAGTTCTCCAAATATCTTAAAATCTCATCGCGTTTTTTTTCACTGTTTGCCTTCGTTAATCTCATGTCTCGATATTTTTCCGGCCGATAGAGGTAGAGAATAGCGTCATAATCTTCTTTGGCTTGCTCTCCGCCAAACAAGTCTTGATCTATTGGGTGTGGGTTCTCGCGCCCCTCTCTCATTGATTTTCTCTGCATGATATTGAGCCAAACCAGATTATGTTCTTTTGCCATCGCCTTTGAAGCACCGCCTATCTCGGAGGCAACCCGTCCTTCATAAGTTCCTGCAATTATCGGTTGTATTTTCCGAACATGGTCGACAACGATCAGTGGCGTCTTGTCTGATCGGTTCCATTTTAGAAAGCGTCTTACATAGGAACATAATTGATTGATATTTTCGGTTGTGCAGTTTTTTACTTTTAACGGAAGTTTACGAATTTCCATAAGCTCCCTGAACAGCCGTTCCTTATCTGCCTTTGTTAGCTGTTCCTGATTGCGAATACGGCTTCCTTCTATTCCGGTTCTTTGGCTGGCGATCTGTAAGATACACTGTTGTTCACTTTGGTCGTACGACATGAAATAGACTGGATGCCCGTTTTTTGCTGCAAAATCCATGATCTGTAGGGCAAGGGAAGTCTTGCCTTCACCGGATGAAGAAAGAAGCCCATAGAGATTCCCAGCTTCTAGATCACCGGATAAAACGTCATGAATTTCCTGT
>CALYQL010000036.1 GCA_945285915.1 uncultured Bartonella sp.
GGGTTTTCACGATAGACTACCGTCTGCCCAAAATTGGGCACACGCTCTGCAATCAGTTTACCAGTCTTCATGCGTCGTATACCATACTCTTGCAGTATATCATTGTTTGACATTTTCATTCCTTGTATGCCAGAAATAAAATTCTTAGCCCACGCTCCATGATTTTGATGGGTTATTTGTACCAACAATGATGGTTTGAAATCTCTAAACTTGTTAACTACAGCTTTTATAGTTTCATATTCTGTCGAATTTTCCGGAAATCCATCCGTTCCAAAAACATCGTGAATATTATTATTGCCGTAGGCTTTAAGAAGGTGATACACATTTGGTTCTACTGGACCTATATTCCACGCTTCAAAATGACCATCGACCAATGCGTGACCGTGGTCACCTAGGTAGATCATGTGCGCTAAATATAGCAATTTCTGTAATATGAGGTTTGTTACATTGAAATCGCACAAAGAAGCGACCGTTTTTGCCGCCATAAGTGATCTCTGTGGCATACCGCATTCCTTCCAACAATTTCTATATCAAATAACCAAACTTTGAACTTATAGATACTATTGATTGTCTCACTTCCTTTTGTTCTGATCTTCCATGAGTTTTATATTGTTTGAACGCTCTTCAGCTAGGGCGGCAAGGTAGGCTTGATCTATATCGAGTATTATTTGCCGTTCATATCTGTTCAGAACGTTACCAGTGAATTGCTCCCAGTTAAGCACGTCAATTGGTTTTAACGGTTGTTGCCCGTTCTCACTCAAGTCTCTGTACCGTGATACCTCCCAGAAACATGATAGAATGTAATCACCACCTACGACAGGTTCAGCCTTCGGTACTGGTTGGCCGAACCTTGCGTTTCTTTCGCGGCGTGTTTCGCCATCAAAGTTGGGTGTTTCATATCGCACGGTGATGCGAACAAATTCGATCAGGTCTCTTGTGAGGTCACGATAAAATTTGACAGCTTATTGGCCGCCTCCAAAACTTGAGTAAATATCCAATCTTGTTCGGTTAAAATTTCCAAGGCTTTTTCTTCCGAATATTGGGGAATAGAACCATTATATTCGTTTTCGCCCCAATCCCAGCCAGCAATACAGGCAGCGGCTTTCCGGTATTCATTGGTAACGGTTTCTTTTGCCTTTATGGTTTTATTTGCCCTGCGGCGTTCATAAGTTTCATCAATAATTTTACGTTGTACTGCTTTAGCAGGGTCACTATCCATAGAACGGATCTGAAACGTCACTCCGATTGGTTCATCAGTTGTGGGGTGCAAAAGCTCTAAAGTGTAAAGCTGTTCCGAATTTACAATTTTAGACAAATCCATGATTAGTTACCTCCATTCGACTTTAATTGAGGCGGTACGACCACTTCGATCTGATTGTTTGCAATGGTGAATGTTTCTGTGACAAAGTCCTCTACGCCACCCCCAGAGTGTGTAGGACCTGAAATAATCCCTCGATTATAGAACACGGTGTTGGTGTGCTTATCGTCTGGCGCATCATTCAATTCACGTTTGGTAGCATACATATAATTGGTTAGTGCTGCTTGCCGTAAAGCCGCTTGACCTGCATCATCTGGGGTATAAGCAACCTCAAGATTGCCGCCACCCGCATCTGATACGCCTTTAGCCTTTTGAGTAACGTTTGTGTCGATTGTGTCATATTTCACGGTATTTGTGGTGCTACCGCTTTCAGGTAGTTTCCCAACATTTTTCACTTCTACCCATGTCAGGGCTTCGAATTGATCTTTTGTAAGGTCAGATGCCTGCGGCGTGGTACAGAAGAAAAACTTCCCGTTGGCGTTCGTATAGGCCATGGTTATCGTCCTTTGGTTAGTAGTTATAAAAAAAGGCGGTACGAGCCGCCATTTGTATGTGTTTAAATGTTGAGGTGCTTTATTCGTGTATGCACTGGTATTGAATACTCACTGGTACACGGAAACGGTCGTTATCTATAATAGCAGGGGCAATTGATGGTTTCGAATATACCGTTACGATAACGTCATCTTTTTGCAGTTGAGTGCCTTTTTTGAAGTGTTCTACCAACTCGCCTGCAATGTCGTACGGTTTAATTTGCCCTACGTTTAACGGTGTTATGACTGTTATTTGAAGAATACCGATATGCTGGGTTGGATCATCATTCCCTATGAGAAAGTTACGATTGCTGTTTGGTAGATACCGTACTTCAAGATAATTGCCATCAGGTGGCTTAAACTTGACGTTTGGGAAGGCTATCGGGATTTTATCCTTAGCTGGTGTTGTGTCATTAAACGCTTTTGTGTGCTGGAATAGCAAATCTAAGATTGTGGGTTCTAAAGTCATTTTAGTGCTTTCGCTCTAGCTATTGCTGTTGCTTTTGTTACATATGCCCCCCAGTTTTGGGCTGCTAAGCGCACCATTCCAGCACCTGCATAGCTTTTAAATCCGTATTCAATCGGTAAAGCGTATGCCGCTGTATAGGAAGCATAGATCGTTTTGCCGAGTTTTGCGCCTGCGATTGCAAGGGCATATTGTGTCGGCATTCCGTATTGAGCACCTTCTGTAGGCACATTATTAGGTCTGATTGGTGCTGGTTTGTTAAAACGTACCGTTACGCTAGCCCGTAAATAACCAGTATCAACTGGTGTGCGATCAAGCATATCTTCAATCACAAATTGCGCTGCTGTTTGAAAAACAGCTAACATTCGCGTTTTAGATTGTAATACCCATGCGTCAATTTGGGCAGTGAAAGATTGTTGTGCCATAACCATCACGCTTGACGTTTTGAGAATAGCCCAGCAATCCCTAGGAACGGGCTACCGAAAGGTTGTTTCTTGATATGAAGGTTTAGGCTTAAAGATAATTAGAAGTGATCTTCTTAGTTCTCTAATGCCTTCATATAATTGAGCCGTATCAGTTGAATACACCGGCAATTGATTGTTTCACGGGCTGGCGCGCCTAAGCTGCTATCATGCGGATAGCGAAGCTTATAGCCATCAGGTGTTACAAAAGGCGTTTGCATACCTTTGACCTTTTGGCGGTTCATCATGAGGTGGCTGTCTCTTACTCTGTCATCAGAAGCGGAACGCCATTCGCGCTGAATGTCCTGATCGGTATAGGCTGTTTTATCCAACACCTGTTGAAAGGCTTCTTGCTGTGAGGTGTTAACGCTTTCCAGTGCTTCGGTTCTAGCAATTGTGTCACCGCGTAACTTCAATAGAGATGCTTCATACCGATTTAACATCTTGATAATGGTGGTTTTCGGTATTGGTTCACCACTATCAATAGCCTTTAAAACAGTGCTATCAAATCGTTTATCACGTCTTACCCTGTTTAGATATGATTTAAGTGCCTCTGGTTGCCCCGAATTTAGCTCTTGACGCGCGTTCTCGACAAAAGATGCCTGTTTGCTAGTTAAACCAATAATTCCGCCTGTACGCTTTCCTGTGACCTTTTCCACACGTCCGACAATATCAAGTGCAACGGAACGGGGATTACGCCCGTTGACCATTCCAGTCGTTAAGACTGAACGAATGGCCTGTTGCTGATCTCGAATGATATTCGTTATCAAGGTACTGCTATGTTGTGATAACCATTGTTCAGCACGTATGTTTCTAGCATCAAACCTAACAATAACTTTTTGACCAGATGGTGAGCTTAGACGCGGTAAGGCACCAACAGCAGCTATACCGCCAGCATTGTATGTCTGCCTGATTGCCTCAACCAATGGATAGAAAGCAACACTGTCTACTGGAACGGCATTTACCGCACCAGATACGTCGCCTTTTTCCAATCGTGCGATAATCTCTTCAATAACAATATCTGATCTTATTGTTTCAATAGCTTCCAAAAAAGCACGTCGAATAGTTGGTTCAAAATTATCAATAATCTGCTCAAGCTGTTCTTGCGGTGTGAGACGCTTTAACATTGGCTATAACCTGCACTGGCATTCATAATAAACAACTGGGTCGGCTGGCCTTAATTCTTGCACGGAAACGATTGTGTTTTCTTTCCCATGAATAATCAGCTTATCTGTTGTCTCTGGTTCAATTTCCAATCCAATCGGTGATACGTAGACCTGTTTATCACCGCTTTTTATTAGCGTTCCGTCAATATCTTTTGCTGAGTAGGATAAAACAACCAATTGGCAAGGATAGGCATCATTCGTCACATCGGGATCCCATGATGAGTCCGAATTGCTGGTTCGTATTAAAGTACCGCTTTGGCCGAACTTATGAAATAACCGATCGACTGTTGTTCTTGAACGGTTATAATCAAATACAGACATATCATGCCCTTTCACATCGCCCGAAGAGTGCAGGCCTTTCCTTGACATTAATCAATCCATTTAACAGATTGTCGATTATTGGAATGATTGGGGTAACATCATCTACCGAGCCAGTACCGTCTTTGTAGGTGACCGATAGATTTCCCACCTGTTCCTGTTTAATGGCATTAGCCTGCACGTAATCGGGTGAAAGACTATTTGGGGTGGTTAATTCGCGCCATATAGCTTCACTGGTGGCGTTTTTAACTTGTTTTGGTATGGTTGTGCTATCTAATGCCGTTTCGCGCCGTGTGGCCTCTATACGCGGCCATTCCAATGATTGATTGATATTTGCAACTTTACCGACAAAGCGGTTTCCATATGTCGCATCTATCCATCTTGTGCCACGACGGCACGCCTGTTCGATAGCATTGGTATCATAATTGGTGATATTATAACCAAACCTTGAAGCATGGTCTGTAAACTCTTCAATCGTTACGTAACTATCGGCTAATTCATCGCCTGCCGTCGTGTTCAGTGTCATTGCTGTTACCTATGTTATGCAGCTTGTTGTGGAGTTGGTTCTTCTGGGGCAGGGGTTTCCTGCTTATCCTGTCCGTTCTTCGCCTGCTCATAGATTTCTATAAGCTTAGCTCGTGCTGTGTTGTTTGGTGGGTCTTGCCCAGTCATATCAGCAATTGCCTTGCGTAAATCCGCATTGTTTAGTTTTTTATAGTCAACCGAATTTACTTCTTCTGGCTCGGGAATAGGGGAGACAGCAGGTGTACTTGGTTGGTGTTGCTTATCGGAATAAACCGCGGTCTGTTCTTTAGGGGCGTAACATTCGTCGATAATGATATATCCTTGTGAACGGAGTTCGTTTTTACGTTCAACCGATAAGGGGTGTTTCACATATGCGATTTTGGGTTCTTTCATGGTTTGGTACCCTTTTTTGAGTGAAAGTTATAAACAGGCATGATGCCCGTTTTATTTTTTCGTCGCTTTCGCAATTGTGATAACACCGGCAGTTTCTTTGATTGACGAGGCAATTTTGTTCCAGTTGGAACCGGTCCCGATTTTATCGTCCTTTGGAGTTCGACCGCCGTTCGCTTCGTCCCATGAATAACCTTTCAGACCGAGACCAAAAGTATAATCCATCTGGATCGTGGTTTCGATCCGATTTTTACCGTTTTGAGTGTCTATATTGGTTATAATGTCCTTGCCGTCGTGAACGATAGCAGCGTTTTCAACTAACGATAGGACTTTACACTTGCTTTCTGTTCCGCTGGTATAAAGGGCTGGTGCATCAGTGACCACAATGACACGACCTAAAATATCAACGACATTTACGGTTTGTGCCTTGAATAAGTTAGCACCATTTTTAAGGTTTTCTCCGATCAATCGGTGAAAGGTGGTACCGTTCATAATTTGAGCTACGAGATTGCCAGAATGATCGCCGAAAAGCGCATGAGCGTCATTCATAGCGGCGTATGAAATCCCTTCTTGAGCGGAAATATCGTTTGTCGCCTCTGGTTGATTGGAGATTGCCGATACAAGTCCAAGAATGGCGGTGTTAAGCTGATCTTGCATGATCGCCTCCGCAAAATTGCGAGAAACAACCTCAATACCCGCTGCAGTCGGTTGTTGTAACCACGTTAATTGCGAAGGCTCATATTTGATAGGTCCGAAGCCGCCGGCAATTTTTACGGACGATTGTTTTTGTTGTGACAGATCCGTAGATTGAGCATCATCATTGGTAGCATAACGATCAACACGGCGTTGTGCAGAATGAAGGCTCGAAAAGAACGACTCCTGATAAAAGTCACCAGTAAAACCCTCTGTGCTTAGCCGAAGCGCGCCATTAGATGCACTGTTGAACTTTTTCACCATTTGAGAAAGTGTTTCGATAATAACAGGCATATAATACTGATTAAATACCTGCATTTGTTTAAGTGACATATTAAACCTCTTTGGTTTGTTTATAGGAATGGCTTACAGCCGGTTTGCCGTTTCTCATCGTGAGTGAACGATATTTGTTTTGAATTATTGTAGGTCTGGGAATTGGGCTCTGATTGCCGCCAACCGATCTTCTTGGCTGCCACTCAAATTACCTTGTGGTCGATATGAACCAGAAACGAAGGAGTTCTTTTCTTTACCTGTGCCTGTCTGCCCTGAACCCTCAAAGGCTCGTGCAAATGTATCAGATTGCTTCATTTCAGTGACAAGGTCGCGAATAGTCATCGGGGAACCTTTTGCATCAGCTATTCGTGCATTCCCATCAGCATCAAATACTTCGACCACAAACTTGCCATCGTTTTGTTTGACGCGCGTATGTGATTTCACGTGTGGTAGCAATAATTCAATAGAACCTTTTGCCTCCGATAATGCCGATTTAGCTTCGGAGTCGATTAACAAGCCAGATATGACCTGCTGTAGTTGAGCATTTTGATCTGCTAGGGCGTTCTTTTCAGCCGTATGTTTTTCCAGTAATTGCGTTTTAACCGCTTCAAACTTTGCGTTTGCTAGTTTGTCGGCCTCTTTGACTGGATCAAGTTCCGCAAGTTCTTTGACTTTTTGCAATGCTTCTCGCGCTTTGATTGGATCTACATCATTGAACTTTTGTAGTTCTTTCTCTAGTTTCTCGCGCGCTGTGCGTTCTTTGCCAAATGAGGATTTCAGAGCCGACACATCTTCTAATGAGTATCCGTCTACAGCCTCAACCGTTAAAAGGTATTTTTCTTCATTGCCTCCTTTGGTTTCAATCTTTTGGTAGTAATCCCTAAGTTGTTCAGGGACTTCATTAATGTTTTTAACGACTGCTTTAAGTGACATTTGATTACCTGCTTGTGATAGTTTTACGCTTTAAGCGCATAAAAAAAGCCGCTACGGATTGCCCGTAACGGCTGGTGAAGATTGTTTGTTGTGATTGACCGGTTTTAGAGTTTTGCAAAACCGACACAAAATATTCAAATTCTATTCTTGTATTTTATTTTCAACCAGTTAACTGCTGTTATCCTAGGTCGGTAATAGACGTTTTATAGTCTTTATCTGGCGTCATAGAGGCTTCTATCTCGTCTTCGCTGCCATCTGGTAGCTCATTCAACAGACGTTCACTTTCGATAGAAGCTTCAAACTCTGGTGAAAGGATATTGCGACGCTTCATTTCAGACCACAGAGTATCACGACTAATAAGCCCGTCTTTTTGCATAGAAAGCAGAATATCTGGTTGCTTATCTTCGCCTATCTCAATTGCAAAATCTGAATTAACGTATACAGACGGTTCAAATTCGATATTGAGCCATTTAGCTGTTAATACAAAGCAGTTTTCTAATGCGTCCTTGAGAATGAATGACCATGCCTGAACTGCACTGGCTGCCTTCTGTGATGCGAATGCTGCTGCTACTTGCGTTAATCCTGTTGACCCACTTGTTAAAGGCTGGCGACCCAACTCACGCATCTTCTGCTCGATTTTGTCGATTTCATCAGACAGCAATTTAAGTGAAGCCGTTTGCGGTTCAATAAAGTTCCATGTCCCATGAGTTTGTCCGCCGTTACCGTCTGGACGAGGAGGGGCATACAGTATTGTATTAGGCCCTATAGGAACCACGACGCGTTTACCATTGCTATCAACTGGGTCTATACCGCTTCCAACCAGTATAGGAAAAGCGCACATCTGCCTTGTGTGTTTATACTGTGTTTCTTCCTGATAGTGTTCTATCTGCGCATCAACAACGCCGCTTAACGGTGGAATAACCTGCCATGATGAACCGCGTCTTCGTCCGGTATAAAAGGGCACAAGCGGTATTACACCAATAGAAATATCACCTTGCGATACTATATGCCAGTTACCGACATTTTCCCTTTCCCATATCTCAAAACGAGCTGGCCCATAATCACCATCTATCTTATCGCGTAAGAGTATTCTTACTCGATCTATCAGTTGGTCTTGCCCCTTTTGATCTCGCCCCATGCGAGGTTCATGAATTTTCGCGTAAACAACTTCTTCTCGCCCTTTGATTACCGCGCTTTCGACCCACAACATATCTTTTGCAGCTATCTGCACCCAATAAGGGCGCGCACCAATAGCGCGTTCCTCTGCCAAGGTCACACCTTGAGGAATTTCAGGATAATCTACCAATATCCACGTGATGCCGCTGTTAATGCCATCAAAGAATACATTGTTCGAGAATACATTTAGATGCGAACCTGAACCGTCTATATTTTCAACTATGGCTTTAAAAACGTCAGGAACGTTTGCATTCGCTAACGATACTTCTTTAGTAAACGGCTTGGCTGCTAGGTTTTCTACAATATCCCTATAAATGTTGGTATACCGAGCATTTTTAAGCCGGTAGTCATAGTTTTTATCTGTTTCCTCTGGCATTTGCGGCAAGAGCTTTCTTCCTAATCGTCTTACCGCATCGGCACCTTGTATTAAGGCATCGACTTTTGTCCAGTATGGCAACATTGCGGTGTAGTCCGCAGACGTTTCTAACAGATCGTTTAGATCATTATTCATCAATCACACCATATCTTCCGAAAACTGGAGTTGATAATTGCCGCTTACCTTTCATCATCGGCACCAATGCGTAACGCAAGGCATCAATACCGTGATTATAAGCGTCTATTATTTTTGTTGTTATATCGCCGGTTCTGGGGTCAACTTTGTAGCTATAAAGCCTAAATTCCCTTGCCAGTTCATTGCATCGGGTATGAATGACAATTTCCCTAAATGACCGTAAAAACTGTATTCCGTCTTCAATAGAACCAGTCCATTTCTTAACGGGTTCAGAACGTGGCAAACCATGCCTTTTGAAATAACTGATACTTTCTGGCCGCGAGTTATCCCATCGCGTTGTGTAGCGGTCAAAGTCTGGTATTCTGCCTTTTAGAAAGGTAGCTGTGTCATCAAGTTCTAATTTGGTTTTATAGGCTTCATGAGACACATATAAAACATCATTAGCAATGTAACATCTTATTGCAGCCGTAGGGTCTTGGCTAAAACCAAGGTCACCGCCTTGATATGGACCGTCCCAGGTATCCAATACTTCAAAGTCATCTATACGATATTTACCAGCAAATATCTGGCTGTCTGAATTGACGAGATACGCGCCCTCCCAAACATGGTCATAGGTGCCAGAATTGTATTTCAGGTCGAATATCCGTTCTCGTTCTAATTCGCTAGGGAACCACGGATTATCAGACCAGTTGGCTTGCACCACCTTGCTGTCTGGTGGAACATTATCACCCCTTAGAAAGGCATCTATAGGGTCATCTGCACTCATAGGGTTCCAAGTGAACCAGAGTTCGGAACCTTGTTTACGGATTGTCGGACGTAACAATCTCAACGATCGAGCAGATAACGATTGAGCCTCCTCTACCCATGCAATATCATAACCTTCCAATGATTTAATGCTTTCGGCCGTATGATCCTGCATACCCTGAAAGATTATAAGCGATCCGTTGATGCCCCTGATTTCTCTATCCAGTACTTGAAAGTATGAGCCTACTTCCAAGGCTTTGATCTTATCTTCCAATAATCGCTTTACAGATTCCTTGATTGATTTCTGTACTTCACGAATACAGACAATGCGCTTAGGGCTTGTTAGGGCTGCCTGAATAACCTTTTCAGCAAAATGGTGCGATTTACCGGAACCACGACCGCCATATGCTCCTTTATATCTGGAAGGGTATAGCAGCGGTTCAAATACCCGTGGTGTCAGTATCCTTAGGGTCGACGATAACATTCTCTATCCGTTCAATCTTTATTGGCCCACCATCAGGACCGCTTATTTCCTGCTTGTCTGTCATGCCTAGAAGGTTCTTAGCTAAAAAGATTGCGACTGGTGGTTTTGTCTTTGACATTCTGAATAGATTTTGCCGCAGCGATAATCTGCCTTTACTCTTGCCGTCTTCATAGGCTGTCTCAAGGGCAGGGTACTTTTTGAAGGTGGAATGCACTGTTTGCCTGCTAACACCGAACCAAGCTGCTATATCTTCTATTGTGGCATAATAGCCGCCGAGATTTTTTATAGTTTTCAAAGTTTCGGGGTCTGGCTTTATGACTTGTTTCCTTGTCATCTTTACGTTTCTTTCTTTTATAGTATGTAAAGTTAAAGCAAGGCGTTCGGCTAACTAACCGATACTAACCTCATGCCATATTCATTAATGCCACGGGGGATTTTTATGTCTTTCTTGCGTATCAACTTGTTACGCCTAAATGGTCTATAATTGACATAATGATGCCACCTATTAAACCGCCACGTTAATTCTGTTACATCAGGGTGAAGCTTCACTAACATTTCTGATTTTGGCTTGGTTCCTTCTACCGAATAGAAGTCTCTATCATTACCGCCCTTGACTGTTTGGGTAGCGCATTTCTCTTGCAGGAAGGCATTAAACTGTATTGTACACCAACCATCTTTCAGCATACGCAATGAAAGGTCAGTGTCTTCATTATAACGTCCTCGCCATCTATAGGGCATATCATTTTTGATAAAGTTGCAGCTATATATTCGGGTGTTTGTGGAAAAAGGCGGGAACCGTTTTCTATAAGGAACGAAACATTCATAATTCGGACCAGCCATAGCTACGTTATCATATCTTTCAACAAAGTCTTCCATACAATGAAAGATCGTACCATCTGCACAACTGACTTTCAGATTATTATTCAAACGATAAAAGCGGCGGATATTATCGTCCATTACCCAATGCCATGCAAAACCGTTTGAAATGGAATGCTCCCACGCAAAATTTCTTGCGGCACCTGGCCCTTTGCTTTTTGTGTCACCAAGATCATCGCAGGTGTCATAATCCCGTTGATAGGCTTTATCCAACACGAGGATTTTTTGGCTATCAATAACCTTGGAATAACTAGAGTATTCTTGTTCTTCGATCACAATAAAATAAGGCACCTTCATTTCTTCCAGTGCCTTGCTTGTAAGGCGGCTATCTGCTCGCCCTTTTGATACGATATAAAGTGGGTATTTAGGATTCATTGGTCACATAACGCCTACTTTGAAGATTTTGTTTTTCTTGGAAAGGGAACCAAATATATTTAGTCTTATCAGTAATTTGTTGCCCTACGCTTTTAGCGAATAACTGAACATCATTTTCACTGTTAAAATGAACCTTGATTGTTCTTTTCGGCATTTTGTCATTCTGCACGAATTCCGGCATATCGTTCCATTCTTCCGCCGGATTGTTAATATCATCTGGCGCGCCTAAAACCGCATCTAATTCTACCAAGTCAAAACCTACACTATAGAGATCAAAATTCGCCTTTTCTAAAAACGAAAGTTCAGTAGTTAAAATGTCTTTATCCCATTCGGATTTTTCACTAAGGCGATTATCTGCCAATACGTAAGCTCGACGTTGTGCATCAGTCCATTTTGAACAGTCTATCACTGGAATAGATGCATCTGGTAACGTTGTACCGTTGGTTAAAGATATGCGATCACCAGTTTGGTAAATGTACTTTGAAGCTTCATAACGCGCATGACCGGCTATAATCACACCGTCACTTACTAAAAGAGGCATGGTAAAGCCAAATTCACGGATAGACGATGCTATTTGCTTGATTTGTTCGTCAGAGTGTTTGCGTGAATTGTTTTGGTATGGTTCGATTTCATCTAACGTTTTTACCTTAATCTGTATTTCCATAATTGTGCATTAACTAATTTATGCAACAAGGCGCTACTCGTCATCTTAAGCAGGGTGGTGAGCAGCGGTTGCGACAGCTATGTGAATGCACTGTCGGGTGGGTTAGGGTCGAAGCTTCCCCACTGGCTGGAATTGACCAGCCCAGCCACTATCTTCGTGAAAGAATAGGCTGTTTATAGCAGCAATACCTATCCCGTTTCATTTTGATCTTAAACGTTGGTTTATTTGCTACTGTCATTAGCAATGGTAGCTAAATTCTGTTTTTATTGATTGTTGTTGCGATAAAAAACAACAAAAACAATACATTTTTATTAAAAATACCGCATTTTTATCTTGAAAAACAATACATTGTATTGTATGCAAATACACATGAAAGCAATCAAGCTTTCATAACAAGAAAGGTGGTGAGGCATGTGAAAATCAGGAAAATAGAGTTGAAAGTCAATTTCTTCTTTTGTCGGATCAAATTGATAATTAGCTTCTAAACGGGTGGGGCGAAAGCCCCTCCCTCCTGATAAAATGCCTTACCACCTTATCTTATATGAGGATTATATCATGACACCACAAGAATTCAAGAACTGGCGTAAAGATATGGGGTTTACTCAAAAACAGGCTGCTGCTCGGTTAGGGGTAACATCTCTGTCCATTGAGAACTGGGAACGTGGTATTCGCCGTGACGGCAAGCCTGCTCCTATTTCTGTTGCTGTTGCTTATGCCTGCACTGCTATTTATCACCGGTTAAACCCATGGGGCGAACAGGAATAACGTTCGCCTCGCTTTGGCAATTGAGAAAACTATAGATAACGGTTTAATTTCTGTATTATTGCCCCGTGAGATTTCATCTACCTAGCCTATTTTACAGTAGCTTGACGCTGGTAGTAGTCCTCTATTATGTCATTTGAAATGACCGGCCAAAATTCGTTCGGTTGGCAAGATACTTCCCACGGTGAGCCTCGTTGGTGTGTCAAGAGTGACAAATGAGGACCAGACAAGTGACCGTAAATATCATAAACTTGCTGAATGATATTTTCTTCTTGTCGGCTGAGTTGCTCCTCGTCACATATTAGAGGGCCTTTAACAGGATTACTTTTAAAGCTCCTTATATGACTATATAAATGAGGTATAACTGGCCCATACTGCCAAGCTTGGATTTCGTCTTTAATTAAAGGACGACCGTAAAGCCCAAGCCCCCAACCATGCGCTAAATAGACAAGCTTTAAAAGCTGTATTGGGATCAATGAATTTCCTCTTTTATGAGCTAATTCAAGGAACCGGTTCGCGATAACTACACTATCGTGCATCGATACCTCTTACGCCATGTTTTAGGCTTGTGCGAAATGAATTGTTGTTTGTGGGAATGTTATTCTTGAGGTGGGGGAATAGACGGCTTGGCATCATCAGCTCGCCAGTATGTAACTGTTGCCATCATATCTAATTGTTTAACTGATTTAGGGTACAATTGCGACACCCTTTTCCAGTTTGGAAAGTGCAACATTTGCGAATTCTTGCATATGCTTACGGCAATTCCTTCAATTGTTTTAACAATTTGCCGTTCTGCCGACCTACGGTTTTGTTTGTTTTTTTTGCAATATTCAGAAAACCGCCCGAATTTTTTGGGTGCAGCAATGCAAAATGCCCATGAACACAACAACGGACGGCACTGGTCATTCACTTTAGGGAACCAATCATCGAACACTTCATCTGCACGGCTTATTGCAGCCGCATCAGGTGTGTAATAGTTTCGCGGTGGTTCTGTGTTGTCTTCGCATTGATACGTTGGCCAAAAGGCTTTTAACTTTGCAGGATATGCACCTTTGACTTGGATATAGGTCATTGTTTCCGCTGCCTCGACAATGCGAGCGCGTACGATTAGACACGCCTCTGAAAATTTCACGGCGTCTAAATTCAAATCACTATAAAAGGCGTGGCGTTGGTTCATCTAGGTATTCCTGTAATTTTTGGTAAATGAGCACTCTCAAAGAGTACCGTACTGGCCATGGTCTTAACTTGACCGCGTTCCCTCTCAATTCCCCTAACGGTATGTTGTCGAAGGCATCGAGTACTTGTCCGCCTTTTTCTAGCCAATCTGGGCGTTGTTCAAAAATATCGGATATAGCCCCGATCGTTTCGCTCCACAGTTCATCTTTGTTGTTCTTAGTTTCTCGAATACAGCGCAAAACGAATACAAGATGCCCGTCACCATGCTTGTTTCTAATCTCATGCATGGTGCCACGGGCGTGTGATTGTGAGGCTTGTCTGCGCCTATAGATAGGTACTATCGTTATCCCAAAACTATCTAATAACGCATCTAGCTTTCCTTTCGGCTTGTAAAGCGTATTCAATAGTTACCTCTAGTTCAGGGATTTTTCCCCTCAGTCTTGAACAGTGCTTCCGCTGCTTGGCGTTTCATATCTTTCACGCTAAGATTGTCATAAGCCTGATAATCGCCATTGAAGTATCCAAGCATATGTTCAAGTAACGCATCTAGTGCCGCTTCACGTGTTTTAAAACTCTTAGGATAACCACCTTTTTCTAGTATCGGATTTGATTTGCCATTATGAGCAAACCGAACCATACCAAGCCAGCCATTGAGTGTTTTATAAGGATAAGCCTTAAACTCATTCATTTATAGAAACCCCTCTAAGGACTCTTGTTGTTCTTCGACTAGAGATGAATAGCAAGTATATTCAGCGTTGAAGGATAATGCGCGCGATAAGCTGGCATCACCAAACCTAACTTTTAATGCTCCGATTTTTGATTTCCCTGACCAATTTTCCAAATATCTTCGAATCTCGTCACGTTTCTTTTCACTGTTGGCCTTGGATAGCCGTGTGTTGCGATATTTATCAGGGCGATAAAGATATAGGATAGCGTCATAATCTTCTTTGGCTTGCTCTCCGCCAAACAAATCCTGATCCGTTGGGTGAGGGTTTTCTCGTCCTTCCCTCATAGACTTCCTTTGCATGATATTTAACCAAACCAGATTATGTTCTTTTGCCATCGCCTTTGAAGCACCGCCTATCTCTGATGCAATTCGGCCTTCATAAGTGGGCGTAGAGAGGGGCTGTATTTTCCTGACATGGTCCACAACGATCAGAGGTGTTTTTTCACTACGGTTCCATTTTAGAAAGCGTCTCACATAGGAACACAATTGATTGATATTTTCGGTTGTGCAGTTTTTTACTTTTAACGGAAGTTTACGGATTTCCAGTAATTCACTAAATAGCCGCTCCTGTTCTTTCGATGTTAAGCGTGATTGATCCCGTATGCGCTCACCAGAAATACCAGTTCTTTGACTGGCTATCTGTAACAAGCATTGTTGTTCACTTTGATCGTATGAAAGGAAATAAACGGGGTGCCCATTTCTGGCGGCATGCTCCATAATCTGCAACGCTAAAGACGTTTTACCTTCACCAGACGATGAAAGCAGCCCATATAAATTGTTAGCCTCAAGATCGCCAGATAATACGTATTTTATTTCCTCTAAAGGTAACGGTATTGTTGGCAAGACAACATTGTTTTTGAATTGCTCCATTATCTTGTCAACGACTTTGCAGGCTGTTCCATCGTCTGTTTCAGGGGTAACATCATCAGCAAGCTTGTTTAATTTGTTTTCAAGTTCGGCTAGAATTTTGCTTGCTGGTAAGTCAGGTCTAGCATTTACGGCGTCTGTCTTAATTTCATCTGCTAAAATAACTAGATTTCGCCGAGCAGCACTATCAACAATCCCTCTTGCTAGATCTTTAACGCCAACGACGGTAGCTGCATTACAAGCAAGCTTGACAAGATACCCGTAAGCCGTCATCTCGCCGATCATAACGTTATTAATAAATGGTTTTAGAGTAACTGGAGTAACAGTTTGTCCCTCATTTTTCATCTGGACGATTAAATCCCAAATGTGCGCCAGAAATGGTTCACTGAAATGTTCGGGTCTCAAAAATGATGCAACAGCGTCAGCAGCATCATTATTAATAAACACTGAACCTATAAGCTGCTCTTCTGCCTCTAATGTATCTAAGGCTGCCGGTTTTTTGTTTATTGAAGACATCGCATTCATTTTGATGGCTCCAGATTTAAAAGTTTAAATTCTTGACTTGCTGCACCAGCCATAGCAACGCCAACAGCGTCAGCAGCATCATTATTTTTAACTTGGATACGAAGAGACCTACACCGTTCTATTGTTGCCCTTTTCCAGTCTTCGCGCTTCCAGCCCGTTTTTCTTCCAAAACCAAGAAAGTGTTTGCGCCATGTTGAAGAGGGAATTGTTACCCACGGTATTTGACGAAGGTCTGCTGTAAAAGCAGCCATACTAGCTAATGCTAAAAGCTGCATGGTGTTAGGATTGACCGTTATTTCTTCTTCATCGACAAGGGTTTTTTGTTTTTTGCTATAAGAAACAACGTTGCGTAAAGGTTCCTCTATAGCTACAAAGTCAGGTCGGTGCGTGTCGTAGAGGCGTTCAAGTTGATACCCTAAATAAACTATTTTTTTTTCAACTTTTTCACCTTTCATAGGTTTTGAATTAATAACGCCTGTTTGTATCGTCGATAATGTTTCACCAACCGTATACAACGCAAAGCCGGTCGTTGTTGCTACATCTAGTCCTAGAATGAGTTTCACGCTGCGTCCTCCTCTTGAACATAATTCAAGATTGCACGAAAATTCGCTTTAACTGTCTGCTCTGGCATAAAAATAGCAGTAGCAACCTCTTTGACGGTCAAACCTTGTTTAAATAGAAAGTGTGCTTGTGCTACCTTGTCACCGTTAAAGCCGTCTGTTTGTCGAGCAATGGTGATTTTACTTTTCTTAAAGGTGCGAATGCGTTCGATTTCATTTGCAATTGTCGCTTCTGGTATATTCATTAAGCCACTGATCTGGGCTGTTGAATACCCGCGCTTCCAATACCAAGCTGCACGGCTACATTCATAGTCTGTTAATGGTGGGGTTTTCATTCGTTCCCCCTAATTCGTGGATTATTGTTATAGCTTGTTAGATCGACAACGTTGTTTTGTACTAATTTAGCCTCTCCAATCGTCTTTTTGATCTCGGTACGTAAAACACTTGCGTCGGCTGCCGCGTTATATGTCCACAACCGGATCCATTCATTTTTCTTCGGCGAATATTTAAAAGCCCGTCTTTTCAATAGTTGGGCCACCAACGGTGAAGGATTTTCTGAGAAAACGAATTTTATCCGCTTTTCCTCGGCATTTTGCTCTAGGTCGAATCCATAATCAGGATAAGAAAATCTTTTTGTTTTTAAAGTTGCGAGGTGTTTCAGCTCGTTAATCCGTTTTTTTAGCCTGCGGATTTCAGAATACTTTGCAGATGTTTTGTTCTTTTCTGCCTGTAATTCAGCAACTTTTACCTCAAGCTTTGTAATTGCATCTGGATCATCGCTTGAAATGCCGCCTTTACCTACTGATTTAGCTTTCTCTTCATACCAATCCGCTTTTTCAAGCTCTTTAGTCGCACGGCTGAAGGAAGCGTCAAGCTGGTTCTGCGTGCGCAGGTGTTTTCGTTCGGAATAATGACCGCGTAAAATAGGTTGACCACCCGACCCCAAAAATACCGCGTGCCGTTCGTGTGCGTCGGTCAATATGTCACCCGACTTTTGACGAGCATCTGCTGCTTTTTGCAGCAGCCGTTGACGTTTTTGTTCTTGTTTTTCCTCATAAGTATTCATGATGGGGCACCCCAAGCCAAGCGCATCGTTGCTAAAATTACGAGTGATAGCCCGAACCATAATTGGCCGTTTAGTGAACACTCCATTTTTCTAAATTTGTCTTTTGAAAGGTAGGATAGAATGTACGAACGCACACTCATAACGATCATAAATGATAGAATGGTGGTCAGGCTCATGCGGCATCTCCATCTTTTAAAAAGAGGATCCAATGAGTGCCCATTTGCTTTCCGCTTTTGTGTCCAATTACTGGACGAACGGGGGTAAGCTTTAGAATTTCACTAACAGCGATATCCTTTTCTGCCCATTTGAATACGAGCACGCCATATGGCTCTAAAACTCGAAAACCTTCCGAAAAGCCTGCGCGGATATCATCTTGCCATGTCTGTTCATCCAGACGTCCATATTTTGACACCAGCCAACTGTTGATGCCAACTTTTATGAGATGCGGCGGATCAAAGACAACCAAACGGAAGCAATTGTTAGCATAGGGGAGATTACGAAAGTCCATAATTTGATCTGGTTGAACTTTTAAAGTTCGTCCATCACAAAGTTGTTTGGTTTCTTTCCTAATATCGCCAAAGACAGCCCTTTCGTCGTTTTTATCAAACCAGAACATTCGGGCACCGCAACACGGATCCAAGATGGTTTTGTTTTGTGGTGCGATTTTATTGCCGACATGAACTTTTGGTTCAACTGGTTCGCTTCCTCTTAGATAATCCGTTGATGCAAACGGGTACTGAACACTAAAGACTTCAACGGTCCATGGCTCTGTTTCATAAAAATCATTGTCAATCCGGTCATAATTGGAAGAGGTAACAGTCATAATGCTACCCCCATTAAATGCCAGCATCAGCTAACGGTTCTTGTCCAACGTCGTTCAAGGGGGAACTAACCACGCTCACATCATCATATTCGAAAGGGTCGTTATCAATATCGACATTAGTATTCGTGTCTAATTTTTCCCGTGCAGTTAAGAATTTTTCAGCCAAGGTGGCTTGTCCGTTTTGCCAACCAGTGAGCCATGCGGAATCTTCTTCACTACCGGCTAAATACGGGCTCTTACCATTCTCACCCAGCCAGCCTGCTAACTCACCTTCTTTTGTGATATGCTCAAGGCCAGTTAATTTCACGGCGAACAAATCATCTTGATAATTAGCCAAGCCGAAGAAATACAGTAACTTACAGTCTCCTAGTACGTCATCAACAATGGCTTGCTTATCGTGTGATGAAATGATCTTAACGGTTTTATCCAATTTTGACGATTTAATGCCGTCAGCTTGAGCTTTTTTGCGTTGTAATTTCCGTTCTTTCTGTAGTTCTTCTATTTTGGCCTTTATTTCGATCTCTTTGCGGACATGATGAAATAAAAGGGCTTTTTCTTCATCGTCGGTTAATTTGGAATTATGCGTTTTATCAGTCATGATTGTTTTCCTGCTTGGCGAGTTTTTGGCACCAGTCGGCCACGCGGCAACTACTCAAACTTATTAGGGAAAACGTCACTGTTAATAGGTTCAGCAGTATGTTGAGCAAGCTTCTTACGCAATGCTTCATTTTCCTGTTGAGCAAGCCAAAGTAAATGTTTTGCACGACTACGGGTTTCCTCATCATATCGTTCCAAGGCTTCGCGGATTGTATCCGCCACATCAGCCGGAACGCGTTTAATCTTTTTCCATCTAAGCCTCTCGATCATAGACACGGCTAAACCGGTAATTCTGGAGGCTTTGGATATTTGTTCTTTAGCTGGACCATCTCCGCCCAATACGCGGACGGCAGATGCCATTTCGTTTTGAATAACTTCGACTCTATACATTCCGTTATTCCTGCATGCTCATGAGAGATATTCAGGTTTGCATCGTAAAATTTCTGGATTACGCCATGAGATTTCTCGATTACGCCATGAGTTTTCTCTCATTTGGAAATTCTTTCATGTTACGACCGTTGACAGTTGAAACAGTGAAAGGAGTTAGGAAGTTGAAACAATGTGCAGCCAATAAATTGTTCTATTCTATCGGTTACACGGTGAAATATTGGGGGGTGCTTCCCACAACACGGGGGGGGGGAATTGCAGGAAGCACCGTTCCTAACTGTCAGAAGAGAAGGAGAAAAAAAACAACCAACAGTTAGAAAGGAAAAATTCTAATGAAAGACGATCTCAACACACCCATCATCGTAATTGCATGGTATCGCCCTGATGAATACGACGCGGTTAGAGCGTCGGCACTCGATGCATTCAGTCTCGAGAAGACTTTTAAAGAATGGCAAGTTACAGCTAATAAAGCTGTCGATTTGTTTATCAGTGAAGGCAAGATTGTTCGCAAAGTGGACTTCGATAACGCTGCCTTCGTCAGATGGGCTTCTGCGCATAAAGTCCAATCCACACAACAGACTAGGATTGCCTTTTGCGTTGAGATTGCCAGCGGATATAAGCATCGAATATGAAATGTTATTCATGCTGAATGTCCTTCTTCTGCAAAAAGATCGGGACGTAAATTTTTGCGGCTCACACCGGTGAGTTTTTCAATTTGTATCACTCGTTCAGCCGGTATCCCGTTTTTACGCCATGCATAAACAGCGGCTTTTGTTAAACCGAGTTGCTGTGCAAGTTGGGTTAATGAAATTGTATCTTTTATGAGTTTTAGAGGTGAGCTTTTCATCATTCTCTCCGAATAAAAGTAAAGCATAGGTACAATATAATTTAACATTAGTCAAATTAAATTATAGATGCAACTAAACCATTGAAATGATAGATGAAAACAATGGAACTTAATGAGCGTATCTTAGAAGCAAGAAAAAAAGCTAATCTTACACAACAACGGCTTGCGTCCCTTACAGGTGTGACAAAAGCTGCGGTATCAGCTTGGGAAGCAGGAAAAGCGATACCGCGACAAGGTGCTATCGAAGCTATAAGTAAAGCAACGCAAGTTTCTGTTGAGTGGCTTCTTGTTGGGGAGAAAGCTAAAGGTGAGGAGGGTGTATCATTTACACCAAACGGACTAGTTATAGCAGATATAGATTTTTCCGCTAAAAAGACTATTCCGATTTACGGACAAGCGGTGGCAGGTGTGAACGGCGAATTTGCTTTTAATGGAATAAAACTGTTTGAGGTGCTTTGTCCCCCGCAACTTTCACATGTGAATAACGCCTATGGAGTCCAAGTTTCAGGCGATTCAATGTATCCACGTTATGAAGATGGTGAAATTGTATATGTAGACCCAAGTCGTAGGGTAAAAAAGGGTGACTATGTTGTTGCTCAAGTAATGCTGGACGAAGGGTCGAGTTTACCTCAAGCGTTCATAAAAAAGTTTGTTCGTCATAATGAAGTAGAACTGGTGCTTGAACAATTCAATCCAGAAAAAAGTTTAGTATTCCCACATGAGCGTGTTGTTTCTGTCCATTACATAGCTCTAGCAGGCGATGGCCTATAAAGATAGTCTATCCATAAATTCTTAATGTGGTGGGGGGGGCGCATGACAGAAGATAGGAACAAAGAAATTGGGAATAGACTAAAAGCAGCGAGAAAAGCCGTTGGTTTTTCTTCTGTTAATGATGCGGCTGCTGCTATGGGGATCAGTTATCCAACTTATGCCGCTCATGAAAACGGAACGCGTGGTATCAATCGTAGAGCTTTAGAACGATATTCAAATTATTTTGATGTTACCATAGATTGGTTGATCAGTGGGGTAAATGAAGCTGTGCGTGATCCCTACAAAAGAAAAATCGACGAAAAACTTAGCTTTATTATGAAAGCAACTGGCTGGCGGCAAACAGATCTCGCTGAAAGGCTTTCTGTGACACAAGCGGCAGTTAGTCGTTGGTTTGCCGGAGCTGATCCACGTGGTGAACAACGCGATAAAATAAATGAAATATACAATGAGATCACTGGAACCGCGGCTGGGACTGGAAACACGCAAATCCCATCAAAAAGCTATGTTCCATTGATGGGGTATATTGGAGGAGGGGCAAAAATCAAACCGGATATTAGGCGGATACCAGCCGATGGATTAGGGGTGATTGAGGTCCCATTTCAAATGCCGGCAGATATGTTAGCATTTCGTGTTCGTGGAGATGGTATGTTGCCCGTATATCAGGACGGGAATGTTGTTTTTGTTTATAAATATCAACGAAAACCGTTGGAAGAATTTTACGGCGAAAATGCGGTTGTTTGCACAGATAGCGGCGAACGTTTCATAAAAACAATAACACATGGAGCCGATGGGGCGAATTTAGTTTCATGGAATGCCAAGGTTATTGAAAATGTTAAACTGAAATGGATTGGCGAGATTTTCGCTGTTTTTCCTAATCTGTCCATTTTAACAAAACAAAGTTGAACGTTTTAAATAAGTTCTTTCTCTAGTGTATAATCTTATAACTAATATCCTTAAATAATATATCTTTAAAACCTATAATCGATAGAGAGGAGAGGGTTCTTAAGCCAAAGATACCCCCTACCCCTAGAGATCTATTAAATCCCCAGAAGGCAGGGGCATCATTGGCATTCCATAATCGACCGAGCCGGAGATGGGACATTATGCCAGAGCGCCTTTCGGCTAACCCGTCCTCTGTTTCTGATAGCACCGTAGGACTT
>CALYQL010000037.1 GCA_945285915.1 uncultured Bartonella sp.
ATATGACCATTTGTTAATAAGTGGCTGCTTGCGGGCTACCTGTCCCAACAGGTTTTGGCTTCAGTTTTTTCAGGTTCTTGCCCTCATGTATTTTTAAAAAACTTAACGTTACTTAACAGGCTTTTTGTCAAGTTAATTCGTGAAAAAGATAGCAAAACCAGCGCACTGGTCGTTATAACTTTACAAACTATAAAAAGGCACGGAATGTATACTTTCGTCTATTTATTCGCAGACCGTGAAAATCAAACACAAATTAAAAAAACTTCTCATGCTACAGCTCTTTGCCACCGGCATCACTACTCACCACCACCGCCCTACCATGCTTGCCGTATACAATGCGTCCCGATTTACGCAATCGATCTTCTGCTTTGGCTGCACGAGTACCACCCCAGCCCAACACACGCATAGCCATCCCATATGACATGGCAACACTCCGGGTTAGCAAACCGAGCAATACAATATTGCTCATGAGTGTTGCACTTCACAGTGGAATCTACCAATAAGAGCTAATAAGATTTAGTTTGAGTTAATAAAAAATGATATTTTTTGATTACTTTTACTATTTTTGAGTTTATAATAATAGAGAGGCTTTCAATATATCTCTGAGCGCAATCAATAATCTGATTATTCAACTTTCAGAACAACAGGATACTTGACTCTAAATAGTAAATCAATACCACACAGAACATAACAAAACCCACAGGAAAACATCGAAACATAATGAATACATTACACATACGAATTGCATCACATGAAGCTGTAAAGTCTCGGTTTTTACAGGCGAGACTTTCTATAACAGCACCACGCTTGGGAAAGATAGATAAACCATAGCCAACGTTAATTATCATTTCGAGGGTTTGGTAGGCAAAATGCGGACTGTATTCGGTCAAATATTGCGTAATAGCCTCAAGCTGGTTGACAGCTCTTGGCCTCCATATAACCTCTTTAATGTTATCCGATGTGTTACGAAATAGACTTTGGTCGAGGAAGTAGGTTGTCAGTAAATTTGCTCATTAAATAGCGCTTCACATCTTCATGCCTATAACCTGGTGCACCAGCTTTCATAGCGTGCAACGACTTTAGGGTATCGTCATTCATTTCCTCTTCGGTCATGCCGAGATGATTTTCAATGTCGATAAAATCTTGCTCAATGTTTTGCAAAGGCTGTACAGAAGTGGTTCGGTTTGTTTGAACAGTTTGAGGCGTTTTTTAAGTGGTTTTTCGCCTTTGTTATGCCGCCACCATCGTTGGTGTCAGCGCTTTGAAGTATGCTTGATCGAGTGTCATTTGGTCAAGCGATGAACATGGACGTCGGCTGTTGTAAAAGTTCAAATATCGGCCAATGTTTGAACGCGCCTCGGCGACGGTCTTGTAAGCATGGAGATAAACCTCTTCGTATTTGACTGATCGCCAGAGCCGCTCAACAAAGACATTGTCCCGCCACGCGCATTTGCCATCCATCGAGATGGCGATTTGCGCGTTCTTCAGTACTGCTGTGAAGTCTATCGATGTAAACTGCGAGCCTTGGTCGGTATTGAATATGTCGGTTTTACCTAAACGCGCAAGAGTCTCCTCGACTGCATCTATGCAGAAAGCAGTTTCCATTGTGATTGATAGTCTCCATGATAAAACCCTTCGGCTAAACCAGTCCACAACGGCACAAAGATAAACAAAACCACACGCCATCGGAATAGAGCTGATGTCCATCGCCCAGACCTCATTAGGCCGTTTCACAGCCAGATGGCGCAGCAGATAGGGATATGAATTTTGAGACCGGGTGCTGGCTTCGAGGTGTTAGGCCGCCGGTATATTGCTTCTATACCCATTTTCTTCATCAGCGTGGCAACATGCTGTCGCCCGACTACCAGCCCTTCGCCTTTCAAAAGCCCCTGCAACATTCGGCTTCCCGCAAACGGATATTCAAGATGCAACTCGTCAATCCGGCGCATCAGTGCCAGATCGCCATCCGATACGGGGCGCGGGGAATAGTAAACACTGCCGCGGCTGAAGCCGAGAAGTTTCGACTGGCGTGAGATCGATAATTTGTGCTCACGGTCGATCATTTCTTTGCGCTCAGCAAGCCCGCCTTGCCGAGCGCCCCTAATAAAAATTATTCTCTAAAGTCAACTCCCCGATCTTGGCATGAAGCGTTTTGACATCAACGCTGGGCCCTGACTGTTCTGCCTTGGCTTCATTGCCAAATATGAAAGTCGCACCCTCAAGAAGCTGATCTTTCCATTGCTTGATCTGGTTCGCGTGCACGTCAAACTGTTGCGATAGTTCAACAAGCGTTTGCTCTCCCCGGATGGCAGCAAGGGCTACTTTTGCCTTAAAAGCTGGGCTATGGTTGCGGCGTGGTCGTTTGGTCATGATATCTCCTGTTATCGGCATCTAAGCCAAAATCAGGCAAAAATTCCACTTATACCTATTGTTCAAATTTCCCGAACCACTTCTGCATATACTGGATCGGTTGGCTTTAACACGTGGTCTGCCACAAGCGATCCGGACGGATAATGGCAAGGAATTTTGTGGCTCTGCCATGCTGAACTGGGCGCATAAACATGGCGTGAAGCTATTCCTGATTGAGCTGGGCAAGCCCAACCAGAATGCCTATATTGAATCGTTCAACGGGCGCTTTCGTGATGAATGTCTCAATGAGCATTGGTTTATCTATCTGCCACACGCCAAGATCATTATCGAAGCATGGCGCAAGCAATATAACGAGGAGAGACCTAAAAAGGCATTGGGCGGCTTAACGCCCAAAGCTTATGCTGGACTTCTGGCACAAAATATGAATAGATTATCAACCGCAGACTCTAAACACAAGTACTACTCAAAATGGGGTAACGTCGCATCAACATCAAAAAAGCCACGCTGTCCTGTCATTCTTCCACACTCCCAACCCAAATCACTGAACAAGGGTGCAGTGAATCACAATTCTACAAAAAAAAATAGGTTTTTAGAGACGTCCATATGCATCGCTGCAACCGTCATCTTCTATCTTAATTAATGAGTCCTGAACCTAGATATTAAAAATAGTCTTGCATATTTATATGAAGTTTTCATAAGCTTTGCTTTGAAAATGAGAGGAGATTAAAGGATGCAATCTTTAAAATTATTCATTTGTTTTGTTTTAGTATTTGGAACCATATCAGTTTCTAATACAAAAGAGCTAAATGACCATGACAAGGCAAATATTGAACGTGTCGTTATGGGATATGCGGATGCAGTCAATCGCAATAATTACGATGTTGTTGTAGCAAGAGTGCCACAGGAAGTTAGGCAAGCAATAGCAGAATATTCTTTAATGGATAAATCAGCAATTAACGGCGTTTTAGCCAGAGAACTAGAGCTTCAACACTCTATAATGCAAATAAGCGATATGACAATTGATTTTAGTCAAATTCAATATGGCAGTCTAAATAGTGAAATACCTTATTTTAAAGTGCCTGTAGTATACCAGTTCGTTGATTCAACGGGTAAGGTTGTTAAAGCGACAACTGAACTGTTCGGCATTTTAAAAGAAGGTGCATGGTATATGGTGCGAACAGATGATGATTTTATATTTAATCTTTGGCAACAACAATTTCCAAATATGAAAAATATTGAAATTAAAGAACCAACATATACAATTCTACCGACACCACCCGTTAATGATTAAAAAAGCCGGTCGATTGACCGGCTTTCTCTTTTAAATGTAATATTCTTCAATGATATGAATGATATGTAATTGCTACACTTCCTGTTGCGGTACAATCTCTGTCATTGGTGGATATAGAACCAGAGCAGAAACCTGTAACATAACTAGACCCATTTTTACATGTGCTACTGGTCACTTCCGTCATAGTGACATTGATACGGCAGACACGCGGTAATACACCGTAGTCGTTAACTTGATATGTGTATATCATTCGGCGATCATATCCCGTACCGCGATTTGTTGCTGTACCAGAACGGCCAAAACTGATTGATGAAGGTGCGTCACATGTTTGTCCAGAACCGCACCACCGTTCGTTTGTCCGGCTTACAGAATATGTAATTTTATTATCATCCATAGCAGAATTCCGGATGACCACACTCATACTGTTTGCGGCATAAGACGATCCAATAGAAACAGTCAAAATAGCAATAGATGATAAAACAGCAGGTAAAATACGCATATTATTCTCCTCTCACTTAACAAAAAGCACATTTACCAGTAGGTAAATGTGAAAGCAAAACCGCCTATTTGTGATCTTGCAATTCCTAAACCGTCTTTTATTTTTTGCTGAACAACATCTTGATCTACATTGTCCGAGTTCCAGCTGACTCTAAAAGCACCGTTATGCGAGTCGCTTTGAACACTGGCAGAACCGAATAGGTCTGATTGTTCTCCATTTGTATAAATCTCAAAATTACCGTTTTTCAAAGCGGCTAGTTGTTTTGAGATACTACCATCTTCATCGCCAAGCATTTTTTGAGCTTCGGTTAATTGAGCGCGGACAACATTTTTTGCAAGCTGCTTAAATTCATCCATAGACAAACCCGACGGCACACGTTGATTTATTTGACCACCTTGTAGATTGACTTTAGCCCAATCAGAGCAATGGATCATCATCATAGCATCATAACTCATAGGTTCATCATGTGTTGAGTAATATTCAACGAGCTTTGCAACTTGTTCAGCTGATGGTTTTTTATTAGGGTCCCACGTAATTGATGAAATTGCGGATTGTGTTCGGTCGGAAACAGTCGTATCAGCACCTACTTTTACAGTCGGTTCTTCGTTTTTCTTGGATTTTGCGGCTTCGGGTTGCGCTATACCAGTGATAAGCTTGAGCGCGGTCTCTCCGCGCACACCGGATAAAGAATGTACAGATGTAACCATTGTCTCTCTCCACAACGATCATGGACAAGTGCTAATCCTCATGATTTCTTGCCATACGATAATGTATTTTTCATGAACACGCTTAGATTGTATCACACAAAACACTAATCGAAAAGACTTTTTTGTTTGTTATCGTCCTGCTCTATTTTGCTTGTGCCGGCAGCACGAAGCGATAGGAAAACCAAGCCCAAGCCCCGCCATGGATGTGTGGTCTTGTCCCTTTCGGGTAACGATCAGTGACGCAAGGCCGCTGATTTTTTGTGGTCGGCAGGATCGGCTAGTTTCAAAAAATTCACTTACGAGATTCCGCTATGCTTGGATCTCGACGCGCCTTGATCTCGACCGTTGTTCTCGATTTTGAGCAGCGGCAAGGCCGTGTCGCCCTGGAACATTCTACCTTGTTACATTCTCTAGGGCTTCCCCGGCCGATAGGAGCGTTATCCACCCGAAGGGCTGGCCGCTTGCGGCCTAGCAGCCTTGTGGCAACCGCGTTCCTCATTGAACGCTGTAGGTTGTCCACATGGCTGTGGTTAACGCCCCTTATTTATTTGAAGGCAGGGTCAACAGAAATAAATAAGTTGAAATCAAAATTTGAGCCGGAACTCGCATAATAACAAACGCCTACGGGCGTTTTTAATGCGATATAATAAGCACGCGCTCTTATTATTTTCCAACAATTGTATCACCGTCTTGAATGCCGTTTACAATTTCAACGCCGGTCGGTGTTGTTGTGCCTAATTGAACATCAACTGTCATGTTCTGACCACCACGAATAATGTTCAATTTGGCTTGTCCATTGGTATCTATAACATAATCTAACGGTGCAACAGTAAGTTGTTGAGCTGATTTTACCTGAACGGTTAATCTGGCTGACATACCAATTTTAAGTTTGTCCTGATCTTGAGCATCATCAATTTGAAATGTCGCTCTAACCTTAAACTTGGGGGATTGAGACATATTTGAGTCTTTAGAAGCTTCAGCACTTATGCCGGTAATTTTTCCATGAAATCGTTTAGCTGGTAATGCTTCGCTTTCAATTATAACGTCTTGACCATAGCGAACATGGTTTATATCTACCTCGTCAACATCACCAACAACAACAAATTGACTTGTGTCTGCAATATTAAAAATTGCTGAACCTTTTTGTAATTGTATGCCAACATCTATGTTTGTTGGAGCTTCAGAGCTATTGTTTCGTGGTGGAGATGTGATTATACCTGAAATTGGCGCTTTTAATTCATTTCTACTACGGTCAGATTTTACAGCGTTCAGCTTATTTTCAGCGTTTTTTAGGTCTAATTCGGCCATCTTTATCTGTTCTTGGCCGCCTTGCTGTTCTGTAGTTTTTAGTTCATCTTCGGCAGCTAAAACAGAATTATTTCTTGAGTTTTGTTCTTGAAGCGCCGCTTCATATTCATTTCGTGGAATAATGCCTTTATCAAACAATTCTTTTGCTTGAGTTAAGTCACGGTCGGCCTTTTGGGATGTAAAACGGGCTTCATCTAATTGCCGCCGGGCGCGTTGCATTTCAACGCCGTTTTCCCACGCCTTTAGTTTGTCAAATTCAATTTTGGCTTTGATATAGGCGCTTTCCGCTTCTCGATAGCGGTCATCTATCATACTTGTGTCCAGATTAACTAGGTTTGATCCGGCTTTTACATAATCACCAATTTTAACATAAACTGCGCTTACAACGCCTTCAAATGGTGAGAGTATGGTAATATTTTTACTAGGCTCTATCCTGCCATTGATCCGTAATAGCTGCGCTGTGTCTGTTGTTGATGGTCTAATTTGACTTTTATTGTCCAAGGTGATTTCTTGAAATTGGGGTTCGGTAGGTGAGAAGTCATTAACATTAGAACTGTTAAAATTCCACGCTATTAAACTGAAAAGAGGAATAACAACCACTGCACCGGCAATGATCCCATACCGAATTTTGCGTGAACGCAAAATCAGATTCTTTTCAAATCCCGATTCCTTGTTTTCAGTCATTTAATGTAATCTGCCATGTATCAAGTGTTGTTCCTAATTGTAGATCAAGTCTTGTTAAAGCGTTCAAATAGTTGATTTTTGCATTAACAAGTTGTGTTTCTGCATCTCGTAGATTTTGCTCCATTGATCGAACTTCAAATGTTGATGAACGTCCAGCACTCAATTTTGATTTTTCAACATCAAGTGCTCTTCGAGCAAGGTCTAAGGACGTTTCTGCGACTTTGGCTTGTTGCCAATAAATTTCAACCTCTTGACCGCTTGTACGTATTTGTCGTTCAACCCCTGATTTAATAATATCTAACTGTAATTCAGCAGATTTGAAAGATGTGTCCGCTTGTACGAGCTGTTGTTTTCGGTTCAAGTCATTTAAGGGAATACTAAACCGAATCCCAAATGTGCCATCTCTCACTTGCGTGTCTGAATACCCGGATTGTTTTTCTTTTCCATAAGTGCCTTGAGCAAATAATGAAATGTCCCATAATTGTTCATTTTTTGCGACAGTTATGCCTAATTTATTTTGTTCTATAACATATAGCTGGCCTTGATAATCTTCCCTGTTTTTCAAGGCTGTTTCATATAAATAAGGAATGTTGATATTGATGCGTTTAAGGGTAAAGGTTTCTTTAGCAACAATTGGAGTAGAAAAATCAAGATTTAGAAGATCAAGAAGTGTTAATCGTTTGTCTTGTAATGACTGTTGAGCTTGAAGCACTCTTAATTTTTGATTTTCTAAATCAGCTTCAGTTTGTACCGCATCCATTTCTGCCATGCGTCCGGCATTTATCAAAGTTTGGTTTTGTTTTAATGTCTCTTGGCCTCTTATTACCGCTTCATTAGCTAATCTAAGTTCTTCTTGGGCTTGCAATAAATCACGATGGGCTAAAATAATTGTACCGATTGTTTCCGATACAGTAGTTTTAAGCCGCAACTTATTTATCTTTTCTTGCAATTGAGCAGTGCGAACGGGAGCTATGTTAACATTATACCCGGCACCCCGTAATAATGGTTGGTTTATCGACAAGTCGAGTGTGTTGTTTGATTGCTTGGAACCTTCACTATTTGATTGGGACATATTCCACGCAAAATCAAATGAAGTGCCTAAAGGAGTCAGCATAGTGACCCCCGGAGAAATATCAAATTGGTTTGTGTGAACGCCAGCTATTCGCTGGCGTGAAAGTGAGCCATCAATGCTAAATTGAGGAGTGAACCGATCTTCTGCTACTCGTAAATCAAATTTTTCAGATACCCGGTTTATATAAGCGCTTTTTATCGTCCGGTTGTTTCGTATACCAAGAAAGACCGCATCGGATAGGGATAACTCTATAGTCCCATTTTGTTTTTCAAGGAGGCTATTGTTTTTTGTCATCGACTGGATTGTCGGTTTAGCTAATGGTACTGGAACCCGTTCGATGGGTATATCAGCTTGAGCATAGTTGAAGTCAATTCCAACCATAACCAAACATAAAAAAGTGCAAAATTTAAGCTTATTTTTTGTAGACATTATTCGCTCCTAAGAGCGGAAACCACGTCCATTTTTGCTGCGCGTATGGCTGGATAAATACCAAAAAACAAGCCGACAATTAAGGCCAGCATAATACCCAAGGGTAATGCCATGTATGATGGCCTGAAACTCCAACCTGATAACATTGCAAAAACCCACCCGGCTATTGTTCCCAAGATTATACCTATAAAGGCACCTATAAAGCACAGGATTAGCGAATTTGAAAGAAATAGGATCAAAATATCTTTTTTCTTAGCGCCGATTGCTCTTCGTAAGCCTATTTCTTGACGTCTTTCCAACACGCTAATCAGCATGACATTCATAATGCCGACACCACTAACCAATAATGATATAGAACCGATACCGAGCAATAAATAAGCATAAATATTCATTTGTGCGTCTATGCTATCAATAATTTGTCGTGCAGTTTGGATATTGGTTTGAATTGTAGGGTCGAGGTTGGATAGCCATGTTTGTAAATCCAGCACGAGGGCGCGATCATCTACATTATCATTCATGCTTAATGCAATTGATGTAATCTCTGTTGTGCCTATTCGACGTACAGCTTGTAAGGGAATAAGAACAGTATCGTTCAAATTGGACATTAAGATATTGTTTGAAGAAGTCGGTTTTAAAATACCAATTATAGTGAATGTCTGATTTTGAAGTGTTATCAGTTGACCAACAACAGCTGAATGCCCGCTAAGTGCTTGGAGTTGATCGGCTATGGTGCTACCGATAACAGCATAGGGCATGAATTTATCGACGTCATATGTATAACGGCCTGAAGCCAGCTGCGCGGATGCAATCGAATAATAATTTTGAGAGACCGCAAGCACTTGAACCGGTAATTCATCACGCCCTACCCGTATTGTTCCAGATGTGTTTGTAACGGCCGCAATCTTCTTAACGGCCGAATTTATTGATGGATAGGCAAAAATATCATCTTTTGCAAAACTTACTTCACCTGATGATAGAAGTGAAATGCCTATGATGTTTGTTCCAAGTTTTGAAAATTCATTTATTGCCTCTTCACGGGCATTATGTCCCACATGCAACATGGCTATGACAGCTGCGGTTCCAATGACAATGCCTAGTAAAGCAAGAACATTACGACCTTTAAATGATCGAAAATCTTTCCAAGCGTCGATAAATGTTTCTTTCCAGACTTTTTTGTCTTTTATCATTTATTCGACCTGTTTAATGATTTGACCATCTTTTAGAACAATTCTGGTCGCTGTTGAGTTTGCAATTTTATTGTCATGTGTGACTAATAAGACTGTTGTATTATATTTATCATTCAATGATTTAAATAAGCGAATAATTTCTTCTGCTGATTGGCTATCGAGGTTGCCTGTTGGTTCATCCGCAAGCAAAAACTTAGGCGATGCAATCAATGCTCTTGCTATAGCCACTCGTTGTTTTTGACCGCCTGATAGCTCGTCTGGTTTATGTGTTGCCCTATCAGCTAGGCCAACCATAGATAGCCAACGATAGGCCTGTTCGTGTCGTTCAACTTTCGACAAACCTCTATATAACAGTGGGAGTCCAACATTTTCTAAAGCGCTCATTGTTGGTAAAAGATGGAATGATTGAAAAACAAAACCTATGGTTTTGTTTCTAAATTCTGATATTTCATCATCATTCAATACGTCTGTTCGTTTTCCATTTATAGATATGTTTCCACTTGTAGGACGATCTATAAGCCCAATGATGTTCATGAGGGTAGTTTTACCTGATCCGGACGCCCCTGTAATTGAGCAATATGCCCCTTCCTTTATGGTCAAAGAAATGTTTTTTAATACATGAACGGGTTTTTGAGGATCACCATAGTCTTTATATAATTTATCAATTGTTAGCATATGGTAGTCTCTGTATTTTCTTATTTATTCAAGATTTAGTTTGAAAATAAATCAATCAACCAATTTAATAAGGCTTGGCACAAGAAACAAAACCCGTTTGCCTTTGCCTGCCTGTGCCTCTGCAATTTTAAGACTGGTAAAAGTTTTACCTGTACCACAAGCCATAATAAGCTTGCCACGATCGGCCGTCTCAAAACCTTTCAGCACATTTTTTACAGCTGTTTCTTGATGCGGCCTTAACTTTTTCTTGTCGTGAATGACAAGTGCTTTATCCGGTGCATATTTTTCCCAATCGATAACACTTTGTTCAAGAGCTGCAAGATCAATCTTGCTGACGGGAATTTGCTGGTTTTCCAGCATCGCCTCGGCATTATTACTCCAATGATTGGTTGTGCAGACGATAAAGCGGTTTACAAAAGGTCTTTGGCCGGATGCAGCCATAAAGCTGTCTATATCTTTTTTCTCAATTCTATGGTCCGGTGCATAAAATTTGCACTGTATAGCATGGAGTTCACCCTTTTTGGTTTGGGCTACAAGATCAATCCCCTTGTCTGTCCCATCTTTGCCATGTGACACCGCCCAATCTCTAAACGTCCATACCTGTGAATAAAGATCAGCATAAAAAGGTTCGTGTTTCAGATAAGCTACGATCAACTCTTCAAAATAGGTACCTTTTTCACGCTCGGACACCGCCGCTTTTCGAAAACGGTTCAAGACCTTTTCAAGGGATGTCTGTTCCGGTATCTCGCTCATGCTATTGCCTCCGCTATAATGTACGCAGCCTTTGACTGATTTATGTACAAAAGTCATACCTTAAACATCAAAAATGAAAAGACACTTTCATTAAAATGATGTTTTTTAATGTGTGAAAGTCATACAGCGATCATCAAATTAAAATTTTTGCGGTATTGCTCCCTACCCGTTTTAACTGATAAAAAGTCAGTGCCTTTGGCACGCTACCGCCAGAAGACAGATAGAAAATCAAAATAATCAAACACCAATAAAAAAGATACGCATGAACCCCATGCCGGTTTAGGCTTCCATAACGTTCGAGACTTTACCCCTCCCCCCCAACTCTTTATTTTTTACCGGCTTTTGAAAAAATAATCATCAAAACCAAAGCCGTACATATGACCATTTGTTAATAAGTGGCTGCTTGCGGGCTACCTGTCCCAACAGGTTTCGGCTTCAGGTTTTTGAGATTCTTACCCTCATGTATTTTTAAGAAACTTAACGTTACTTAACAGGCTTTTTGTCAAGTTAATTCCTGAAAAAGATTGTAAAACCAGCGCACTGGTCGTTATAACTTTACAAACTATAAAAAGGCGCGGGATGTATACTTTCGCCTGTTTATTTGAATACCGTAAAAATCAAACACAAATTAAAAAACTTCTCATGCTACAGCTCTTTGCCACCGGTATCACTACTCACCACCACCGCCCTACCATGCTTGCCGTATGCAATGCGTCCCGATTTACGCAATCGATCTTCTGCTTTGGCTGCACGAGTACCACCCCAGCCCAACACACGCATAGCCATCCCATATGACATGGCACCATGAAGCTGAAGAGCTTTGAGATAGGTCTCATCGTCATCCGGCTTGGCAATACCGTCATAAAGAGTTTCAAGATAAGGTTGTGGCTGTTTAGGTCTGTTGAAGGTCTCGACATTCTTCAATCGAGTAACGCTCATTGCATCGTTAAAAATGTTAACATTTGTCAACATAGGTGCGCTGGTTTTTATCCCCGTAATTCGTTCAGCCTCATCTCGAAAATAGCCACCATCATACTCAAGAACCGCTGCCCGTTCCTCTATCTGATGGGTCTGGTCATCATCACAAAGGTGACTAGCATTATTTTTTTCCTGTTTTTGCTCATATTCGGAACCCTCAAAATCATCAAAAATACATTTTTTCGAATTTTGAGGATTTTGAGTGTTTGGAAGTTCCTTGTTTTTGATATTTTTTAAAACAGATAACCACTTGCCCATCTGTCACCCCCTACCGTCCAGCACGGGATTCCATTCATATTGAACCGTCGGCCGTCCCCTTGAGCGATCCGGGCTCGCTTCCACCTCACGGCAGTAATTCGTATCAGTCAGGATTTCTATTGCAGACAATACTGCTTCACGATCTGTGAGCCTTGCCCATCGCTTTTGATGAATATCCCTAATTGTAAACAGATCAGGTAATTCGTGGCGGCGCTCTATGATGAGTTTAGCCCCATCCTCGGCCATTGTCTGGCCTGCCGAATATAATCGCTTTGCATGACTTACCAAATATTCAGCCCAGACCAAGGCTGTGGCCGTTGCCAAGTCACCAATCTCGAAGCGTCCACCTTCGACAAGTTCAAAAATCAATGCCAGTGATGCTACCGTCTTTGGCATTTTCAGCATATGAGATTCCATAACACTGGAAACCTTGCCGCTTCTGGCTTCTGCCTGTATGTCTTCCATCCATTCACGAAACATCAATTGAGCGGATGATGAAAAATGCATCACCAGTGGATTTTCTGGCGTGCCCAACGGATTATCATGAAGGTTTCTAAACACAGCTTCATACGCCCGCCTTGCTTCTTTATCAGGAAGTCTGTCAGTCCATTGCCAATCGTGCACGTCATCCGGCCAGACAGCCAATTGCAAACGCTGCACCAAGCCATCATCACCTTTTCCGGTCATTGCATTGTTAACAATCGGGGCAATTCGTGACGGTTGTATGCCACCGATCATGGAAATAGTGGCATTCTGGATATGCACAGTACCGCGCCCAATGCGATCATAGGTAAATTGGCCATCTCCATTGAAGGCCTCCAAATAGAACGCTCTATCAGACTGATAATCATCCCCTTCCATCTTGACCAGAAAGCCTGCCAATTCATCGCGTATCAGTAAAAGGCCGCGCTGGTTTTCATTTAACAGCTCTCCTAATTTTTCTACTGTCGCGTCATTTACCACAAGGCGCGGGCATGGGATTTTATCGTCATCATCTACAACACTGTCAGCCAATAGCGCGCGGGCAGCTTCCCTATCTCCTCCCTTGAATGCCTGTACTGCTTTTTTCTTTTTATCCTTTTCATCCAAAGCTTTGAGAACATCATCAATGGAAGCTTGTTTTTGGCTTTCCTGCCATTCCTTACGCATATCATCCTGAATAGCGAAAATAGGCGCAAGCGCTGATTGCATGGCTGGTGACTTCATTGCAGAAGGTCGCCCTATAACTGCACCCCATAAATTCGGCACAATCCGCCAATCATCATGCTGTTTTGGTGACACTCTTACACCATTGCCGACCACCGCAGCTAATCCACATAGACAAGAAACAGCGACAAAATCCACTGGCGATTGCTGCCGATCTGCAACGTCATAAACATAACTACTTAAAGCATCCGGCAGCATAATTTCCTTGAAAGGTTCGACAGCTGGTAAACTAGAAGCAATCGGCTTTATCTTTTGCCATTCACGGTTTGAATTATCATGAAAAGGCAATTCTTCAATTTTGGGTATTGTGATGCTCTCGCTCATGCTGCACCACCTTTTCGATAATCAACCAATAGATCATTAAAGTCATATCCGTCCGGCGGCTGTGATACCTTGACGGTCCAACCATGTGCCTTGGCATTCCTTGCCAATGCCGTGCCTGCTATTTGCCCGGCACGATCACCATCAAACGCTACCGTCAACTGTCCTATCTGTTTTGGCAATTTCAATGCTTT
Source organism: uncultured Bartonella sp. (assembly GCA_945285915.1). GTDB lineage: Bacteria > Pseudomonadota > Alphaproteobacteria > Rhizobiales > Rhizobiaceae > Bartonella. Next base: position 13,933 of record CALYQL010000037.1, read on the forward strand.
CATGCCACTTGTAGATAACGCCGCCCATATGTTTGCAGGTTCAAGCAATAGACCACACGCAAGCGAAAGCCCTGTTTCAATCCCTTCACAAATGACCAGCCGGTTACCACGCCACTTTGCAAGTCGAACGGCACCACCTGCAACACGCCCCCGCATAGCCTTGGCTGGCACGACATTAGCTTTTCTGCCATCTGATGAAAGATAGGTTCTATGGACTGCAAAGGCGTCACAACCATCAACACGGGCAATCAAAGCCGGATAATAAGAACCGGACGGATGACGGCAATTGCAATGAAAGCGCAAACTATCAGGCAGGGCACAATCAATGCCACGACCGTGAAGGTAACGGGCAGCAAGGGTGCCATCTATCGGCAGGGCTTCATTCCAAAGTTTCCGTGCGGCTTCTGTTTTACGTGCACTGGCTTTATCTTCCAAGCCTGAGGTTTTCATAGCCAGCGAGCTGGAGCCATATCCTTTTAGACCTTCAGGCTCTATCACGTTCCGGTCATAGTGAAGACCAGCGCCATCTATAAGTCCAATACAACGCAACTCATGAATAATATCATCGAAGCTACATCCGGCATGACAACATGCCAATAAACGTCCATCCTTGCCATCTGATAGAGATAAGCTCGGCCTATTGTCCTTATGGACCGGGCAGCGCGCCAAGCCGTAGCTTCCAAACCATTGCCCATGAAGTGCGATGGTGATTTCTCGTGCTCTGTTTTTATTGAATGACATTGTTTCTTGTCTCCATGACATTGCGCCATGTGACGGGTTCTGCTATTCTTTAGATCTGAATTGAGAAAGCTTTGCCCCGTCCCAAAATGGCGGGGTTTTTCTTTAATGGGCATCGACATTGCGTTGCGCCTTGGCTTTTTCGATTACTTCAAGAATGTCAGATTGTTGCCATTTGGATAGACCTCCGATTTTTATTGCAGGCGGCACCGTACCATCTGCAACACGTCGCCAAAACGTCGGTATACTGACTTGGAGGATTTTGGCACATTCACGTGCACTTAAAAGAGTATCAATGATATTCATTTTTCATCTTTCAATCTGTTGAACACATATGAAAAATGAATTGTATCTTTCGTTAAAAATAGCGGGGAAGGTTAAGAAAACTTAACAGCCAATTACTCCCCCCCCTTTTCGCTAGATTTTATAAGTTTTATAAACCAAAAATCCCTTTCAAAAAAAATAATGATTTTAAATCAATATGTTATAATATGGGGTAAATTATTATAAACTTGGTTAAAACGGTACGTCGAAATCATCGTCATCGGCATTTTCCCAATCCTTTTTACTGAAAATTTTTGTGTTTTTATTTTATGAATTTTCTTTGGAACGAGTCTTTGGTGCTCCTCCGCTACGGTCCCAATTGGCAATCCCCGCTAGTTCTTGAATTACATTCTCTCTGGGTCGACCATCTTCCCGCAAAAGTTCATATTTAGCCGCATTTATATTTAGCCACTTTGCAAGTGTTTGTTTGACTGTCCTGTTTGGCTCGGCTTCTTTAACTGCTTCCCATGCACCTACAACAGCTGCCAACTTGGGAGCATAACGCGGATGGTTAGTATCCTTGAATTCATGAACCTCAACCTCAGGAAAGAAAATTCTTGGCCTAAAACCACGAGAAGCAAACCATTTCTTTAGATCTTCAACACCTACAACTGAATTAGGTTCGTCAATATGATCATCATCGTTTGTATTATGGCCAATCCATTTAATTTTTAATTTGCCCGAAGATGCCGCTGATAAAATCGAACAATAAACTGCTCTAAACCTAGCAGTCAGTAAAAAATTACCTACTTTGTCTCTGATTTCGCTTTTTGTAGGATCTTCCGAATTATCTAATAAAACGTCGGCCGGATTTAGATCTACCGCCAGCAAAGCTGCTTGAGTGACAGTCAACGTTTCTGCTAACAGCCATAACAAGATATCATCATCTTCTTCCATTTTCTCTATTTCCTTTTGAAACGGGAATACGCTCATTACTGCCACAGACATGTTGTGCCCAGCGTTCCATCAATGCACGACGCTGGTCTATAAAATCAGTACGTCTATAAGCGCGTTCAACACTGCCTCCCACAACATGCCCTAAAATCGTCTCTGCTACATCATGGGGTGCGTCTGTTGCCTCTGCCAGCCAATCCCTTAAACTTGATCTAAAACCATGTGGACGGGCTTCCAATCCAGCCCGTTCCATATGCTTGGCCATCGCCATATCGGAAATCACTCCACGACGGGCACCGACAAATAAAAAACCGTCCCTGGAAATTCGTCGCGCCTCATCAATCACTTTTAAAGCTTCTTTGGATAATGGCACACGAAAATCACTGGTTGCATCCTTGCGTCCTTTCATGGCCTCGGCTGGTATCGTCCACACATCACCATCAATTTGATCTTCATGGATATGCCTTAAGGGATTAGAACGCACACCGGTCAGAATTAAAAGCTTCAAAGCCAGATGCGTTGCGCTCCCATCATCAAGGCTTGAATAGAAAGCTGGCACATCTTTCCAATTCATTGCAGGGATATTCTGGGGCTTGTGTCTGCTTTTACCCAATAATGCACGCGCTTTCATTGTGGCTTGCAAATCTACATCAAGCCCTAAAGCTGCAGCATGCTTCAAACAGATATTCAGGCGGTTCATGGCTTTGCGCGCCGTATCGGCTTTATCATGCCAGATAGGGGCTAATGTATCCCGTATATCCGTTTGATCTATATCAGACACTGGCACATTGCCCAACCTTGGCAAAACGTGAAGTTCAAGAGGAGTAAACCAGCGTCCCGCCTTGCCATCGCCTTTTAATTCGGCTTTGCGACTTTCAAAGGCATCACGTGCAATATCTTTTAACAAATGAAGATTGCCGGCGGCCTCTCGCTTTTCTTTTTCGCGCTGTTTGATAGGGTCATTGCCATTCCACAATTCCGCACGCCAACGCTCGGCTGTCTGTCTTACCTCTTTCAGTGATACAGACTGGATAGTGCCAAGCCCCATTTCTCGCCGCCTTCCGTGTACCGTATAACGCAAGACCCACTTGCCACTTTCAGCATTGGATTTGACAAGCCATAGACCAGCTCCATCATTATATTTACCAGCTCCCAGTGCAGATACCGCCTTTGCACTTAAACGATTTATAGCTATTTACCAGCTCCCAGTGCAGATACCGCCTTTGCACTTAAACGATTTATAGCTCGCATGTCCCAGTCCACCTTTAAAAATGTTTTTTCAGTCCACCCTACAGTCCCCCTTTCGGCGTGCGCTAGGATGAAATTCTATGATAAATCGTGATAGTGAACGAAACAAGAACATAATGCAATATCAATTTGTTTGATATAAACAGATAATCATTGATTTATCCTGAAATATCAACGGGTTGCCTCTTCTGGGCACCATTCTCATTTTTTCACCTTATAACTTATTGTTTTTATTGAATTATTTTTATAGAGAGGGCACGAATTTTAAAAGAGAGGGCATAGAAGTTTATAGTTTGTTCTATTTTTGTAGTTTTCTGATCGCCTCCTTGGCAAGCCGAACTCGGTCTGCACTCCTCGTATAAAGTGACGGCATCACATCATCAGTCCACCCAAACAGTGCTTTAAGTTGTGCCACAGTTGCACCCGCATTAGCAGCACGTGTTGCACTGATCTTTCTAACGCCATGAGCTGACTTATGAACACGTGCCTTATTGCAGGTTGCAGGGAAACAGTTCCCGAAAGTTTCTTCTGTCAAAGGCTTACTTTCACTTCCCGAAATAATGGCAAGATAGCTTGGTGGTAAATTTTTTAACGTTCACGCTAAGACGGGCAAAAACAATAAAATGACAACCGTTTTAAACCCGCTTTTTCTCGCTCTTCTTTAACGGGAAGACAAAAAGCAGAAAAAGAAGGCTCAAGACGCAGAATTCAAGTGGGTTTTGAATGTAACGCTGCCCGTCAAGTTGAACGATTGTCATCCAAAACAGAAAAACAGTTTTGTTCTAGAAAAACGGCATGGCCAACCTGTTACGGACAGGCTGGCCTCTTTTATTCAGGTATACTATACTTCGTCCGCTTCACAGTGCTCTTAAATTAAACACTGTTATTTCACACCTTTGGCTGCCGCTTTTATAAGTCCTTCAACAACCTTTTGCACTTCTCCAAGCGTTTTCGCTGTGTACTTGATCAAATCGGCATAACGAAGCTCGTCAACTTTTTTCAAACCGGAATGGCGGCCGTAAACTTCCTTGCCCTTGTCATTTACCTTTTGACATAGTTTCTCGGCCTTGCTTTCCTCGCAGTCAATTCCGTTGACCTCGTCCTTCACTCCTAATTTACACCATATATTTGCCGGGGAGCCCAGATTCTTTTCAAAGGCAAAGCAAAGTTCAGAATTTTTAACAATATAATAATTCATTTTTACTTTCTGATGCCCTTTGGGATGCTCGTCGGCAATTTTGTCAAAATGTTCTAAAGCTGCTTTTTTCAACTCTTCTCTATTCATAAATATTTCCCCATAATTGCTATTCGCTCAATATTCAAATTTTTTAACAGTAAAATCCCGAAGAATGCCGAAGGGATTTACGAAATCGAATTCCTCATCCTTTTATAATTTTAGGAGGAGGCATAACGCATAAATTTATGAAATATTTAATTCAAT
>CALYQL010000038.1 GCA_945285915.1 uncultured Bartonella sp.
CATAGCAACCTGAAGACCATTGCTCCGCTGTCTACAAAAAGCTTTACTGTCACAGCGTAACAAACGCCACTGTCACAGGGTAACAAGCACCATTGTCGTAGTGTAACACGCGCCATTGTCACGTGTTAAAGAGGTAGTATGCGTTGGTTTTAAAAAAGCTCTAGCTTTACATCCAAGCTTTAAGTCCAGTTTATTAAAGGACGATGCCTAAATCTGCCCTTATTTGCCGTGTCAGGCTTTTTGCGACTATTTTATATGACTGAGCAATATAAAGACGAAGGTCATCATCACTCAACAAGGACCCATTATCGACAGCCAACCATGTTCCCCGCATATAAGGTGCGCGTCGAATCCCTTCTTGCATAATCATCATTTCATAACTTGCCTGATTTGCTTTAAAGATAAGCTTGTTTCGCCATGAACCTTTCGGATTACCCAATGCCGCAAAAAATCGTGGCCCCACTTTGGCAACACAAGCCTCCCACTGATTATGAAGTGTCCCACCCGTGAAGGTTAGAATATACCGTTCAAATTCCACACGGTCATATAGCGTCATTTAGCTTTTCTTTGGTTTGTATTGGTCTGATACCAATAAGATAACAAATGGCATAAACCAGATCTGCGCGATTGAGTGTATAAAAATGGAAATTTTCGACACCATGTTCAACAAGATCAAGCACCTGTTCCGCCGCTACAGCAGCCGCGACCAGTTCATGGGTTTTGGGATCATTTTCAAGCCCTTCAAACCGTTGAGCCAGCCAATCCGGAATATGGGTACCATTGCGTGAACAAAAGTTTTTTACCTGCCAAAAATTATGGATCGGCAAAATACCCGGTAAAATCGGTATATAAATTCCTGCTTTACGAGCGCGTTCTACATAATCTTCGTAAAAATGGTTATCAAAAAAGCACTGTGTAATGGCCTTTGTTGCGCCATTGTCAATTTTGCGTTTCAACAATTCAATGTCTGTCGCAAAATCTGGACTTTCCGGATGTTTTTCGGGATAAGCAGAAACAGCAATTTCAAAATCTGGATTGATTGCCTTCAATCCTGCAACAAGTTCTACAGCGTTGGAATAGCCGCCCGGTGTTGGTATATACCGCCCCCCTGCTCCATTGCTCGGATCTCCTCTCAAAGCAACAAAATGCTTGATACCCATGTCAGCAAATTGGCGTGCCACGGCATCAACTTCCTCTCGCGTTGCATCAACGCAAGTCAGATGTGCGGCAGCATCAAGCTGTGTTTCCTTTAATATGCGCTCAACTGTGCGTCCTGTTCTTTCACGCGTTGACCCACCAGCGCCATATGTCACCGATACAAATTCTGGTTGGAGGGGCGCCAATCTTTCGACTGTTTGCCACAACATTTGTTCCATTTTTTCCGTTTTGGGCGGAAAAAATTCAAACGAGACTTTAAGCTTGTCGCCTAAATCTGGTCGACGTGAAAGAATTGGCGCAGCCATCAAGCAATCTCCCTTATTAAATTATTGTCAGCAATCAAAAAGCGTGGGTCACGCGCAAACCACAGTTTAACTGTAAGCCCCTTTGCATTGCCATTTTCTTCTGGTGCAAAACTAACTGTTTTCTCTAAAGATAATCCAGCACATTTTAACCAATGTTCTATCTGTGCGTCAGAAAATCCTAACCGCAAATGCGCATATTGCTCGCGCAAAAATTCAAAATCATGTGTCGCAAAATCGACAATAATAAACCGTCCACCAGCGCGCATGGCGCGTTGTGCCTCGCATATTGCACTTTGCGGGTCATCAATAAAATGCAGCACCTGATAGATTGTTACGAGGTCAAACTTTTCATGCTCTATTGGAAGTGATGTAGCATCCCCCAAACGGACTTGTGCTTGCGATATACCCGCATTATCAAGGTTCACACGTGCAACCGCCAACATATCGCGGTTAATATCCACGCCGATACCACGCGTATAAAGTGGCGCAAAAAGTTTTAACAATGAAGCCGTGCCTGTTCCAATATCCAACATGGAATGGAATGGCGTTTTTCCCACCAGATCGAGCATAGTTTTTTCAACCGCATTATCCGGTACATGCAATAAGCGCAATTTATCCCATTGCGCCGCATTTTTAGAAAAATAGGCTGAGGCAACCAAGCTGCGTTGCTGTTTGACATCTTCTAAACATTTTAAATCTTGCGCAATGGAAAGATCTGTTTGATCGACACGATCGAGAATTGCAGCAATGATACCTTTGCGAACTGCATTATAGGACAACGAAAAATAGGCCCATGCACCTTCCTGATAACGTTCGATCAAGCCTGCTTCGTGCAATAGCCGCAAATGACGTGATACCCGTGGTTGCGATTGATTAAGGATCTGCGTTAGATCGGAAACAGTCAAATCTGTTTTCCTCAACAGAAGAAGAATGCGCAGCCGCGTGGTTTCTGCCACCGCTTTTAGCACGTCAATCATTCCATCAAGACCTAATTGGCTGCCCATACAGACACCTCCACATTTTTGATATAAAGATATCTTTATATATTTTTAAAATGTCAAGTGTAACAAATAGACTGTTTTCGCAATTCACCTATATTATAGCACTGAGAGCCATGAACTGCGGCAAATTCTTGACAAAATGTTTAAACAATATGTCACTTGATTTTGAAGACTAAGCCAAGCACCGTACCCTATTTAAGCTTACTGGAAGAATGACTATTGCACTTGATTTGAATTGACATGACCACCAATAGACAACGCGCTATAGCAAAAGAAATACAAATATTGATACCTGCTGCACCTTATGCCGATAGTGAGCCGATAAAAGCCGCAGCATCAAGTGCGCATTTAAAAAGCCTTCCGGCATCAATTGCTGTCTGGTTATCTATTATTGCTTATATTCGTCACAATTACACAGATTATGACCAATTGCGCGATGATGGTTATGACAAGGATTCTGCACGTTTTTTTGTTCTGGAAGCGACAAATGCAAAACTGACCGAGTGGCGTGCAACGCGTTTTCTAACATCAGAAGAAGAAGAACAAGAAATCTAGTGGTAATATCAATCAGCCATTATTGCTAGGTGTTGCAATGCACATTTGCCACTATACTAATCTTATCAATGCACAATCTCGCTTAAAGACTATGGTTGAACTTTACCAATAAGGCTGGTCAGCCATAGTTTAAGCAAGCAACACGCATCAAAACCCCCTAACAAACAAAAAGGGTGCGCTCACGCACCCTCTTTAAAATTCAATTGGCAACGCGGCCTAACGAACAATAACTTTAGAACCGGTCTGTACGCGTTCATACAAATCAATAACGTCCTTATTCAACATTCTAATACATCCGGCTGATGCATTTTTACCGATGCTTGAAGGCTGTACTGTGCCATGAATACGGAAATAAGTATCAACATTTCCTTGGAATAGATAAAGCGCACGCGCACCAAGAGGATTACTTAAACCACCTGGAACACCATCAGCAAAGCGTTTGTATTGGCTTGGCTTGCGCTTAACCATATCTGCCGTTGGAATCCATTTTGGCCATTTGCGCTTAACCTGAACAGTGGCTTCCCCTTGGAAACCAAGTCCGGCAGCACCCACTGCCACACCATAACGGATTGCTTGTCCATCACCGAGAATGAGATACAAATAATGGTTAGCTGGTTCTACGATGATTGTGCCCGGTATTTCATCTGATGAATAAGATACAACGGTGCGTTGGTATTGTTCTGGAATCTTTACCGTGACAGGTGGAATCTTGAAAGGCTCATCAGGATCTTGCTCATAGCGCTCGTCAGGCGACTTTGTCCCTAATAACGTCGACGTAACAACTGCCGGCTTTTTCGCGGCGCTATCCTGTTCGGTTGTTGTAACAACAGTTGGTGTTGGTGTTGACGCACATCCCACCAGCCCGAAGCCCAATAGGCTTAAACCCATTGCTAAGCCAATATTATTTATTGAAAAATGTTTCATTGCAATTCTGTAGCCTTCATAGCATTTGCGACGCAAAAGCCGCCCGTTCTTTTTCATGAAACGTGGTTAATAGATGGTTAATATGATGAAAAGTTCTTTTAATGTAAAAATGCTGACTAAGGCGCCCTAATACGAGGTTCATTGCAATTTTTTATTGTGATAAGACAATTATGCAACAATATGTAGGGTGTTTTTTAGAGTTGTTCTTACCATTTAAAGCCGCATAGGGCTTTCATTATATCCAAACTGATAAAAACGAATCATGAAAGCGCAATTTTTGACAAATTGCGTTTAAAACTGATTCTCCGCACCATGGGAAATCGAAGATATTGCACTGTCAGATAAATATTTTCTGATTATGATATGACATTTCAGCATAAAAATACCCAAACACTTAAAGTGCTATATTTTTAAAAAGCACGAAACACTTATAAGATATGTCAAAATTATATCGAAGTGTCCGTCTACTTAACTACGACCATAAACAAACGCGGAAAACGCAATAAAATTGATCCATCATATTGCACTGGATAAAGTTTGCTTATCCGTTGCTGATAGAGAGCAAGATAATCCTGTTTTTCTGCTTCCGTTAATGGCTCCAGAAACGGTCTTAACGCTGCACCTTTAACCCATTCGACAATAGCAGCATGGCTTTGCATAACGGGATTGTAGATTGTATGCCAAATGTCGACATAGCGTGCCAAAGGTTTAAAGGCATCATAATAAACCGATACATTGGGTAGCTTATCCCGTGCAATTGATCCTATACGGTCTTTCCAGCGTTCGTCTTCGGCTATATGTATCATGGCCCGATGTGTTGGTTCAAAAAGATTATCTGGCATTTGAATAGCCAGAGCAGCGCCGGTTTTCATTGCCGATATTATCCGCTTCATGACTTCGATATGATCGGGCAACCATTGAAAAACAGCATTGGAAAATAACAGATCAACGTCGGCAGGTGGCTGCCAGTGGTAAATATCCTTAACCTCGAATTTCATGCCAGGCAAACGTGCTTTGGCCTTTTTTATCATATCAGCGGAAGCATCAAAGCCTGAAACGTCCGCTTGTGGCCAAGATTTGGCAAGAGCTTCAGTCGAATTGCCGGGACCACAACCGAGATCAACAATCTTGTCCACCTCTTTGAGTGGGATTGCGTGAATAAGATCATAAACTGGTCTTGTCCGATCATCTTCAAATTTAAGATATTGCGTTGCCGACCAATCTTGCATAATGCGTGTCCCTACCAATCAAATCCCGAACATTTCAGGCTTTCTCTATTATATAGCCTTCATTCTACCGTTGTTATCCAAAATATCGCTGCTTTTATGTTGAAGGCGAAAATATTAGACTTCAACCATCAAGTGGGTCATTACCCAAATGTGTTCGAGATCAAGTTTGGTTATGATAATGGGTATCAATGTGGCTAACACATTTAAAACAAGCCTTGGCTAAATCTAAAACAAGCATTGCGGTAGCTAGAACAAGCCTTGGCTAAAGCTAGAACAAACGTTGCGAAATCTTGCAAAGCTCATCAACATCTCGCTCGCATCGCTTATTAACCACCTTTGACTCTAATCGTTGCACCTATTAAGCGGCTTTAATCGTAGTGCCGATTAAGCAACCTTGCTCCCGATCATACGACTTATTAAGTGTTCCCCTAATAATATCGACGTAACAACTGGCAAATTTTTCGCTGCACGCAACTGTTATGCTTTGTTAAAAATTATACTTTTAAATATTGCTATCATCATTTTTTAATTTTGATAGCGCAGGCAATAAAAAAGAGCCAGCTTATGCTGGCTCTCATAAATGCTTGATTGAAAAGCATTGATATATGTCAATTGGTGAGATTAACGTGTTAGACGTTTATAGGTAACGCGCTTTGGATTGACCGCTTCTGGTCCTAAACGGCGAACTTTATCAGCTTCATATTCTTCAAAGTTACCTTCAAACCATTCAACATGGCTATCTCCTTCGAAAGCAAGAATATGCGTAGCCAAGCGATCAAGGAACATACGATCGTGGCTGATAACCACCGCGCAACCGGCAAAATTTTCCAAAGCATCTTCCAATGCAGCCAGTGTTTCCGTATCCAGATCATTTGTCGGTTCGTCTAAGAGCAGCACATTTCCGCCCTCTTTCAGCAATTTGGCCAAATGAACGCGGTTACGCTGACCACCTGAGAGATTGCCAACTTTTTGTTGTTGGTCTCCACCTTTAAAATTGAATGCCCCACAATATGCACGGCTATTCATTTCATATTTGCCAAGTTTGATAATATCATTACCGCCAGAAATTTCTTCCCAAACGGTCTTATCTGCATCAAGAGCATCACGGCTTTGATCAACATAACTCATTTTCACCGTATCACCGATGCGGATTGAGCCTGAATCTGGCTGTTCCTGTCCAGTAAGCATTTTAAACAATGTTGATTTACCAGCACCATTGGGGCCGATAACACCAACAATACCACCAGCAGGAAGTTTAAAGGAGAGATCTTCAATAAGAACACGGTCTCCAAAACCTTTTGTAAGATTTTCAACCTCAATAACAACCTGACCGAGCCTCTCGCCAACTGGAATAATGATTTGCGCTTCTCCTGGTCGGCGGTCATTGGCTGCTTTGACCAATTCATCATAGGCTTTGATACGGGCTTTAGATTTTGCCTGACGGGCTTTCGGACTTGATGCAATCCACTCCTGCTCTCTGGTAAGAGCTTTTTGACGGGCTGCTTCTTCACGTCCTTCTTGTTGCAGGCGTTTTGCTTTGGCTGAAAGATAGGCAGAATAATTGCCTTCATAAGGAATACCGTGGCCACGGTCGAGCTCAAGTATCCAGCCGGTAACATGGTCAAGGAAGTAACGATCGTGCGTAATAATAAGCACAGCACCTGGATATTCACGCAAATGCTTTTCCAACCAAGCCGTTGTTTCCGCATCAAGATGGTTGGTTGGTTCGTCCAGCAACAGTAAATCGGGTTTTGATAGCAGTAATTTACACAATGCAACGCGGCGACGCTCACCACCAGATAAAGTTTTCACATCAGCATCGGCTGGCGGACAGCGCAAAGCGTCCATAGCCATTTCAACCTGACTTTCCAGATCCCAAAGGTTCTGACTGTCGATCACATCCTGTAACTTGGCACCTTCTTCTGCTGTTTCATCGGAATAATTCATCATCAATTCATTATACCGATCAAGAATAGCCTGTTTGTCTGCGACACCTTCCATAACATTGCCGCGAACGTCCTTGCTTTCGTCTAAGACAGGTTCTTGTGGCAGATAACCGCATGTAGCGCCTTCAGCAAGCCATGCCTCGCCAGTATATTCCTTGTCCAAACCAGCCATAATGCGCAATACGGTTGATTTACCTGCACCGTTTGGCCCCAGAATACCAATTTTTGCATCTGGGTAAAAAGATAGGTTAATATTGTCCAATACCTTCTTGTTGCCATAAGCCTTGCTTAGACCAGCCATATGATAAATAAATTGCCGAGCCATAAAACCTCTTCCAATCCTTCTATTCGCTACATTGTGCGGATATATACAACTTTGAGCATGGCTTGATACCATGCATATTTGAAATCATGCATCTGTTTAACCGAAAGCAATCAAAGCAGCAATGTTTCAAAAAATTTAAATCAGAATTAAGCCGGGTGCAGATATTTCTGTCACCCGGCTTCCCCTCTGGAATGACGAAAGTATGCCCTATACTTCGTTACCAGTTTGAAATAACGTTGCGAATTTATACTTTTCGCATGAATATATTACAATGATATTGCGGTATTTTGCCAATATCTGCAAGTACCATTACAAAAAAAGTACGATGTGTGAATACTGGTTGCATGATGGAAAAAGAACCTCAAAATATAGTTACAGACAAACAAAGCAAAACAATAGACTTTGACAAGCTTGGACACTTGCAAACGCCTATCCTATCCAGCAACAAAATTCTCTGTTTGCCGAAAAGTCTTTTTGCCGGCTATCATTTATCCAATAAATCTGTAGCCTATACCTATCAGCTTATTCGTAAAGGCACATCAGACGCTAAAGATAGCCACAGCACAATCTTGCTCTATGCGCCACCACCAATCGGATTTTGGGCATTATGGGCAAAAGCTTCAGGAAATCTGCAAAATACCGAACTTGTTTTGAACGCGCCAGAATTCTACAGCACTTTCAAATTGTTGGTATTGCGATTGCGTTTGAAAAATGAACGACGATTAATGGGCTCTGATGTACCAAGCCCAACAATGACACATATTTTACGACAATGGGTTTCCGTGGCCGATTATTTTTCATTTACAATTGGCGAGTGGCTTGAAATGACAGAGCACACGAAACACTATCTTGAAACGTTATCAACAAAATTTTCATGGCTTGGCAACGATGACCCATCTGACCAGGTGAATGCTTTGTTAGAGGATTAAAGTTGCCCTTTCTCGTGATGCTTTTTTAAACACCGACATGGTTCATGTGTTTTGACGATTACAATGATCGTCCGTGAATAAAACAAGTGTAATTCTAGAATAGATATGAGCAACAACGGACAATCGAAGTTGGTTTTCGTTGTGCAACTTATTTTAACGACCATTGTTTTGTTTCAAATAGTGTTGTTACCGCGTAAAGCACGCAATAGTAAATAAGCCTATAGCGCGATATTGGTGGCAAAAAAGCCTTGCAAATCGTTGGAATTTTTCTGGAATTATTGGTGTTATTCTCTGTGGTGTCGCAATGCCAGAGCCTTTCCAAGAGCTTTTCAATGTGGCTCATGTGTCAGCATTTTTAAATTATGCCAACACTTCTAAATGCCAACACATCTAAATGCCAGCACATCAAAAGATGTGTCCCATAAGGCTCAAACACTATCCGTACTTTTTACCTATCGGCGTTTTTCACGTTAAGCCTTTTTGAAGAACCCCATCATCTTGTTTAAGGATAGACACAGGCAACTTTATTTCGCATCATATCTGTTAGCAACTTTGCCCAAAATACTATTTTGATAGAATATATTCAAATAAAGAATATGTTGATATTCGTGACCATCAACTTCTGGTTTTTAAGATGGAATTATTTGCAAAACAGCTCACTCATGGACAGCCGCCATTTTCAATGCTATTTGATCAACCTGATCAGTCAGGACATAGTTGATTTATGAAGTTATCTGTAGTCATTCCTTGCCGTAACGAAGCTGAAAATTTAGCCTTCCTTTTGGATGAAGTTGACAATGCGTTGTCAGGACGAAACTATGAAGTTCTGGTTGTTGACGATGGTTCTACTGACAACACACCAAAGGTTTTGGCCAAACGCATGGCAGAGGGCAAGCCCTTGCGGCATATCCGCCACGATCGTTCTTCGGGGCAAAGCTCTGCTGTCCGTTCTGGCGTTATTGCCGCTGATGGCGATATTATCCTGACAATTGATGGTGATGGTCAGAATAACCCTGCTTATTTGCCCAAACTGGCCGATGCATTAATTGCAGCGGGTCCAGAATATGGGCTAGCAGCAGGGCAGCGTCTTAAGCGCACAGATACAAAGCTCAAACAGCTATCATCAAAGTTTGCCAATAAACTGCGCCAGATGATTTTAAAAGACAACACGCGTGACTCGGGCTGCGGTCTAAAAGCGGTCTATACTGACCTTTTCCGTCAATTGCCTTTTTTTGATGGGTGGCATCGTTATTTGCCGGCGCTGGTCTTGCGTGAGGGGTTGAAAACAACCCATATTGATGTGGTTGATCGTCAACGCGTGCATGGCAAATCCAATTATGGCATTCTTGACCGCGGTTTACGCGGCATTCTTGATCTTTATGGCGTATGGTGGCTGCGCCACCGCCGCAAGGTTGTATCAAAAGTGACAGAAATCAAAGCCGAGGACACAAAATGAGTGGTTTGGCTTCTCAATTTTCGCAATGGTTGCATGATGTTTTTGTTGTTCGCTGGGACGGCTGGATTATCTTAGGCTTCGTTGGGCAGGCGCTGTTTATGATGCGCTTTATTGTGCAATGGTTTGCTTCTGAAAAAGCCAAGAAAAGCGTTATGCCTGTTGCTTTCTGGTTTTTCTCTCTCGGCGGTGGTATAATATTGTTGATCTATGCTATCCGTCAAAAAGACCCTGTGTTTATTGCTGGTCAAGGATTGGGTCTTATTGTTTACATTAGAAATCTTTGGCTTATTCGCAGCGAAAAGAAAAACGCCGCGCAACAACAAACGCAATAAGAGCAACAAAAACAATAAATTGACAGCCAAAACAATCAATATTGCATAACAACAAAGCTAATAAATAGCGGTCAAACTTATAAAGCCATTGTTTAAACGCACCATATGGCAAATATTCTAAACTAGAATTTTTAACGCTCTCGCCTGCCGTCTTTGTCACAATATAAAGCGCCAGAAAGAAATATGTCAATTTAACAAGAATGATGGTTTGGAACAATGACCCCTGTTTCACCCATCATGCATACATATTTCCGCAATCACAATGTAGCCATTACCTTACGTCACGCGCAGTCATCGCCTAACATGGTTGCGACCATGGCTTTACGTTATGTTTTACGTGCTGCCATTGCTTTACGTGAAGTGCAGCAACTGCCTTACGTGCTGCTGCTATTGCCTTACATCGGGTATAGTCGGTGCCTTACGTCACGCGCAGTCATTGCCTAACATGGTTGTGACCATGGCTTTACGTTATGTTTTACGTGCTGCCATTGCTTTACGTGAAGTGCAGCAACTGCCTTACGTGCTGCTGCCATTGCCTTACATTAGGTATAGTCGGTGCCTTACGTCGCGCGCAGTCATTGCCCTAATGGTTATGGCAGATAGAGATAGTAAACAGTCCGCTTGACTTTTGTGCTACCACGATAGCCAACGGCAATTTCACCTTTTTGTCCATCTGTTGGATAACCAGCATCTTGTAGGACTTTACGAATATCTTCCGGCAATAATTCACGGATATTTTCTGGCAGCGTTTCTTTACTTGTCCAAACGATCATCAGTGGTCTTTGTAACAATTTGCTGACAAAAGGTGTTCCAACATGAACTGTTTTCAACGAAGGATCCAGTAAGCGTAAATTTCCCGGTATTTGTGGGTGGCGCGACATAACCATTACAAAAGACCCCTTATCATGCAATGCTTTTTCAAGATAAGGGTAGTCAAATAATTGTTCTGGCAATGATAACTTATCCGTGGCGGTGGCGATGCTAATATAAAGGACACACGGTACAACAAGCGCCAGACACATACTTATAATGCCATATTCGCGCACATATTTCAGTGTTTTGCCGTATTTGGCCAACACAATGGCAAAATAGGCTGGAGCCAAAAACAACAAAGGTTGCAACCAACGATCCTTGATATTTGTGACGCCAGAAATAATGATCAGCAAACAAACCAGCCCAAGGCCAAAGAGTAATACCCGTGACAAGAAATGTTCCGCGAGATTATCCGATTCCGAGCGGGTTACTGTCTGGGGGGCTTTTGCATCAGAAACTGCTTGTAAACGCGCCAATACCAATGCCAATATTAATGCAATTGATAAAAAGCTTAACGAGGCAAGAACAAGCTCGTTTAAGCCCCACAATCTATCTAATAAAAAATGCCCCGATTTATCGACGGCAAACTTCTTTGCTCGTGCTGCCACACCAGCGGGATTCATATACATGAAAACGAGTGCCGGAGACATGACGATTAGCGCAGAAATGAAGGCCAAGGGTGTGTAACGGGTGGCAAGACGGGGTCTTATTTCTTTAGTTAGCAATGCCCCACCAAAAAGCGCAACAATGAAGAGAGTACCATTATATTTGCCAAGAATAGCCGCCGCACAAGCAAGCCCCAATAGACAAGCCTTTAAGGCAGATGGTTTTTTGATAAAAAGACAGAAAGCAGCAAATGTCCATGCCGACCCTGCCGTACCCATAATAGAATGGGTTAATGCTCGCTGGGATTCCCAACCGATTTGCGGCAAAAGAAAAATTGCCAGCATACCAGCACTGGCCACAACCGAGCGTACATTTAATAACCGCAACCCTGCATAAACGGACAGAAAGGTGCTGCCCAACAAACTGAATTTAATAATTTGGAAAAGCCACAAATGCAGGCCGAATATTTGCGTCAAACCATAAGCTATCCACGTATATAAAGGCGGTTGCGAACCACCATAGCCCCAGCTCCAAAAACTGACATTCGAGGCAAGCTCTGCATCGTCCAGACCAGCGCCCTGCGATATGACAGAGACATAGACCATCTCAAACAGAAAATAGACGATAATAAAACCGACAGCAAACCTGTCATAATGTATTTTCTTGAGTGCCATTTAATCTGCCCGTTACATAAGCAAGAGTGCTAAAAATACCTGAACCGCATTATATACGGTTTAGTTCAACCTGATTATCAGGTAAAAATGCTGGAAAAATATCTAACGCCCTACCGAGGCGTAATCTAGATTTATACCGTCAAAATCTTCCCTTTTATAGATATTTCGTAAATCAAACAGCTTTCCCCCCGGCATCAAGCGTGCCAGACGTTTCAAATCCAATGCGCGATAAGCATTCCACTCGGTGATAATCGTCAACACCCCTGCCCCTTTGGAAGCTTCATAAGGGGTTGCACACCAAATTACATCATCAAGTATTTTTTTAGCCTGTTCTGCGCCTTCAGGATCGTGAGCGCGCACTTTTAAGCCAGCTTGCTGCAATGCCTTGATAATATCCAGAGCCGGTGACTCCCGTACGTCATCGGTATTTGGTTTGAAGGTAACACCTAAAACAGCAACAGTATCTGTTGAACGTTCCTTTGCAGCCTCAATAATGCGACGCCCCATTTCAAGTTTGCGTTCTTCATTGACTGAAATGACCGTTTCTATCAATTTTTGTGGTGAATTATAGCGGGTGCCTGTCACAGCAAAAGCACGTGTATCTTTAGGAAAGCACGAGCCACCAAATCCAGGTCCTGCATGGAGAAATTTTGACCCTATTCGCTTATCCATACCGATAGCCTGAGCAACTTCCTGTATGTTGCCGCCTGTTTTTTCACATAAATCGGCGACTTGATTGATAAAAGTAACCTTCATGGCCAAAAATGCATTTGCGGCATATTTTATCAATTCTGCATTTTCCAAAGACGTTATGACAAGTGGTGTTTCACGCAAATAGAGTGGACGGTATAAGTGGCGCATTGTCTTGCGGCCGCGCTCATCTTCAACACCAACGACAACACGGTCTGGCCGCATAAAATCTTCTATTGCAGACCCTTCGCGCAAGAATTCGGGATTGGACACCATGGAAAAGCTGATATCAGGGCGCGCTTTTTTCATGCGGTCGCGGATACGGGCATTGGTGCCAACAACAACTGTGGACTTTATCACCACAACTGCACCATCTTTCATGGCTGCGGCAACCTGATCTGCCGCTTTTTCAATATATTGCAAATCCGCTTCACCATCACCGCGGCGCGATGGTGTGCCAACAGCAAGAAAAATAACATCGGCATCACGCACGCTTGTTTCAAGATCAGATGTGAAAACCAAATGACCTTCACGCATATTGCGTGCCATCATTTCATCAAGTCCAGGCTCGAATATCGTCACTTCGCCTTTTTGCAAACGTTCAATTATTTGCGGATTGGCATCGACACAGGTTACGTCAAATCCGAACTCGGCAAAACAGACACCGGAAACGAGACCAACATAACCAGTACCAATCATGGTAATTTTCATTGTTGTTATCCTTGCTTAACAATCCCAGAATTTGATATGACGGTTTTCAAATGACTGCAACTGCCAAACGTTTGCATATCACAGGAGATAGCAATGGGAAATGAAGCACTGATCGTTATTGATGTACAAAATGACTTTCTTCCCGGCGGCGCTTTAGCTGTGCCAGAAGGAGACCTTATCCTACCAACGGTCAGAGCATTGATTAATCATTTTGACCATGTCATTTTGACACAGGATTGGCACCCACAACACCATAAAAGCTTTGCATCCAATCATACCGGCTTTTCACCTTATGACACAATAAAAATGCCTTATGGCTCACAAACACTGTGGCCAGACCATTGTGTGCAAGGCACAATCGGGGCGGCATTGCATGAATCTCTACCAATTGAAAAAGCAGAGCTGATTATTCGTAAAGGTATGGATCCGGAAATTGACAGCTATTCGGCTTTTTATGAAAATGACCGCAAAACGCCAACCGGTTTGCAAGGATATTTAAAAGAACGCAGCATTCAGAAACTTACCTTTTGCGGCCTCGCAACAGATTTCTGTGTTGGTTATTCTGCACTTGATGCAAGAAATTGTGGTTTTGAAACACGTGTTGCATTGGCTGGCTGTGCTGGTCTCGACCTTAATGGTTCACTCGATTATATGCTAAAAACAATGAATGATGGCGGTGTCCAGCTTCTCATGGGGGCGCTGTAAGTTTCTTCCTTATGACATTTTAATGTTTACGGCTTTTTCATCGTAAACCTTGCATGAAAGGCAAACTTGTCGCGCAAGCTAGACCGCTTGCCTTTATAGGATGTTGTTACCATAAAATATAAGCATATTAGTGGGCAATAAATTGCCGTCGTATAACCGACATAAAGTTACCAGTAGATAATAACGGTCAGCAACAGGGATATAAGGTGGATAAAGCGATATAGCACAGATAGATTGTGCAATATGGGGTATAAATATGGTTTCTGATAAAATATCTTTGAGATAATCTTATTTATAATATATCTCTAAAGCGAAAACCATTATTTTATTCATAATTTATGTCCTGCGAGAGAATATGACTATGCGGTTCAAAAAAATTTTTGCCATTTTAACGTGCTTATTTTTAACACAAATTTCTGCTGCCTCGGCACAAAATACGATATGCGACAGTGTCGGCGCACTTGCTGAATCAATCATGGAAGTTCGACAACAAGGTGTGCCAATGCGATATGCAATGGATGTTGTCAGAACAAATGATGTGGGACCAGCATATAGGCATTTCACCGCTGGTCTTGTAAAGACTGCCTATAAATATCCAGTCTATAGATCGAAAAGAGAGAGGATACGGGCAATTAGATACTTTCGTGACACGGCTCTTTCTGCCTGTTACAATCAATAATTTCTGCCCGTTCCAACCAATAATGTCGCTTTATCAATCGTCATGATTTCATTCGATTGATAAAGTGCTATAATTATTTTGCATGGTTGGTTTACTGATTTGCCGACAGATATTTGCAATATCTATCGGGCTTTGTGATTTTATCAAAAAACCAACCAATTGCGATCATATCGAACATTTATAAAAGCAAGATACCGATGGAGATAAAGCATTTATAAAAGTTGGTTAGCGTTTGTTAAAACGCGTTCTCTGGAATGTTCTTTTTGTTTTATTATAAAGGTGATCGTTATAATACAATGAGGCGTTGCCATGAGTTGGTCTGGTCACACATCACCTTGCCAACTTGACCGTTACTTCACGAGCACAGACATTACTTTGCTAGCATAGCTACCACTTCGTAACAGTCGTCATCACTTTGTCAGCGCAGTCAGCACGTCTCCAGTTTCGCCAACCCTTCGCACTTTTTTCCAAACCATAAATGGCGCCTATGCTTAACGGTTTTATGAAATAATGATCCACGCAACTATAGGATTAGATTTCAGCCGTTCGCAATTGTTGACTAACCTTGCAAACAAAAGCTTATAAAAGACAAGCATTGGCAAAAAACAACAGGCATTATTGATTATGTTGGCTATGTGATAAAAATACCAAAGCCCAATTTTTGCTTATTGGATAGAAAAGCTGACATAGCTTTGTTTTATCACTTGTACTGATTTTATATATTGTTTTAAAAAGAAATGAGCAAAACAACAGAGCATATGGAATATTTTTATGATTACAGTGGTGATTGTCCTTGTCTGCATCATCGTTGGACTGTTTTTATGGAATAAATATTCGCATAAGATAGCACCTGCCCAAGAAGTCTTTTTAGATGTAACATCGCAACCTGTTCGGCTACGACAAAAATTTACCCTTATAGGCTGGATTGGCGTTGCACTGATCTTTGTCAGCCCATTGGTAATGTGTGGCACGATGCTGGTGGACGCCCATTATACGGCACAATCTGCCGTTAATGAAGTAGCTACGCACGATTACAGTTGGCATTATCTTGTTTTGGGGTATTTCATATTACTCGGCGTTGTGCTTGTCATTATCGGGCGTGACTTTTATGCCGTTTCAGATGAATAATAAAACGGAATAAAGCTTCAGATATAATATTTTTAAAACTGCTGACTCATTGAACTAACGAACCATTGAATCACTGAGCCAATGAGCCAATGAGCCAATGAGCCAATGAGCCAATGAGCCAATGAGCCAATGAGCCA
>CALYQL010000039.1 GCA_945285915.1 uncultured Bartonella sp.
CTCAAAGCCTCAAAGCCTCAAAGCCTCAAAGCCTCAAAGCCTCAAAGCCTCAAAGCCTCAAAGTCTCAAAGTCTCAAAGTCTCAAAGTCTCAAAGCCTCAAAGCCTCAATTCCCACGTCATAGGGAGCGGAATAGTGGTGAGGGTAGATAGGAATAGCTGTGGTATATTCAATTTAGCTATTGGTGACGGCGTTTATAGAATGGTGAAACCCAAAATTGGTGACAAGCTAAAGACTGTAACCACGATTACCCAAACTGCCTGATAAAAAGATTTGATGCTAATCAGGCAGCTTCATAATCAATATAAAATCACTTACGAGCAGAGATTAATATAGAGAATGACTAATGTCTTAAATCTTTACGTCATCTTGCTTGTAATTGCGGGTATTTTTAGCAAACTGTCCATGCGGACGGAAACGCCACAGATAAGCAGGCAAAACAGCTTCCATTGCTCTAGGGGTGATACCAACACCTTCGAGGGTGCGTCCCTCACGCTTAGCCTCATCTGAAACAATACAATCTGTTTTGAGCAATTTGATTTGTTCAGAGGTGGTTACTGTTGGAATCATTGGAATTTTACCAATTATGCCAAAAACACCACCGATCAGGCTACCCAAAGAAAATGGGATTGAAACAAGCGCTTTTTTGCGTTGAATAACTTTCAACATTTCTTCTATTGCATGGCGATAGCTTATGACTTCCTTACCACCAAGCTCATAGATTTTGCCTTCAGGAACATTACCCTCAAGCGCTGCAACAACAAATTTTGCAATATCACCCACGTAAACAGGTTGAAGTTTTGTTTCGCCGCCGCCAAACATAGGCATAACCCAAGTGAACCGCGACATATCTGCCAATTTGTTAAAAAATGAATCTTCTTGTCCAAAAATAACAGAAGGGCGCATGATAATAGCTTTTGGATGCGCTTTTTGGACTTCTTGTTCGCCCAAGGCTTTTGTTTTTGGATATGAAAGAGACGCATTAATGTTTGCGTTCAAAGCAGACATATGAATAAGTGGAATGCCTGCACTTGCTGCAAGCTCGGCAACGTTTTTAGCACCTTCAACTTGCACATTTTTATAGTTATTTTTACCAGAGGAATAAAGCAAACCAGGAAGGAAAACGGCAGCATCAGCACCGATGAGCGCTCTTGCAACCGACTCACGATTGCGCACATTGGTCTTCAACATTTGTGTTTGACCAACTTCACCTATTTGCAACATATAATAAGCAATTTCAGGGCGGCGTACGGCAATACGCACACGATAACCACGTTTAACGAGTGTTTCCACAACATGGCGGCCCACAAAACCAGAACCACCAAAAACGGTTATTAATTTCGGATGCTGGTAGAGCACAGTACTGAGCGCCATGGATGAACTCCTTAAAAGTCGTAAATCTTTGCTGTATAATGGTTTAGCCTGTTTTGATTTAAACGCAAGTCTTTAGAAACATTCTCGTTCAATTATAGCATGATTTTCTAGCACACTATTGTGGTGGGGTGCTATTTTGTTGCAAAAATTCACCAGCCAAATACAGAGAACCACCAATCAGAACGGTCTGATGAGGCGTTGTTGTTGCAACATGGTGTAATGCAGCATCAATGTTTGCCATAACTTCTGCTGTAAGACCAGCGGCTTTCGCCATATCGCAAAGGGTTTCAGTTGGTACACCATTTTCACTTGATAAGACTGGCACAGTATAGACTTTTTCTACCAGTCCTTTGAAGGCACTGAAATATCCAACCGAGTCTTTGGTATTAATCATGCCTGTTATCATAATGATTGGAGGCACGCCTTTTTGTTGCCAGTGCCGTAATTCGTTTGCAATAACCTGTGCGCCGGCAGGATTGTGTCCACCATCTAAAAACACAGTTAAGCTTTTGGGCAACTGATCCACGATGCGACCATGTGTTATTTTTTGCATACGGGCAGGCCAAGACAGCGCGTGCATAGCATTTGCTATAGCTTCATCTGTCAGCTTAAAGCCCGCCGTCAATACAGCTTCGATCGCAGCAGCAGTATTGGCAATTTGATGGTCTCCAGAGAGTTTTGGTAATGGTAAATCTTTCAAGCCATCTTCATTTTGGAAAACCATACGGCCGTGATCTTCATATCCTTGGTAATCTTGTCCGAATATTTTGCATGGCGCATTTTTTTTTGCGGCTATATCTGTCAACACATCTAGCGCACTATCACTTTCTTGTTTTCCTATAACAACCGGAGCGCCTTGTTTGATAATGCCGGCTTTTTCAAACGCTATTTTTTCGACAGTGTCGCCGAGGAAGGCAGTATGATCAAGCGCGATGGGCATGATAAGCGATACGGCTGGCTTTGGAATAACATTGGTTGCATCAAAACGGCCACCCAAACCAACTTCCAATATAACGGCATCGGCTGGGTGTTCAGCAAACAGTAAAAAGGCGACAGCCGTTAATATTTCAAAAACAGTAATGGGTTGGTTGTTGTTGGCGGCAGTTACACGCTGAAGTGCATCGGCAAGTGTCTTATCATCGACAAAGCTACCACCGCCCTTTTTTCCAAGCCGATAACGTTCATTCCAATAAACCAGATGCGGCGATGTATGGACATGAACACTATAACCAGCACTTTCAAGCAAGGCACGGCAATTAGCCGCGGCCGATCCTTTACCGTTGGTGCCAGCAATATGGATAACCGGTGGCAACCTTAAATGGGGGTTGCCAAGAGCTTCTAATAATCGGGTGATACGCGTTAAAGAAAGATCAAAACCTTTCGGAAAGCGTATCAACAGATCATTGATTAATTCCTCAACGCGGCTTTGTGTCATTTAGCTTAGTCAGCTTTATTGCCATGAACCCGTGTGGCATGGTTTTCAACGGCTGGTTGCTTCATCATAAGCCGAAGAAGTTTGGCTATTGTCGATTTAAGCTCGAGGCGAGACACAACCATATCAACCATACCGTGTTTTTGCAGATATTCCGCACTCTGGAAGCCTTCTGGCAATTTTTCACGAATGGTTTGTTCAATAACGCGAGGACCAGCAAAACCGATCATGGCACCAGGCTCTGCAATATGAACATCGCCCAGCATAGCGTAAGAAGCGGTAACACCACCCGTCGTTGGATTGGTTAGTACAACGATATAGGGAAGTTTTGCTTCTTTCATCATTTCCACCGCAACGGTTGTGCGTGGCATTTGCATGAGAGATAGCGTGCCTTCTTGCATACGCGCGCCACCCGAGGCAACAAAGAGAACCAATGGGCGTTTTTCTCTGATAGCAGTTTCAAAAGCTTTTATGATGGCTTCGCCTGAAGCCATACCAAGAGAACCGCCCATAAATGCAAAATCTTGCACAGTTGCAATAATTGGCAGCCCTTCGATTGTTCCACGTGCGCTCATGATGTTGTCATCAACGCCCAATTTGGAGCGATAATCCTTGAGGCGGTCGATATAACGTTTTTCATCGCGGAATTTTAATGGATCGATGGCAACTTTAGGATTTTCTAAAAGCTCATAAGCACCGTCATCAAAAAAGTTTTCAAGGCGCGTTTTGGCTGGAATACGCATATGGTAACCGGATGTTGGCACAACAAACTGGTTTTTTTCCAGATCCTTGTGAAACACCATTTCACCACTTGCAGGGTCTTTCACCCACAGGTTTTCCGGTATTTCACGGCGGCCAAACATCGAGTTGATCTTCGGACGAACATAATTGGTAATCCAGTTCATCTTATGTCACCTTATCCTGTTCTTTATGGAATTTATACGATATCGCCTAACGGGCTTCTCGTACACCTTCACTTAATTGTTTTACCAGGTCGCTTGCTGCTTTTACAGCATCGCCTTTCACGCGGCCTTCTTCATCAAGAGTAGAACTTATTGCATTGACAATAGCACTACCAACAACAACACCATCAGCAGCACGACCAATTTTTGTGGCCTGTTCCTTGGTCTTAATACCAAAACCAACCGCCACTGGTAAAGAGGTGTGTTTTTTAATGTTTGTTACAGCTTCTGCCACAATATCTGTATTGGGTAGCGCCTGTCCAGTTATGCCGGTCATGGAAACATAATAGACAAAACCCGATGTGTTAGACAAAACCTTAGGCAAGCGTTTGTCATCTGTTGTTGGTGTTGCCAGTCGAATAAAGTTAATACCAGCATCTACTGCAGGCAAACACAATTCTTCATCCATTTCGGGTGGTAAATCGACAATCAAAAGTCCATCAACGCCAGCACTTTTGGCATCTTTTAAAAAATCAGCAACGCCATGAACATAAATTGGATTGTAATATCCCATCAACACAACAGGGGTCTTATCATCGCTTTTGCGGAATTCACGGACAAGTTCCAGTGTCTTATTGAGTGTTTGACCAGCTTTAAGGGCGCGGATGCCAGCGGCCTGAATTGTAGGACCATCTGCCATAGGATCAGAAAATGGCATGCCAAGTTCGATAACATCGCTACCAGCCTTTGGCAAAGCCTTCATGATTTCCAATGATGTTTCAAAATTAGGGTCACCTGCCATCATATATGTAACGAGTGCAGGACGGTTTTGTTTTGCTGTTTCAGCAAATGTCTTGTCTATACGGGTTGTCATAGCGCTTTCTCTTTTTACATATCCATGCCAAGAAGTTTGCCCACAGTGTGCACATCTTTGTCACCGCGACCTGAAAGGTTAACAATAATCACCTGATCCTTGCCCATTTTAGGTGCTTCTTTTACGGCTTGCGCCACAGCATGTGCCGATTCAAGCGCTGGAATAATGCCCTCATAACGTGTCAACAATTGGAAGGCCTCTAAAGCTTCTTTATCCAGAATTGGTACATATTGTACACGACCAGTATCCTTCAGCCATGAGTGTTCTGGTCCTACACCTGGATAATCCAGACCGGCAGAAACTGAATAACCTTCAAGAATTTGTCCATCAGTATCTTGTAGTAAATAAGTGCGATTGCCATGAAGCACGCCCGGGCTGCCCGCTGTCATTGATGCACAATGCTGGTCACCGTCCAGCCCTTTACCACCAGCTTCAACACCAACAATTTTGACCGATTTATCATCAAGAAATGGGTGGAATAGACCAATAGAGTTGGAACCACCACCAACAGCTGCAATCAGCATATCCGGTAGACGTCCTTCGCGTTCAACAATCTGCTTTTTCGCTTCATCGCCAATAGCGGATTGGAAATCACGTACCATTTCCGGATAAGGATGGGGGCCAGCTGCCGTGCCAATGAGATAATAAGTATCTTCAACATTGCTGACCCAATCGCGCAAGGCTTCATTCATGGCGTCTTTTAATGTTCCGCTTCCTGCAGTCACAGGGTTAACCTTGGCACCCAATAATTCCATGCGGAAAACATTCGGTTTTTGCCGTTCTACGTCAGTTGCTCCCATGTAAACAACACAAGGCAAACCAAAACGTGCGCAAACAGTGGCTGTTGCAACGCCATGCTGTCCTGCGCCTGTTTCCGCAATAATCCGTTTTTTTCCCATACGTTGGGCAAGCAGAATTTGTCCCAAACAGTTATTGATTTTGTGGCTACCAGTATGGTTCAAATCTTCGCGTTTAAGATATATTTTTGCGCCACCCAGATATTTGCTTAAACGTTCCGCATAATAGAGCTCAGATGGACGACCGGCATAATGCGTGGATAGATCCTGAAGTTGTGCGGCAAAAGATGGATCATTTTTCGCCGCTTTATAAGCGTTTTCCAGATCCAGAATAAGGGGCATCAATGTTTCAGCAACAAAGCGTCCGCCAAAAATGCCGAACATACCTGTATCATCAGGGCCAGTTCTGTAGGAATTGCGATCAGCCGACTTTTCCACGTCAGTCTCCTTACTATATTATTGTTTTTTTGACTGCGTCAAAAAATTCTTTAATCAATTTATCATCCTTGACACCTGGGGCACTTTCAACACCAGACGAGACATCAAGAACAGAGGGATGTGTCATAGCAATAGCCTGCTCGACATTTCCTGCATTCAACCCACCCGAAAGCACGGTTTTACAGTCCGCGTCAAGCGACTTCATTAATGACCAATCAAAAGATATTCCGTTACCACCCGGTAATTGCGATCCGGCCGGTGCTTTCGCATCGAATAAAACCATATCAACAATGCCCGAATAATCAGATACCTGCTCAAAGTCAGACTGATTGCGGATAGAAAAAGCTTTTATAAGCGGTAGCCCATAACGCTTTTTCAATTCCAATAGGCGCGCTGGTGTTTCTTTCCCGTGGCATTGGATGATGTCTGGTTGAACATTGGTAACAATTGCATCAAGCAAACTATCATCAGCATCAACTGTAACAGCAACAAGTTTCACGGGTAGTTTTATAAGCGGCCTAAGATGGCTGGCTTCGTCAATGGTCAGGTTTCTTGGGCTTTTTGAAAAGAAAATAAAGCCGATATAACGGGCTCCATTTTCTATCGCAGTTGTAATCGCCGTGGGTGTCTTTAACCCACATATTTTAATTTCCGGATTCATATTCTCTTGTTGTCACAAAACCACAACAAAGTCGAGAAAATGTTAATGCAGGTTGATATCTTTTGGCGTGCTATACCCTTGTTTTTGAGACAAGCTTTTGTGAAGATGTGTCATCATGGCTGCTGCAAAAAGCGGTGTTAACAAGTTTAATACTGGTATCGACACAAATAATGCTATGATAACGCCACCACTAAAGACGGTAAAAGCATTCTCTTTGTAAAATGCATGCGCATCTTGTTCTGTACGCAACCGGCAAGCTGCAAATTCAAAATATTCACGCCCCAACAGATAGCCGTTAATAATATAAAACGCTATCAGATTGATGCCGGGGAAAAAATACAGAATAAGTGCCAAAATATTGCCAAGAATGCTTAAGCCCAAGAAACGTAAAGAAATGACAAGAGAGCGCCCAAGTGGCATCGCTTTACCGGCTGGATCTTGTGGATAATCTGTCTTTTCAATGATTTCGGCCGCATCATCCATAAAATAGCCACCTATCATGGCTGTGATAGGTGCGACGAGCAGCGCCATCAATAATGCAAGACCAACAGAAAAGATCAATGCGGCCATAAACCCTAGCCAGCCAGCCCAATCAGGCATATTGGGCACAAATTGCGCAAA
This sequence comes from uncultured Bartonella sp., assembly GCA_945285915.1. GTDB lineage: Bacteria > Pseudomonadota > Alphaproteobacteria > Rhizobiales > Rhizobiaceae > Bartonella. The sequence continues at coordinate 7,099 of CALYQL010000039.1, forward strand.
CCAAGGCCACACAAAATAGAAAAACAATTCACGCAATACCAGCCATAGCAATACCAGCAATAGGAGTGTTGCGCCCAAGGCTTTCCATAGCATGGAGCGAAATGGTGGGGTAAAAATGCGCTCGAAGGCGCGTAAGGCAGCATTAAATATCATGGCTCTATAAATAGAATAGATAATTCGTGAAACAAGAGGTGGAATAGACTCTGGTTTTTTAAATGCCAAACAGTTAAAGCATTTCATACAGAAAAATAGGGAGCGGTTAGATGGCCCAATATGATGTTTTGGCAATTGGCAATGCAATTGTTGATGTAATTTCTCGCGCGGACGATGATTTTCTAGTAAATAATGGCATTATCAAAGGCGCCATGAATTTGGTAGATGCACAACGGGCGGAGCTGCTTTATTCGCGCATGGGGCAAGCTATAGAAACATCTGGCGGTAGCGCCAGTAACACAGCCGCTGGTATTGCCAATCTCGGAGGTAAAGCCGCTTTTATGGGCAAGGTCGCTGCCGATCATTTGGGACAGGTTTTTGCGCATGATTTAAGAGGGCAGGGGGTTGCCTATGATACGCGCCCACTAGAAGGAGGGGCGACAACTGCCCGTTGTATGATTTTTAATACACCGGATGGTGAGCGTTCGATGAATACCTATTTGGGAGCTTGCGTTGAGTTTGGCCCAGAAGATGTCGAAGTGACAAAAGTTGCAAATTCTAAGGTGGTTTATTTCGAAGGGTATTTGTGGGATCCACCACGTGCTAAACAAGCCATGCGTTTGGCTGCTAAAATTGCTCATGAAAATGGTAGGCAAGTGGCTATAACGCTTTCGGATTCGTTTTGCGTTGACCGGTACCGCGATGAATTTTTGGAACTCATTCGTACAGGAACTGTCGATATTGTATTTTCCAATGAATCTGAACTTTTATCACTTTATGAAACACCATCATTTGAAACAGCCATTACGGCAATCCGTAATGATGTGCGTGGATATGCATGCGTAACATGCAATGACAAAGGTTCTGTTGTTACAAGTCGGGAAGAAACATTGGAAGTGAATGCCTATCCCGTAGAGCGTGTTATTGATCAGACAGGCGCTGGTGATGTTTATGCCGCTGGCTTCTTATATGGTTATACCAATGGCTTGCCCTTTATCGATAGTGCAAGGCTTGGTTCTATATGCGCTAGCACTATTATCCAACAGGTCGGCCCAAGAGCGCAGTTTTCATTGCGCGATGTTGGTATTCAAGCAGGAATAATAGAATAGACATAAATTGCTTATGCCTTTTAGTTTTCAGTTAGTGAAAATAGAAGAGCTCCCTTTGGTATGACGCCAAAGGGAGCTTTGTTTTTATAAAATCACAAAATTACCAACAAACTTGATTTATGCCGCAGCTGCTGCATGAGCTTGGGCTTGTTGTTCCATCTCATGCAAGAAGCTGTTGTTATCAAAATGTGGTGCAGCAAATGCATCGGTTGATGAGTTTGCAGCATTTTCAGCAAAAGCTTTTGGTTGTGCTGCATTGGCTGCAGCCGGCGCATAGTGATCAAGCACATCATTGATTGGGTTATGCGCATCATTGTTTTGTGCAAGATAGGTTGTAGGATTAACAAGCTGATGCCCAGCTTTATCCTCAAGAGTAATATGTGCACCATCAGCATTGACCTTGTTAACGATGTCCGTAAGCCAACTGAGTTTGCTCTGTTGGATAGAATTAACATCAACACGAATGGTTTCCAAACCACTTTTTGCCAAAGAGCCAGAAGCAGAGAGATCTGTGAGCCATTCTTTGTAATCAGTTTCGAACAATCTTTGTGTTGCAGCTGTTAGAACTAAAGTATCATTGCCATCACCTGCGTCAATGGATAATGCACCAGCACCAATACGGCCATTTAAATGAATGATATCGTCACCGCCAGATGTTGAAATCGTGTTTTTACCACCATCAGAAACCGACACATTGCCGGTAATGGTAATTGTGTCATTACCACTCTTGCCATAAATCTCATTGGTACTGTTATTGGCAGCAGATAGATTGCCCATTAATGTAAAAGCACTATTATTTCCCGACAGTTGGAAATAATTTTCGCCACTATCGCTACTATCAAAGATGCCACTATTCTTTGAAATAACGTCACCCTGTATATCTATCGTATATGAGGCATCATAGTGTCCGTTAATGAAGAATGAGCCAGCATCATTTGATATGCCATTTAGAAAAGATAATGTTCCACTAATATCAGATGAGCCAAAACTAGATAGGTCAAAATATCCCTGCTGAATTTCAACAGATCCAGAAACTACAAGATTACAAGGAGCATCTGCATCAAATTGTAAGTTGCTACGTTCTGATAATAAAATATCACCATCGATCGTAAAATCTACTATGGATTCATCACTTGGACCTTCAAATACAAAAGTAGCATTACCTCTACTTTGAATAATAATATCTTTAAAATTCAGTTCTGTATAAGCACTACTGGTACCAATTAAGATATTGCCGCTCTCTAAAATATTTAGAGTTCCATCAACATTAATTGTGGTTGTTGATGATGATAACTCATCGTAGTTAATGTTATACCCACGGATATCGACATAGGATTCTTTTTCTACATACAAATCGTCATGTATATTTATTACGTTGTTGCTAGAACCGGCTCGCAGTTCCGTACCCCCTGCTTGTAAAGAATTAAGATTTTTTCCAATATCGATATGGTTTTCAGCTCCGTACATGTCAATTGATACATACTGATGAGCATTTACACTGCCAGCAACGTTTAATGTATTTATCGCAGAATGAGTTTCTTTATCTCCTAAATAAAGTCCAAGGCGATAACTATCAGGGACCATATCGACATCACCATCTATATCGATCATATTGGTGCCATTGCCGCCTAGAATAGAAAGTGCTTCATCTTCACCAAGAACAACATTACCTTTAACGGTTAAGATGTCATTTCCATCAAGAAGATTAATGCTAGTTTCGCGCACTTTACCACCAGTTAAGTTGCCATTAATAATGACAGTATCATCTTGGTTAGTGCCAGTGAATTTGTTACCACCGCCAAAATCTCCAATTGTGTCGAGATTAGCACCTGCACTACGCGCCCAATCAAAAGCAAATGATTTTGAGAAAAGACTTTGCTGCGTTGATGCCAACAAAGTGTCTAGAAATGTTTTATGTAAAATTTGGTTCATCGTTCATCCCCGTTTTCGTGACGATTGAATAATAAATGACAGTCTAAAACTATTTTATTCTTTTGTTTTGCATTGCAGGAAAACATAATCTGCAAAAAGAAGCACAATTTCATCTTGTCGTGATAGCAGATCGAAAACCATCTGCCAGCTCAAGATTATGACGAAAAATGAGTATAATTAAAAATGGAAAGTAATGAAAATGTATAAATATAACTAAATATCTGTGACTATATATATTTAAATCGATTGTATTAGCCAGATAATAAATTCACTTGAATACAGAGTAGAAAATACCCCTATGGATATTCATGCCAATAGGGGTATCTTGGATTACTTTTAAATACTTAAATCAAATATTTTATGCCGCTGCAGCTGCATGAGCCTGGGCTTGTTGCTCCATCTCATGCAAGAAGCTGTTGTTATCAAAATGTGGTGCAGCAAATGCATCACCTGATGAGTTTGCAGCATTTTCAGCAAAAGCTTTTGGCTGCGCTGTATCTGTTGCCGGTGCATAGTGATCCAGCACATCATTGATTGGGTTATGTGCATCATTGTTTTGTGCAAGATAGGCTGAAGGATTAACAAGCTGATGTCCTGCTTTATCCTCAAGAGTGATATGCGCACCATCAGCATTGGCCTTGTTAACGATGTCTGTAAGCCAACCGAGTTTGTTCTGCTGGATAGAATTGACATCAATACGAATGGTTTCCAAATCACTTTTTGCCAAAGAGCCGGAAGCAGAGAGATCTGTCAGCCATTCTTTGTAATCAATATCAAACAATCTTTGTGTCACGGCTGTTAGAACCAAAGTGTCATTGCCATCACCTGCATCAATAGATAATGCACCAGCACCAATACGGCCATTTAAATAAATAAAGTCATCACCCTCACCGGCCAAAATACTGTTACTTCCGCCATTAGAAGCAGAAATATCACCAGTGATTTTTATTGTATCATTTCCTTCACCGGTATCGATTATGTTTTTACCATTCACAGTTGCGGACATGTTGCCAACCAAGGTAAAGGTGTCATCACCGCTATCCATAGAAAACCTATTTGATGCTGTAATGTTACGGGTGTCACTTGCGGTAATACTATGTCCTACATAGATAGTATCATTTCCACCCAAACTTTCGACTAATAGATGTGCACTATCATTTGAAACACCACTTAACATTACGAGATTGAAATCGCTACCGCTTGAGTCGATCTTTGCAGAACTCTGCCATTTAGCTGTTTCGCCTTGCAGAATTATCTGTCCATCAATTTCCATAGAGGCGGTATCCATAACTGGAAAGCTAAAATGGAACGATCCTTGTTGAACTTCAATATTACCATTAACGATTAAACTTGAAGAAATACCATCTCCAACTTCCACATCGAGATCACCATTGCTTATGGAAATGTCGTTAAATGTAAGTGTTGCATAGTCTTCCTCATCCAACATCCAGGACAAACCACCATTGGTAATTTTCGTAAGTCCAGCAATCTCAACTGTTACATAAGAGTTTTCATCTTCTGGTTTTGTGCCAGTTAGACATAAAAATACATAAGAGTTATCTAATATAAAATCACCGTTAACATTAAAATTATTATCAACGCCATTTATATAAGACTCCATATAGGAATTATTTTCTAAAATGATATTATTTTGAACAATAAAGGTATTGGTTAAACCATGCATATCATATTCAGAGTTGCTTCCATTTTTAGATATAATACTTCCATTAATATTGATTATGTTTTCATTTTTAGAGTCATAATCTCCCAAAGAAAAATCTAATGATGTAGCGGAGTGAAAATCTAAGTCTGGAGTGCCGTGTGAGACAATATCTCCTGTAACGTTGATAGTATTTGTACTCAAACCATAGAGTGAAATGTTTATGGAACTATCTCGATATCGTTGTGTTGATACTGTGGCTAAGTCTATTCCTCCATTTAGGTTGACAGTGTTATTTCCTTCACCGCCAGTAATCGAGACATATTGGCCTTCGTCTACAATAACCTTACCTCCAACAATTAATGTGTCATTACCGTCTAAAAGGTTTACGCTGGTAGCATTATTATAACCGTTTCCACCTATCAGATTGCCGCCTATAATAATTTGGTCGTCGAGCGCAGTTCCATTAAGCTCGGTGCCATTATCTACATTCCCTTTAATATTAAGAAAAGCACCTGCGCTACGCGCCCAATCAAAAGCAAATGATTTTGCGAAAGGATTTTGCTGTGTTGAAGTCAGCAAAGCGTCTAAAAGCGTTTTATGTACTGTTTGTTTCATCGTTCATCCCCGTTTTCGTGACGATTGAATAATAAATGACAATCTAAAACCGTTTTCTCTTTTGCCTTCGTTATAGGGCAACACAATCTGAAAAGAGATCATGCAATTTCATCTTGTCGCAACAGCAGATAAATTTCATCTGCTAGTTCAAAAGTATGTGGCAAAATAAGTATAATTAAAAATAGAAAATAGCTAATAGCATGAAAAAAATAAATTATCTGTGACTATAAATATTTAAATCGATTGTATTAGTTAGGTAATAAAATTACTTGAATACGGAATAGAAAATACCCCTATGGATATTTATTCCAGTAGGGGTATCTTGGATTGCTTTTAAATACTTAAATCAGCTAATTAAATATTTTATGCTGCTGCTGCATGAGCCTGGGCTTGTTGTTCCATCTCATGCAAGAAGCTGTTGTTATCAAAATGTGGTGCAGCAAATGCATCTGATGATGGGGCTGCTGCATTTTCAGCAAAAGCTTTTGGCTGTGCTGCAGCTGCTGCCGGCGCATAATGATCAAGCACGCCATTGATTGGGTTATGTGTATCATTATTTTGTGCAAGATAGGTCGTAGGATTAATAAGCAGATGTCCAGCCTTATCCTCAACTGCAATATGTGCACCGTCGGCATTGGCCTTGTTAACAATGTCGGTAAACCAACCAAGGTTCTCAATATGAAGGCCGCGTACATCAAGTCGGATTGTTTCAATATTGCATTTGCTGAGTGAACCGGTTGAAGAAAGATCTGTCAGCCATTCTTTATAATCTGCTTCAAATAATTTTTGTGTCACAGCTGACAACACCAAGGTGTCATTACCATTTCCACCATCTATATTCAAAGCACCAGCGCCAACGTGACCGTCCAACGTGATAATATCATCACCTTCGCCTGCCAAAATGCTGTTTGTTCCACCGTTTGACACAGAAATATCACCGCAGATCTTGATAGTATCATTGTCATCTCCAGCATCAATTATATTTTTGCCATTGTTTGTTGCAGACATGTTCCCGACATAAATATCATCATTTCCAAGATAGCTGTAGATTGTGAAAGTTGTGTTGTCGTTAGAAATGCCACCTAGAAGGCTATACAGATCATCTCCGTCACCAGAGGTGATATATGAATAACTTTGATCTCCTGTGTTAGCGCCGTGCAGTATAATTTGTCCGTCTATTTCTATTGTGCTAGCATCTCGAGAATATAATGATATATCGATATCTCCACCATTATTAACTTCGATATTGCCATTAATGGTCAAATCTGACGTGATGCCATAAGCGCAATCTATTGTGAATTTGCCATTTGTTATTGAAATATCATTAAAGGTAAATGTGGGGTTGTTTGTATCATCTGATAACCAGAAAAACTCACCACCAGTAATTTGCAATAGTCCATCGATATAAACAGATAGCATTGAACCATCAGTTCCTACTTCTTCAAACCAAGCTGTAGCATTATCAATGATAAAATCGCCATAAACCTCAAAGGTGTTGTTATGTCCGTCAAAGCTAACCCCCAATATTGAATCTTGCTTAAGTATTATATCATTATTAATGAAGACCGAATTTTCATATCCATATAAATGGAACGATATAGCATTATTGTCATAAGAAATAATGCTTCCATTTATATCTATAATATTTACAGTATTTATATCTTCTCCGACGTAATTACCTAAATTAAAGCTCAAAGTTGTATTATAATTTGAGTAACTTTCGGGCATGGAGGCATTTAAAATAATATCACCGTTAACATTTAATGTATTGTCTCCAGATCCCGAAAGCGAGATGTTACCAGACGATTTTCTAAATTGATCGGTTCGCGTTGAAGTAAAATCAATTCCACCATTTAGATTGATTGTTTTATTTCCCTCATCGCCAGTAATGGAAATATATTGACCTTCTCGGGTAATGAATTGCCCCCAGACTGTTAATGTGTCGTTACCTTCTAACAGGTCAATGCTGGTTGGATTTTTATCGCCACCAATTACATTGCCTGTAATAACGACTGTGTCGTCCTGATCTGTGCCAATGTATTCACGTCCATCACTGAAATCGCCTTTGATACGCGATGTGTTACCCGCGCTACGTGCCCAATCAAAAGCAAATGACTTTGAGAAAGGATTTTTCTGTGTTGGATCCAATAAGGTATCTAAAAGTGTTTTATGTAAAATTTGGTTCATCGTTCATCCCCGTTTTCGTGACGATTGAATAATAAATGACAATCTAAAACCGTTTTCTCTTTTGGTTTGTGTTGTGGGACAACACAGTTCGCAAAAAGCCAATGCAATTTCGTCTTGTCGTGACAGCAGATGAAAGCCATCTGCCGATACAAAAATATGTCGTAAAATGAGTATAATTAAAAATAAAAATTTACGAAGGTAGAAAAATATTACAAAATATCTGTAACTATGGTTATTTAAATCGATTTTATTAGTTGGAAAATAAATATAATTTAATAAGAACTGAAAAAAATACCCCAACGGCTGTTTATTCCAGTAGGGGTATCCCGATTCGATTCAAAAATACTTGAATTGGCTAATTAAATATTTTAAGCCACTGAAGCTGCATGAACTTGGGCTTGTTGTTCCATCTCATGCAAGAAGCTGTTGTCGTCAAAATGTGGGGCGGTAAATGCATCACCTGATGGAGCTGTTGCATTTTCAGCAAAAGCTTTTGGCTGCGCTGCAGCTGCTGCCGGTGCATA
>CALYQL010000040.1 GCA_945285915.1 uncultured Bartonella sp.
GGTAGAGCGCCTCGTTTACACCGAGGATGTCGGGAGTTCGAGTCTCTCATCGCCCACCACTTTCCCCATTTATATAGTTATTGGCTTTGATTATTATGCGCGTGACGAGCATTTCATAATCGCTGCTAGTATAATAGCGTCGCTTTCCAATTCAGTTGTGGGCACCCACGCGATGCAATCCTTGTGATTGATGCGATTTGTATAATCTAGTTTTGCAACCACTTGCCGCCTGCCTTCAAGAAAAACGCTGATACTTCATCTTTAAGTATGCGGCTGCAATCGTTGTTTTAATCCCCCTATGATGCAAATAGATCGTGCTGCGTGAAATGACTTCACTCCGTTAACAGTCATCAGCGTCAAAGGTATGAGAATTGAAGCTTTCAATATTTAATGCTGTTCTATGCAGCACAAGACCGGCTGTGATTTATAGATAGCAATTCTTAATGTTAGTGAGCGACAGGTAAATTGAATTACATAGAAGTAGGTAATAGCAGAATCATTACGTAAAAAAATTTCGTTTGTTTCGATTCCCTTTCTTGAGGGCTTTTGGCAATTCAGCTTTATTCGCGTCTCTATCCCATCAAAACACTTTCGAGATTCGACTTAATCTATTCGAATATTTACGACCTATCGGCGGCAGATAGAGCGTTTAAGGGGTATGGTAGTTTCGGCAACTACAATAATATATGGTTGTCGACCTTGGGACATATGCAATTTCTTATCATGCATAAATGGAATCACGAGCATTTAAACATATAAGAAAATTTGTTTTTGTTTCGATTAAAACCACAGTTTGTGAGCCTGCCCGGTGTTAATTGTTACAGAACCACAGTGTTATAATGACAGAATGAAAGAGACGCTGTGAGTAAAATTTCTATCATTTATCTCTGCTACGTAAATCAATTAAAGCCTAAAAAGTGTAATCAACATTTTGAAAAATCCGTACGATCAACACCATCACGGATTTTCCCTGTCATAATGCCTAATATAGGTCACCTCATGAAACACTGAAGATTATCAAAAAGATTGTTAAGTTCAGTGATATTTCATACTTTCGAAAATTCCTTGCGGCTTGGTGCAATCTCCCCGAAAAATTTACCAGTTACCGAACAAACACCAATTATCGATTGAGACTAGGTATAAAACTTCTGAAAATCGAAACATCATATAAGTAAATGTTTTTTCTTCGCATTCGCTAACGCGTTGTTTCGGGAGCACCTGACAGATGATATAGGAATTGACTATATGGCAAACGCAGCAATATTTTTCCGTTATCAGCCACCTTACCAAGAACTGCTGCTCGGCAAATCAAATTTACAGTTCCATAACGATCGCAGACGGCATCAGGGCTATCGATTGCATTCAATTTTTCTACGCCACTTATAATAACCGTGGCACCTTCGGGAACTGCACCTATAGGCTGAATAACAAACACACGAACACCTGAAAGATATGCTGCACCAAACGCGAATATCTGTAAACAAATAATGCAAAGAACGCAGACTATTAGTATTTTTATTTTCTTTGTCATTTTATGCCCCCCCATCTCAAATATTTTCTTACTCTGATTAGAAAGTATTTTTGATTATATATTTAATAAATTCAAATTGAATATATATAATTATATCTCAATAAAATAAATATGATGTATGATTTGATGAAAAAGTCATAGATATGTCGAACTATTCTTATTCGGTAAAATTAATTACAATGATTTTTCAAAGCCCGTCTTATCCCGCCCCTCTGACCGATGGATGATAGAAACATAGCTCGATCGTGATATGTTTGATTATCTAGCCAATGTTGGAAAAAACATCGCTAGTTAGCAGCAGACTCGTAGATACGCGCAGATGGACTTCGAGATATATTGTGTAAGCGTTCTTCGTTGTTCACAAATAGGACAAACTAGGCTGATAAAATAACAGCATAACGTCTTTCCAATAGATATTTAATTTCTATGTTATCAATATGTGGTTTTTCGGAGATTAAATTATGGCTCAATCAATTATGAATATTTTTAACCGACGCCATCGCGTGGTGTTCGTTTCGATTATGTTGACTATTTTCGCTTCATTACTAAGCGGTTGTGGCTTTAACACTATTCCCACGAATGAAGAAAAAGCCCATGCGGCATGGAGTGAGGTCCTCAATCAATATCAACGCCGGTCTGATTTAATTCCAAATCTTGTTGAAACGGTTAAAGGCTATGCCGCTCATGAGCAATCAGTTTTAACAGGTGTTGTTGAAGCACGTGCAAAAGCAACACAAACAAATATCAATGCCGATATGCTGAACAATCCGGATGCAATGAAACAATTTCTCGACAATCAAGCCAATCTTTCTGGTGCTTTATCGCGTTTGATGGCAGTAGCCGAGAGTTACCCGGACTTGAAAGCGAATCAAAATTTCCTGACGTTACAATCGCAATTGGAAGGAACCGAAAATCGTATCGCGGTTGCGCGGCGCGATTACATAGAATCGGTTCGTGTATACAATACAGCCTTGAAGACTATGCCAACGATGATCTGGACATGGATATGGTATCGCAGTGCCAAACCAATGCCGACCTTCTCTATTGATGAAGCAGCAAAACAAGCACCTAAAGTCGAGTTTAACAAATGAATATGGTGAAAAGGCTTACAACCTTATCGCTATTCTTATTATTCGGCGGACTTCTAATGTCCGCCCTATTTGGAGTTTCGTGTAAGGCTGCAAGCCAGCCAGAAATGCCTGCGCTAACGGATAGGATTGTCGATAATGCCAATCTTATCAGTCCACAAATGCGTTCACAATTATCTGCTCAATTGGCATCGCTTGAAAAGAAAACTGGCGATCAAATTGTCATTGCCACGATAACGTCCCTGAATGGTTATGATATTGAAACATATGCGAACACCTTGTTTAGACGTTGGCAATTAGGCCAAAAAGAAATGAACAACGGCATCCTATTGCTCGTTTCAATCAACGATAGAAATGTACGTATAGAAGTGGGGTATGGTTTAGAGGGGACATTAACCGACGCCCTTTCATCAATCATCATTAACACTATGATGGTTCCTAACTTCCGTGACGGAAATTATGAAAAAGGCATAGTGGAAGGCGTAAAGGCGATAGAAGATATTCTGACAGGCAATGAAGCGGATTTTCAATCGCGCGTAAAAGCTAAACAGGAATTGGAACGTGAACAACAGAGAAAACTAGAACAACAGCAGATAATCTCTGAAATCATCATTGTGGGGTTCTTTTTGTTGTTTGTGGTGATGCCGATTCTCGCTGCCATTTTTGGCAAAAAGGTAGGGCCGAAGAGATATAAATGGCTCGGCATCGTTTTCACTCTATGGTTTCTAAATATGCGCAACGGAGGTGGATTTGGCGGTGGCTTCGGCGGCGGTGGCGATTCTGGCGGTTTCGGTGGCGGTGGTTTTAGTGGCGGCGGCGGATCTTCCGGTGGTGGTGGGGCATCTGGCAGATGGTGATAAACCAACAGGTACTCTTATTATCCGAGTGATTTATGAATTATAGTAAGAAAAGTTGTTATAGTGTTGATGATTGTCCCTTTTGATGACAATCAAGATGATAAAGCATAGGAACTCCGGTTTAACAGCATATAAGCCATCAAAACTGTTCTCTATTCCTTGCCACGTTTCGTTCAAGATATTAAAACATCTGGAAATATCACAAAGAGTGGAAATGTTTGATGAAAAGCAATCGTCAAAATCTGGATCACAGCTTTAAGCCTACAATATCAGCACCGCCGGTAGAATGGGTAATCAGCGATGGCCTCACCGATTATTCTAAAGCCTTATCATCAATGGAAAGTCATATTGCTAAAATAGCGGCAGGAGAAGCTGCGGAACGTATCTGGCTTTTGGAACATCCACCAATCTATACTGCGGGAACCAGCGCGCAAAAAAATGATTTGCTCGCACCAGATCGTTTTCCTGTTTATGAAGCTGGCCGCGGTGGTGAATATACTTATCATGGTCCCGGTCAGCGCATAGCGTATGTTATGCTTGATTTGAAACGGCGCAGACAAGACGTTCGCGCCTTTATTGGTGCTCTTGAAGAATGGGTTATACAAACATTAGCTAGTTTTAACGTGAAAGGCGAACGTCGGGAAGATCGTGTCGGCGTATGGGTGGTGCGTCCAGATCGTCCTTCTTCTATACCTGGCGAGCCAGCAGAAGATAAAATTGCAGCCATTGGTGTGCGTCTTAGAAAATGGGTGAGTTTTCACGGTATCTCAATCAACGTTGAACCCGATTTGAACCATTATTCAGGAATAGTGCCGTGCGGCATTTCCGATCACGGTGTTACAAGTCTTGTTGACCTTGGTTTGCCAGTAACGATGAATGATCTGGATGTTGCACTTAAAAATTCATTTGAAAATATATTTGGACCGACAGTCACGGTCTCGCTTTAGGTGACATTAAATGATCTGGAAAAACACAGACCAAAAAAAATTTTTAATAACAATTTCTATTGCTGTTTTACTATTTTATTTTCCGTTGATTATCGGAAGCGATTATTATCGTGATGATTTATTTCGCGTTGTGCAACAAAAACCAGGTTGGTCGGCTTTAGGGCGTCCTTTTGCCGATTTATTTGTCTATATTTTGTCAGCAAACTGGCAGTTTTTACCAGATTCTTCACCATTCTTTTTAGTTGGTGCGCTTTTAATCCTAATAGCTAGCACTTATAGAACTATCCAAATAAGAAACATTCCATTTAACGCTATAACAGCGGTTTTGGTCGTAACATTCCTTTTTAATCCCTTTTTATTGTCATGCTTTTTATACCGTTTTGATTGTGTCATCATGTCAGCAGGTGTCGCCTGCGGTTTGCTTGCTTGGGGTTATTATCCACAATCAAAATTTAAAGCGGCAATTCTCTGTTTTGCGGCAATGGGGTTCTATCAATCCTATATCAATGTATTTATTACGCTGATTATGGTTGAAGCTTTATATGGAATTTATTGCGGCAATAATCTGCGCGATATTTTCAATTTCTTTGTTAAAGCATTATTGACCGCTTTTGTAACAGCAGTTGTCTTCTACATTTTTGATAAGTTTTTTCTTGATGAATATGCGGCAGGTAAAAGCACTTTTATCTTCATGGCTGATAATGGTGCAGCGCGCTATTTGGCTGTTATTTTTGAAAATGTATATGCCCGTTATGTCGGACTTTTATCGACAACCGGTAAGGTTATATATGGCGTAGCAATACTACTCGCATTTATCGAAATCCAATTCAGATTTTATAAAGATACCAAATTTGATCATCCTGTTATTCGCGCTAGCATAACATCGATTGCTTTTCTCTTTATGCTACCTCTTTCGCTTGGAGTATTGTTCGGCGTCGTAGGAGATAGTGGGATTCCTCCCCGTCTTATGGTGCAATCAATTCTATTTTCTGTAGCAATCGTATATTTATTACTACGGTTCTTGACGCGTATTCAAAAACCATCATTCGCGTCCAATCTTGATAAATTTGCTTATGGCAAACTAACATGGGGTATCATAGGTTATATTTTGCTATGTCCACTTGTGTTCAGTTATATTGCCACTAATGCCATTAGCAATCAGAACAAGCGTGATGAATATCTTATTCAAAGGTTGGCAACCTCACTTGAAAAATATCCCATTGATAAACCTGCATATATTCTAGGTGGATTTGGAACCGCCCCCTTTGTAAAATTGCTGACCAAAGATATGCGTTTGTTGGCACATGTCATTCCCCATAATTCCGATTGGACTTTATGGCTGCGGTTGAAAGAATATGGCTATGACAATATTATTTGGACGGCCACAGTTATTGACGTTAATCAGGAGGTCATGAAACTCTGTTCGTCACACTTGGAACCAGATGTTAAACACCCCTACTTCAAAATTTATAACTTGAAGGATTATCTGTTTATATGGGTTGGTAATCGCGACATGTGCTTGACTGAGTATAACACGCCACCAAAAAAGAAAAGCAATTAACACATTCAAGAGATTATAGCGTGATTGCTTTAAAGAAAATCTATGAACAACACCGTTCATTTATTTGGTTTTTGTGTTCAGGAAGCTTGGCGTTCTGGGTAGATTTTTTAGTGCTTTGGCTATTGGATTATTGCGGATTAAACCTATGGTTTGCTAGGGCTATGTCCTTTTTAGCGGCAGCAACTTTTACTTGGATATTTAACAGCCACATTTCTTTTCGTGGTCGCGATGCGCGTTTTACCAAATTAAAAGGCTGGGGAAGTTATATGGCGCTTGCGGCAATAGGCGGAATACTCAATTACTCCGCCAGCATGGTCGTCCTTAAAATGACGACGCCTGTCACACCGCTTGTTATGTTTGTGGCCGTTGTCGCTGGGTCATTTGCCGGTCTATTCGTCAATTACCTTACAAACCACTATATTTTCTTTAAAAAATAATTTGATCGTCTATTTCTTATTACCAATTAATTATTTTTTGCAAAAAATATCGCATTGTTTTTGTGTAAAATCCTGACAATATCGTCAGACAACAACAAATTAAGTTCATTTTTGCGCTGAGCTGTAACGTGCGCAGCACTGTAACGGCTATCTTTGTAGAACAGCTTGTCATCAACGTCATTTGTTACAGGATGTGTCATGACTTCTATTATAGGGTTAGGCGCTTTATTCAATTGGGCAATCGCGTCAAGACCTGTGTCAAGGTCATCACACGTCAACTGACAACTTGCCTGCGCTCCAAGAAAATAATCGGAAGTATTGATATGATTTCGGCCAATCTGTTGTCCCAGTCCTTGCGCCCAAAACTTAAGCAGAAAACGTCTCAGATTGCCTTTGATTTTTTCAAAAGCTCCAATATTTCGAACATATTTTAGCTCTGAGGGAATACGCACATAATTTATGGGATATTTTTTGAAAATATTTGCCATAACATCCCGTAAAGGTGGCAAAATATGGATATGAAGATGACCATCAAGACGCATTTCGTATTGCGGAAAATGGCGGTACACAAATTCAATTTGTTGGCAAAACTCCGCTAATATCCATTGTTTAAGACCATCTCGTTTAGGCGAAAACATAAGCTTTTTTATAAGCTCACCTAGAGTGAGACAGAAAAAATTGTCTTTTGTGGTAATGCCAAATACGGCGCCTCCATTCGTCAACGCCTTTCCTTCAAGCAAATTGAGATGAACATTAATGAATATTGGCTTTGCATCGGATAAGCGCTTGAAATTTGCCTGATCTTCACCGCCAGCCAATACGCTTGTAGCCTGCAATCGACCTCGTGCGATAGCTTCAATAATTGCTTCAGAACATGAGTGATTAAGAGCAAAGTCATCCGCCGTAAACAAGCATTGTAAACTCATTTGGTTTGGGCCTTGTCTTTCTTCACATCATGGTCATCTGAAACGACCTTTTCACTAATCAAATAGCGTGGTCTGTTTTTAACTTCGTAAAAAATTTGCCGAATATATGCCGACAAAACACAAAGACATGAAAGGACAGCAACTCCTGTAATTAAAATAACCAATATCAACGTTGAAAAACCGCTAACAGCCCGCCCAATTGCTTTTGATATCAGAGCATCTCCTCCGATGATCAAAGCAAATACGGAAAAAATGGCGGTGAGCCCCCAAATAATTGCTAAAGGTTTGGCTGAAAAACCTGTCAACGAATCTATAGCCAGTTGGATTTTTTTCCAAAATGACCAGCCACTCACACCGGCTTGCCTATCTTCAGGAATAAACAGAACATGCTCTTGTTTATATCCAAGCCACTGTACAACACCGCGATAGAAAAACAACTTTTCCGGCAGAGATCTTAAAACCTCGACCACCTTCCTATCCAACAAAATAAAATCACTTGTACCTTGAATGTTATTTTCAGTAATCCATTGGAATATCTTATAAAAACTCTTGGCAGCTAAGCGATTGAAAAATGTTTCCCTTTGACGTTCCTGTTTTACAGCAACAACAATTTCTGCGCCTTTTTCCCAATGATTAAGCATTTCTGCAATCAGTTCCGGCGGGTGCTGTAAATCACTGTCTATTGTTACGACAATTTCGCTATCTGCAACAGATAGGCCAGCTGCGATAGCCGCCTCTTTACCAAAATTTCTGGCAAGCCTGATCCCGGTTAATGTGCAAGAATCCAATTTAATTTGCTTTAAGCTGTCCCAGCTATTATCTTTTGACCCATCATCAACCAGAACAATTTTTAGCTCATATGGCAAAGTCTCAAAGACTTGGCATAAGCGTTTAACAAAATCGCTAATGCTATCTCCTTCATTATAAACAGGACTAATAACGGTTACAGTGGTCATAACTCTATCGTATGTTTTTTAACGTTGCTTTTCTTTCGCATGAATTGACAAGAAAGAAAAGCCTTGCGAACGTAAGGTGAACATTCTCGCTTTTCTGAATAAAATATGCGAAGATAGAACGAATCGTTTGCGTTTCGTGTTAGTCAGTAAATAGATATCGGTTACAATGAAAGATAATAACAGCGACCTTTTTGGGACGATAGACAAACAAACTCAAGTCTCTCACCAGAAATCTGAAATAGCGGTAAAACCTTCGACGGTTGAAGAAAAAACCAAACCGGCTTCGAAATTATCGAATGTCGCGTCAAAGGCCGAAGAAAGTTATGACGCTTCTTCCATTCGTGTTCTTGAAGGACTCGAGCCGGTTAGATTGCGCCCAGGTATGTATATCGGCGGCACGGATAGTAAGGCGTTACATCATCTATTTGCTGAAGTTATTGATAACGCCATGGACGAGGCTGTGGCCGGACACGCAAACTTTATCGAAGTATCACTTGATGCTGATGGTTACCTCACCGTTAGCGATAATGGTCGCGGTATTCCGGTAGAAAATCATCCACAAATGCCGGATAAATCCACCCTTGAAGTTATTATGACGCAACTTCACTCTGGTGGTAAATTTGATGGTAAGGCTTATGAAACGTCCGGTGGTCTTCACGGTGTTGGTATTTCTGTTGTAAATGCGCTTTCCGATGATATGGAAGTTGAAGTTGCGCGTGGCCGCAGGCTTTATCGCCAACGTTTTTCTCGTGGCATTCCGCAAACCGGATTAGAGGATCTCGGTGAAATTCATAATCGCCGAGGTACGCGCGTCCGATTCCATCCTGATGCAGACATATTTGGTGCGAAAGCAGCTTTTAACCCACAACAGATATATAAAATGGCGCGGTCAAAAGCCTACCTTTTTGGCGGCGTTGAGATCCGGTGGAGTTGTGCGCCTGAGAAATTGGAAGGACAAGATAAAGTCCCTGAAAAGGCTGTGTTCCATTTTCCTGGTGGATTAAAGGACTTTCTCGCATCCTCACTCAATAATGAATATCAAGTAACATCAGAAATCTTTGCTGGAAAAACCGAACAGCGGGGTGGCCATGGCTCAGTCGAATGGGCAGTGTCATGGTATGGTGGCGATGGTTTTGTCCATTCTTATTGTAATACAATTCCAACTGGAGAAGGCGGAACCCATGAAGCAGGCTTGCGGCAAGCCTTGCTGCGCGGACTGAAATCCTATGCAGAACTGATAGGCAATAAACGAGCTTCAGTTATCACCACTGAAGATATTATGATTTCTGCAGCGGCAATGCTGTCTGTCTTCATACGGGAACCGGAATTTGTCGGACAAACCAAAGACCGCCTTGCAACGGGCGAAGCCCAGCGCATTGTAGAAAACGCAATTCGTGATCCATTTGACCATTGGCTTGCCAATTCACCACAAGAAGCGACCAAGCTGCTTGATTGGGTTGTCGATCGCGCCGAGGAACGTTTAAAGCGTCGTCAAGAAAAAGAGGTTAATCGCAAAACAGCAGTTAAAAAATTGCGGTTACCCGGAAAATTGGCGGATTGTACACACAATGCCGCATCAGGTGCCGAGCTATTTCTAGTCGAAGGCGATTCGGCTGGTGGTTCAGCAAAGCAAGCTCGAAACCGTGCAACGCAGGCTGTGCTACCTCTGCGCGGTAAGATCTTGAACGTTGCAAGCGCAGGGCGTGAAAAACTTGGTGCAAATCAGATTATTTCCGATTTGATATTGGCTTTGGGATGTGGAACCCGTTCCAAATATAGAGAAGAGGATTTACGTTACGACAGAATCATCATCATGACTGATGCTGATGTTGATGGAGCGCATATTGCATCATTATTGATAACGTTTTTCTATCAGGAAATGCCGAACCTCATTCGTCAAGGGCATCTCTTCCTCGCTGTTCCGCCATTATATCGTATTTCACAAGGCGGTAACGTTGCTTATGCCCGCAATGATGAGCATAAGGATCAACTTCTAAAGACGACATTTACTGGCCGTGGAAAGATAGAAATCGGTCGGTTTAAAGGTTTGGGCGAAATGCGTTCTGACCAATTAAAAGAAACAACAATGGATCCGAAGCATAGAACATTGTTGCGGGTCGATATTGATAATGATGAGAGTGAAAGCACAAAAGACGTTGTTGATGAACTTATGGGAACAAAACCTGAAGCACGTTTTCGCTTTATTCAAGAAAATGCAGCATTCGCCCATGATCTTGATATTTAACGCCCTTGATGTTTGACATCATTGCATAATCACGGCTGGACTAAACGGCTGCTGATTATAATAGCGCGAATTATCTCTGTTTTTAAAATATCTATGGAAACGTCATTTAGACCAGCAAGAAACTAGCTGCTGGTCTATTTCGGTTTTATGGAAACAATTTTTCATTGAAAAATTATTGTAACTTGAAATACCGCACTTAAGTTTTTGTAGCGTTGATAAATATTAGTCTGGCAAACAGTTCATTTCATAATTTGACAACAGCGCTTTCAATAAGCGCTTTCCAGATAAGCCGCTAAATAATACTATTTATGCAATAGCAGCATCAACAACGCGCAATTGCGTTGAAACAGATCCATTCCAGTAATTCAAATTGAGATTGCCTGCGACGTGGATTGTTTGCCCTAGATTTCCAGTCAAAAAATCACCTAAAGCTGTGCCAACAGAGCGAAAAGCAATCGCTTTAATTCTTGTTCCATCAGAATTCATCAATGTCATTGATAAATGCCCATTTCCGACTTCACGGACATCCACCAATCTATGGCTTGGCAAGGCAAAAATCGGTGTCGGATTGCCTGAACCAAAGGGACCAGCTTGGTCTATCAGATCAACCAGATCTTTTGTAGCTCCAGAGGCAGAAATCATTCCGTCAATGGTTATACTTCTATCTGCTCGCAAATCATCGACGGTCTTGGATATTTTATTTTCCAACCAGACTAGAAATTCAGAAACCTTCGATTCTAAAATGGTTATTCCCGCGGCCATAGCGTGACCACCACCTTTTACCAAAAGACCTAAATCCACCGCTTCTCGAACGATTTCTCCAAGGTTAATACCACTAATTGAACGACCGGATCCAACACCCGTGCCATCGGGTTTCAAAGCAATGGCAAATGCGGGACAGTTGAATTTTTCTTTTAGCCGAGCCGCAACAATTCCCACAATGCCAGGGTGCCAGTTAGCATTGGCCACGACAATCACTTTGGGTTGTTCCAAACCATTTTTCATAATCTCGATGTCTGCTTCAGCCTGTAAGAGCTGTTCGGCCTCCATCGCTTGACGTTCCTGATTAAGTTGATTGAGTTTTTCGGCAATGCCATTTGCTTCTTCAAGGCTTTGGCATGTTAGCAATCTTGCACCAAGTGCGGGATCACCAATTCTGCCACCGGCATTGATCCTTGGACCCAATAGAAAACCAAAGTGAAAGACATTTAACGGTTCCCCTACTCTAGCGACACGCGCAAGAGCAGCGATACCGGGGTTGTGTAAAGTCCGCGCAACTTGCAAACCTTTTTGTACAAATGCACGGTTAACACCTATCAATGGTACAACATCGCAAATGGTGGCCAATGCCACCAGATCCAAATATTCAAGAACATCGGGGACAGCCTTGATATGCTCTTTTTCTCGTAAGAGCTTGCATGTCCAAGCCACGGTAATAAAGACAATTGCAGCCGCACATAGATGTCCTTGTCCTGAACGATCATCTGGACGATTAGGATTAACCAATGCATTGGCTTCGTTATGAATTTCACCCATCTGATGGTGGTCAAGCACAACAATATCAGCGCCAACATTTCTTGCCGCTTTGATTGCTTCCGGACTATTGGCACCACAATCCACTGTAACGATAAGACTTGCGCCTTCCCGTGCGAGCATTTCCATAGCAGTCGGATTGGGGCCATATCCTTCCACTATCCGGTCAGGAATATATATTTTTGTCTTCAGTTGAAAAAAATTCAAAAACTTGCTCAAAATTGCAGATGAGCAAGCACCATCAACATCATAATCACCAAATATTGCGACTTGTTCTTTATTTTCTATCGCTTTGACAAGGCGTGCTGCCGCTTTTTCCATATCCACAAATTTTGTCGGATTCGGCATCAGTTTTTTTAATGTCGGGGTTAGATAATCAACCGCGTCTTCCTCTTCGACAGAACGTGCTGCCAGAATACGAGCCAATAGCGCGTTAAGTCCAAACTTTTGCGAAATCGTTAGTGCTTTATTTGTGTCGTCTCGGTCAAGACTATCAAACCATGCCTGACCAAGTGCAGACTGTGAAACGCCGAGAAAAAATTTATTATGCTGAATCATGTGCCAACTGATACAACAATTTTCACTGCAATGCTAAATTTTTACAAAAATCACTGTCTATAATAAACGTCTTTCAATCAATGTTTTACAATAAACGTGCAGATCACTTCATTATCGTGAAAATCTCATAAAAAATTGAAAGTCTATTCCTTTCAAACAATGTCCTATCTCTTTAAGGAAAGATCCATTGTCTGAAAGGATATAGTATATGTGCTTTTTAAATTGCTCTGTAGCAGATCAAACCTTAGCTAAAGCCTGATCGATATCTGCAATAATATCGTTGGCATCTTCAATTCCGATTGATAGACGAACGACATCTGGTCCAGCACCTGCTGCTACTTTCTGTTCATCAGTCAATTGGCGGTGTGTTGTGGAAGCCGGATGTATCACCAATGAGCGCGTGTCACCAATATTGGCCAGCAAAGAAAACAGCTTCAATGATGAGGCAAATTTTACACCAGCGTCATAGCCACCTTTAATACCGAATGTAAAAACAGATCCTGCGCCTTTTGGTGAATAATGCTGTTGCAGTTTGTGATATTTATTATCTGCCAAACCAGCATAATTTACCCAAGAAACTTTCTCATGGTTTTGTAGATGTTTTGCGACAGCCAAGGCATTATCACTGTGCTTTTGCATGCGCAAAGGCAATGTTTCTGCACCAGTTAACAATAAAAATGCATTAAAAGGTGAAATGGTAGGGCCAAAATCTCGCATACCCAACACACGTGCCGCTGCGGCAAAAGCCGTATTGCCAAGTGCTTCGTAAATTACAAGACCGGCATAATCGGGTCTTGGTTCCGTCAATTTTTTATAATTGCCAGATTTACCCCAATCAAATGTGCCACCATCGATAAGAATACCACCCATGGAGTTGCCATGACCACCAATGAACTTTGTCAAAGAGTGAATAACAATATCGGCACCATGTTCTATTGGACGCAACAGATATGGTGAAGCCAATGTATTATCAACAATGAGTGGTAAGCCGTGGTCATGCGCTATTTTGGCAATGGCTTCAATATCAATTACTATACCACCTGGGTTAGCAAAACTTTCAATGTAGATAGCACGGGTTTTACTGTCGATCTGATCAATAAAAGATGCTGGATTTTCACTGTCAGCCCAACGAACTTGCCAATCAAATGCCTTGAAAGCATTGGCAAACTGATTGATTGAACCACCATATAATTGACGTCCAGCAACAAAATTTTCGCCATGTTCCATTAATGTGTGAAACGTTAAAAATTCGGCTGCATGGCCAGATGCAGTTGCCAAGGCTGCTGTACCACCTTCAAGAGCAGCGATTTTTTCTTCAAGAACAGTTTGCGTTGGGTTGGTAATGCGGCCGTAAATATTGCCAGGTTCCGCTAAAGCAAACCGATTTGCAGCTTGGTCGGCATCTTTAAAAACATATGCAGTCGTTTGATAAATCGGTGTTGCACGCGCACCGGTTGTCGGGTCTGGTGCTGCTCCTGCATGAACAGCTAACGTTTCAATCCCCAGCCTATTTTGTGTCATTCAATTGTCCTCCAAATGCGCCACTATCAATGTTATTATAATATAACCAATAGAATGTGACTGAGGCTATTGAATACCCTTCCGAGAAACAAGAAAACAATTTCTTAAATCAAGTTTTTTCTAGTTATTTTTACTGTAATAATTCAATTTTGGGGCATTTATTCATCACAACATGCATACCATTATCAGCAGCAATGCGCGCCGCATCACCATCATAAACGCCGATCTGTGTCCAGAACACCAATGGCCTTATAGAAAGGTTAAGTGTTTCATCCAAAATTTCTCTAACAGCTTCTGACTTTCGAAAGACATCCACCATATCTATTGGCTGTGTAATGTCTGATAAACTGCCATATACTTTGATATTTTGTATGGTCTTGTCTTTCAAAGCGGGATTAACGGGAAAAACTTGATAGCCATGTGCGATAAGAAATTCCATAACTTCAAAACTGGGACGAAGCGAATTTGCCGAGGCGCCGATTAAGGCAATTGTCTTAACCCGTTGCAAAAGACTGATAATTTTGTGATGATTTTGAATAATCAATGTCTTTTCAGCCATTATTTCCCCTTATCTAAAGCGTGCTATTTCGATATGGAAACAAATGTTAGTTAGACAATATGGTATTATATTACCTTATATGCAATATATTGTAAATATTGAATTATTTTCTTATTGACGCATAATAGAGAACACTATAAGAGCAGAGCCACGCATCATTTCGGGTGTGTTCTGTTGTGTTTTATCACAACGCTAAGCAACAAAAAAAGCCTTCAGTTAGTGAAGGATTTTATAAAGGAAAGCTTCAATGGCAACTTTTTCACAAAAGCCTGCTGAAGTGGTAAAGAAATGGGTCATTATTGACGCAGAGAACCTTGTTTTAGGTCGTCTTGCCACATTGGTAGCCAAC
>CALYQL010000041.1 GCA_945285915.1 uncultured Bartonella sp.
GCCAATGAGCCAATGAGCCAATGAGCCAATGAGCCAATGAGCCAATGAGCCAATGCTTTACTTCATATCGACCATTTGCAATGCCAAATTGGCAAGCTGCTGGCCTGCTTTTTCATAAGCATCTGGTGTAAAACCACAATAACCTATGAGAATTCCATTCAAATGGTTGTTTTCGCAATAGCGTGATATTGCCCGAACAGGAAAGCCGCAATTTCTGGCGGCGTGTTCGAACAACGTATCTTTGAACTTATTATTTAGGAAAACAGTAAGATGAAGCCCTTGCGAAGGGGCTTTAAGGGGTTGAAATACCGCGCCTTCTGCCTGTTTCAATCCTTTGATGAGGGCATTACGGTTTTCTCGTAATTTTTTGGTCGTTCTCCGTAAGTGAGCGGCATAATAGCCACCTTTTATCAAGTCGGCCAATGCCTCTTCAACAAAGGTAATTGCACGCCGATCCACCTGCACGCGTAAGGTCATAACACGTTCAACAAGTTGGGGTGGCACAATCAAATAGGCACATTGAATACCAGCAAACAATGTTTTGGAAAAAGTACCCATATAGATAACACGGCCATGGTCATCGAGCCCCTGAATGGCGGTAAGCGGTATGGCCTCAAACCTTATTTCGCCATCATAATCATCTTCAATAATATAACTCTTATGGTCGTTCGCCCATTTTAAGAGAGCCAAGCGTTCGGATAATGAAAAATATCCCCCAAGAGGAAAACGCTTTGACGGCGTGACAAAAATTGCATCTGCTTTTGGTAATTGCTCAAAAGATAAAGGAGTCAAATGTGGGATAAAATGCAGTTTTTTGTCAAAAAATCGTAAGGCATCAACAACATTGCGATAGGAAGGGTCTTCCAACAGGATTGTTGCATGGTTCGGCAATATTGCACGCATGATAAGATCAAGCGATTGCTGCGTTCCCGATGTTATAAATATTTGCGAGGCTGTTGTTTTCAAACCTCTTGCTTGGTTGAGATATGTTGCAATCGCTTCACGTAACACCAACGCGCCGCGCGGGTCGGTATATGTATAATGGCGCACATCCAGTTTCGCCGCTTTCTGATTTAACAGACGACGAAATATAGCCATTATTTTTTCGTCTTGCGCTGGCATTTCAACCGAGCATATCCGATTAGAGAAAGAAATAGGCTTTTCAGCAATAATTTCTGCGGTGTTTGATAAATAAGGTACGTTCTGCGCTACAAAACTACCACTCCCCTGCCGTGTTATTACAAAACCATCAGCGACTAACATTTCATAGGCTGCAACAATCGTTGAGCGCGAAAGCTTGAAGCGCTTTGCAAGATCGCGACTGGGAGGCAATTTTGCTCCAGCGCGCAATTGACCTGTTTCAATTGCTTGTCTGACAGCACGATACACCCCAATGGGGCGATGATCCGCCGATAAGCTTAATGGCATCATAGCCGACCAGTCTGGCAAATTGGTCTGTTTTTTTTGCATTCAATTGGTACTTTTTCATTCCATTTTCATGCCGCATCTTTGGCGCGTTGCCCTGACCGATGCAAGGATTATCAATATGTCTGATGATTATTTTTCAAAAACACATAAAAACCACGTCAAAAGAAGTTTTAAACGCGCCCATTATGACAAAGAGACTATTTATAGAATTTTGGATACTGCTGGTTTTGCTCACATCGCATATGTCATTGATGGGGATCCTTATTGCACACCAACCTGCTATTGGCGTGAAGGCGATACCCTCTATTGGCACGGATCATCTGCCTCACGCATGATAAACAATTTGCGTCAGGGGGTTGCTGCCTGTGTAACAGTTTCGCATCTTGATGGTTTTGTCCTTGCACGCAGTGGCTTTCACCATTCCGTCAATTATCGTTCAGCCATGTGTTTTGGCACGGCAAAACTGATTGAAGACACGGAACAAAAACGCAATGCCTTGAATGCGATGATTAATCGCTTTTTTCCCGATAGAAGCAGTGAGCTAAGAGACGCCAAAGAGAAAGAGCTGAAAGCAACAAGCGTTATTGCCATGGAAATAGAAAGCGCAGCCGCAAAAATACGCGCTGAAGGCGTAAATGATGATGAAGAGGATTATGATAGCCACGTTTGGGCTGGTGTTATTCCGCTTACAACAATTATCGGTGACTTTATTCCAGATAGCCACCTTGATAGAAGCATAAAACCTGCACAAACACTGTCCATTTGGCGCGCTGGTGCATTGTTAGATCAAACACTGTTAACAGCGCAACAACTCCATGAAAAATCGGCGCTTCCTGCAAAATGATAGACAATTAACAAACCGTCACAAAAAGGCGGCTGTTTCTCGCCGCCTTATCTTAAACCATTAATATGCTCAATCTTCGTTTTGTTCTTCCAGATGCCAATCCGGATGATTACGATTATACCGGATGGACGAATAGAGAGCCGTTAAAATAAACACCATACCGATGAGCCCCGTTACCACTTCGGGGATATGGATGATTGTCTGTAAAAACATGATAAATGCCAAAACCAATATGGCATAAAATGCACCATGTTCCAGAAAGCGATATTGCGCCAATGTGCCTTTATCGACCAACAGAATGGTCATGGAACGAACGTAAAAGGCGCCTATGCCTAACCCTATTGCAATGACAAACAGATTGGTTGACAGCGCAAACGCGCCAACCACACCATCAAAAGAAAAGCTGGCATCCAATACTTCCAAATAGATAAATGCACCAGCACCGCCCTTATAGATGGCTTCCATTGTATGTTTGCCGCTATCCATCAAAACACCAAGACCCTCAACCGCGATAAAGGCCAATAAACCATATATCGCCGCCACCAGAAATGCATGACTATTGTCTGCCTTAACAAGGTGGGAGAAGATGAGGACCATAATCAATGTGATAGCAATCTGGATACCATGAACCGAGGCATATCTTTGTGCGCGTCCTTCAAGAAACATAATCCAATGCACGTCCTTGTCAGGATCAAAGAAATATTTAAGCCCCACCATAAATAGAAATGTACCGCCAAAGGCTGCGATGCCAACATGGGCATTCAACATGATTTCTGCATAATGATGCGGTTCCCATATCGCAAGCTTGAGCGCTTCCCATGGGTTTATCCATGCTGCAAATGCAACAACTGTCAGCGGAAAAATAACACGCATACCAAAGACAGCAACCACAATACCCCAGGTTAAAAACCTGTGTTGCCACAAATGGCTCATGTCGCGCAAAACGCGCGCATTAACAATCGAGTTGTCAAAAGAAAGCGAAATTTCCAGAACGCCCAATACGCAACAGATAAACAGATATTCAATGGCGCCAGCGCCAGTACCTATTTCTATATATCCCAGCCATGCACCGAGTGCCAAACCGACTATGGTGAATATGAATGCCCCGGTAAAATAACGTAAAACGCCCATAATCTTTCCTCAATGTTTTGACCCATTCAGAGTTGATAGCGTTTACTACCTGCTGATACAACACAACCTCAAACGCAAACTTATATGAAAACGAAAACGATAAAACGCAAGAGAATTTTCCCACTTAAAACAATATAGTTCAACCAGTAAAACCATCGTCATTGTCAAATTTTAGCAAACAATCTGTAGTAATGTTGATAGCTTCTCTAATGGATACAAGCAGTTACATTAAATAACAGTGTTAAATACCAAAGGAGATTTTCCGAATGTCGATAAAAAACATAATTATTGCGAGTGGATTTGTATTATCTGGCTTTTCAACAGCTATCGCCGCGCCATTAGACGTACCATCGGGCGCCTACATTTCAGACCCTGCCCATACAAATCTATTATGGAATCTGAAGCATTTCGGGCTTTCCAACTATTATGGACGTTTCGACAAGATTGACGCAAAGTTACAGCTTGATAGTGCCGATATTACAAAATCTACACTACAGGTTAAAATTGATCCTAAATCTGTTGATACCAACTACCCTGCTTCACCAAATACTTTTAACACGGAGATTGCTGGTGAGAAGTTTTTTAATGCCGACAAATTTTCCAAAATTACCTTTCAATCCACCTCAATTAAACTGACCAGCGATAAAACTGGTACTGTCACCGGTAATTTGACATTCCACGGTGTAACGAAGCCTGTAACACTTGATGTAACATTGAATGGCGCCTTACCGTCACACCCGATGACAAAAAAGCCTGCAATCGGGTTTTCTGCCAAAGGCGTTATAAAACGCAGTGATTTTGGAGTGGATACACTTATTGGACCGTTGAGTGACGATGTCAATTTGACAATCGAAACAGAATTTAAACCTGCCAAGTGAAATTCCAATGAAGAAATGTGCTTCTGGTTAAAATTGCCAAATCATACTTCTATTCATGAGATTATTTTGCAGACCACGGAACCGGCGATCATGATTGCCGGTTTTATTATTGCTGGTTGCATCATTGCCTATTTTATTATTGCCAATGCCATTATTATTGGTACCAGTTTTATCGCGATAACACTTGTGCAACATAATAAACCACCAGATAACGGAGCATCAGTGTGTTGACTGGAATGCCTGACTTAACGAATGCAAATATGCTTCAACACGTATCATCACATTGAATAATGTCGTCTCAATGGTCAAAGCAGATATCACTTTATGAGCGGTTGCAGTATAATGTCTGCGCTCCCAAGCAATATTACAGATGATGCCGAAACACTTTAGTGACTATTATTTGACAATCCATTTCCTATCATTTGCTACAATTTCCCCCTTTTCCAGCATTTTTCCTCCTATTTCCTCTTATTCCCTCCACTTCTTGCTATTTCCCCCATTTCCCATTGCCGAACCGCTTAACAGAACATATCTTACAAAACAGCAATAGATCAGTGTCAAAAATTGGTGACATAATCTGTCTCAAAAACGGCGATATTTTTTAAGGAATACGATATGACTATCCGCTCGCGTGCTATAATAAAAACCGAAAATGCCAGCAAATATCTGCAACAATTGTCAAAACATTGGAGCCATAAATTTTCTGATTTGACGTTTGATGATAAAGAAGCCCATATCCCATTTAGCGATGATGTTACAGTCGATATGTTCGCCGAACCGGCGGAACTGGTTGTGCAAATTCTGACCCCTAATGAATTTGAAGCACTGAGAATCGAAGGCGTGTTTGACCGTCACATTATACGCTTTGCCTTTCGCGAAGAACTTGCAATCAACTGGAACAGGGAAACGCTTGCCTGAAAAATTAAGCGCTATTTATGTAATCCCCTAAAATCTGTGTTGGTGCATAGCCAAGCTAAATTCCACAAAAAATGATAGGACAACCAATTTAGAACATCAATCCGATAATAAAAGTAAAAGATTACAAATCTTTAACTTGACTGTGGTGAATGCTGGCATAAAATCATGGAGACCAAATCTTCTGACATAAATGGCTTTGATCAAATTATGTATCCATATGGTTACAGTTTTGTGAGTTGATGTCGTGGGAAGTTTTGTTTATGAATTAACCATTCATTGCGGGGCGTGAGTGGGGTATGTCTTAGACATGCCCCATTTGTGCATATAGGGGGCATATTAACGTTTATCACGTTCAGACAAACGGCGTTGTTCATAAGCTTTCACATGGGTGTAGCATAAGGATAATATCGGATTGTCGATGCCGTAATATTGCGACCGCTTCAACAAATCTCCTAAAATATGGTCACCTTCTGTCAAATGCCCCTGCTCTATGTCTCGCAACATGGATGCCGTTGCCAAAGACTCATGATTGGTCAAAAAATTTTCAGTATCTTTAAGCTGGTTCGGCGCTAACGGATAACCAACCGCTGTTGCGATTGCATTATTCGCCATCAGCAAGTTTACTATTGCTTTTTCGCCACCCGGTGCACGGCAAATTTCACCAACATTGGCACGCATAAGACAGGTCATGCCAGCTAATGTTGCTAAACGAACCCATTTGTTCCACATTCGTTGAAGAGCATCCTCAACAGCTGCAACTTTAACCCCTTTTGCCCTGTCAAACAGTTTGGCAAAAATAGCCGCCCTGTTATCAATACCGCCCGATTGCGCACCAAAAAAACCAAGTGCTTCATCATTTAGGTGCTGGATAACGCCATCACCTGTCAGGGTTGATTGAATGACAACGCATCCAGCCATGACATTGTTTTTACCAAATTCGTGGTTGAGCTTTTCCAAATGCGCCATGCCATTGAGCGCAGGGATTAAAACAGTCGTGTCCCCCATTGCAGGACGAATGCTATCAATTGCTTGGTCAAGATCATATGCTTTCGAGGTCAGAAATACATAATCAAAAAACAAACCATTATTATTTATTTGCTGTTGCAACTCTTCTTTATCAAGCGTTTTGACCTGAAGCGTCACATCACCTGCAGGACTTTTAATGCGCAAACCATGTTGCGCCATAATTTCCTTGCGTTTGCTGCGCACAAGAAACGTAACATCATGTCCGATTTCTGCCAGTCTGCCGCCATAATATCCACCAACAGCACCTGCTCCCAATATAAGAACCTTTGTCATTTTTTCCTCCTTAAAGTTCCCTCTGCATAAACGATATAAGACCTTATAGATGGAAACAAGTAATCCATAAGAGAAAACCCGAAGGATTATATCCTTCGGGCCCTCAAAAATCGTAGCAATGCTTGGAATTACAAACCATGATATGCGGGAGAACCATCATGAGAGTTTGACTTTTCCTCAAGGCTAACCCCGTGTCGGAATACAGGAGAGTTCAGATGACGTCCCGATACGGAAGTCCCTCGACAGAACCATCGCCACGATAAAAATTGGCTTTATTCTTCAGATTATTTTGCCCACGCATTGATCCGATATAGTGGCGATGCTGATTACCATTTTCTGGTGATCCATCACCAAAACCGTTATTCGCAAGCGCACAACCACCAGTCAGAAATAAAGCCGATGCTATTAAAATAATCTTTTTCATAATGCCTTCTTTATCACTCGACCGCATACCACATAATAACCATTTCTAACGGCCAGCATCGGAACCTTTGTTGACAAATCTCCCGTTCTGCTCCGCCACATTGTCAGACTGGCTGTTCTGCCAACCTACATTGATGGCTAAATTCAACGAGTTTGCCTTGTTTGCCTAAATTCGCCTCATTCAGCCAAACAAACCACTGAGAGTTTGCCCAAACAGACCAGATGCATAAACCAGTCCATTTATGCGTTGGAATATCTGCGATCTTCTTCGTCATAAGGTTGCAGATTATTGCATTAATTTACCAATCACTTCCTTGTTACAGCATCACTAGCTTGTGAATATTGCCAATCACTCCGCGCGACATAAGTATTTAAACCAGCTAATTTAATATATTTTTTAAAAAACATATCCCAATAAATGTTATCCGAATAACATTCTTATGTTGTTTTTAAAAAATATTCTATAATATGAATAATATTATTACTTAAATTATAATTTATATAATTTTTTATTTTCATGAATAATTCATTTTTATTTATAAAAAATTCGTGTTTATTATAGTTAATTAGATATTAAAGATTATTATAATTAGAGTAAATAATCCATTTAAATTGCGTAAAGTTTAATATTACACAATTTAAGTCGATTAACTATTATAGTGGATTATCAAAAAATTAACGAATACAGTCTATTGTACTGTACAAGGGCTTAAGTTATTAAGCTCAGAGAGAGATGACTGGTTCACCTTTGCCGAGTTGTGCGTAATTTTGGGCGCGTAGAGGTAAGCAGCTGGGGATTTATAACCGGGGACGGTAAAATGCTGGTGAATGACATATCGCCCAATCACGTAATTACATTTTGGATACAATCCGGCAAAGATAAGTGGTTTGGTACTGATCTAGAATTTTCAAAATTAGTTTCTCGTGAATTTCTAGCACTTTGGCAAAAAGCTCTTGCTGGTCGTTTAGCCCATTGGTGCGAAAGCGATGAGGGGCTACTTGCCTTAACTATTGTTCTGGATCAGTTTCCACGCATTATATTCCGAGACGATGTACGCTCATTTTGCAGTGGCCGCGACGCTCGACGTGTGGCCAATATAGCTCTTAAAAAAGGCGTTGATGAGCGAGTAGATCCATTACTCAAAGGCTTTCTTTATCTTCCATTCTGGCGTTCTGAAAATATTGAAGATCAAAAAAAGAGTATCCAGCTTTTTACCCAGCTTGGTGACGCAGACTTTTTGAAGAACGCGAAGATCTACTATGATGTGATAACGAGATTTGGGCGCTTTCCGCATCGCAATACAATTCTAGGAAGAAGAAGCAACAACGAGGAACAAGCATTTTTAAATGCAAATCAATATATTGGATGATATATATTCTGTTTTATTGTTATTTTTCTTATTCTTTTATTGATATTTGAATATATGAAAATATTTTAAAACTATTCAATAGAAATCTAAAGAAGCACAATTTTTTATATTTTATTATATAAATAATATTTAACAAATCATTGCATTGCATATTATCTATAGAACTATTTTAGTTTATATATCATTTTATATAAAAATTAACATATTAATAAATATTATTTTTATTTATATATGATATTTCAAAACATTTTTTATAAAATGCAATAAATTTAAAGTTTTACTCTATAACAATCACCTATTACATGAATTAAATTTTTCTAGTGGTTCAGATTTAACTGTTTACCAACATATAGTTTCTTTCCTATGCCATTTTTTTAACTAACAGTAATCTGAGATGGTTCTGATCCCCTGCAAAAAGTGGCAATATCATCGAGCAATTCCAAATTAAGTATTTTATCGAATGGTCTTAGAATTAAGGCATTAATCAATGCGCCTAGCTCTATTCGCCTGAGCTTCTTTGAAATTGTTTGATATTGAAAATTTGAAACGATCCTCCCGACAAACTGAGCTGTTGGTAGCAATAGAAGTGAGAAACTATCTTTCCCTCAAGAATTAATGGTCATTCTGCTTAACGACTGTCGGCTTTCTTTAGCCGCTCTAGCATACTCCTCCCCCGCTTTATTCATAGCTCTATACGAATGGTGTCTATTCATTGCGTTTATCTATAGCTCTCTATTCATGCATCATATGGGTACTCTGTATTCATGCTTTATGCCTTAAGGTATTTTTCATTTAAATTGGGTTGTTTTTCTCAATCGCGAAAAACAAAAACTAATTGAACTTTTCAGTCAAAACAGCAAAAGATCTAATGCAAGCCACATTTAAATTAGTTCATTCTTCCGTCGTTTATTTTGACGAATATAACTATCAAGACCATAACACTGCTCAGCATTGTCATATGCACGCGCTAAAAAATCCTCGTCTTCCAACGCCTGTGTTCTAATTTTTGCCGCCAATCTCTGTATCCACGGATCTGCACTTAAATCGAGATTGATATAAGAATTTTTCCGGTCGTAATTACAACAGAATATCGCATCAATAGAGATTTCACCACGCTCTACAGATGTTACTAGTTCTGTCTCGAAATCTGGGAAAATAAGCGCCTCACTATCCGCATCATAGATTTGTGCCGTAAAAGCCAAAGCTCCTGGATAAGATTTCATGCTATTAGCCCTTTATTAAAAGCCAAATATAAAATTAAAAATGTTTTGTATAAAATAAATTACGTTATATGACTGACCCTATATACGTTTTTTACGTATTTTTCAATCAAAAAACGCTTTTTGCGTATTTTTGTTGACTTTTTATCAAATCATCTATAGATAAGGCGAATTGCAGTGACGGGGTGCAACTCCCTGCTGATTGAAAACTGCAAGCGCGGGTATCGA
>CALYQL010000042.1 GCA_945285915.1 uncultured Bartonella sp.
CGCTCAAGAATAACTGGCTTCAACGGATCACACAACGTGTCACCTGTTGTTGTTTCTTTCAAACCAGCCAAAGCAACGATATCACCAGCATAAGCTTCTTCAATATCACTTCTAGAGTTAGAATGCATCAAAAGCATACGGCCAATACGTTCTCTTTTTCCCTTAACTGTATTTTCTAACGAAACACCCTTATGGAGTTCACCAGAATAAATACGGCAGAAAGTTAATGAACCAACAAACGGATCGTTCATGATCTTGAACGCCAACATTGACAGTGGCGCTTCATCTGATGATTCACGAACTGTCTCTTCACCTGTCTTCACATCAACACCGGCAATCGCAGGCACATCAACTGGTGAAGGAAGATAAGAAACAACCGCATCAAGCAGAGGCTGAACACCACGATTCTTAAATGCCGAACCACAAAGAATAGGATGGAATTGAACAGCAATAGTACCTTTACGGATAAGCTCAATGAGCTCATCATTAGTAGGCATTTTACCTTCAAGATAAGCCTCTGTAGCAGCCTCATCAACTTCCACAGCCATCTCTATCAATTTTTCTCTATATTCCTCAGCCTTTTCCTTTAGGTCAGCAGGAATTTCGCTAACTTTAGCGGCAGCACCAATTGAGCCATCCCAAGTTAGTGCTTTCATTTCGATAAGATCAACAACACCTTCGAAATCGTTTTCTGCACCAATAGGCAACTGAAGAACAAGAGCATTCGCACCAAGACGGCTACCAACCATTTCAACGCTACGATAAAAATCAGCGCCGATCTTGTCCATCTTGTTCACAAAAACCATACGTGGGACGTGATACTTTTCAGCCTGACGCCAAACAGTTTCCGTCTGAGGTTCCACACCAGCATTCGCGTCAAGCAATGCGATAGCACCATCAAGAACACGCAACGAACGTTCTACTTCAATAGTAAAGTCAACGTGTCCAGGCGTATCAATAATATTGAAACGACGCTTTTTTCCATCACGCCCCTGCCAAAACGTTGTCGTTGCAGCAGATGTAATCGTGATACCGCGTTCTTGTTCCTGCTCCATCCAGTCCATCGTTGAAGCACCATCATGCGTTTCACCGATTTTGTGGTTTTTACCCGTGTAATAAAGAATACGCTCAGTCATTGTGGTCTTACCGGCATCAATATGTGCCATAATACCAAAATTACGGTAGTCTTCGATTTTATACTCGCGAGCCATAATTTTTGCCTTTAATTAACTGAGTTTCTTCTTACCAACGATAATGCGAGAACGCACGGTTAGCTTCCGCCATACGGTGTGTATCTTCACGCTTCTTAACAGCAGAGCCGCGATTGTTGGCAGCATCCATCAATTCACCAGAAAGCCGATCAACCATAGTCGTTTCATTACGATTACGTGCCGCAGCAATCAACCAACGAATAGCTAAGGCCTGACGACGATCTGGACGAACATCAACAGGAACCTGATATGTAGCACCACCAACACGACGAGAACGAACCTCTACATGAGGAGCAACATTCTCTAAAGCTTGATGAAACAGAGCTACTGGCTCAGTCTTCGCTTTACCTTCAACTGCATCAAGAGCACCGTAAACGATACGCTCAGCTACAGATTTCTTACCATCAAGCATGATGGCATTCATAAATTTCGTAATAACCAGATCACCAAACTTAGGATCTGGATTAATTTCACGTTTTTCTGCTCTATGGCGACGGGACATTTGCTTCGTCTCTCAAAACTTATTTAGGACGCTTTGCACCGTATTTAGAACGGCGCTGCTTACGATTCTTAACACCTTGAGTATCAAGAACACCACGAATGATGTGATAACGCACACCTGGCAAATCTTTAACACGACCACCACGAATCATCACAACAGAGTGCTCCTGAAGGTTATGGCCTTCACCCGGGATATACCCGATAACCTCAAAGCCATTCGTCAAGCGAACTTTCGCAACTTTACGAAGAGCCGAGTTCGGCTTCTTTGGTGTTGTTGTATAAACGCGAGTACATACCCCGCGCTTTTGAGGGTTCGCCTGCAAAGCAGGAACCTTATTACGCTTGCCTGGCGCTGTACGTGGCTTGCGGATCAACTGGTTTACGGTAGGCATTCAACCTTCCTCTTTTAATCTCTGTTCGTCTCGCCCGATAGGGCCGCTTCACTTATTTAGTATTGGCATAAGCCAAAAAACTACAGTAAACACATACACAAAATCGGGCTTCACCGCTTTACTGCAGATCACCCGATACTCAGCAGAGGAAACCACTTAAGGTCTCATGCATTCGGCATTTGCGTTTCAAAACCATAAAACGAACCCTGTTTGAGGTGAAATTTAAAACGTGTCGTTTTAAAAATGTCTAACCTCACATCGGCTCAGATGGAAGTTTGATACCGTCAAAGCCTTGGAACGTCAAGTGCAAAACCCGTTTAAAAAGCGTATTTACTGAAAAAAAGAGAATAATATCGTCTGTTTTACGTGGTTTTCTCAAAGTTTATGACTTTGTAGCTATTTTGACACAGATCAAATCCTAAAACGGATGCAAAAATCAAAATATTGGATTCGATTCTTAAATTTTAGGGAAAATGCGATTTCCTTGCATATAATATTGTATGGTTAAAAATTATGCGCACGTTATTTACTATTTCGTTAAACGAAGAAAACAATGGTGCGTTCCTCATTATAAATTAGAGACGTTTGAAGTTTGGTGTTAAAAGGTCAAGTATAACAAAAGTAGCTCATCACAACCTTGATAGGCAGTCATTTTACCGATAATATAACATTATGAAGATCGCGACATGGAATATAGCTGGAATAAAGGCACGACTTGCTACTCTCACCCATTGGCTTGAGCAATATCAACCTGATATTGTTTGCCTCCAAGAGGTTAAGAGTGTTGATGAGGATTTCCCCCGTTCTGTGATCCAATCCCTTGGATATCATATTGAAACGCATGGACAAAAAAGTTTCAATGGTGTTGCCATCCTATCAAAACAGAGTCCGGATGAAGTATTACGGCGATTACCGGGAGATTCTGATGATATTCAAGCAAGATATATAGAGGCAGTGTATTCGACAGATACTGGAGTATTGAGGATTGCGTCTTTATATTTACCTAATGGTAATCCTGTAGACAGCGACAAATATCCATATAAATTGAACTGGATGAAGCGCCTTCAAAATCATGCGATTGATTTGCTTAAATACGAAGAACCGCTTGTTTTAGCAGGCGATTATAACGTTATCTCATCAATAAAAGACGCGAAAAATCCGCAACAATGGGTTGGTGATGCATTATACCTACCCAAAACACGTGAATCCTTTCATGAAACAATGAATCTTGGATTTTACGATGCAGTCGACTGCGTTTCCGATAATGCAAACTATACATTCTGGGATTTCCAAGCGGGTGCTTGGCCTAAAGACAACGGAATCAATATTGACCACCTTCTCTTATCTCCTGAAGTAGCCGATTTACTTTTATCTGCGAAAGTTCAACGTGAGGTTCGCGGCTGGGAAAAACCGTCGGACCATGTACCTGTTTTCATTGAATTAAACACGCATTTCTCTAAAAATTCGCGATAATATCCACAACACAACAACGTCCATAAAAGACAATTAAAAAGGCAATATAGAAAATGGCCTTTTTGTTAATAATTCTCATTATTAGTAAATTGTGTGATGTATTTTTTTAATTTTATAGAAATTATTTCTCCTTTAGAATTATAAAAACTTGCTTTTAAATAATAGAAATATAATAAATTACTTAGATAAAGCGTTTATGCCTAATCTAAATAAATATATAATAGGAGAACACTCATGAAAACAGCTCTATTGGCAATTGCAGCTGCAGCATTTGTCAGCATCACTGGCGTAGCTCAAGCACAGGAAAATGACACCTTAAAGAAAATTCAAGATTCAGGAACTGTGACTTTGGGTGTTCGTGAATCTTCTGGTTTGGCATATGCGCTTGGGAACGGTAAATATGTCGGTTTTCATACAGAAATGGCTGAACGCATTATTGGTGATATTTCAGCAGAGTTGAATGAACCGCTACAAATTAAATATGTGCCGATTACCTCACAAAACAGAATACCATTGCTACAAAATGGCACCTATGATTTCGAGTGCGGATCAACAACAAATAACAGAGCTCGAGCACGCGAGGCGGCATTTGCTGACACAACGTATGTAGAAGAAGTGCGTATAGCAGTAAAGAAAGATTCAGGCATCAAATCCATTACTGATCTCAATGGAAAAACTGTCGCTACCACAACCGGCACGACATCTGTTCAAACATTGCGCAAAAACAAACGGGCAAAAAACATCGATTTTAAAGAAGTGAACGGCAAGGATCACGCCGATAGTTTCTTGCTTTTAGAATCGGGTAGAGCCGACGCCTTTATTATGGATGGCTCAATCCTCGCAGGAAATATATCCAAAGCTAAAAATCCATCAGATTACGTTATTCTGAAAGAAGTTTTATCTGTTGAACCAATTGCATGTATGCTTCGCTTGAACGACAAGAAATTGGAAGAAGCGATCAACAAGAGTATTGAAAAGCAGATAAAAAGCGGACAGCTTGAACAGCTTTACAACAAATGGTTTATGCAACCGATACCACCAGCAAATACGGTTG
The DNA here is from genome assembly GCA_945285915.1 of uncultured Bartonella sp. Lineage (GTDB taxonomy): Bacteria > Pseudomonadota > Alphaproteobacteria > Rhizobiales > Rhizobiaceae > Bartonella. Next base: position 4,632 of record CALYQL010000042.1, read on the forward strand.
TAGGTCTGCCATTGTCTCCAACGACAAAATATGCTTGGCAGCATCCAAATAATAAACCTATGGAAGAATACGAAGAAAACAACCAATAACCACACGAATAGGCTGTATTCTACATCGTTAGGATACAGTCTTCGTGCAATACGGACGAGACTTTTTTGTTCAATTACTTAGCTCAAGCGTAGCTATAGTGGGGATCTATTGGCATGGATTTTTCTTTTCTATGCATGGATGATTTAGACCATGTAAATGTGCCCGGTTGTTTTGGTAAAACTGGTATAAGCCATACTTACCTTGATACCCTTTTAAATGCCTTTACCAATACAGCGATATTATCAGTATCCAGTTTGATATTGGCAGTCGCCGTTGGCATTATTGTCGGGACATTGAGAACATTACCCAAAACGTCGATAACGAATTATATTTTGCGTGCCTTAGCGAGAATTTGGGTAGAAGTAATGCGTAACATTCCACTTCTTGTGCAGATATTCCTTTGGTACTTTGTGGTGCCTAAGATTTATCCACCCGCAATGAATTTTCCGCCAATTATACTGGTTATTTGCGCACTTGGATTTTTTACCTCGGCACGTATTGCTGAACAAGTAAGATCGGGAATTGAAGCAATTCCAACAGGTCAGCGTTACGCTGCGATGGGTATGGGATTTACAACATTGCAGACTTATAGATACGTGATATTGCCACGGGCAATGCGCACTATATTGCCTCCTCTCATATCGGAATCCATGGGGATTGTAAAAAATTCTGCCGTTGCCTTTGCTGTTTCCATCCATGAATTAATGCAATTTCAATATCAGTCGATCGAAGAAGTTAGCCACGTCTACGAAAACTATATTGTCGTAACTGTCTTATATGTCATCATTGCATTGGTCATATTCATTGTGATGTCGACTCTTGAGCGAATGGTGAAGATACCTGGTTTTCAAACGGAAGGTCGATAACAATGTCTGAATTTCTCGGCCCAACATTATCTTATTATTTAACCTTCGACTTTTCTGGATTTAACTTCTCATTTTTTACATTTGATGTTTTTAAAAACTATATATTGTCCGGTCTTATCTTCAGCATTGTTCTAACAATTGTAGCAACAATTCTCGGACTTATATTCGGTACGCTGCTTGCGATGATGCGGTTATCGTCTTTAAAACCGCTGTCATGGATCGCAACAATTTATATTACTGTCATGCGATCTGTACCGCTTGTTATGGTGATTTTATGGTTCTTTGTATTGTTGCCGTTTGTTACTGGACATTCAATTGGTGCCAATAACTCGGCATTCATTACATTTACCGCATTTGAAGCAGCCTATTTTGCAGAAATTATGCGTGCTGGAATCCGATCAATTCCACAGGGACAAAAATACGCCAGCCAAGCGTTAGGCATGACCTATTGGCAAAGTATGCTGATTGTTATCTTGCCGCAAGCATTACGGAATATGCTTCCAGTTTTATTAACACAGGTCATCATTCTGTTTCAGGATACATCACTTGTTTATGCCATTAGCGGCAATGATCTTCTGAAAGGGTTTGATATTGTTGCAAGTAATTTCGGTGTAAAACAGGAAGCCTATATCCTCGCTGCGGTCTTCTATTTTGTTATCTGTTTTTCACTCTCACAAGCCGTGATGTATCTCCAGAAAAAAGTCGCGATTATACGCTGATAGGAAAAGTTCATGTCAGAACACATGATTGAAGTAAAAAATATATCCAAATGGTATGGTAAGTTTAATGTTTTGAAAAATTGCTCTACCAATATTGATAAAGGCGAAGTGGTGGTTGTTTGCGGGCCTTCTGGGTCTGGAAAATCTACCTTTATCAAAACAATCAATGCTTTAGAGCCCTTTCAAAAGGGTGAAATCTGGGTTAACGGCGTTGCCGTCCATTCTCCCAAAACGAATTTACCTAAGTTGCGCAGCCGCGTTGGTATGGTATTCCAACATTTTGAATTATTTCCGCATTTGTCAGTCATGGATAATCTGACGGTTGCACAAATAAAGGTTCTGCATCGCAATAAAAAAGAGGCCGTAGAACGCGGCCTGAAATATCTTGATCGGGTTGGTTTAACGGCTCACAAAGATAAATATCCCGGGCAATTATCTGGCGGACAGCAACAACGTGTCGCAATTGCCCGCGCCTTGACGATGGATCCTCTTGTTATGTTATTCGACGAGCCAACATCTGCTTTAGATCCCGAAATGGTCGGTGAAGTTTTAGATGTTATGGTTGGTTTGGCACAAGAAGGTATGACAATGATTTGTGTCACGCATGAAATGGGATTTGCACGTAAAGTATCCAATCGCGTAATTTTCATGGATGATGGCAATATCTTGGAAGATTGCAAATCAGAAGAATTTTTTGCGTCACCCGAAGCTAGATCACCACGCGCTCAGGATTTTCTTTCTAAAATACTTAGCCATTAATCCAATAATGGCTAAGTATAAATTCATGGATGAAAATTATAAAGATAAGGATGATTTTTGTTTAAAGGATAACCTTTATCCTGAACCAACAATTTCAAGCTAAATTAAAAACCGTCTTTATTGCTGGCTATATCTGTTGCCATTGATATTGCGGTACGCCGATCTGATTCAGCAGAAACAGCAAATGCCCGCTCTTGCATCTGCCTTATCCATGATTGATCTTTAGCATCTGCTTTTTCATAAGCCGCCGTCATCATCGCCAAACCGCGCACTGTTTTTCCAGCTTGAAATAGCATATTTCCAAGCATCGCCTGTGCGCTGGTATTGCCTTTTTTTGCAGATAATTGAAACCAACGGGCTGCTTGGACTGCGTTTTTTTCTCCGCCTTCACCATTCAACAACATTTTTCCCAAACGAAATTGAGCTTCTGCGTTACCGTAATTGGTAGCTGCTTGTAAATAAAGGCTGCGTGCACGTGCTGTATCTTTTTTGACAGGAGAATTAGGTATGCCGGTTGATAAGTAGCCAGCTATTTCCACCAAAGCATCGGCGAGATAACTCTCATCTTCCGATCCTGGATCAGCACCGTCTTCAACAATTCGGACATAGAATTGATATGCTTCATAATCGTCCTCAACGACGCCATCACCGTCAGCATACATGCGCGCTAGTTTCCAATTCGCGCCAGGATGGCCCATATCAGCAGCATAACGTAATGCTTTTACCGCTTCACCTTTATCGCCATTTTTATAAGCAGAAATACCCGTTTTAAAAAATTTGAATGGGCTATCCGAATCGTCAGGCGCATGATTAACATCCAATGCAAACGCATTTGGAAGACAGAGTCCAAGTGTAATCATTGTTACACCTGCAAATAATGTCTTCCTGCATTTACAAATCATATTACGACTCAATTCATCTTTGGTAATATAAGATATTACCACCTAATCATGGCAAGAACTGAACCTCGTTTGTGTTGGTATTGAGGCAAAAGCACACTATCATGTAATCTGAAAAATACTGTTGCTGCAAAGCAACATTTTTGATTTCTAAATTTATTGGTTAATCTGCAACATTACTGGTTAATTGCGAATCTCATTTTAAAATTTGCATTCAATGGTCTATTATGCAAAAAAAGATCATATTTTAACGTAAAACGATCGCAATAGTAACGAAGTCATAAGCTATAATGATCTCAAAAAGCTAAACGTCAGCTTTACTAGTGGAATACATGTTGAATGAGCAAAAATACAATGATGACTAAATTAGGTGCGATGATCGCATTAACAATTACAGCCATGACATTGGCGGCGTGCAACACGACAAAAACTGATGTTTCTTCCAATAATAACGTCGCCCCTACCGGATATTGGTATTTAGGAGACAATGGTGTGCGTCAGTGGAGGACATTCAACCCTGATGACGTTCCACCACCTGCGCCAGCAGTTCGAAAAAATTATGCGTCATCGGTTGGTAATGGCAGTGGTCGAGGATAATAAAAACCGCTTGGTGTGTAACAACCAAGCGGTTTTTCAATTTTTAATCAATCAGACAAGTCATTTCAGGATAACCAGTTAGCTCAGTCGTTTCAGAGCGACTGATTAGCCTAGTCTTTTCAAGGCTGTAGCTATTTTTTCTTTCGCTGCTTGTAGCTCTTCTAATCTTTCGCGTTCTGCTTCCACAACATCTGGTCGCGCATTAGCAACAAATTTCGGGTTATCAAGCTTGGAATTGACTTTGCTAATATCGAGATCAACTTTAGCCATTTCCTTGGTTAATCTTGCTTTTTCAGCATCAAGATCAATTAGCTTACCCAGTGGCAGACAAAGTGTAGCCTCTCCCAAGATCAACTGTGCCGAAGTCTCTGGAACGGTTGAGCCAAATTCAATTGTTTCCACACGTGCCAGACGCATTATTGCTGCTTGATGACGCTCGACGCGTTCTTTTGTCATATTATTGGCATCAACAATGACCAACGGTGCCATAGCGCTAGCAGGGACATTCATTTCAGCCCGCACTGAGCGGATACCACCAACAACATCAATCAACCAGTTGATATCTTCCGCCGCTTCATCATCATGAATTTTAACTTGTGGCCAATCAGATAACGCCAACATAGTTGCGCGTGGTTTATGGTCTGGAGCCGTGACCGACCATAGTTCCTCGGTCATATACGGCATAAACGGATGAAGAAGTTTGTAAACCTCATCCAAGACAAATGCCACGCAACTCTGTGCTTCTTTCTTCGCCTGCTCGTCTTCACCTTGGAAAATTGG
>CALYQL010000043.1 GCA_945285915.1 uncultured Bartonella sp.
TTTGAACCATACGTCTTAAGGAGATTATGACATGGCACGCGTAAAACGCGGCGTAACAGCACACGCCAAACACAAAAAAGTTCTTAAACAGGCTGAAGGTTTTTACGGTCGTCGTAAAAATACCATTCGTGCAGCAAAAGCTGCTGTTGACCGTTCAAAGCAATATGCTTATCGCGATCGTAAAAATCGTAAGCGTAGCTTCCGTGCATTGTGGATTCAGCGTATCAACGCTGCTGTCCGTACAGAAGGCTTGACTTATGGTCGCTTTATCGACGGTCTTGCAAAAGCAGGTATCGAAATTGATCGTAAGGTTCTTTCAGATATTGCTATTCATGAACCAGCAACATTCTCACAGCTTGTTGCTGCTGCCAAGAAAGCACTTGAATATCTGAAAAACACAACTCCGAATGCTTTTGAAGGCGCCGTCAAGTAAGCCGGTCGCGTTCCTTTCAAACAAAACACAATTTCGGAACCCGCGCTGGCTTTAGCCGGTTGCGGGTTTTATTTTTTGAGGCATTATGGACCAGTCTTGTGCGATAAATCAGGTGCAATGCAGCAATGACGATAAGCAGCTTATCGCAAGTTGTGCGACTAAACGCATCGCTTGCGTAATGCGGCAAGGCAAAAAAGCATGGGTTAAGCGTCAGGGTATTGAACGCAGACCATTTGGTAAAAGACTTCACGCAAGGTTATCGTTTTTATTGCCGGCTGCTTTTATGCGGGCTTCACCGGTGCGTAATGCTACTGAAATGAACTTGCAGGAAGAGCGGAAGATTAAGGCCTTTCAAGCGGCACATATTCCAGTGCCGCAGATTTTAGCGGTTGATGGTCCTGCTATCATGATTTCAGATGTAGGGCAGACAGTACAAAAACGGTTGAATGAATTGCGCAAGAGTGACGCGAAGAAGCATGATGCGCTGCTGGTTGAATGTGCGCATGCTTTGGGAAAAGTTCATGAAAGCGGGCTTGTTCATGGTCGTCCACATCCACGCGATATGTTTATGAGCAAAGATGGTCTTGGCTTTTTTGATTTTGAGGAAGAGCCGGAAGCCGTTATGCCTTTGTCTGATGCGCAAGCACGTGATGCATGGTTGCTTTTTTTCCAAATTTCGTCGCAAGCAATTGATAAAGACGTGACGCAAAATGCCGCTTTTGCAGCATGGAAAGCATGTGTCTCGGCAGAAACACTTCGAGAACTTCGAAAGATAGTTCGCTTTTTTTCTATTTTTATAACTCCATTAAAGTTGGCAAAACCAATTTACCTTGGTGGCGATGGCAAGCGTATGTTAAGCGCCATGGAGTTTCTCTCATCCAATTTAAAGAACAGGCAGAAACATGAACGAGATTGAAAGTCTGGAACAGCAAGTTTGCGCGGCAATTGAAGCTGCACAAGATGAGCAGGCCTTGGAAGCGGTGCGTGTTAGCGCACTTGGTAAAAAGGGCACGATATCTGAAAAGCTCAAAGGTTTGGGCGCAATGAGTGCCGAAGAACGGCAAATAGCAGGGCCGGTTATCAATGGTTTGAAAAACCGTGTTATGGAGCTTTTGGCAGAGAAACGGAACATCTTGAAACGGGCAGCCACCGCAGCCCGTCTTGCAAGTGAAACGGTAGATGTTACACTACCTGTACGCACGTCTCCGGCAGATCGCGGCAGAATCCATCCAATTTCACAAGTCATTGATGAAATAACAGCGATTTATGCCGATATGGGTTTTTCAATTGCTGAAGGGCCGGATATCGAAACGGATTATTACAATTTTACCGCATTAAACTTCCCAATAGGGCACCCTGCGCGGGAAATGCATGATACGTTTTTCTTCAATCCTGATGAAAATGGTGAAAGACGGCTTTTGCGCACGCACACTTCGCCTGTGCAAGTGCGGACAATGGAAAAACAAACACCACCTATTCGTATTGTTATTCCAGGCAAAACATACCGTATGGATTCCGACGCCACCCATTCACCAATGTTCCATCAGGTAGAAGGGCTTGTTATCGATAAAAAATCCACCATCGGCAATATTATGTGGATTCATGAAGAATTCTGTAAGGCTTTCTTTGAAGTGCCATCATTAAAAATGCGCTTTCGACCTTCATTCTTCCCATTTACTGAGCCATCAATGGAAGTTGATATTCAGTGCGATCGTTCTGGTACAGAAGTGAAATTCGGTGAAGGGAACGATTGGTTGGAAATTTTGGGTTGTGGCATGGTGCACCCCAATGTTTTGAAAAATGTTGGTTTGGATCCTGATGAATATCAAGGTTTTGCATGGGGAATGGGCATCGACCGTATCGCTATGTTAAAATATGGTATGCCAGACTTAAGAGCATTCTTTGATGCAGACATTCGCTGGATTGATCATTATGGGTTCCGTCCGCTCGATGTTCCAACGCTTTTTGGCGGTTTAAGCAATTCATAAGTCACGCTTGTCTTGCGTTTTTAAAAGAGGTTTTGAACAATGAAATTTACTTTGTCCTGGTTGAAGGATCATCTGGAGACGGACGCATCACTTGGCGAGATTTGTGACCGTTTAACAGATATCGGTTTGGAAGTTGATAGCGTTGATGACCGCAAAAGTTTTGATGCATTTGTTATCGCAAAAATCCTAACGGCAGAAAAACATCCAGATTCCGATCATTTGCAGCTTTTGAGTGTGGATACTGGTGCCGATAAGCCGGTTCAAGTTGTTTGCGGTGCCCCCAATGCGCGCGCTGGTTTAATCGGTGTATTTGCACCTCCGGGTGCTTATGTTCCCGGTCTTGATATAACCTTGGCGGTAGGAAAAATCCGTGGTGTTGAAAGTTTTGGTATGATGTGTTCCGAGCGCGAACTCGAATTATCAAACGAGCATAACGGTATTATTGAATTACCGGAAGATGCAGCTGTTGGAACCGCTTTTGCACAATATTGCGGTTTAAATGATCCAATCATTGATGTGGGGTTAACACCTAACCGTCCTGATTGTACAGGTGTTCGTGGTATTGCACGTGACTTGGCAGCAAGTGGCATTGGTCAGTTAAAACCATTAACAATGCCTGTCATTTCAGGCGACGGCCAACCATCCGTTAACGTTGCACTCGAATTTGGTGATACTGCGCCATTATGTTTGGGTTTTTCTTGGCGTGAAGTGAAGAATGTTCAAAATGGACAATCACCAAGATGGATGCAATTGCGCCTTAATGCCATTGGCTTGCGGCCAATAAACGCCTTGGTTGATATGACCAATTATATCACATTTGATTTGGGCCGTCCGCTGCATGTTTATGATGCGGATAAGGTCAAAGGCAATTTAACTGTTCGCCGCGCGCATAATGGCGAAACGATATTGGCGCTTAATGGCAAGGATTACAAGCTTGGATCAGACAATTGTGTCATCTGTGATGACGCTGGTGTGCAATCCATTGGCGGCATTATGGGCGGTGAAGCCACGGGCTGTGATGAAAACACCAAAAATGTCATTATAGAATCCGCTTTATGGGAACCTCGTAATGTGGCAACGACTGGTCGGTCATTAGGTATTGTTTCCGATGCCCGCTACCGGTTTGAACGGGGTGTTGATCCAGAATTTATGGAAGCAGGGTTGGCTTTTGCAACAGAAATGGCCATAAAATTATGTGGCGGTGTTCCAACAAAAGCGCAGACAATTGGCAAAATAGCCGTAGATACCAAGGTTATTAAATTTCCATTTTCTGAAATCAAACGCCTGACGGGTCTAGAATTAAGTCATCAGGATGCAACAAAGATTTTGCAACATCTCGGTTTTGGTGTTGAAGGTCAAGGTGATATTGTTAATGTTAAGGTGCCTACATGGCGCCCAGACGTTGATGGCAAAGCCGATATTGTTGAAGAGGTGATGCGCATTCACGGTCTAAACAATATTGTTCCGCAACCTTTGGAAAGACCAGCAAATGTCTGTAAGGAAATCCTGACAACAATCCAAATACGCCAGCGCAATGCACGCCGTGCTTTGGCCTGTCGTGGTTTGTTGGAGGCGATCACATGGTCTTTCATTTCAGAAAAACAAGCCAAAGCTTTTGGTGGTGGAAAGAGTGAACTGAAACTTGCCAATCCAATAGCTGCCGATATGTCCGATATGCGGCCATCGCTTTTACCTGGACTCATTACAGCTGCACAACGCAATGCGGATCGTGGCTATCCTGATCTAGGGCTTTTTGAAATATCCGGTACATTTGAAGGCAATACGCCAGACATGCAACGTCGTGTTGCTGGTGGTATACGCCGTGGCACATATAAGCTTGAAGGGGCAGGGCGTTTCTGGTCTGGTGCTGCAAAAACGGTTGATGTGTTTGACGCTAAGGCTGATGCGCTTTGTGTCTTGGAAGCGTGTGGACTTGACGTTTCCAAAGTGCAGATTGAAAGCGGTGCACCGGATTGGTATCATCCAGGCCGTTCTGGCGTTATAAAATTGGGACCGAAGGTTATTTTGGGTACTTTTGGTGAATTCCATCCTGATACATTGGAAGAATTGGACGCCAGTGGTCCATTGTGTGGTTTTGAAATTTTCTTGGATAAGGTGCCAGAGCCACGTAAAAAAGCAACCAAAACACGCTCAGCATTGACACTTTCGCCTTTCCAGATGGTGAAAAGAGATTTCGCTTTCGTTATGGATAAAACAGTCACTGCGGCTACCGTTATAAGAGCAGCAAGCGGTGCAGATAAAAAACTTATACAATCTGTGCAAGTGTTTGACCTCTTTGAAGGTGCAAGCCTTGGTGAGGATAAAAAATCAATGGCGATCGAGGTGTCAATTCAACCAATTGAACGGACTTTGACCGACGAAGATTTGGAAAATATGGCCAATAAGATCATTGAGAATGTGACGAAATCCACCGGCGGTACATTGCGCGGTTAATTACGCCATTCACACTTTACAAATGATGGTAAATTTAAACCAATGAATAAAAGGGGCATTTATGAATGCCCCTTTTTATATTATCTATAGTTTTAAAAACTCATACCTTAAAAAATAGCTTTTATAATATATCACGCGATAATTATTCTAAACAAAATAGAATATAATTGTGTTATTGTTGTTTTATATAATAATAAATTATGATTACTCGAAGATAAGGCCAATATCCTATGCACGATTGTACGGATTGTGGTCTGCCAATATCCGCCTTGATAATCCTCGGTATGTTCTTTATCCCTAATCCAATAAATAATGATTATTTTATTGGTTAGGTTACAAGGCACCACATATGGTTGTTCGCGCAAGTTTTATATTTTTCGTGTCTTTTTTATTGAATTTTCTATCAGCATTTCTGCTTTTTTCTGTCTTTCATTCGGAAAGTTTTTCAGTATTAAGCCTGATGGACATAGTCCGACAAGAAGCCTATCTGTCTTTTCACGACCAAAATATGAGGCTGATAACGCTTACAATTATAATCTCAAGTGTCATTTTCGGTATTTTGGGAGCAGTTTCTTGGAGGTTAATGGGGCGAATTCACCCTTGCTTTGGTGTTTTAGCCAATATATTGGGGTCCATTATTTTTTATATCATTTTTTATGATAGAGAGATTATAAGTTGGACAACTGAAGATAAACACTTTTTAAAAATAGACGAGCTTAATTTTATTACTGTTTTAGTTGGTGCGTTAGAAGCCAATGTGATTTGTTGCACATGGTGGCTTGCTAAACAGTTTTTTGACACCAAAGGCAGCGAGATTGGAATTTCCCTCACAAATACCGATAAAAGGTTTAAATATTCTTTTTTTATTTGTGCCGGTATTTTGTGTGTAGAAAGCATACTTTTATTGCCTATCCGCCAACTTTTGATTTTGCCAAGTTCGTTTCCAGACTTTGATTTTCTCATTATGCTGTATGATTTCCTGACACTTATAACAGTCGTCTTTTCAATAATTTACGCTTTTTACCGGTTGCAATATACAAGCATCTTGAAGATGAAAAATTATACCCGTTCTGTTATAGCCATTGTGTTTATCTTCAATGCTATAATGATGATATTTGCCTTTATAAACTATTTTGCTGCCAATTTAATGGCAGATGATTTTATGAGAGATATTAGGAATTTGGTTCCAATATTAGGCTTCATGTTTCTCTTTGTTTGGAATTTATGCCACTTATCGGTAATACCATCTTTCGCATTTTGGGTTGCACGCTGTTTTGCAGGAAAATTCAAAACATATGATGGGGAAATTTATAAGCATGAGATCTGATGCTTATAAATTCCTACATAGTGCGTTGAAATGAAAGCTTATATTGATGTCTGCTCAATAGTGTTTTTGCCATTTGAAATCGTGATGCATAGGCATCGTATTTGCTTCATTGGCATCTACGCAGTTTTAACAATTCATATTGATAATGAATATGTTTTTGAAAAATCGTGATCCTGCCAATACACTTCTTGCTAAAAACAAAGTTCTTCGTTAGCTCGGAATGATAAATTTATTTGTCAGGTAATCGATAAGGTACCGCTTATGGTTGTTCGCACAAGTGTTATATTTATAACTTGCCTGATCTTTAATCTCTTACTTTTACTCATTATTGAAGCATGCGTTCAATATCCATTAAGTGCGATGGAAATATTGCTTGCAACAAAAAACGAAGTTTTCTCGGATAATTTAGCAACGAGATCTTGGGTTATTACGGCTATCTTAAGTTGCTTTAGCTCTGGTATTCTTGGTGCAATTTCATTGAAACTATTAGGGCGGCTTCATCCTCTTTTTGCCATTCTGGCGTGTCTTTGTGCGGCTGTTATAGGAAGCATTATCGGAGGCATTATACTATATATTGGCATTGGACCTACTTTTAATATTACGAATATCCTGTTTTCAGGTTTTGTAGCAGGTCTTTTTGAAACTTACGTAATCTGCTTTACATGGTGGATCCTTAAACCACTTTATGACACAAAAGGTTGTGATATCTCGATAGCTGTTCCATCTTTGGGCGGAAAAATCAGGTATTCCCTTCAGTTTAGTATGTATATTCTTTTGCTATATATTGTATTTGCTATTTTTTATGCATCTTTAATAATCGCTACGACTTATAACCCGGAACATCATTCCTTGGATAATAGGGATATGTTTTTTGTAATTTTATATAGTCTGATAGCAGCAATTGTAGCCGTTATTGCAGTGGCTTATGCCTTTTATCACCTAAGGTATAAGGACTCTTTGAAAATGCGAACCTATACACGTATGGCTGTTATCGTCACTTTCATTGTTCAGGTTCTTGTGTTTAGCTTTGCTGCAACTTATCAGCCATTAAACAACTATATTGAGCAATATGAGTTTAGCCGTGTTTTGCCGTATTCCGTACTGTTTTTTATTTCCAATTGGTTAGAGATAGGTATTGGACTATCTCTTTCATTTTGGCTTACGCGTTGCGTGGCTGGACCATTTAAATCGGTGGGCGAAGAAAATGTGTATCAATAAGCCAAAACAGGTATAACTAAATTCACTAATAACGAAAAATGACCATTGTTTAAGAAAAACGCTGTTTGAGAGTGCTTTATGAAGTTATTGCCGCTGTTTGGTGCAATGCTGCTATATAATACCTATAGGTTACGGATAAATCATCTTATCCCAGCCAGTTACTGAAATTACTGTTGGATTATGGTTCGCTGGGCTATTTCTATCTTGCTAATGATAAGCTTCTTCTCTAGTCGACCATTATGTAAATTAACTATTTCGTTAGATAAATAATAGGTCATAGTCATGTTTGTTCGTGCCAGTGTTATTTTTTTAATAAATTTGATCTGCCAACTGGCATTAAGTGCTTTTTTTATTTGGTTGGCATTTTTTTCGATAGATTTCAAAACGATTTTAACTGAATGTATGTCGGGAATATTCTCCGAACATCCGTTTGAAATAAAAATACTTTCGTTGGTCGTGATCTGTTGCCTAATTTCCAGTTTTTTGGCCACAATATCATGGGCATGGCTTAAGAAAATTCATCCCACATTTGGCATATTGGCTGGCATCATCTCTTATGCGATTATTGCTTACGCTTGGTTTGATCAGAATAATGAAATATCAAAGTTAGGTGTTGTATCCATATACACTTTTATTCCATTTTGTGTCATCGCTATTGATTGGTGGCTAACAAAACTATTTGCCGATATCAAAAGTGATAGGATAGGTATTTCGCTTGAAAAAACTGACAAGAAATTCCTTTTCGCTTTTCTTTTTAATCTTGGCATTCTTGTTATAGCAGCAATTTTCATTGTGTTGTTGCTGTTTGTGACGGTGCGGTTAGGCATGTATCATGCTGATGCGATAAAAGAATATGTGAATGATAGCAAATTCTTTATAGATATTGCTGATGATGTTACAGCTAATATTTTTGCTATCACTGCAATTATTACAGCAGTGATAACGTTCTTTTATACATTTTTCAAATTGTGGCGTAAGCCTTCACTGGAGATGACGCAGTTTACCAACTGTGTATTGATAACAAGTTGTGTTTTCGGATTTTTTGCACTTGTTTCTTTTTCATGTGCTTTCGATACAATAATGGATAACACATATTACGATTTTGATGGTGATAATGCTGGGATAGCTTACACCGCCATGGTGTGCATTACTGCTGTTTGTAAAGTATCGGTCTGTTGGTCATTTGCCTTTTGGTTGATACGCTGCGTGGCCGGAAAATTTAAATCCGTTGGCTAAAACAAATGGATATAAAAAACATGGGGCGCATAAGCCCCATGCTTTATGTTTCTTTGAAAAAAATAATTATCGGCAACGTGCTTCAAATACACGACCATGACTGTCACGATAATGACAATAACGAACGTTATTTTTTGTCCGTGAATAACCGATAAGACCGCCAGCAACTGCACCAATTGCAGCACCTGCGGCTACAGCTCTACCACCATGACCAAAGGCTGCGCCACCAAGAGCACCAACAGCGGCACCACCAGCACCCCATTTTGTTACTTCTTTTTCTGTCTGTGTACATGCAACCGTTGAAAAGGCGAATACTGATACAATGAGTAAAGAGCAGAGTTTTTTCATGTTAGCCTCCAAAAAACTTCTATTAAATGAAATATAGCACAGTAAAAACGCACTTACTGCAAAATAGTTTAAATAATTTGGAAAAAATGATGACATTTATTTTACAGTGATTATGATAGCCTCAAAGCCTCAAAGCCTCAAAGCCTCAAAGCCTCAAAGCCTCAAAGCCTCA
>CALYQL010000044.1 GCA_945285915.1 uncultured Bartonella sp.
GAAGAATGGGGACATCTTGAAGCAACGACGGTGCGGGCCTTTCTGGTGTCTTTCAACTGTCCAAAAGTTGAAATTACTGAAGAGGCACACCTCATTGCCTTCCGTGCGGATGCGGTTTTCGTATTTCCAATCAAAAGGCAGACAAAGCGGAGCAATGCGTTAGCGCGCTGTTCCATAGCCGCAAGTTTTGCAGAGTTTTTCCGGCACCTCCAATAACCGGATAAAATGAAGGTTGAATTTGCACTTTGTCCCTGGGCTTATCATGACGCAATGGTCATGACAGGCGAAGATGCGGGAAATAGTTTCCCAAGGAGAACCGTAATGGCAACACAACGTATTCGTGATTTTCTGGCAACACGTCGCCCAGAAGGGCCATGCATGATTTTAGATCTTGATGTTGTGCGGGAAAATTATGAAGGCTTTGAAAAAGCACTTCCTCAATCGCGTATTTTTTATGCTGTAAAGGCAAATCCAGCACCAGAAATTTTGCGTTTACTGGTCTCTCTTGGTTCATCATTTGATACGGCAACAGTGGCTGAAATAGAAATGGCACTTAATGCCGGAGCAATGCCTGACCGCATTTCTTTTGGCAATACCATAAAGAAGGAACGTGATATTGCACGTGCCTACGAGCTTGGCATTATGTTATATGCCGTTGATAGCGTGGAAGAAGTAGAAAAAATAGCAAGAGCAGCACCAGGTGCGCGCGTTTTTTGCCGTGTATTAACAGACGGAGAAGGTGCAGAGTGGCCTCTTTCTCGTAAATTTGGCTGTGTTCCTGATATGGCTGTTAATGTTTTGCGCCGTGCGCATGAACTTGGGCTAAACGCCTATGGCGTATCATTTCATGTTGGCTCACAACAAACAGATCTGGCTGCGTGGGATAGAGCTTTAGCTGACGCTTCCAAGGTATTTCAAACATTGGCTAAAGAAGGCATTATTCTTAAGCTTGTTAATATGGGCGGTGGTTTTCCAACGCGGTATTTGAAAGATGTTCCTTCTGCCCAAGCTTATGGCTTAGCGATTTTTGATTCTTTAAGTAAGCATTTTGGTAATCATCTGCCAGAGACAATCATTGAACCGGGTAGGGGAATGGTCGGCAATGCCGGTGTTATCCGCACTGAAGTTGTGTTGATATCTAAAAAATCAGAAGACGACCAATTGCGTTGGGTTTATCTTGATGTTGGAAAATTTAATGGTTTAGCCGAAACAATGGATGAAGCTATCCGTTATCCAATTGAAACGCCACACGACCATGACGAAATGGGACCCTGTGTACTGGCTGGTCCTACATGTGATTCTGCTGACGTTATGTATGAGAAAACACCTTATCCGCTACCAATATCATTGACAGTTGGTGATGAACTCCTAATTCATGGCACCGGTGCTTACACAACAACATATGCATCAGTTGCATTTAATGGTTTTGAACCTATCCGTTCCTATGTCATCTGATATAGAAAGCAATTTATAAAATGACAAAGGCTCACATCCTATGATTGTGAGCCTTTATTTTTATTTGGTAATGAATCCGAAAGTGATAATTCACGATACATTATGTTGATAAGCTATGTGTCTTTCAGCAGATCAGTATCGGGTAAACGTTTTACCGTTATTTTTTACGGTTCATTTTTCCGACAATAGCTGCATTCAAAATGGATAGTGCTATCTTTTTGGTAAATCTTACTGGATTTTCATCTGCTGCAGGGTCTTCAATCGCCAAACTATCAATAAGAGCTTTGTCTTTTGCTTTAACCTTTTGATCCTTGATTAAACCAGACAGTTTTGTAGGCACACCAACGGCTTTTCGTAAATTAAGGATTTCACGAGCAAATCCATTAAAACCACCTTTGATATTGAGCCTATCGGCCAAAATATCGATTCGATTATTAATAACAGACTGATTCGATGCCAAAACATAAGGTAGTAGGACGCCTGCAGTCATTCCAAAATGGGTGCGGTAGCGATTACATATAGAATTGGCAAGTGCTGTGGTTGCCCCCAGCCCCTTTGTCGCTGCCAATGCACCCGATATTGATGCTGTTAGAAGCGCTATTTGAGCGTTTTCATCAGTAGGTTGTGCAACTGCTTTCGGTAAATTGGCAAATATGCATTTTATTGTTTCAACAGCCAAAGCATCTGCAACAGGATTAAAGAACGGCGAGCACCAACTGTCTATTGCATGAACAAGTGCATTCATGCCTGCACCGGCTATAAGTTCAGGCGTTGCAGAGGCCATCAATTGTGGATCGCCAATAACCAATGTTGGGCAAAGACGTTTATCATACACTGTATGCCCATTTTTATCAGCCGACTCAGCAAAATAAGCACTTTCATCAACTTCAGCGCCGCTACCAGCCAATGTTGGTATAGCGATCACTGGAGGCATAAGTGCATCTTTGGGTGGAATTGTAAGCTCTTCAGAGTTGCTCTGGCTGAAAAGGGAAACCAATTTCGCAAGATCTATTGTTGAACCGCCACCAAATGCCAATATGCCATTAAAACCGCCACTACGGTAAAGTCGAATGGCGATACCTAAAGTTTTTTTATCGGGGACACCATCAAGAGTAGAAAATACACCAAATGCACTTTGCGATTTATCGATTCGCCGCAATAATTTTTTCAACGGTGTAGAAGAACTCAATCCTCTATCAGTAATAATCATGACAGACGTAATACCGATGTTTTGAAGATGATTCTCCAAAGCACTCAAACGTTTATTACCCAGTAAAATATTTGTCGGAAATGTCCAATCGGCACTCAAAGTCATTGTGTTCATAATTTTAGCTATAAGCGAAAAGAGCTTAAAAGCAACAATTTAACAATAAAACTCTTAGTAATTTATCGTTTAGTGACCACCTGTTGCACCACCAGACATTGGTTTTGGTTTTTTAACTGCCCATACAAGTAATGTTAGTACAAGGAAAAGCATTGTTAAAATAAAAAACGCGTCGATGAATGCCATAACCGTCGCTTCCTGATGGACAATATTGTAAAGCTGTAGCAATGCCCCTTTTTGGGCGCTGATGCCAGCGGAACCCAACTGATTTTCCAACGCTGCCAAGAGATCCATTACCTGATGATTGCCCCATTGGACGCTTTCAGCCAATCTTTCATAATGAAAATCGGTGCGGCGCATAATAATGGTATTGATTACCGCAAGACCAACGGCGCCACCAAGATTTCTGGTAAGGTTGAATAGGCCTGACGCGTTTTTCAGTTGTTCAGCGGGTAGGGTGCCCAATGCAATATTGTTGATAGGCACCATACAAAATATGAGCGACACACCGCGTAAGATTTGTGGCCAAAACAATTCCCAAAAATCCCAATCGGCTGTTAAACCCGTTACCAGCCATGTTCCCCAACCAAAGCCAGCAAAGCCCAACGCCATCATGAGTCGTGGGTCAATTTTGGTTGAAAGAAATCCCGCCAATGGTGCCGAAAAGAACATGGTAAGACCAGACACAAACATGGTCTCACCAATCATTAAAGCGTCATATCCGCGTATTTGTCCCAAATATAATGGATAAAGATAGGTTAGCCCATAAAGGCCAATACCCATCACAAATGAAAACAATGATCCGAGTGAGAAGTTGAGGTTTATGAATGCTCGCAGATCGACAATCGGGCTCTTTGCGCTAAACACCCGCCAGAAGAAAAGTACACCAGCAATCACCATGACAACAGTGAAGTTACGGATTAGCTCATCTTCCATCCAGTCATTACGGGGGCCTTCTTCGAGTACATATTCCATCGAACCTAAGAAGGTTGCCATGGTAAAGAGCCCCCACCAGTCAAATTTCTGGAATAGGGAAGAATCACCTTTATCAAAGTCGATCAGTTTCCATGATGCAATGCCAACGATAATGCCAAAAGGAACATTGACTAAAAATAGCCAATGCCAAGAAAATGCATGACTAAGATATCCACCAACTGTTGGACCAATCGTGGGAGCAAGCGTTGCAACCAAACCAATGATTGGTGACACTATAGGCTGTTTGGACGGCGGAAAAATTGTAAAAGCTGCCGCAAATACACTTGGTATCATACCGCCGCCAATAAACCCTTGTAGCGCGCGGTAGGCTATCATTTGTTCTATCGAGCTTGCTGTGGCGCATAATGCGGAAGCAATGGTAAATCCTGCGGCAGAAAGCGTAAACAACACGCGTGTTGATAGCAGCCGTCCTAAAAATCCCGATAAAGGAATCATAATGACTTCGGCGATCAAATATGATGTTTGCACCCATGAAATTTCATCAGAACTTGCCGATAATCCAGCTTGAATTTCCGATAAAGAGGCAGAAACAATCTGGATATCAAGGATTGCCATAAACATACCGAAAACCATGGCAATAAATGCCACGACTTTGCGCAGTTCTATATGTTCACCAATAGGAGCATCGATAGAGCCGGTCATTACTCGCTCACTTCTGCTTTAAGGGAGTTGCACCTTCAGGTTTTGTTCGTGTGTCAACACTGACAATAACACTCATGCCTGCACGAATTCTTCCGGTGGAAAGAACGTCTTCAGGTATGGAAATACGCACAGGCACACGTTGGACAATTTTTGTAAAATTACCGGTGGCATTTTGTGGTGGTAGCAAGGAAAAAACTGCACCTGACGCAGGAGATAAAGAAAGCACAGTGCCTTCAAAAGTTTCGCCATCAAGCCCATCGACTGATATACGAACTTTTTCACCGCCATAGATCAGAGGAAGTTGTGTTTCTTTATAATTAGCATCGATATAGAGGGCATTTATCGGCACAAGCGCTGCCAAACGCTGTCCATTGATGACATAGTCACCTTTTTTTGCAGCCAAATTACCAATCACACCATCAAAAGGAGCGCGTAATACGGTAAAATCCAAGTCGCGCTTTGCTTTGTCCCGGGCAAGTTCAAGGCTGCGTGTTTCGCTTTTCGTCTCTTCTTTTTGTGCTTCTAACACATTAATATTAGCTTGGGCTGCAGCTATTTGCGCCTCTGCTTTGGTGACATTTGCAACGGCTTGATCATATGATGATTGCGCATTATCAACTGCTGATTTTGCAACAAAGCTGTCTACATTCAATTGTTTGGCGCGTTTTAATGTAATATCTGCATTAACAGCTACCGCACTTGCTGCATCTTTTTGCGCATTGGCTTCATCAAGTGATGTTTTTGAGGCCGTAATTTGCGCCTCAATACGTTCCAATGTGCGGTTTTGTGTTGCTAATTTGGCTTCTGCTTGGTCATAAGCAATTTTATAATCACCATCATCCAATTGAAACAGAATATCGCCCTTTTTAACGGGGTGGTTTGTTTCAACCGGTATTTCTTTTACATAGCCGTTCACTTTTGGTGCGATTGTTGCGATGTCACCTTGAACATAAGCATCATCCGTTGTGACCAGAAAACGCCAATCTGTCAGCCATCGATATCCCAACCATGCTGCTACAAGCGCTATAATGATAATAGCAATTGTTCCAAGTTTCTTACGCAAAGGCTTTTGCCCAGACGGTGATTGCTGTTCGCTTTTGGCTATGTCTGACATCATTAGCAACTCTCGTTTTGAAAAATGCGTACTTAATCTAAAAGCTCTCAAACCGTCAATTAGACAACAGATTAAAATCCGTCTGTGCTTATTTGCTTTTGCAGTTGGTACACATTCCTTTAATTTCAATGGTTGTAAGGCGAGAAGAAAAACCTATTTCCGCAGTCATATGGTTTAAGGTTTTTTCCAAACTGATATTTTCAAGCTCATAAACTTTGCCGCATTGATCGCAAATTACAAATGCTGTCAAATTATGGGCATCATGTTCAGGATGAGAACATGCCATAAAAGCATTTACGCTTTCAAGCCTGTGAACTTTTTTGCACGCGATTAGTTTTTCCAGTGCTCGATATACTTGCAATGGAGCATGCACACCGTCATCGTGTAACTGCGCTAATATCTGGTAAGCACTTAGTGGCGACCGTGCTTTCTTAAGAACATTGAGAACCAGTGCTTGATTGCGTGTCAATTTGGTTGTCATTGTGAAACTTTTTTGAACAGAGCCCCAATAAGGCGGGTTGCAATAAATAACAGAAAGAGTGCAACAACCACGCTGGGGCCAGAACGACTATCAAATATGATTGAAGAATAAAGCCCAAGAATCATGCCAATGATACCGATTATTGCAGAAATAATGGCCATTTGTTCGGGCGTCGATGAAAAACGCCTTGCTGTTGCAGCAGGTATTATCAAAAGAGCCGTAATCAATAGAATGCCGATGATATTGATAGCCACTGCTATAACGACAGCTAAAAGCAACATAAAGATAAAGCGGGTACGCTCTGGCTTCATGTTTTCAGCTTTTGCGATGTCTACATTGATTGTTAAAGCAAGGAGTGGGTGCCAAAGAAAATACAAGACTATCAGAATGACACAGCAACCACACCAGATTGTTATCAAATCGGAACGTGAAACAGCCAATATATCACCAAACAGATAACTGTTTATATCAATATTGGTCCACGTCATAAATCCTATAAGAACAAGCCCGATAGCAAGCGTTGCATGGGATAAGATTCCAAGGAGCGAATCGCCGGATAGTTTTTCTTTTGTTTGCAACAAAAGAAGAGCCAATGAAATGATAACTGCTACAGAGAAAACCCCGACAATGGTATTTATATTCAACAATAAGGCAAAAGCGACCCCCAATAAAGCGGAGTGCGCCATTGTATCACCAAAATATGCCAGTTTCTGCCAAACGATAAAACATCCCAAAGGACCTGCCATTAGCGCAATGCCAATACCTGCAATTAAGGCACGTATAATGTAATCATCAAACATGGTGATCTGTTCCATATGAGTTCGACAGGCTTGTATCCTTCTGCTGCGTGGACGAAACGATATCGCCATGTAAATCATGTTTATGATTGTGATGGTGATGATAGAGAGCCAAACGATTACCCGGCATTTCGCCTATAAGACGGCTGTAAGCTTCGCTCTGAACAACATCAGATGGCGTACCACTACAACAAATATGCCCATTAAGGCATATTACACGGTCAGTTTCTGCCATAACGATGTGCAAGTCATGGGAAATTAATAGAATCCCGCAATTAAGTTTTTTTCTGAGGCTTCCTATCAGCGAATAAAGTTCTGCTTCTCCATTATAATCGACACCTTGTAGAGGTTCATCGAGCACTAGAAGGTCCGGTTTTCGAGCGATTGCCCGCGCCAATAATACACGTTGCAATTCGCCACCAGATAGATTCGTTACATTGAACTTTTCAGAATATTCCATGCCGGTTTGGGAAAGAACAGATCTCACAGTCTCTTTGTCCAGTTTGGCTGTTAACGTCATCAAACGATGAACCGTTAATGGCAGTGATGGATCAAGCATCAAGCGTTGTGGTACATATCCAACCTTCAGCCCAGCCTTATGGTGCACTTCTCCAACGGTAGGGGGTAAAATACCTAATGCCATTTTCGCGGTAGTAGATTTTCCAGAACCGTTCGGGCCTATCAGTGTAACAATTTCGCCGCGGTGGATATCAAGGTCAATATCTTGGACAAGCCATCGGTTATCACGCTCAACGCCCGCTTTTTTAAGCGATAACAACCATTCTCCATG
The DNA here is from genome assembly GCA_945285915.1 of uncultured Bartonella sp. GTDB lineage: Bacteria > Pseudomonadota > Alphaproteobacteria > Rhizobiales > Rhizobiaceae > Bartonella. The sequence goes on from CALYQL010000044.1 coordinate 7,600, forward strand.
CATTTTGATACATCCTTCGCTGCTCTATATTTTATTTGTAGCTTGAGACCGAAAAAAATAAAACATATATGTTATGTAATAAAGTAACATTTGTTAGGTGAAACTTGTTCCGTCTTTATATATTCATATCTACCCTGCTATTAACTTTTGTTTCCGGCATTTCTGGATCGTTTGCAGATACAACGGTTCCAAAGGTTGTTGTGTCTATTAAACCGTTACATTCTCTTGTTGCCGCAGTTTTAGGTGATTTAGGCAAACCAGGGTTGATTGTGAAACAGGCAGGTTCAGAACATGGGTATGCTTTAAAGCCTTCTGATGCCCAAATGATCGCGCAGGCTGATGTTATATTTATTGCCGATCCCAATATGGAGTTATTTTTAAATAAGCCTATTGAAAATCTAAGCAGCAAGAATCACGTTATCATTCTGTCACAAACGCCAGACCTTACTTTGTTGCCGATTCGAGAAGGGGGCCTTTTTGAAGAACATGATCATGTTGAAGACCAAGATCATGGCGACCATTCGCATCACTACGCCGTTGATTATCATTTCTGGCTTGATCCAGAGAATGCTAAAAAGATTGTCTTATATATTGCTGACACTTTATCAAAGCAGGATAAGGCTCATGCGGACATCTACCACAATAATGCTGTTAGTTATAATCGGCGGCTCGACGAACTCACACAAAATATACAGTCATCTGTTTCACAAGTGAAACAATCTAACTTTATTGTTTTCCACGATGCCTACCACTATTTTGAGGATCGTTTTGATATTCACGCGGCTGGTTCCATAGCGTTGGATCCTGAACGTCAGCCAGGAGCTAAAAGAATCAGTGCTATCCATCAGCTGATTCTGGATAAGAATGTAGTTTGCGTATTTAGCGAGCCACAATTTCCCAATAAACTTATCAATGTTGTTGTCGAGAATACAAAAGCCAAAACAGGTACGCTCGATCCATTAGGTATGTCTTTGCCAGAAGGACCAGATCTTTATATCCAGTTGTTAAGTGCGTTACGTGACAACTTGGTCCAGTGTTTATCCTCAAAGTGATAAACCGATATAATGGACGAAACCAAACAACGACTATACGTCGATAGGTATTAGCATTCATAATTTGCCTTCTGACTGTTTAAAGGCACAAAGTCCATTCTACTTATAAGAATGGCCACACATAATTTAACGCACAAAATCTACGGACATCGGCTTTTTAAATACCGCACACATTAAATCTCATAATGCCAGTCATGTGTTTAGAACTGCCTAACCCTAGTTTTCTCGGTGATTTCTGATGGGATTGAAAAAAAAATCGAAAAAAGTGCAATTTTTTTTAGAAAGGGTGTTGACTCTTT
>CALYQL010000045.1 GCA_945285915.1 uncultured Bartonella sp.
ATATACCCCCGCCTCCGAAACCTCTTCTATAGCCTCGCTTTTGCGGGGCTTTTTTATGCCTGAAAGGAACAAACATGAATATCAACCTAGGTGATACGCGCTCTTTAATCAAAGAGGCCGAAAAAGCCGGATTATTGCGTAATCAATTGGCGTATGTGCTTGCAACCGCCTATCACGAAACAGCGCATACAATGAAGCCGATTAAGGAACAGGGTAGCGATAAATACCTAAAGTCAAAGAAATACTACCCTTATATAGGGCGTGGCTACGCTCAACTTACTTGGAAAGAAAACTATGAGAAGGTAGCCAAGCTTCTAAATATTGATTGCGTCAAAAAACCAGATCTTTTGCTAGAACCAGAATACGCCGTACCTGCAATCATTACCGGCATGAAAGACGGCTGGTTCACGGGTAAAAAGCTATCCGATTATATTACATTGCAGCGTTCAGACTTCAAAAATGCCCGTCGCATTATCAACGGCATGGATAAGGCTGGTCTCATAGCAGGATATGCCAAGCAGTATGACAAAGCATTATTAGAAATAGGATATGGTGTTGCTCAAGAGGTTACAGCACCAGCAAATGATGTTATTCCGCCTCCCAATGTAGACAAACCAGTGTCGAAGTCCTCTCGTTTGTGGTCATGGCTTACCGCAGGCGGTGGTAGCGTTGCCTTACCCTTTGTTGATTGGAAAGTACAAATGATCATTGTTGCCGGCATAATTGCGCTTGCAGCATACGCCATTTTTACAATGCCAACAGTACGGGCAAAATTTGAAAAGTGGATAGATGCGCTATGAACCAGTCCAATCGCCTTCTAATCTCATTCATGTTGCTTTTGGCCGCCGCACTGGGCGGCTTTTTTATTGGCGAATATGTCGAGAAACAAATCTTACTCGAAGCTGACAACGTAGCCTTTCAGAATTCAGGACAAGTCGAAAATGAAGTTAAAACACTTAATCCTTATCAGCGGTGCATTGCTCTTGGTGGGGTGCCAAACGAATGCAAGGTTTTCATGCGCGGGCTGGACAAAGCCGCCCAAAGCCCATGACGCTGTGAAGCTCGTACAAACAGAACCTGAATTAACACATTGGATTATTGCAACTGATCGCTTTGGTCAAAAACAGAAATGCTGGAAGAAATGATACCAACAGAACCTAATCCCCCGTATGACTGGATAGCTACGCTTGTTAACTTCCTATTTTTAGGCTTGGCTGGCGCATTAGGAGCAGTCGTACGCCATATACACACTCCAGCCCGCAAATTAGCACAACGCATCTCCGAATGGCTCGGGGGCGCGCTGTGTTCAATTTATGGATCGGAATTGATAGCTAGTGCGATACACCACATACTTGACAAGTTTGATCTGATTGACAGCACATACGTCGTACCAGAGAAGCTATTAGGCTTTGCTGGCTTTCTTTGTGGTGCGCTGGGTGTCACTGTTATTGATTTGACCATCAAGGCAATCCGCAGGCGTTTCGACTCAAAATGAGGAGTGAGGGGGGGCAAATAATCATGCGCTCCGCTTCCTCATTAAAACTAAACCAATTGATGATATTTAACGTTGTTGTCTGAACTGTAAAAGCAACTACTATTTTCTTTTTTTGAGGGTATAAAAGGAAGGGCATCGCTCAAAAAAACATTTAAAATTCAAAGGTGCTTTATTGCCCGCACTTTTTCATAACTCATTGATTTTATTATATGTTAAAATAACGCGTCTGGGCACCATCACTATCAAGCTAACTTGTTGTTTTTGTTGAGTTTTCACTTTCTAAAAAACTGCCTTATTGACTTTTTCTGAAAAATTGTCACACAAAATGGGGCACAAATTGTCACACATAGCGTCATTTATTAGTGTGGGTACACCAGTGGATAACTCCGATAAAACAGGGCAAGACAGACATTTAATTAAACGCAATAAGCGATATTATTACAGACGACGGGTGCCAAAAGCAGCGGAAGCGTTAGACGACCGCGCGCCATTTATTCAGATTGCACTAAAAACAACTGATATTGCTGTTGCCAGAATGAAACGTGATTTATTGGAAGACGCGGATAACCTTTTTTGGGCTGAATTATCTTTGAAAGATGATGCAGAAAAAGCAAGAGCACGTTATCAAGCTGCACTAAAGCGCGTGGAAGCACTGGGATTCGCCTATAAAACGTCACGAGACATAGCAAATCTATCTTTTTATGAACTATTCAAGCGCATTGATATTGCAAAGGCACAGCCAAACAATGAGGCTTTATCTGATAGCATTTTAGGAGCAATACCAATCCCTAAAACACCTATTAGTAAAGCAGAAGAGATTTATTTTAAAGAAATTACCCCGAATCAGTTAGCACGTAAAAGTGACGGACAAAAGAAACACTGGGTTAATGAACGAAAATCGTCTCTCAACTATCTTAAAACACAGATTGGTGATAAAGACGTTGATGATATTACACGGGACGACGCTTTAACATTCTATCGGTATCTCAATAAATTTGTTATTGAAAATGAACGTTCGTCAAGTTGGGGGAAACGACAACTCGGTAACGTCAGAAAATTCTTTGATGATTATTTTTCTTATATCGGGCAAGCAGACCGAACAAATCCATTTACCGGATTAACATTCCGAGAATTCACAATCTCTAGGCCGCCGTTTTCAGTGGAATGGATCACTCAAAAAATCTTCCGCATTGGAGCTCTTGACGGACTAAACGCCGAAGCGCGGCATATACTGCTCACATTGATAGATACAGGGGCACGAATGGGGGAAATCTGCAACCTGGGCGCAGATGACATTCATCTTGATACAGACTATCCATATATCGAAATCAAACCAAGAAACGATCCTAATAACCCCCGTGAAATAAAAACGAATTCGAGTATTCGTACCGTACCATTGATCGGTGTCGCATATGCTGCATTAAAGCAGCACCCCGACGGTTTTATTCGTTATCGCGATAAAGAAACAGTATTATCCAATACCTTAAATAAGTACTTTCGGACAAACGGACTTTTTGAATCAGAAAAACACGTCATATACTCATTCCGACACAGCTTTGAGGATAGAATGAAAGAGGCTGATTTGGATAGTGAATTGCGGCGTGCATTAATGGGGCATACAATAGATAGACCAAAATATGGTTCAGGCGGCCGTTTAAAGTGGCAATGGGAACAACTCAAAAAAATAGAATTACCATTTGATGAAAAAATTATTGGTTACGATTAAAAATAAGAACAAGCCCAAATGGGGCTATTTAAGATACAATTAGTCACTTGTTGGATAGAGAACTAACCGGATCATATTCCCACCTCACACTTTCATTGACTATTACCCCCCCTGTTGCCCCCTATTCACTTTTTAAAGTGTTGAAATTGCTCAGCTTCGGTTCTCTATTGCCATTATGAAAAGAGTGAAACGTCACTTTCAGTTTTCATCTCCTTTTATACAGGATAGCACTTTGTAACTGCTGTATAACAGTCAAATTATAGATTTGGATTAGTTCATCGATGCCATAACTACCATTGATACAGCAAAAAACGGTAATACGAAGTTTCTCAATTATTATCTAAATCTAAATTTGCAATATTTTTCAAGAATATCAATTGTTCTCTTTATTTTCTTAATAAAGAAATGGAATACCCCTACTAAAAACATAAAATATAACTATATAAAAACGCCTGATACACACTCTAAACGATTTACACTATTGCAATTTTTAGATGAATCATTTTTCTTGTCCCTCGGAGGGAATGAGAGGGAGAAAAATGAAATTAGATGAAGACTTGGTGTTTCAGCACTGGGAAAAAATTCATAATATGCCAAAAACTCTTTTCGGGTACCCTTCATGGAAAAGTGTTCAAGAGCAAACTGTTACACGTCAAAAAGCAAAAATATTAAATTCAAAAATACCTCTGAAATCTCGTTTAACCGTTAGAGTATGTGATGCTAATGATGGGTTAAATATGCAGAACGTGGAGGTACGCATAATAGCACCTAACGACGGCACACTTAATAACACTTCCTGTATATTTTGTATCGATAGTGAATGCGGCTGGACTGCTATTTCCCGAATGGACTTTTATCCTGATTCACCGCACATGAATAAAGATTGGAAAAAACTAAATATTCCTGGGTTGATCGAAGGTAATCATTACCACAGCTTCCATTTGAACAGAAAAATTGGATTAATACGTTTTAAACCAAAAGGTGGTAATGTTGATAACGCAGAAAAAATTTTATCGCCTGTAAATTCATTCCATGATATTTTTGATTTGATTGAGAAGGAATGGAACATAAACGGAGCTTCTGCACTCCCTGTCCCGGAACAGCAAGGAGGGTTTATATTTTGAACAGCGCACGACCCTACTCGAAAGAAACACTTCAAGATTTAGCTAAACAGATAGCAGCATCTTTAAGTTATGCACAAATTGTGAATGGGCGGCAGCAAATCGTTACTCCATTGGTTTATCCAGGTGGAGCTTTTGTCGTTCTTAATCTTGAAAAATCAGAAAAAGGTTACCTAATATCCGATTATGGTGCTTCTTATAGAGAAGCTCATCTTATGTGTGGCGGGGAAAAATTCAGAATATATGCAAAACGTAATGCTGATTTATACGGTGTAATGTTTGATAGTGAAATGCTATTTGAATTAGATGTCACCGTTGAAAACTTGGTATCTGCCTCTATTGCTGTAGCTAATGCATCAAAATCTACAGTGGACGATATTGCTGAATCTCTTATTAAGGAACGAAGCGATACACAAAGATTAGCTCTCTATAGAAAGCTAATCGATGTATTTCCCAAAAATGCTATTTGTGAACCGTTTACCTATCCGGGACGTACAGAAAATTGGGATTTCGACGCAGCTATATTGGATGAAAAACCAATTTTATTCCAAATTGTTATGCCAAATGCTAACTCGGTTAATGCCACATTCACAAAATTTTTTGATGTTAAAGATAATGGACCAGATGAAACCGTTAGAGTCTCGGTACCTACAAATATTCTTCACACTCCACGGCTCGATATGTTAAACAGAATTTCCACGATTATTGAATTAGACTCTTCTAAACAAAAATATCTTAGCTTAGCCGCTTAACACCATACAATTGAGACGTCTTTTTTACTATTTACAAAATGTAAGTCTGTTCTGAGGGGGATATTTTTTGCCAATATAACTTAGTTTACTACTGCCGATAGCAATAAAATTATCAGTTAATTATATTTTTCAATATTATATCATAAAGTAAGATAACAATTTATCGATTAAATAAGGGTATTGAACCGGCTTATCCAGCACTACCTCAAAAAAAATTTAAATTTATGCTTTTAATCTCATAACCTTGATATTGTGTCATTATTATTTATCAACAACCATACGATATTATCACTTGGGATATACACTCAAACACTAATATGCGTTTGCTTTTCATTAGAGCTTTTAATGCGGTCTATTCTTGCTTTGATTGACGCAAAGCGATCGTTTCGTGCTCTTCTCGCATCTATTTCTTTTTCCAGCCGCTCGTAAATAGGTAACAAGCACTCGTATTTCTCCGGCTTTTTCACTATAAGGGAGCCGATAAAATCCAACTGCTCTTCTATCATTGGAATAGTTATATTATCAGGATCTAGCACGGCTAAATTACTCTTGTTGGGAAAGTGCAAAATGATAATAGCTGGAGAACAGCCAGAAAATTACATCTCTGGCCGTGTAGGTTTCGTCGCCTTACCTTTGTTGCATAAGATGCTATCTTAGAGGCTAGTACAGGCGTTTGTAATCCCTGCTCGTATGCTCAATCGTATTCAAGAAGACACGTTAGGAATCTATCCACCGCTACTACCGACGGCCATGTTTCGGCTAAACCTAGTCGTATCATTTCGGCAACTATAGATATATTGAATTTTTCTTCTGGACTAACGATTATCTCATTATCTGGCCATTGCTTTAAATGTTGAGGAAAGAACCTTTGGAGTTCATATGCCAGCATTAAATCGTCCATTACGTGGATAGGATCGTCTTTTTCAAATGGCGACGGAGGCGTAAGACCAAACGTTTGGTAAATAACCTCGTCCCATTTGCTTTTTTTGCTTTCCAATTGGCTACAAAAATTAGAACCAAAACACTTCTGAATTGGGCGCGTAATATCACCCAAAAAAGCTTCATGCGCATCATGTAAAAGAAAACTCAAAGCCAACTCTTTGTCACCAGTCGCTTTATACATGGCATCCGCACCTATGACACAGTGTTGCGCTACGGAATAAGTGCCATAGTCGCCAGTTAATCCATTAAAACGTGGAATTCTGGACAATGCCTGGGCAATAAAACAAATGTTAACATCGCTCTCTTTTGGAGTAGATAAGTCAATTATGCCAAACGGCGTGAAGCAAGCCGTTTCAGGTAATCCGCCAAGCACATCGTGAACACTTAAAGGGCTTGTTGAATTTGAACTGTTCATATGGTTGAATCCTATCGTTAGCCGCAGTTGCTTAACAGCAAGCCGCGCTCATTAAAGTTATGTGTAATTTGTGATTGTTGTGATGCCAGTTAATCCATAAAGGGCGGCAAAATCTCTGTTATTTCAGTCATAGGGATTTCTCCAAATTAGTAGGCTTATTCAATTTCAGCCTCTTCAGCCCCCATCTCAACAAATTTACCGTATTGAACCGTATATTCCGTATTCGGTTTTAAGCCATTTTCACCGATGCGCCCGATTAAGTCACCAGATGGGTTTAGTCCGCTGTCATAAACAACAGCCTGCACAAGAGTTCCTTCTGAACAATCAAATTTTCCGCGATAGCCACCTATCTGCAAAAAACCTCCAGAACCTCTATACCAAATCTCACAGTCATTACCCATGGCAGCTATACGGGCTTGATCGCCGACCGCCCTGATCCCCGCGTCATTACCACCCGACAATATGTTGGTGTCATCGCCGTCGGTATGAATATTATCACAATCCCCACTTGAGGTTATATGGGAATGGTGGCCTATTGCAGTGATTTGATTATCATAGCCAATTGACGATATTTGCGCTCTATCACCATTAGCATAAATAAGTGAGCGACCGCCGTTTGAAATAAGTTGCGCGTCAGACCCGATCGCTAGCAGAGCATTACGAAGACCATTTGCCGCTAAGCGTGGGCGCCAACCACTTACGACAATAGTTGAATTATAACCATTTACAGATGCAGAAGTACATTTTTTATCTGATGCAATTATCGCAAATTCATCATTTGATGCTAGTTTTTCATCATCTTTAGTTGTTATAAAATTGGCATTTTGTGATTGATAAGAGGCTTTTATCTGTGCCTCGATTAATTCGTCCAAGGTAACCAATTTGTTTACCTTAATTTTCGGAGCTAAACATACTTCTTCTGTTGGGACTACAAGAGCATCTTTAGTCTTAGTGCTTACCTCTGCAAATCCAGTGGGCGACCATTCACCAGATAAAAAATGATAATAAGTAAGCGCAAAAATTGGGTTCTTCCGACAAAAATAAAAACCATTTTGGGTAGTTTTAGTCTTGCGCTCATATTCCAAGGTTTTCCCAACCTTGAATTGAAAGCCTTGACAGTTATGATAAGCTGTATAACCGTAAATATTTTCAAACGCGGCGTTTGTTGAACTGTTCATCATTAAGCCCCCGTCTCAACGAATTTACTGTCTTGCTCGGAATTACCTACTTCATTTTCAACAACATCATCTGGTGGAACTGTC
>CALYQL010000046.1 GCA_945285915.1 uncultured Bartonella sp.
TGTTACACCGTTATGCTACAGAAAATACCTTAACCTAGTGTTTACATTTATTCAGCTAAGATAGAGTTTATCTCCATTTGTTTTTTATAATACTGACGTTGCTTTTATATTTTTGTCGGCTATCTGTGATAGATTTTAGGTACAATGACAAAACTGAAATCGATTTTGGAGTGTTTGGCATTCCCAATTTTTTCATCATTTTACATTTGTGACTACTGATTGTCTTACAGCTCTTTTTCTTGATGCTTGAAATTTGTGAGACTGTAAAACCTTCGCAAAGCATCATCAACATCTGTGATTCCAAGCCTGAAAGTAGAGGCTTGGAATTATACATTTCTTTATTGTTATCATGAAGTAATATATTAAAAATATCTGAATAAAGATCAGTTAAGGATATATTTCTTGGGCGGTATAAGCATGTGACATTAAACACGGAATGAAGTACATTTTTCCATATCGTATCGCTGAGGATGATTAGGTTTTTACCCCCATTTTTCATTGTCCTGTTTTTAAGATAAATAATATCATTATAAGTTATATTATTCTCATCTATAGCTGCTATAGTCAGTAATTCGTTGCAGCTTTCATTTATATCACTAAATTTTTTGTAATATGCAATCTTACTATAAAAGCAACACTCAAATAATGAACTTATCCCCAACGATGTATATTGGCAAGTTCCTACTATAATCACCTTACTATTGAACGCTGTAGTTTTCATAATATTTCTATCCTTAGATGACATGCTATCAACGCTTGCAGGTTACAATAATTGTTATCGGTTACTCCAGCTTTAGAAACTTTCATATTCATACAGTCTTGAGATTTTTCCAAAGCAGATGAGGTCGTTATCTACGAAATCTCCTAAGGGCAGGATCTTCTATGTTATTGAATTATAACGAATTGTCAAAATTGCAGTCTAGAATGGCCTACTTTTTGAATGGAATCTCATTAATTCGCCCATCTCTTTTTTTTTATTGTTCAATCCTCTAAGCTGACTTTCACGGGATAAATGGATAAAATTGAGGTCGCGTCATGCAAAAAATAGAAATCATTGCCGCAGATGGGAAAAGCACACCGATATCAACTGGTGTAAATCGGATGAAAGTTGCCCAGCCTGGATCGGTAGTTAAAATTTCTGTAACAAAAGATGCAATAAGTGGTTCACAAAAAGACGGTAATAACCTTATTCTAGTACAGAAGAATGGATCGAAAATAACGATTGAAGACTTCTTTAAAACCGAGGGTTCGTTAAAAAACAAGTTGATCCTTGAAGATGGAGGGAAATCATACGAAGCAGAATATAACGCTGAAAACTTTACAGGGCTTGCCTTTTTCCCAGTAAAACAGATGAATACTGAAAGTACCGACAATGGTGAAGTAAGCACTGCTGTTTGGCTAGTGCCACTACTCATTGTTGCTGGTACTGGTATCGGTATAGCTATCCATAAAAACAATAAAAACGATAAAAACGATAAAAACGAAGACAATGAAAGTTCGCAACCGAACGTTTCAAGTGACAACAAAGAAAAGCAGGCATTAGATAATGCACAAAAAGCCGCTGAGGGAAAAGGCAATGAACTTATCAGCGCGCAAAATACCTTGACTGAAGCGATAAAAGCAATGCAGTTAAACACGTCAGTTTCAACCATCAAAAAGGTTGAAGACGCCAGCACGGTAGTTAAAACAGCGATGGATGCGTTGAATGAAGCTAGCTCGAAATTGATGAGTGCGATTGCTTCTGCAAAAGCCAAAGGTATTGACACAACTCAGGCTGAGAAGGTTCAAACGCAGGCTGATGAAGGTGTCAGTGCTGCAAAAAACGACCTAGACAGTGTGGGGGAGCTGGTAAAAACGGCAACCGTTTTAAGTGACGAAAGTACGCAAGTTGTAGCAGAACAGGCGAAGCAGGAGTACAAGTTTGCCACCGATGCGGCGACTGCGGCGAACGTTCAGCCCAACCGTGATAATATCAATGCCGCGAAAGCAAAACTGAGCTCTGCGGATGCAACGTTAGTAAAACTGAATATACAGATTGAGAAGCTCACTCAACTCATTGTCAAAGCAAAAGAACAGGGATTCAATGTTGATAATGCAACGTCTTTCCTGAAGAATTTAAAGGAGCAACAAATCTCCTTCGGTAAGGAGAGCAATGCGCTGGCCGAATATGTCGCTCAAGCTGAACAAAGCCTGCAGAATTTAGATACAGTACGCAAAAATGTTGCAGCGGCAAACGAAGCCTTGAAACTGGCGACAGAGCAGAAATCGCAGGCGGCTGAAAAGTTGGCTTCAGCGGTGGCGATGAAAGAATATGTAGTAAAAAATAATCAGTTAGACCGTGTTGAGGATGTGAATAAAGCTATTATAGAAGCGAACAAGAATCTGGAATTGGCGTTTCAGGCTGCGGAGGCGGCAAATTCATTAGCAGCAAAAGCAAATGCTGATATTGATAAAATCAATTCTGTAGTTGATCCGTCAGAAAAACCACAAAAAGCTGAACTGATTGATACATCAGGGTTAGCTTCAATAGATAAAGGTCTGCAGATTGATGATAATAAAACCTTTATTGAGTCCGTGCAAACCTTTGTCAAGAGCTTGGTCCATTCCGTTAACGGGGTTTGGCAGACAATTGTTAATTCAAAATCACTGGAATTTCTAAACAAAGTGATTTCAGAAATCACTACGGGTATGAAAACCGTTGGTGAAGTGCTTGGCGAAAAAGTTATTCATGCGGTAAAAGCTATTAAAACAGTTGAAAAAGCGTTGGTAGATGTTTTTATAAATAAACCGGTGGATTTCTTTAAAGATGTTATTGGGATCACTTGGCAGAAAGTTACACAAGCGGTAACCGAAAGTTTTTCTACTATTAAATCCGGCTTTGATGCCATTGTTTCTGGGATTAGTAAAGCGATTTCTGATGCAGTTAAGGATATGGGACTGCTTGACTGGCTGAATCCAAACAAGTGGGTAGGATTGGTTACCGATGTGGTTGTAAATAGCGTCAGTAACGTCGTTAAGAATATCTTTGATGTGATGAAGACTATCCCAGCAAAAATCATTGATTTCTTTGCTGATGCGATCGGTAAATATGCTGGCGCATTCACTGACAAAGTGAAAGCTGAGTTAGGTGTTGTAAAAGACGTGTTGTCTGACGTGATGAAAATGCTGTTTGATGTATTTATTAAAAATCCGATCGATAAACTACTCTCACCAGTACTGGAAAAAATTACAGATTTCCTCAGTCATCCTATTGAGTCATTGCAGAAACTGGTTTCGAGCATTGTTGACTTAGTGCAGGACTCACTGAATATAATCAAGAGTATCATAGATCTGCCATACAAATGGGTAAATGACTCTATCCAGTTGATTAAGGATATTTATAACTCCTTTAAAGGCGATAATGTCAAAAACGGCGATGGCAGTGAACTGCAGAAAAAGATTGATGGCGATAACCAATCTGACACTGCGAAAAAGGTAATTTCATTACTGAAATCTGACTCAAGCAGTGGAGATATTAACCTAAGTAAATTGGTACCTGAATCTTCAGATAGCAAATCCCTATCTGCGGTCAAAGATACCTTTGATTCAGTCGTAAACTATCACACAGCATCAGTAACGGAAGATATCAACCCGTCACTTCCTGTTGCTGCGTAATTGAAAATTAAGTATTTGCGCGTTCCGGATAACGGAGCGCGCAGTATCTTCTTCTACTTACATCGTTCGTAATGAATAAAGGGAAAAAGTACCCATGGAAGCTTGCCATTTGTCGCGAGCGGCTTTGCTGTTGGTTGCGATCACACCTTTGGCGTCAGAAAGCCATAGTACAGATTTAATAACATGGCCTACCTCATTTAATGAAGTAGCTCAGACGGAAAAGGCTGAAATAACCCCCGAATCTGCGGAACAACTAAAAACAGAAATATCAAAAAATAATCAAGCAGAAATGCCGCGTTCGCAGCTAGTTACGGTAGTAACCGAGCAGACTTATGCCAAAAGGCATTTATTCACAATTTCTGAAGCGGTGCAACTAGCTATGAGTTGGCATCCGGTGATTAAACGTGCTGAGCGTGAATATGCGCAGAGCATAGAGTCGACCAATGAAGCAAAAGCAGGATGGTATCCTTCGCTCAGTGCCAGAGTAAAATCCGGACTAGAACAGAATAATAACAGCCATGAAGAAATTAAATCCAATACGTTGGAACTTAATGCTAGTCAGGTGTTGTATGATTTCGGTAAAATATCAAGAAAAATTGATCTGGCTGATACGGCAACATATCGTGCTAGATCTAATTTAGACAAAAGCGTTAATGATATTGCTTACGAGACGGCGAAAAGCTTTGTACAGGCGATTCACTATCAACTACTGATCGATGTCGCTCGGCTCCAGGTTAAAGGCCTTGATGATATTAACCGTCTGGCCGAAAAACGAGCAATACAAGGGGCGAGTGCAGAATCAGATTATTCTCAGTCAAAGGTTCGCTTGGCAGCAGCAATCGCGATGATGCATGATTATGAAGCGCAATCTTACCGCTGGAATTCGGTGCTTGATAATGTCACAAATGCGTCGATTTCTACCTCTCTGAATACCTATATACCGAAGACGATGGATGCTGTCTGTAGTCGTGTCGATATGGAAAATTTGACATCACCAGCCATTGAACTGGCACAGGAGCAAATTAATATGGCTAAGGTGCAAGTTAATGCATTCAAAGCTGAATATTATCCGACGATTTCAATTAATCCCACTTGGGAGTATGAACTTGAGAACAGGGATGATAACCGTGGAAATAGGGCTAAGAAAGGGGAGTGGGGGATTTTTCTCAATGTCAGTGCACCTATTTATGAAGGAGGCGCTCGCATGTCACGCACTCAGCAGGCGGAACAAGCGTTGCTAGCTTCGCAATTTAACCTGGATACGGAAAAGACAGAAGCCAGGCGAAAAATAGCTGAATCGAGAAGTCAGATAACCAGTCTTAATGAAAGTATGACGGCAAAGCAATTGCGCGAGAAAGAGGCTATCCGCACGCGTGATCTTTATAAGTTACAGTATCTAGAATTAGGCAATCGGTCATTCTCTGATTTACTCAGTGCTGAATCTGAGATTCACCAGACTAGGATGGATATATTAAATAGCCAGTACACTATTACAACGTTGTTAATTGACTGCCTCTATTACTCCGGAAACCTGACGCGTTACTTTTCTCAATAAGGGATTAATCGTATGATGTCACCCAATGACATTGTTTTGTCTTATGAAAACAATGGCAGCAAAAACGAATGTGTTTATTTCCAATTATGGAAAGAGGCTATTGTACAGATTGCAAATCATTATCGCCTTGATATTTCTGAACAGAATATTCTAATTGCTTTGCAATGGTATAGGGAAGGTAAAAAGGACGATGTGTTAAAAGCAATGGCCAAACAGGCCAGCCTAATGATGAAAAGCGCCCCGGTGGAGCAGTTTCAATTTAGTAGTTGGCTCCTGCCTGTGGTAGTAGAAATGCGTGATGGTCGCTTTGCTATTGTCAGAAATATTGATGATAATCACACTATTACTTGTGCTTACGCGGATGAACAAGGGTTATTGACCACCCTGACGCGCGATGAGTTATTGCACGTCGGTTTGCGTGTGATACTACTTCGCCCACTGACCAACGTGGCGGATCCTCGGGTTGATGACTATATTCGTCCAACTGAAAAACACTGGGTCTGGAAAATTATTTTTCAGGATATGCGCCCCTATTACTACGTTATTCTAGGGTCCCTGTTTATAAATATTCTAGGGTTGGCTGGTATTACCTATTCAATGCAAACCTATGATCGTATTATTCCGTCACAATCATGGCCTACGCTATGGGTTCTCTTTTCAGGCGTAATACTGGCGTTTGTATTCGACCTGGTATTACGACTGATGCGCTATAGCATTATTGATATTGTTGGTAAACGTGCAGATCTGCGCATTTCCGACCGAGTATTTGGTCGAGTATTGCGAATCCATTCCGCACATCGTCCTAAGTCTACCGGAACGTTTATTTCGCAATTGCGGGAACTGGATCAGATTCGAGAAATGATCACCTCGACGACAGTCGTTGCCATTGCTGATTTACCCTTCTTCTTTCTATTTTTATTTGTGATTTATCTGCTTGGAGACATGCTTTTTCTTGTCCCGTTGGTAGGAATGATCCTGATGGTACTACCTGGTCTTTTGTGTCAGAAAAAACTGGCATTGCTGGCACGCAGCGCAATGCGTGAATCAAATTTGCGTAACGCGATGTTGGTGGAAAGCATTCAAGGATTGGACGATGTGAAGTCACTGCAGGCGGAATATCGTTTCCAACAGCAATGGCTGAATTATACAGCCACCACCGCTAGTAGTAACCTTGAGCTCAAACATTTGACGCATAAACTTACTTCTTGGTCATATCTCATTCAGAATGCGGTATTTGTCTGTGTGGTAGCAGCGGGGACCCCGCTGGCGATGAACGGAGAATTGTCTACCGGGGCCTTAGTAGCGGCATCTATTCTCAGCTCGCGGATGATGGCGCCTATTGCTCAAATAGCCAACATATTGACACGTTGGCAGCAGACAAAAGTTGCAATTGCCGGATTGGACAGCATTATGGAATTGCCAACGAATGATCTTCGTAGCGGTCGACGAGTCCACAAACCTTATTTACGCGGTCACTTTATGTTACAGGATGCGGCATTCCGTCATCATACCACCAGTCGCCAGAACGCGATTCACATCGACGCTCTTGAGATTAATCCCGGTGAGAAGATTGCCCTACTTGGGCGCAATGGCTCCGGAAAATCCTCATTATTGAATGCGTTGGCAGGGAATATGCTGTGTGTCAATGGCGTGATGACGTTGGACAATATTCGTCTGGATAACAT
>CALYQL010000047.1 GCA_945285915.1 uncultured Bartonella sp.
GACACGGACAAAGCGAGTGGAACCTGAAAAATCTCTTTACCGGATGGAAAGATCCTGATCTTTCCGAAAAAGGATTGGAGGAAGCAATCTCTGCCGGAAAAAAACTGAAGGCAGCAGGATTGAAGTTCGACATTGCCTTTACATCCGCTCTGCAACGCGCACAACATACCTGCCAGCACATTCTGGATGAAATGGGTCAACCAAAGCTTGAAACAATCAAAAATCAGGCTTTGAACGAGCGTGACTATGGCGACCTTTCCGGCCTCAACAAAGATGACGCACGCAAGAAATGGGGCGAAGAGCAGGTTCACATCTGGCGGCGCTCTTACGATGTCCCACCTCCGGGTGGCGAAAGCTTGCGCGATACAGGTGCACGCGTTTGGCCTTATTACCTCCACAACATTCAGCCGCATGTACTGCGTGGAGAGACGGTACTCGTTGCCGCCCATGGCAATTCGTTACGTGCACTCATCATGGCATTGGAAGGCTTGAGCGGCGAAGAAATCGTCAAACGCGAGCTCGCAACAGGTGTCCCGATGATTTACGAGCTCAATGCCGATTCAACCATCGCTTCCAAAAAAGTGCTGGAATAGATCGACCTCAATTTAAACTTAAGCCATGCCGGAACAAATCTGCTCCGGCATTTTTTATGATTACTGCTTTCTATCAGTCAGCATTGTGAAAATTGGTAGGTAACACCTGAAGCCACAAATTCTGAAGCTGAGGCACGCAAAAATGCAACGCGCAATATTAAAGACGATGCGACGTTGAGAAGATCAAGACCGCACTCCCCGACATCACACTACACGACATTACCTGCTCGAAACTTCATACTGCTCGACATTTCACCGCCTAACATGACATTGCGCGACAGTATACTGCTCGGCGTTACATCGCCTGATTTACTCTGCCCGACATCACTCTATTCGACAATTACTTTTCATGGCATTACATTGCCTGAGATCACACTACCCGACCTTTTTTCGACGACATTATACTGCCTTACATTGCTGGTAGAAAAAACTACATTATTTCAGTTCCGATGAATGTTTATCAATCGACGAAAAGTCGAGACAACTTCATTAATTCCTTCCACTTCATCCATTAGTTTACCCCACCCTTAATTTTATTTTTTCTTTTTGCGTGCGCTCCGTTTCGTTTCACCTGCTTTATTCGAGTGCACGTCGTTTCACTCGACTGTTGTTATAAGCTCCCCTCCCTTTCACAATAACCGACTTATACTTTTTAGCTGTCTTATACTTTTTGAAAATGTAACGGCTGACCTCCTGCCAATCATCCCGCTGGCGGTCGGTCCTATAGAGTTCAACCTTTGCATCGACCACTCCCTACCGGTCAGTTGGCACCTGTGCTGCACCCTATTATTTGAACTTAAAAACAGCAAAAACAACGCGCATTTGTAACACACAGACCATAGTCATTTTCATTTCAATTCTGTTGCAGAAGGGGTCTATAATTTCCCAAACGCGGAAATTGTCGCCGAGATAAATTTCATGTTGGCTTGTGGGCTACATAAAATTCAGGTTGACAGTTAAAGATTGCCAGCTTAGATGAAACGCAATGCCCAGATGGCGGAATTGGTAGACGCGCAGGTTTCAGGTATCTGTGCTGCAAGGCGTGGAGGTTCGAGTCCTCTTCTGGGCACCAAAATATTACGAAAAATATAATAAAAACAATAAGTTAAGAAAATATATTTTATCTCAGTCCACCCTACAGCCCACCTTTCGGTGGGCGCTTGCGGTGGTGTTAAATATCCAGTTTTGGTAGATTGCGAACGATTTTCATCGTTTCCAATGAAACTGTGATAACTCTTAATAATAGCTCTAGCGGATAGGCAGGGTTATGCATGGTCTCTATTGCCCAGTCATTGGCATCATTGACAATACCGCTGTCTTTATCTGTCTTGACTCCCTGACGCTCCACCACCCAATCAATGGCAGATTTGCCGTTGACGATATAGTCATAAGCTTCCAACGGAATATCTTTGATGGTGATCTTGTCATTATAGATAATTGTTGAAAAATCTTTATCCTTACCATTACGACCATATTTCATTTTCTGAACATAATAGTCGGAATCTTCCAAATTTTTATTTTTAGTGACAAGAGTGGCCGGATATTGCTCAATAGTTTCATAATTCAAATGCAAATTGGCCAAGGCGCGTCCAGCCTGTGAAAATGCCTTGAAATCATCAAGCTTTTTAACCGCTGGTATACGCGGCAATTGTTTCATCAAATTATCAGCAAAGCGGGTGCGATAATCTTGCGAATGCAACAGCCCATAAATATAATAAAAAAGGTCTTCCTTGCTGATTGTATTGTCTTGATAAGCCTTTTGAAAATGTTGCAAGCCCGCATCTGTTATCGCATCGCGGCGCTTTAATTTTGGCTTATCATCATCGGCAAACAAGCCTTCTCCCGCCGACTCTTGCTCATAAAGATACATCGGAAAGCATTGACCTTTCTCTATAGCATCCAGACATGTAATTTTATTAGATATAAAAGACGAAAAAGCACTTATAGCACCGATGCCTGAAACACAAATAACGGTATTTTCTGCTTCCGCATTAGGAAAAATAAGAGGAATTTTGTATATACTGTTATTAAACAATTTATCAAAATATAAAAATTCTTTAGTAAATGGCCTATACAGGCTAGATTTAATTTTATCTACTGAATAAATCCCCTTAACTTGTTTCTTAAATGCATCTTTTAAATCACCTGACCAGCTTATTTTTGTTGTGTCGAGATTAATAAAATCATCTATTTTCAATTCTTTAATATTTGAATTATTGAAACGGTTAATTTCAGAATTATAAAAATCAATCATGCTTTGCATGTTATTTGACAGTTTGCTTTTAGAAAAATTATAAGCCCAAGCATCTCGGTTCGTTTTCACACCGGAAGAATAATTATCAAAAATGGTAATGCTTGTTTTGACTTTTTTATCGCCAATAGCGATAAATTCATTAAAGCTATCATCACGTTGGTTAACCCAGTCATTATGAGCATCGGGGATGATGAGTTGCCATTGGCCTTTTAAACCTGAGATGGATGTAAGATCGGCGAGTTTTTCAAGCTTTTGCTCGGTGGTGAGATAGTCACCAATATCATGAAAGAAAATCTTTCCATGCTGCTTGGAAGCAGGGTTTTTCACTAGTACAGAAATGGCGATTGGTGCACGAGAACCCGAACCAAAAACGTTTCCCTTTTCTTTTTGGCGTTGCTCGCCTGATGTACGGGCATTACCACGTAAATGGAAAATATAAATATTAGAAAACTCTTCTGCCAAGCATTTTCGCAAGCCGTCTGCCGATGAAGATTCAATATAACCGGCATTAGTCACAAAACCGATGACACCAGCTTTCCCAATCCGGTCTGAAGCCCAACGAATTGCACGAATATAGCTGTCATATAACGACGTTCTTAATTTAGCATTTGAAAATTTCTCATAAGTGTCGGCAATGCGCTGATCTAATTTCAAATATGATAAGTTTTGATTATTATCATTCTCACTTTTTTGCCCAACCGAATAAGGCGGGTTGCCGACGATAACTTTGATATCCAAGGCCATCTGGTCTTTGCGACGCTGGCTATTATCAACCAAAATGTTGTCAATCAAGTCGCCCTTTTCGCTCATCTGGAATGTGTCGGTGAGCAAAATACCAGGAAAAGGCTCATAATCCCCCTCGACAAGGCCATGATAGGTCGATTCAATATTGATGGCGGCAATATAATAAGCAAGCAACACCAGTTCATTGGCATGAAGTTGGTGTTTATAAACGCGTGGCAAATCTAGCTTGGTAATCAAGCCACTTTGCAGCAGCCTTGTAATAAAGGTGCCGGTGCCAGTGAAAGGGTCCAGAATATGCACACCTTCGCTACCCAAGCTCTGGTTGAATTCAGCTTTTAGCACATCATTGACGCTGTGCAGGATAAAGTCCACCACCTCGACTGGCGTATAGACGATACCCAGTCGCTCGGTCATTTTTGGGAATGCATTGCGGAAAAACTTGTCATAAAGTTCAACAACCAATTTCTGGCGGCCCTCTGCCGAGTTGATACCTTCGGCACGCATGGCAACACTGTGATAGAATTTATCAAGGCTTGTCGATTCTTTATTAATGTTGAATTCATTAAGCACATCCAAAACTTTCTGGATCGCTTGCGACATCGGGTTATGAGCTGCAAAGCTATAATCCGAAAACAACGCATCAAAAACCGGCTTGGTGATCAGATGTTGTGCCAACATCTCGATGATCTCATCGTCGGTGAGAGCATCATTCAAATCATCTTTCAATTCGGCGGAAAATTCCTTGAATGTCGCAATGGCCTTGGTGTTCCTAGGATTTTCTAAAATGGCCTTGATTCGGTCGATATGAGTGCGGGCTATCTTGGCAATGTCATTGGCCCATTCTTCCCAATGATGCCGATTGCCGACCTTTTCAACCAATTTGGCTGTGATAGCCCGTTCAAACTCTGTTACCTCGAAAACAAATGAGCTTTGTAATTCCTGAACTCCACCTGAAGCGGGTTGGGCTTTACCTAAATTATATTGACGCTTTGCAAGACCTGTTGCTTCTTTCATTACTTTTTTACGTCTCTTACCAAGATCAGTAACAGCAATGACTTCCATTTTTTGTGGATCAGAACCATTTAAATCTATTTTATTGATCATCGCATCGAATTGATCGTCATGCGAACGTAGCGCCTGCAACACCTGCCAGACGACCTTGTAGGTCTTGTTATCATTCAGGGCTTCATGCGGCTCTACACCTGATGGGATAACCACTGGCAGAACAATATAACCACGGGTTTTACCTGGCGCATTGCGCATAACACGCCCGACCGACTGCACCACTTCAACCTGACTCTTGCGTGCGGTTAAAAACAAAACCGCATCCAAGGCTGGTACATCCACGCCTTCAGACAGGCAACGCACATTTGACAGAATGCGGCATGTGTCTTTCGGGGCTGGTGATTTTAGCCACTGGATTTTTTCTTCCTTTTCACTGGCATTCATGCCGCCATCAACGTGGCGCGCCTCACAATGCAGCTTAACGGACGTTTCTTCCTCATCAGTTGCGGTGCGCTGGTATTCTTCCACCACCGCTTGAAACATGCTCGCAATTTGCAGTGAGCCAACCTTATTGCTTTTTTTCCGGTCGATCACCTGACAAAAGGCAACAGCGCGTTGCATCGGGCTAACATCACCTTGAAGACTTTCAATCAAATTCTGCTTTGACAGCGCCTTCCAACAACCGACAATCTTGGCGGCATCATCCACCCGCAATTCGTTATTCTCATCTTTGAGAAGATCTTGCAAACGGCGGTTGATCTGGCTTTCTTCAACTGTCAACACAATTACCTTGTAATCAACCAAAAGACCGCGCTCTACCGCTTCTGAAAAAGTCAAAACATAGAGGTCTTTGCCATAGATCTCCTCATCATCCATAGAATAGAGGGCAACATCGCCATCCTCGGCTTTGAGCTTGGCATCATCTCGATAGATGCGAGGCGTAGCGGTCATATAAAGACGTTTTGCTGCTTTAATAAAATCATTATTGTGAACGCGAACAAAAGCACTTTCTTCGTCACCTTCATAGGTTTGTCCAGTTGTGCGGTGCGCCTCGTCGCAGATGACAAGATCAAAAGCAGGCAAGTCATAATTTTTTTGCGCTTGAGAAATCACATCGATAGAGTGATAGGTCGAGAAAATCACACTCATGGCGTTTTCTTCGTACCAAGCAATCATCTCCTCGGCCAGTCTCTTGGCATCGGTCGTGGCGGGATATTGCAGCTCGTGCACAAAGGTCTGCACACTGTCATCGTCTTTTCTATCGCGTTTTTTACCAACCTCTGCATCCGAACAAACAGCAAAGCTATGCAATTTGGTTTCGCTCTGTTGTGTCCATTCCGTCAATGTCTGGCTTAATAAGGCAAGGCTTGGCACAAGAAACAAGACCCGTTTGCCTTTGCCGGCCTGTGCCTCTGCAATTTTAAGGCTGGTGAACGTTTTACCTGTACCACAAGCCATAATAAGCTTGCCACGATCGGCCGTCTCCAAACCTTTCAGCACATTTTTTACAGCTGTTTCTTGATGTGGCCTTAACTTTTTCTTGTCGTGAATGACAAGCGCTTTATACGGTGCATATTTTTCCCAATCGATAACACTTTGTTCAAGAGCTGCGAGATCAATTTTGCTGACCGGAATTTGCTGGTTTTCCAGCATCGCCTCGGCGTTATTACCCCAATGATTGGTTGTGCATACGATAAAGCGGTTTACAAAAGGTCTTTGACCGGATGCCGCCATAAAGCTGTCTATATCTTTTTTCTCAATTCTATGGTCCGGTGCATAAAATTTGCACTGTATAGCATGGAGTTCACCCTTTTTGGTTTGGGCTACAAGATCAATCCCCTTGTCTGTCCCATCTTTGCCATGTGACACCGCCCAATCTCTAAACGTCCATACCTGTGAATAAAGATCAGCATAAAAAGGTTCATGTTTCAGATAAGCTACGATCAACTCTTCAAAATAGGTGCCTTTTTCACGCTCGGACACCGCAGCATTGCGAAAACGGTTCAAGACTTTTTCAAGGGATGTCTGTTCCAGTGTCTCGCTCATGCTATTGCCTCCGCTATAATGTACGCAGCCTTTGACTGATTTATTTACAAAAGTCATACCTTAATCATCAAAAATGAAAAGACACTTTCATTAAAATGATGTTTTTTAGTGTGCGAAAGTCATACAGCGATCATCAAATTAAAATTTTTGCAGTATTGCTCCCTACCCGTTTTAACTGATAAAAAGTCAGTGCCTTTGGCACGCTAC
>CALYQL010000048.1 GCA_945285915.1 uncultured Bartonella sp.
ATGCTGACCCCAAATGGATGCTGTCATTAGAAACACGCGGTTATCAAGATAACTTAAATAACTTAGATGATGGGTTACCCTCACTTGACGAAGTCAAAGCTTTCTGGGCAAGTTTAAGGGGTGGTATTAGATCGGTATTGATACGCCACCCTAAATATATTTGCCCACGGGAAAACAAGGATAATCCTGACGCGGCAAAACAAACCGGTTACCTAGAAAAGGTAGAAAATGGCAACATTCTTACCGTGACCGGCAACGATCCTCAATTGAAGCTATCAGCAGGTGATTATGCCAGTTTTCAATACGGGGATTATCGCGGATTAGGTCTTATCGTTTCGACTTGGTATAACGCTGATAGCATAGGCATGGAAGTAGAGCCCAAATTACAAAGCTATATAAAAGCTGGTGCAACGGTTTATTTTGATCGTATTGAACTCATTATGAGACCGGATAACAACAGCTTTTCTATATCGAATGGGTATCCATACAAGACCGCCAAATTCCAATTCATGGAAAGCCGAATATGATTAGTTTACCACAAAACGTTGAACGATTACTTTCTATTGGAACAATCAAGACCGCAGAACTTATCAGGTTTGATTTTACCACTGGAACCTATGGCGTATGGTCTGGAAATGATAATCTTGAATATGACGGTTTAACCTATGTTCCGGGTGGAATAATCCAAATTCCGGACATTAACGGTCAATGGGGTATGTCTGCTCAATCTCTAACGCTAACATTGCCTGCCTATGCAGATGATGGTCTAACGCCCGAAGTGTTAGCAACTATCCTGAATGAAGGCTGGCATTTAAGCCCAGTTACCATTTACGAAGCAATATTCGACCCTGAAACATACGAATTATTGTTTGTAGAACCGATTTACCGTGGACGGTTAAACACACTGAACTTTGAAGATGGACCGCAATCCCAGTTAACTGCTGATTGTGAAAGCCTCGCAATTGATAATAATCGCGAAGGCTATCGTATGAGGTCAAATGCAGATCAGCACCTTATTAGCCCCAATGATAACTTTTTTTCATTTGCTGAAACGGAATCGCGAAGCGTTATCCAATGGGGGCAAAACCGAAAGGCTTAACACCATTAATTTCGGCAAAGAGTGCAACTAAAAGCACTTTATCATTATCTGGCATATAGGCACGCGCCATTGTTGCATATTTAACTATGCACCACGCCAGCAGACCATAAACCTGTCTTCACAACACAAGGAAAATACTATGCGTAAATGGAACCGTGCCGACGGCTGGACGGACGCGCTCGCGCAGGTTGTCGAAAAACACTTAAAACTGCCTTTTGAATACGGGAAGTCCGATTGCGGCCAGTTTGCTGCTGACGCGGTAGAAGCTGTAACAGGGCATGATCTTTTTAAAGATTACCGCAATTATACGACGAAAACTGGGGCAGCACGAGTATTGCGCAAAGCCGAATGCAATGATCTTGGTGAGCTTTTCGCTAAACATCTCAATGAAACACACATAGCCCATGCAATGCGTGGCGACATTGGCGTTATTGAATATGACGGGCAAATATGCGCAGGCGTTTTCACTGGTGTTGGTTTTGCCTGCAAAGGCGAAAACGGGCTTGTTTTTGTTAATCGAGACCAAATTAAACAGGTTTTTGAGGTCTGATAATGGCATTCATATTACCCATTGTTTCAGCTATATCCAGTGCCGTTTCTGGCTTCGCTACTATGTTAGGCGGATTGGGGTGGCTGGGCAAAACAGCCGTAGCAATTGGCTTTAATATTGTTGGCAATGCGCTTATTAAAAAGAAGGCAAAAAAGAGCAAACAATCTGAAACACAACAAAGTGGCACAAGCTTAAATGTTACCTATGGCGGCGCACGTGCCCGTGAAATCGGTGTAGGTTTATTCGCAACGGCTGGACAGGAAGTTTATACCGGTGCATTCGGTGAAGCTAACAAGACATATGTGCGCGTCCTGCAATTATCAGACTTTCGCATATCTCGCGTTACACGTGTGTTAGTTGATGATGAATGGTGCAATCTGGAAGGTGATAATAATTCAGATCGAGGTTATGAACTAACCGGCAAACATAAAGGCTTCATTCGCGCCAAGGTCTATGATGGCACACAGAAGACCGCTGATAGCTATCTCATTAACAGCGTGGGCCAGTGGACGAAAGACCATGTTGGTTATGGATTATCATATGTCATTTTGTATTTCGATTATGACGAAAAAGAAATGACAAGTATCCCTCAAATGTTATTTGAGGTACAGGGTGTATGTTATGATCCAAGATCAGATAGCAGCTACGGCGGCTATGGAGCGCAACGCTGGGACGATCCTTCGACATGGGAATATTCTGATAATCCAATCGTACAAGCTTATAACTATGAGCGCGGTTTTTTCGTAAATGGTCAATTGGTACTTGGGAAAGAACTGTCACCAGCAGATTTGCCGATCCTAAAATGGATTGAGGCAATGAACCTATGTGATGAACGAGTTGCAAATCAGGAAAAACGCTATCGCTCTGGTATGATATTTTCAGCAGGTGAAGGCGTTCAACACAAAGATAATTTAGAACCGTTATTCACCGCGTGTGGTGGGGCATTGGTAGAACGTGTTGATGGTGACACCCCCCTCGTTGGTGTTACACAGCCCATTGTTGCGACAATAACAGATGATGATCTAATGTCGCTCGAAACACTCAATTATCGTCCAAAGAGATCTATCACTGAACTGGTTAATTCGGTTCACGGTAATTACAATGAACCAGAAAAGTCGTGGGAAGCTGTGGCATACCCTGCCCAATCGAGTGAAACAGCATTAGCCGCAGATGGTTCGCACCATGGCGTACAGATCGACTACAAGGCTGTTTTTGCAGCAAGTCAAGCAATTCGCTTGGCAAAGTCTGCTTTGCGTGAAAACCGCTATCAGAAACAATATACCATTGTTGTTCGTCCATTATGGCGAAAATTGGAAGTTGGTGACTGGGTCCATGTTGATTTTAAACGGTATGGTGCTGGCACATATAGGGTGATCGGGCGTTCGTTAACGGCTGCTAATAAAAATGGTGCTCGAAACATTAACCTCACCTTGCAAGAAGTTGGTACGGGTATTTATGATGACTCGATAGAAATTCCAGAATTACCGACCAATAGGCCAGCCGCCAAAACGATTTATCAGAATTTCCCTGATGGTTTTCGTGTTATCGCTGGACAAGCAATCGCAGAAAATGAACAGCGGAAAATACCGGTATTTGATATTACTTGGAGACAACCGACAGATGTAACGGTAACAGGCATTCTGATTGAATATTGGCAAACGTCCGAACCAAGTAGGAAGCTCAATAAGATCGTATTAGGCAAACAAACAGCAATCCGCATCAGTGGGTTTGCGCCTAAAACGTCTTATACATTCCGCGCAACAGTGATACCGGAACCAGCTAGAGTAACATTATGGGGCGGTGAAGTCGTTGTTGTATCGACAGCAGAGGACTTTGATAAAGAGCAATTCTCAAAATATATTGCAGAATTAAACCAATGGGCGGCCTTTGACCAACGCTATGTCAAACAGGAAATAGAAAAGGTTAGTGCTGTTATTGCCGACGCAACGGCTGGTGGATATGAAATAGGCCGCTCTTTAAAACGCGAACTGATTGTCACGATTGATAATGCCCGCGCTGAATATACTGAGCTTATCAGTGTAGCCGTTAGTCAAACGTCCGCATTGGCGGTTAAGCTTGAAAACCTTGAAGCCGAAGTAAACGGCAATATTGCGCAAGCCTTTAATGAGCTTAAAACAAGTGTAGAAACAGTTGACGGTAAAATCACCTCAACGTCTAAATCGGTGTTATCTCTTAACTCAAAAGTTGATGGGATATCTAATGATCTAGGCGGGCTATCCACCCGAGTTGACCAAAACGCAAAAGCAGTCGCGGAATCCATTACTTCTATCAACGCGCAATATGGTGAGTTGGTTAGTAACATAACCATACACATGGAAGCTGTTGCGGCTCCAGATGGTATGCAGGCACGTAGTGGCTTCACTATGAAAACCGGCAGTGGCGACAACTGGTCGGTAGCCGCCTTTTATATCGACACCAATCCCAATTGGAGCCGTATGTTAGTGATATCTGATCAGTTTCTTATAACTGATAAAACACTGTCACAACAACCGTTTTCGTTTCAGAATGGGCAATTGACCTTGCAAGCAGCAAATATTGGTGACGTGACCGCTGGTTATATCCATTCACCCGACAACAAATTCATAATTGACCTTTACCAACAACGTATTTCAATTGGTGATTAAATGAGCACACGTTTTCTACTAACAAGCACACCACCGCGCATGATTGTATCCAAACAAGGCTTTGAAGCCAGCCCCGAACTAGACGATGATAACAAGTGCTTTGATTCAAATTGGTTTGGGGGAAATGGTATAAAATGGGTTTTAAGAAAGGAACAACAGTTTGATATACAAGGCAGTAGACCGCCCTGGAAATTGCCAGACATGACAATCGAATTCCCTTTTGAATTAAACTATCAACCGGCCTGCATTGCTTTCCATTGCTCAGGAAAGGTGAATAGTGATAGAAAAGTGCTTCCTATAAGAGAGCATCAATTTGTATGGAATGACAATAAGTCGGTAACAGTGCGCGCTCCATTTGGAGCTATGGGTACAGATGGGATCGTAACTCTATTTGTAGTGGTTTTTGAAAGCCGCCCTACACAAGTTAGAACTGAAAAAACCACACGCATTGTTATAGGTGCAAATCCTTTTGATGGTAGGAAAGGTCTATGGGTAACAGAACCCGGTTGCCGCGCTGGTGATTTGAAGGAACCGCATATTATTTCCAGTGATAACGATTATCTGAAATTACACGCTACCGGAATTGTCGAACCAGATGAGCATGGAAGTTCACATAATAAGTATTGGACAGCGGACTTTTATTTCCCCCCATTACCATATTTCCCTATTGTTTTTATTCAATTAGCCGCACACGGGGCAGATAAGAGGGTTATCTATCCATTTGATATAGATGACGAATCTAAGGACATTCCGGGATATAGTTACTATATTTACAAAGACCATATCAGTTTAGTTACTAGGTCAAGAAACGAGGTAGAAAAGTTTGACCTCCGTGTCTTGGTATTTCGCAATAAACTATGTGAATAACTTAAGAGATAATAGAGAAATGCCACAACGAATATTAATCTCAAGGGACGAAATACGCGTTTCAAAGCCAGGTTTTGACGTCAACACACAAAATCCTGAAGAACTCATTCTTTTTAATGATATGAATGTAATGGCTGTTTATCTTTCAGGGTCATGTTATCTCGAAGGGGAAGATTCGCGGTTCTATTTCGACTTCCTAAAACCAATACAAAATATGCCATATGTTATCTTAACGTCAAATGATGGCGTGGGGGCTGGTCGCTCAACCTATTTTTGTGAAATGCAACAAAATGAGGGTGTCTATAAAGAGGGAAAAATACGAAATCTGGACGGCAAGGGACGTACCATTTGGTTTTGTGTATTGAGAGGCTTTTAAAATTTATAAGCAACGCCTAATCGTATATCATGGGTTTTAAGCTTTAATTCACGTTTGTAATCGTCGAGACTAAAGCTTTCACTTCCATAATCAGCATAACGATATTCCGTGCGCAAAACAATGTGGTCGCTGATAGCATAATCAACGCCAGCCCCAATAGAGCCACCTTGTAACGCTCGGTTTTCTTGGAAGGCGTTATAACGATATGGACGCCAATTGTCATATCGGGCGTTTTCAATTGAATATTTTAATTCTGTGAAGCTTATACCGGCCGCGACGTAAGGTAATAACCGCCCTATAGGTATACCCACACGCGCCCTTACCGCACCAACCCATTTCTGTTTCACATTGGTATCATAATAGTAAAAACAGCCGGGGTCACCACTTCCAGTTAAATCGTCTTGGTAATGATAGCCCTTTTCACGATTTAGCCATGCAAAGTCACCTTCAATTCCAAGTAGAAGATTTGGCTTAATTTGCCAGTTATAGCCCGCATATACACCACCTATTGGCTTACCAGTGCTGTAGGAGTGCCCGCGCATACGGGAATACCAAAAATCGGAATATTTATGCTCCTTATCGTTACGAATATTTCGGGGGTCGCTTTCTGTCACATAGCCGCCGTTACTCCACGATTCGCCAACTTGACCGCCGACATAAAAACCAGCCCATGAAAACGACGGGGCGGTGGTAATTGGTGTGTTTTGAGGGGCAACAATATCAGCAGCATAAACAGAAGGCACAAATGCGCAAGTAAGAATAGCAGCAATACAAGTTACACGATTAACCATTTATGCCTCCCCTAGATAAAGCAAAAAGACGCTAACAGCAAAATATAACCCCGTCTAGCACAACATAACCATTATCAACGGAAGAATTGACCATGGAAGAAACACAGAAAATAGAAATACCGCCAATCGTCAATGCAGTAGAAA
>CALYQL010000049.1 GCA_945285915.1 uncultured Bartonella sp.
ACACAGCAATACCACTGACATTCTATTTCTGTAGGAATAGCGTTATTTACTGGCTTAGTCATTTTCAGCCCCCACCTCAACAAATTTACCATCACGAACAGTGTAAAGGGTGTCAGGCTTTAGTCCATCTTCCCCAATACGCCCCACAAGGCCGCCGTCTATCGTTGCATAGTCATCATAGGTTACCGCTAACACCAAAGTTCCTTCCGAGCCTTTGAACTCGGTATCAGGTCCCAATACGGTGATAACACCATCTTTACCTTCATAGATTACTCGGCTGAACTCCCCAACGGCGGCTATTCGTGCCTCATTACCAGTTACTGTAAGATTAGAATAAGCACCACTCGAGGCGACGCCTGCGTGATTACCTGTTATTCTGAGTTTGGAGGCCTCGCCGCTTGATGAAGTATTCGTATAGTGGCCCGTCACGTTAAGGACAGATACGGCACCACTTGAAGCAATGCTCGTTTCGTTACCTATTATTCTGAGTTTGGAGAACCTACCAGTTGATGAAGTTGACGAATAATGCCCATTGCTATAAATATCTGCGCAACTCCCGCTATTTGAAAGTGTCGCATACTTACCTATTGAAAACAATCCAGTACTATCGCCACTTGATGCGAGATATGCGTGATTTGCACTTACAATAGCCATTGAATGGCTACGAGTTAATGAAACGTGGGTCTCGTCCTTGTTAGATATAATTTTTGTGGCTAAGCCGCTATCTGTGAGAGTTGACCATTCTCCCTCCGCTATAAGCAGCCCCGCTCCACCTTCGGATTTGTACGCTTTTTTGATCTGCTCTTTTATTAGTGCATTTAATGTTATTTCCTTATCTATGCTAATTTTTGAAGTGACACACTTGGCACCATTGAGAGCAACAATTGTATCTTTTTTAGGGGCACTCACTTTAGCCAAACGGGTAGGTAGTCCACTTTCCATAGACACTAAAGGGTAATAATTAAACACATCAAGTGGATCTTTAGGGCAAAAGTGAAAACCTTTTGAACGCAGCCCGCTTTCACCTTCATGTTCAAAGGTTTTACCAACCTTGTATTGAAAACCTCGGCATTTGAAATCTGGATTAAAGGCTTTGTAACCGGTGATTGTCTCATTTGTATCTTTAGTTCTACTCGTATTACTCATTTCCGGCCTCCAAAGCAGGAATTTCAGCGTAATGCTCGAATAGCCCCTTTGAGTAACAGTAAGCGTCACCCTCCCATCGTTTATCGCGTCGGTTATACCAACCAGTTATGCAGATGCCACTTTCCAATCTGATTAGATAAGTTTTACCGTTTTCTTTTGGGCATTTTTTTATAGGACGCCAAAACTGTTCAGTATCTATTTGAGATGAAACGCTGATTGCACCGACAGTAATTAGTGCTTTAATCATTTCCTGAAAATTGCTAACCAACTCTTGTTGCTGCTCAGCCTCAAGATATTGCCAATCATTACAATATTCAGCAGCAGCCGATTTTAACATAGGTTCGGAAATATCGGCTAATGTCATAGCCAAATGTGAGTTACATCTAATCCAGTTAGCTAAAGCTTCATAATCGAAGTCTTCCCAACCGTCGGTTTTCATTTCATCTTTTAACCATTGTGGAATGAGTAAGGGACTGGCTGCATTTTGATGCATTTTGTTCATTTAAGCCTCCCACTCTACAAACTTGCCATTACTGACAACGTACCAAGTATCCGGCTTCAACCCGTTTTTCCCGATTGAGCCTGTCAGCTGGTAACACTCACCCCTATGACCAGCTTTGTAATAACTAAGAATGAAAGTGGTTTCTTCAGAACCTATGAACCTTTTATCGTCACCTGTGCCGCTAATGTGCCCGTATGCGCCTTTGCGTCCAATGTAATTCTGGTCGTTAGTGGTTGCTATATGGCCTTTAATCCTTACAGATTTTTTATTTGAAATATTCATGGTTAAGCAGCCTCCACTTCAACGAACTTACCGTATTTGAAAGCATACCAAGTGTTTGGTTTTAAGCCATTTTTACCTACTGTATGGAGAACAATGTCACTGCTGTCTCCGATACTTGGATCAGCAAAAACAGTAATAACCGTTCCATCAACTGCGTAAAAGGTGCAGTTTTTACCTCTAATATCAATAGTACTATTTTTGCCTTTGCAAATGCATCGAGCATTATTGCCAATGGCGGAAAGTCTGGAATAATCACCATCTGAGATAAACACTGTATCAGAACCAGTAGCAAATAATTCCGAATATTTCCCTCTTGAAGTAAGGGTCGCAGCATATCCTGTTGCGTGAAGATACGAGTTTTCCCCACTAGCGGTAATCTCGCCAGCATCGCCATTCAAGAAAAGCATGGCGTCCGAACCAATTGAATAGATTTTGCTAAAATCTCCAATCGAACGAACTTTCGTGTTATTTCCACTTAGGGCAATAAATGCATTATCTTTTTCAGAGTGGAGATTATCGCCATCTTCACGAGAAACGATAACGTCATTATATTCATAATAGATATTTTCGTCCTTGCGGCTATTTTCTATGTATTCAATATGCCTTTTAACTAAATCGTTGAATGATAATTCCCTCTCGACAGTTATTTTTGAGGCAGCGTATATATCTTCCTGACGAAGCCTTTCTGCATCGTCAATGTGCGTGGATACCTCAAAAAAACGTGATGGATTACAATCCGTATTCAATAAATTGTAATACTCAAATATTATGAGTGGTGCTCCTACATGAAGGGTATAACCCGAATTGACTTTTGAAGGGGTTATATTCTCTTTGTATTCGTAGGTTTTACCGACTTCATAAGCAGGATTATTACCCTCCATGATACCGGTAATTATATTATTTGATTTTTTCACCATTTATTTTAATCCTTAACTACCCGAAACCAACCCAAACTGGGCAGCAATACCGCCACGGCGTGGTGGTGTTGTTTTCTCACTTTTTTGAAGCTGCTTAGCTTTTCCGCGTTTCAGATTGTTTTTGTGTTTGATGCCTATCTGTTCATCGTTTAGACGTTTAATCTTTGCGATTGTCGGAATGTCTCTTTTGCTTGTTTTTTCATCATGGCATTTGCGGCAAAGCACTTGGCAATTCGCTAAACTGTTATTGCCGCTTAAAGCGTCCATTATGATATGATCGTATTCCGGTTTTATTTTTATTCCATCAAAGGCTATTCCGCATTTTTGGCATTTGCCATTTGCATGGCTGTAAGCCTGTCTTTTGGTTTTTGCGGAAAATTCATTTCTGCGGCGTTTACTCATTTCGGCATATCCTCTACAGGTATATGCGCAACGCCAGCCATCAGCTTTCTTGCCGTGTCACGGTCAATTTCTTTTTTGCAAGCTTGTAAACCGTAATTATAAATTGATTTACCACGGTTTGCGTAATCCTCTGGTAACTCGTTCATCATATCAGTCGGGAAAATACGATCTGCAATAAGATCATAATCACCAATATCGTCGCCAATCGCCCCGAATAACTGTTGCGCTAATTTCCCTATCCAAGCATCTGGATTGATACTGTTATTTTGAACTTTCGCCGTGCTGTTTTCTTTTTCAATTAATCGGTAATCAACTCCGATAACTCCGGCTATACGTTTTATACCATCTTCCGAAGAGAGCTCTTTACGACCTACTGATTTTGCAATGATTACAATTGCTCTAGCTTTTTCTGATTGTTCCGGTGTTAAATCGCCGCCCGCATATAATTTGCTTGTTTCAACAACACTCTTTTCATCTTCAGCAGCGGCTTTAATAACAGCCGAAGCTAATTCCATATAGAAGGTTGTTTCACCAAACTCATGACCAACAACATCGGCTTCCGTCACATCATTTCCAGATGCATCACTATCGTCTTTCGAACCTAAGGCATCTGGTTCTGAAACATTGCTTACAACCTCAACAGTGGAAAGAGTATCCGTTTCATCGGTTATGTGTTTGAGGTTAAAACCCTCACTCGCATATTCTTTGTTATCTTTGTTCAAAGATTGAAGAATAGTTGGCTTATCGTCATGTGCAGGTCTTACGTCACGTGATTGAGATAATTCATCACGATCATACACGCCGAGAATAACTTCTGGACAATGACGGCGCGCCCATGACTTGACAGCGTAATATGCCAGTTGCTGTTCTGGATCAGTTTTCCAAAGTGGGCTATTTTTATTGGTTATAAGGGAAATTTCAGGTGTTGTGTAACTGCATTCCTTACCTTTAAGAATACCAGTAACAGTACAGGTCTTTTGTTCACCTTCACCTGAAAAAATGTATTCTAACGGTCCTTCTGTTCCTGAACGGGTGTTAACGATAGCAGCAATCAATTGGGCTTCATAAGCAATTTTATCTTTTACACAATATGACTTCTGGGCAACTGAAAATGGATCCATTTCCCATCTCATCGCTTGCATTAATATTGCTATACAAGCCCCTGCATTACCGCGTAAATACTCTGGCAATCCTACATTTGCCTTACTCATGACTTGTGCAAACTTGATAACCTGATCCAGATTTGTAGGGGAAAGATTAAAACTGGTGCCCGTCGATACAATATCGGCATTATTGGGCTGATTCTGTGGTATAATTTGGCTCATGCTGCCACCCGTTCATCATTATTTGAGAGATTATTTTCTATTTCTGATCGCGCCCATTCTGGGAGCTCTATCCAATCAACAGACGGTGCTATTCCGTCTAATCCCGGCCATTCGTTAGTTTTTAGGCATTCCTTGACAATCTTGATTGCATACCTTGCCTGCTGTTCTCCAAGATCAATATCTTGTGGTCTAAGCTGCCTGATGCAAACATCATAAGGCGGCGTTTTTTCAACAAATACGAATGTGAATGAGCTGAAAGCGTCTTCACCGACAACTTCCCGTATTGCCATGCGAACCAATGCAGCTTGAACGTGATAACCGTGGTTATAAATCGTCTTTTTTAGCGCATCATTTGAAACGTCATTGGCAGTTTTAAGGTCAAAAAAATCGCCAGAATTGTTAGCGAAAATATCTGGGCGACTTTTCAGCCATATGTTTTCATCTTTGTAGATAATCGACCGTTCTATATGCCCGTTTAATGCGCCCTGTTGAACAATGGGGTGACGATCAAGATTATTCGCTATCCGCTTGATATGTTCTATCTCGGCATCAGTAATAACCGTTCGTCCTGCTTGTTGGCAGTCTTTCAGCCATTGCCGACATTCCGTTCTGTTCCCTTGCCATGGTTTCCCGTTTAATTCAGCAGGCTTTAATGCGAATTGTGATGAAAACCCTTCTTCGCCCAAAATAAGCATATGAGCGGCTTGGCCGAAATTCAGTGCTTTACTTTCTTCTCGTTCATACCTGTTAGGGTTGTAGGGCGAATAACACCAATATTCACTCGGCCGCCTTAGAACTTGCCGCAAACCTGATGAAGAGATAGAAAAGCCATCAAATAGGCTCGTATCATTGTGATAACGTTCTATGGGAATGTCGGCATAAATGCCGTTAGCAACTATTTGCTGGCCATTCCATTGTATTTCTTTGGCTGTTTTCTTTAGTGAGGTTTTTACAGCCAATTTTTCAATTACTGTCATGGCTATTTCTCCGATAGATTGAAAAGTATTAAGCTCATCAAGCATCTGGTCCATTTGATGCGCCCTCTTGTTTAGGCATGGAATTTTCAACTAGCGGCAGATGCGGTTCAGAATGTCGTTTAATTCTTGCGATTGCCGCTCGGCTCGTTGTTTTGCGCGCCAAAGATAATCTTTGTTGTCTTCCCGAATATACGGTTCCATCTGGTCGGCTGTGCGTTTGAGATTATCAATTACAGCTACCAATCTATTCCACTGTTTTACGTCCGTCATAGCCACCCTTCCCGTTAGAAAGAGCGGCCATTAAGAACATCAGAAGGCCGCAAACGGTGCTGATCTGCATAATCATCTTTAGGATATTCAAAGTCTTGATCGCGGCGTACGTCGTCACAAAAATCTTCATCATTTTGGGCGAGTGAGCGAACCAACGTTGCTATGTACTGAACGTGTTGATCCAGTGAATTATTGGCCTCAAGATAATCATCTTTGAGATCATAGTTTTCTAAAAATACCCTATCAACTTCAACAATGCCGCCGTTTTCAACATAGGCTGTTACATAGCATTCAAAGTCAGGCAGATAACATTTACCGTTATCTCTATCTTTAAAGTTAGCGGAATATAGGTAGGTGTAACATCCGTTGATATATTTCGTAATCATTCCAATCACCCATCATTCATCAGGTTTTAAGCAGATCGGCTATCGCTTCTTCGTGCTTCTAGGTAATTTGGTACAATTAAATTTGACCTCTGTCAACGCGTATATAAAAATTATTTTGACTTTGTAAAATAAGAATTCTATAGAATCAATTTATAGCAGTGACGGGGTGCAACTCCCTGCTGATTGAAAACTGCAAGCGCGGGTATCGAA
>CALYQL010000050.1 GCA_945285915.1 uncultured Bartonella sp.
ACAACGTTAATTCGTGTACTTTTTCGCGTCTTCTTATATCGGCTATAATTTCGGAATTCATATACAATATTTTTTTTTCATATTGATACAGCTTTTTGCCCATGGCTGTCGGTTTTGCTCCATGTCTACCACGCGATAATAATTGCTCCCCACAAAACAATTCGAGCTTTTGAATTTGTTCACTAATGGCAGATTGAGACTTGAATAGTATCGTTGATGCTTTCGTATAGCTGCCAGTGTCTGTCACAATAACAAAGGTGTGAAGAATTTCCAGATCAAGAATATCCATGAGTTCAGCAACGTCTATCCCATTGAAATCATATATATTTTCTTTATATCGGTTTTTCCGTTATAAATCAATTTATAATTCCTGTTTTACAGATATATGAAAATCCAGTTAGTGCACTTCCATAACTGGGAGTTCACCAATGTCTTCAAAATCAAATAGAATATCAAATTCGGATAAAAGGGCGCTAGGCAATAGCAATAAGTGGAAGGTTCTGTTCACCGGTGCCCTTGCCAACACATGCTTTACTTTTGTTATTGGCGGTGTTCCTGCCGCTTCAATCATTCTTCGTGATGATTATAATATTCAAACAGCAATGTTAGGATTACTGATGGGTATTGTTGGCTTTGGCATAGCTATCAGTGAAATACCTTGGGGTCTTGCAACCGATCGCTTCGGTGATAGACCAATTTTAATTATTGGCCTATCCACAACGGCTATTGCTCTATTTGCACTTACATTTTTTACGCAAGCTTCCTCCAACAATTCAACAAGTGTTGTTTTATGTGTGGGCTTGCTTGCGGTTGGGCTACTCGGAAGTAGTGTCAATGGTTCCAGTGGCAGGGCGATCATGCAATGGTTTAAACCAGAAGAACGTGGTTTAGCGATGAGTATCAGACAAACCGCTGTTCCTCTTGGTTATGCATTAGGTGCAATCTTATACCCTTACATTTCGCTTCATTTTGGGTTCCCTACTGCATTGTTTATATCGGCTATTGTCTGCGCTTTAGCAACGTTGTTCAGTTACCTCTGGATCGTTGATCCCGTTAATATGAGCGAACCAAATGATGCTAATGTATCAAACGTAGAAAAACCGCATAAAGATATACCAATAAAGCCTCTTAAATCACTCAGAGTTTGGCGTATTGTTGCGGCGGTGGGGATTTTATGCGCCCCACAATTCGCGTTGATGACGTTTTCTATGCTTTTTCTACATGACTTTGCCGGATTGGGTATTGGATTTATCAGTATTATATTATTTCTAATACAGATGAGCTCAATTCCGACGCGAATAGGGAGTGGTATTTACACTGACAAAAAAGGAAATCGAAAAGCTTTTCTAAAGGTCGTTACAGCATTATCATTTATTCTATTCGTTGCTTTAACAGTACTAACATATTTCTCATACCAATTCGATGCTCATCATTTTGCTTACCTGCTTAGCTTTATTGTCCTTGCGTGTGGTGTGGCAGTTTCAGCGTGGCACGGCGTGGGATATACTGAGATCGCAACAGCAGCTGGACAAAACAGCGTTGCAACAGCGCTTGCTATGGCAAATGCTGTCGTATTTTTTATTCTATTTGCAACACCGACAGTGATACCGTGGGTACTTAATCAATTTACTTGGGTTGGTGTATGGATAGTTATGTCTGTTATTTGCGCCATAGCATATTTCTTATTTGAAAAACCAAATCCAGATATTACCGGAAATGGCGAATGAAGAAATAAATTATACCGGTTATGGCTGCAACATGAATAATCGTACTCTATCAAAAGCCAAAGGAGTTTTCCCAAGCTCTCTTGGTCATGCGAAAACGTATTAGCTGACACCATTTGCAAAACATATTGGCTATCATCGTTTCGTTAATTGATTGATTAACAAATACAGAGTCTTTAATAACAGATTTTATAAATATTGAAGGCTTTGCATTGTTCGCAATCATCGCTTCATTCATTAATCACATTTTTCAGCTATCGAAACGCCCCAGATACGTAACCATGCTATTGTTTTAGGTCAGCAACATAGCATCAAAGTAGAACCAAAAGACTTTCTTAAGCCTGTTTTCTTTAAAGAAGGTAACCTGCTCTATTCCTATTGTAGGTACAAAGTGAAATTTGCTATCGGATATTCCGGATATTCACTCGACTTGCGAATATAATTATTTTTCTCCATCACGGTCGCCCTCACTATTGAACATAACAAGACATTCCACGCGCCAAGCAAAATGGTCAAATCATCTATCGGGTGGTGCAATAGTAATGCTATAAAACGGTTATATTTTTTACGTTACAAGCTCATCACAAATAGATATGCCCCTCGGCATATTTGATAGCTTTTCCGCCAATACGCGCCGTCGTGATTTTTTCGTTTTCAACAACCCATTCCAATCGAATGCGTGATGGGCGCCCAATTTCAAATCCCTGTTCAAGCCATATTTGTTTAATACCATCAAGCGGTCGATCAAAATACTGAACAGCACCACAAAAAGCAGATGCAGCAGATCCTGTTGCCGCGTCTTCGCTTCCATCTGGCCTAATCATTCTGGTGTGAAACGCACTTTGGAAAAGTTGTGTTTCGCGGCAATAAAGATAGAAGGATGGTGTCACAACATTCATTTGGTCAAAGTTTTCCGATATATAAACCGGATCTGGAACAATGCTCGCGATGGTTTTTAAATTGCGCAACGGAACAAAGAAAAACGGTACTCCAGCGTCCCATAATGTTGGAATATGATTTTCAAAACCCACTTCATCTGCCTCTAGGCCAAAAGCAGCGGCAAACACTTCCTTATCGATAGACAGAGATTTTTGAACTGGTAATTTAGGTATGTCGAATTCAGCAAAGGGCGTGTTTTCACGCAAATCAACAACGCCACGTATAGGTCCAATTTTTTCTTCCAAAATGATTAAAGCATCATTTTCATGGTTGTTTTTAAGGGCAAGAGAAACAATGGTGCCAATTGTAGGATGACCTGCATAGGCAGTTTCATCACTAAGCTTGAATATACGCAATGAAGCCGTATGATTTTTTTGTTTTGCCGGAAAAACAAAAATTGTTTCCGATAAATTGAATTCCCGTGCAATTGCCTGCATCTGATCATCTGTTAAACCATTGGCGTCATGTACAATAGCAACAGGATTTCCAGCTAGGACAGTATCCGTAAAAACATCGAAAATTTCGTAAAATCTGCCCTTATCTTTCTGCAAAATACACCTACCCATTCATAAAAATTGTTATTTTACGCTTGAGGAATATGACACATAAAATGGGTCTGTAAAGTTGGAATTATAATAATAAGACAGCCAAATCCTTCTATATCTTTTAAAAATAGTTTCAAAAATTGGGGTTGATTACAGTGGAGCTACATCTCAAAAATTCGCAAAATTCTTGATCTATCTGCTCATGATTGGCTCATATCAGAATGTAATTTGATAAATATGTTTCTGTAATCAGGTAACAGTATTTTCCTTACGCCGCTCGATTATTACAACCATTTTGTATTTAAGAATAACGAAGGTGAAATATTAAAATCTCGCGCTTTGCACGCCTAGATCAAAAGCTTGTTCCTGCTATCCTCATGCACTTATGCAGGCAGAACTATAAACGCTTATCGTAAAAAAAAAGCCCCATAGCAAAATTATCTCTTAAGATCATAAACTACAGAATAATATTTGATTATATTAGAAAAATGCCTTTTTAAAAAATCAAAAGCGCATATATTTGAAGCAAGTAGAGAATAGAATTATAAAGAATTATACGGGACTGACATGGCACTGCGTGGCTTAAAAATTTTGATGGTCTCATTAGGCATACTGACCACCATTGCAACGGCTGGTTATGCTGTTGAGATTAACAACTCCATGGCACCAATTGGACGGGCAAATGTTGCCCCCCTCCCCAACAGTCATTACGATACCCCTAAAAGCATTAAAAACTATCGGCCTGAACAGACTGTTCCGGGTGGACCAACATTTAATTTAAACAAAGGTCCGGATATAAACCATCAACAATGGTGCAATTATCATTACAAAAGCTACAGATCATCCGACAATAGTTACGTCGATCACGGTGGTGTTCGACAAACCTGTAACTCACCATTTCATCAATAAAATTGAATGTCGATTTATATCATTAGGCTATTTGGGCAAATGATCCCTAATGCAGACGAGATGTCACCGCGCATAACAGCAGTATATAACTGCATGTAACAGTATCACGGGGTATAACAGCGGAATATCATTGCATAATAGATAGTTGTGCCACGACAGACCTGATGAATTGACACAATATTCTCGACATCAATTCGTTATTCCCGATATCAATTCGTTACGATTAAAATGCATTATGTATTTTAGAAAAGGAATATCCAAACAAAAAGGGGTGTCGAAACACCCCTTCTTGAGAAAAATCACGACGATATTAGTTACGTGTTTTATCAACCAATGCGTTTGATCTGATCCATGGCATCATTTCGCGAAGTTTTGTGCCAACTTCTTCAATTGGATGTGCATCATTGATACGGCGAATAGCTTTGAAGCGAACAGCGCCTGATTTGTATTCCTGCATCCAATCCGATGTGAATTTACCATTTTGAATGTCTGTCAATACTTGTTTCATAGCTGCCTTTGTATCCTCGGTAATGATACGTGGTCCACTAACATATTCACCCCATTCAGCGGTATTAGAAATGGAATAGTTCATATTGGCAATGCCGCCCTCATAAATGAGGTCAACAATGAGCTTCATTTCATGCATACATTCAAAATATGCCATTTCCGGCGCGTAACCAGCTTCAACCAGTGTTTCAAAACCAGCGCGGATAAGGTTAGCCAAACCACCGCAAAGCACTGCCTGCTCACCGAACAAGTCTGTTTCTGTTTCTTCCTTGAAAGTGGTTTCAATGATACCGGAACGGCCAGCACCAATGCCACAAGCATAAGAAAGTGCAACATCATGCGCATTACCTGTAGCATCATGATTGACAGCGATAAGGCTAGGAACGCCACCACCACGTTGATATTCGCTGCGCACCGTATGGCCTGGACCTTTTGGAGCGATCATAATGACATCAACTGTCTTTTTAGGTTCAATAAGACCGAAATGGATATTCAAACCATGTGCAAAAGCAATGGCTGCGCCGTCCCGTATATTTGCTTGGATATGGTCTTTGTAGATATCAGCCTGCAACTCATCTGGTGTGGCCATCATCAACAAATCAGCCCACTTTGCAGCTTCGTCAACGGATAAAACACTAAAACCGTCTGCTTCGGCTTTTTTGGCAGTTGCGGAACCTGGACGCAAAGCAATCTTGATTTCTTTTACGCCTGAATCTTTTAGGTTAAGTGCGTGCGCACGTCCCTGTGACCCATAACCGACAACAACTACTTTTTTTGATTTTATTAAATTAACGTCTGCATCGCGATCATAATATACACGCATGGAAAACTCCCTTAAATTTGCGTTTGTGTTACTTTGTTGTTTTTTCTGTTCCATACAGAACGAAAAATTGTCGTGTTGCTGTTCTTGCATCCCGAATGATCTGCTCATCATCCATAGCGAAATCATCGCCGAGCAGCTTCCGGATTTGCATATCGCGAACAACAAGACCGAAAAACGTACGAAAGGCTTCATCGAGATTATCAAAACTCAAGAAACCAGACTCCTGCCCTATTTCCAATATCGGCTTTAATCGGCGTGCCATTGCAAACGGACCTCTGTGCAAAACAATATTACCAAGTTGCGATTTTTCAGATGCAGCATGGCTAACGGCCAAGCGGTTAAGTGCGATAGAACTTGGAGAAGATAAAACCATCAACCAGTCACGAGCAAAATGTTCCATACTCGTAAACAACGCATCTTCATCAACGGCCTGACGACTGATAGGAACCACACGAACCTTTGAGGCCTGCCATTCAACCATGGCTTCTAAAAAAGAATCACGAT
Source organism: uncultured Bartonella sp. (assembly GCA_945285915.1). GTDB lineage: Bacteria > Pseudomonadota > Alphaproteobacteria > Rhizobiales > Rhizobiaceae > Bartonella. Next base: position 5,952 of record CALYQL010000050.1, read on the forward strand.
CGCCAAACCATTTATAAAGTGTTTCTTTCGAGCAACTTGCCGCCCTTGCGACATTCGACATGGTCAAGGCGATATTGCCTTTTACAAGCAGATTCAAAGCTGCATCGAGAACGGCCTGTTGCCGTTCCGTCAATTCCAACTCCGTAATATCCGCTTTGTTATACATAATTACCTGATTGTCCAATAACAGTACCGTACCGTACGGTTCGCGCACAATGCAACGGTGAATGGCGAATATCAAGTGCTAATTTTCAATTCGCCATCATTTTATGACAATTCTTTTTGGGATTATCCGTATCAGCCTTTTAGGGGTTATTTGCGCTAACCCCTCAATATATTT
>CALYQL010000051.1 GCA_945285915.1 uncultured Bartonella sp.
AAGCAGACGCTTGGCCTGATATTCATGGATATTCATTCATTTTTCCTTTTCTATTATGGGCCGAAAACGGTCCCGGAAAATCGGTATATCCGACTCTAATCAACGAAAAAGTGGGGCTTACCCCACTTATTTCAAGTTTGGTGTAATTGTTACACAAGCCTCGCAGAGGCCTTTGACTGCGTGGACAGACTTTTCAAAAGCTGCTTTTTCGTCCTTATCGAGTTCAATTTCGATAATGCGTTCCACACCGCCGGCACCCAATACAACTGGAACACCGACATACATATCTTTCACGCCATATTGACCTGAAAGATGAGCAGCAACCGGTACAACCCGTTTCTTATCTTTAAGATAAGCTTCAGCCATGGAAATAGCGGATGCTGCTGGAGCATAAAATGCTGAACCTGTTTTAAGAAGTCCGACAATTTCTGCTCCGCCATCACGTGTGCGCTGAACAATCTGGTCAAGTTTGGCCTGTGTTGTCCAACCCATTTTAACAAGATCTGGAAGAGGAATACCTGCAACAGTGGAATAGCGTGCAAGAGGCACCATGGAGTCGCCATGTCCACCAAGAACAAAAGCTGTTACATCATCTACCGAAACTTTAAATTCTTCTGCAAGGAAATAACGGAAGCGTGCAGAATCTAGAACACCTGCCATACCGACAACTTTATTTGCTGGCAGACCTGAAAATTTTTGCAATGCCCAAACCATCGCATCAAGAGGGTTGGTAATACAAATAACAAAAGCATTCGGTGCATATTTCTTAATGCCTGAGCCGACCTGCTCCATAACTTTCAGGTTAATACCCAAAAGGTCATCACGGCTCATACCTGGTTTACGAGGAACGCCTGCCGTAACGATAATGACGTCTGCACCCTCAATAGCTTCATAACTATTTGCACCGGTATATTTTGCGTCGAAACCGTCTACTGGCGAAGATTCGGCTATATCAAGACCTTTTCCTTGAGGTACACCTTCTGCAATATCGAACAAGACGACATCGCCAAGTTCTTTCAATCCAATCATGTGTGCTAAAGTACCACCGATCATACCTGATCCGATGAGAGCAATTTTATTGCGTGCCATTTCGGTTTCTTCCCTAAAAAATGCTGAAAAGTTATTTATCCTTAGTAACTTAACCAGCAAAACCCATCTAAACATCTGGTTTTTTAACAAGTCATGATAACGCGAAAAAACCAGAACGATTAAAACTCCCGTATAAATTGACTGGTAATTCCAAATAACCCGAAAACTTATATCTATATTTTCGATAGGCTAAATTAGGTAAAAAAACAATAGAAATAATCGAAATTCAATAAATTCAATTATTTATACTGAAATCACTTTACGTAAACGTCAATATTTACACACAATATGCTTCATATTGACACAATTTGAACATCTTGTAGGGTTTCTCAAACGCTGACTTGATTATTCTCTGCCCAAATTTGCAGATATTCTTCACTTTGCATTTCAAAAAGCCGTGAAGCTGTCCGTTCAAACTCAAATGTTTCGGTTGTATGAGAATGTCCTTGATATAATTTATTCGCAGCAGCGGCGGCTGAAATAAATAAACGGACATGACGGTCATAAAGCGTATCGACCAATAGGATGAAACGTTTCGTTTCATTACGATGTTCATCATCCATAATAGGCACATTATCAATAAAAAATGTATGATATTTTTCTGCCAAAGCCAAATAATCCGCCGCAGCTAAAGGCTTTGAACAAAGATCAACATATTCAAATCGTGCAGCATTTTCTGTCGAACGGGGAACGTGAACCGGATGACCACGCACAGTCACATCAACGGCTTTTTCCTCACAACCATTCTTAACAAGTTCCCAAGCCGCATCCATTTTATTGAGTGTCGCTGCCCCTAATGGAGAAATATACACCGGTTGGCGATCAGCTTTCTCAAGTCGATAATCGGTTTTTGCATCAAGATTAACAACTTCGACATGCTCTTTCAAAATAGAAATAAAAGGCAAAAACAACTGTCGATTCAGACCATTGCGGTAAAGATCATCTGGTGCAACATTGGAAGTGGCAACTAATGTAACATCCCGTTCAAACAAAGCTGTAAAAAGCCTAGATAGAACCATAGCATCAGCAATATCTGTTACGGTAAATTCATCAAAACATAAAACTTTTGCCTGTTTGGCCAAACTATCCGCGACGGGTGGAATAGGATCATTCTGTTTTGTTTCACCACGGGTTAACGCTTGCCGATGTTCGTTAATCCTATCATGCACATCAGCCATAAAATCATTAAAATGTGCTCGCCTTTTGTCTCCTTCAGGCAAACAGGAAAAGAACAGATCCATCAGCATTGTTTTACCGCGTCCAACTTCTCCATAGATATAGAGACCCTGAACCGGTTTTTTGCTATCTTTGTTTTTTCCAAATAACCAACCAAGTGGTGAGCTTTTTTGCGATAATCGTTTATTGGATAAATCTGAAATAAGGCGATCAAAATGAGCCGTTAAAGCTATTTGAGCAGGATCGGAATTGATATCTCCGTTCTCAACCAGCGTTTCATAACGCTCCAGCATTACCCCCATTCGCCATATCCTTTAACTCGAGAAATCGAAAAAACTTCCTGAAATCATTTAATAACCGAATGTTTGAGCCGATTAACGGCTCAAAATAACGGCTTGACCATTTACGGTATTTCCTTCAAAGCGGCTTGATCCTGCCGAATAAAGTGTCGCAATCGGACTTCCTGAATTATCATAGAAATTCAATTGTTTACCATTAACAGCCCAAGAGCTGACACCCGTGAAGGATGCAGGACAATGCAGAGGACCTGCACGATATCCCTGACCATATTTTGTTTGCGGTGTCGCTATTTGACAGTTCAAGCCCCCAATAGAAGCTTTCCAGACACCTGCAACGCTAGCTGGCGTCAAATCTGCAGCATTGCTTGGTGGCTCCTGGCTACCAGTTTGACTTGGAGCGGCTGTATTGGCACTAGCGACATTATTGCTCGGTGCTGCAGGAAAACTTTCTGACGGTGGCGGCAATGTAGACTGACTTATACCGCCAGAACTGGAAGGCCCTGGCATGACAACTTGTGGTGCATCACCACCACCGCCATTATCCAACCTTGATGACATACAACCAGAAAGCGCCACAGCAACGACAGCAAGGCTTAATGTTAAACTTTTCGAGATTGCCATTCTACATTCTCCATAGCCGCAACGCGCACCATTCATGAACTGCGCATTAGAGATTGCACATCAAATGCACAATTTCCATAATATTATTCAATTGTAGTTATAAATAACAAAAAGACAGCAGAAAAAAAGCAAAACATGACAACAATCTTTTGATCTGGCGTTCATTTTGCCAGATATCTTACGTTATTATCACGAAATTTGCCCTGTCAAAAAAACAATAAATTTATTTAACCTATTGAAAAATAATTATAATTTTAAATATAAGTTTGTTTTATGATCGCATTTACCTTGTTTAAAAAAGAATAAAAAATTTGCTGCCAAACATGGAAAACACCATCATGTCCTCAAATATCATGTAATCAAACCACATATTGGCTATCATTCCAGTTTAAATCTCGCATTTACTTTCCATTGCTATAACTGGCAATTTAAAGACTTTTCGGTCATATTGTGGTAAAAATTCAAAGGTATATGAAAAGAATGGTTCCTTTCTACAAAATGAATGGCTTGGGTAACGAGATTATCGTTGCCGATATGCGTAATGCGGAAAAAAATATTACGCCACAAGCTGCTATTGCATTGGCAAAAGAAACAGAGACCGCTTTTGATCAAATTATGGCTGTTCATAACACTCAAAAAGCAGGTACCAACTACCATATTGAAATATGGAATGCTGATGGCTCGATGGCGCAAGCTTGTGGAAATGGTACACGCTGCATTGTGGAATGGTTGTATAAACAAAATCTGGGTAACCATTTCAAACTCGATACTGCGGCAGGCATAGTTGAAGCAACACGCCTTGATAATGGCCTTGTTTCGGTTGACATGGGCAAACCACACCTTGTCTGGAATGAAATACCAGTTGCAACAGCCATACCTGACACCAACCATGCCGATGTTTCTTGCGGTCCATTGACTGATGCTTCACTTGTATCCATGGGAAACCCACATGCCATTTATTTTGTAAATGAGGATGTTAATCAGGTGGCTTTAGACCAATATGGCCCCAAATTGGAACATGATCCATTTTTTCCAGAACGATGCAATATTTCCATAGCACATGTAACCTCTGATGAGACACTCATGTTAAGGACGTGGGAACGTGGTGCAGGACTAACTCGCGCATGTGGCACGGCTGCCTGTGCCGCGACTGTCGCAGCTCATCGCCGGAATTTGACCAAACGCCATGTTACAGTGACATTACCAGGTGGAAACCTGCAAATAGAATGGCGTAACGACGAGCATATTATCATGACAGGCCCAACCGAATTCGAATTTGCTGGATGGTTTGATTCCCTTACCGGTAATTACCAAAGGAAGCTATCCTAATGGCAACGGAAATCGTAACCTTTGGCTGCCGACTGAACGCCTTTGAATCGGAGGTTATGCGCAAGGAAAGTGCCGCAGCAGGACTTGATGATCTCGAAAATGGTGCTGTTATTTTTAATACTTGCGCCGTAACCGCTGAGGCTGTGCGACAGGCAAAACAAGCTATCCGTAAGGCAAAAAGAGAAAATCCGCTCGCCCGCATCATCGTAACAGGGTGTGCAGCGCAAACTCTTGGTCAGGATTTTGCAGATATGGACGAGGTTGATCTCGTTCTAGGCAATGAAGAAAAATTGCATGCCCATTCCTATCGTCAGCTTCCTGATTTCGGCGTCAATAATTACGAAAAACTAAAAGTAAATGATATTATGGAGGTGCGGGAAAACGCGCCTCATATGGTTGACTCTATTGAAGGACATGCCCGTGCCTTTGTGCAGGTTCAAAATGGTTGCGATCATCGTTGCACTTTTTGTATTATCCCTTACGGACGCGGTCCCTCACGTTCAGTTCCAATGGGAGCTGTTGTTGAGCAAATCAAAAGGTTGAATGGAAATGGCTACCAAGAGGTGGTCCTAACAGGCGTGGATCTTACAAGTTATGGCCCCGATCTTCCGGGGAAAGCTTCCTTGGGCAAACTGGTACGTTCTATTCTTCGCAGCGTACCAGATTTACCACGTTTGCGCCTTTCCTCGATAGATTCAATTGAAGTTGATGAGGAATTGGCCGAATTACTCGTTCATGAAAAACGTCTCATGCCGCATCTGCACCTTTCTCTACAGGCGGGTGACAATATGATTTTAAAGCGCATGAAACGGCGCCACCTACGCGATCAATCAATCGAATTCTGCAATCAATTGCGCAATAAACGCCCTGAAATGGTTTATGGTGCCGATCTCATTGCTGGTTTTCCGACAGAAACAGATGAAATGTTTGAAAACACGCTGTCTCTGATTGATGAATGTGGACTAACCCATCTTCATGTATTTCCCTTTAGTCCTAGAGAGGGAACGCCGGCAGCCCGTATGCCACAAGTCGACCGGCATATTGTCAAGCAAAGGGCAGAAAAACTGCGTAAGGCAGGAGAAAAAGCCTATCAAAGTCATCTTCAGCGTTTACAAAACAGCAAACACATGATTCTTGTCGAACGAGATGGAATCGGTCGCACAGAAGATTTCACTTTAACAAAAATTGACGGTGCTCTTGCCGGAACCATCGTAAACGGTCTCATTATAGGCCAAGATGGTGACAAGCTAATTGCTACGCTAGACCAACATAACGCTACCTAACCGGGGAACCATATGGCTAAAGGGTTATTTAAAAAAGTTTTCTCTTTCGGTTCAAAAGCCAAAGAAGAGGAAGAAGACACCGGAACGAAACAGGTAGATACGGCAAAACTTTCGCCATTTGAGGCCTATCAGGCCGCACAAGCAGAAAAACAACGCTTACAAAATCAGCCTGAGCCTGAGCCTGAGCCTGAGCCTGAGCCTGAGCCTGAGCCTGAGCCTGA
>CALYQL010000052.1 GCA_945285915.1 uncultured Bartonella sp.
TGCAACTGGTAAATTCTTATTTTGGATATAATTTATACGGTAATCTGGGTTCCTATTTCCACAACCCGACCTGTTGGAATTTGGAAATATTCCGTTGCATCGGCCGCTGTACGAGCAAGAAAGATAAAGAACTTATCTTGCCATAATGGCATATCGGACTTTGCAGCAGGTTTTATCGACCGTCTTGATAAGAAAAATGACGTTGTCATAATATCGAATTTCCAGCCAAGCTTACGGCAAATTGCCAATGCACGCGGAATATTTGGTTGCTCCATATAACCAAAAGTCAATGTAACTTGCATAAATCGTTCATTGAATTGCGAAACGCGAGCGCGATCAACCGAGGGCACTCTTGGCGTTGATGCCGTATTTACGGTAAGAATAACATTGTTTTCGTGCAATACTTTATAGTGTTTCAAACTGTGCATCAGTGCGCTAGGCGCGCTCTTTGGATCGCCTGTAAGAAACACCGCAGTTCCGGGAACGATAATGGGTGGTTTTTCTGCCATTTTCTCAACAATGAGATCCAACGGAACTTCACCTTTCCGCGTTTTTTTGAAAAGATGCCGGCTTCCCCGAACCCATGTCCACATAACAAGCACAACGCTTAATGCCAAGCAAACTGAAGCCCAGCCACCATCGTGAACCTTTACCACATTGGCACTGAAGAATAGCAGATCAATCGACAGGAAGCCCAGTGTCAGCAATAGACATAAACTCAAACTCCACTTCCAAATGCGTGTCATAACGATAAATAGCAACGACGTTGTGACAATCATATTTCCCGTGACGGAAATGCCGTAAGCGGCTGCAAGGTTGGTTGATTTTTCAAACCCGATGACCAGTATTATAACAATAACAGCCAATAAAAAATTGACACGCGGCATATAAATCTGCCCAAGATTTTTTTCCGACGTATGCAAAATCTCAAGTCGAGGCAATATGTTAAGCTGTACAGCCTGACGCGCCAATGAAAAAGCACCTGTTATAACGGCTTGCGAAGCAATAACCGTCGACATTGTTGCCAAAACGATCATGGGAATAAGAGACCATTGCGGTAACATCTGATAGAATGGATTTGTGACAGTGTTGCCATGTGACAGGATAAAGGCGCCCTGCCCCAAATAATTGAGTACCAAACAAGGAAAAACAACCCAAAGCCAAGCGGCAACAATAGGTCGTCTGCCAAAATGCCCAAGGTCCGCATATAGTGCTTCTGCGCCTGTAACGGCCAGAAAGACAGCGCCCACAGCGGCAAAAGACGTTGCAGGATTGCTTAAAATATATTCGACCCCATACCAGGGCAATAAAGCGACAAAAATCGAAGGATCATCAAAAATGTGATAAAGTCCAAAGCCGCCTAACGCCAAAAACCACACAAATGTAATGGGTCCAAAAACGATGGCAACCTTGCCTGTGCCAAACCTTTGCACAGCAAAAAGAGCCACGAGAATAACAAGCGTAATTGGCACAATAAACGGTTCAAGCTCAGGTGCAACCACCTCCATACCTTCAACCGCGGACAATACAGATACAGCCGGCGTTATGACCGCATCACCAAAAAACAACGATGCGCCAAGTATGCCAATGCCAATTGCCCAACCACCTTTGCGTTTAAAGGTTGAACGAGCCAACGCCATCAAAGAAAGAATACCGCCCTCGCCCTTGTTATCAGCACGAAGCACGAACACAACGTATTTTATGGTAACAATGAGTGCCAATGCCCAGAAGATCAGTGATATAACACCATAGACATCCGCCTTAACAATTTCATGGGTGCCGGCACCGGCGCGCAGCGCTTCGCGGAAAGCATATATCGGACTGGTTCCAATATCACCATAAACAACACCGATCGCGCCAACCAAAAGAAGCCAAAAGCTTTCCTTGGAATGATCGTTGTTTTCATCATCTGGAGATGTGTCGTTAGTCGAAGCATCAATATCCTGAATTTCCGCCATCGGACAATCCTTTCAGCCTGATAACACTATTTAAGAAATGCGAATTATATTTAGGAAATTTTAAAAAGGTATACGGTCAACCTATTACCCCACCCCGTAACCAGTCAAAATCAATTCAAGATAATGCTCGTTTAAAACGCTCAACAGTATGTCTCATACCATACTCCAAAGCATCTGCAATAAGCCCATGACCAATAGACACTTCATAAAGCCATGGCAGTCTTTTGACAAGAGGAGGAAGATTTTCAACAGTCAAATCATGCCCTGCATTAACGCCCAGTCCCAGTTCCTTGGCAACATCTGCCGCAGACACCAGCTTGTCGAGTTCTTCACTTTGCTTTGCCACACTATCATAGGCGTCGCCATAAGGTCCCGTGTAAAACTCCACCCTGTCAGCCCCCATCGCTTTTGCGTCAACCAGTCCATCAGAATTGGGATTTGCAAAAAGAGATACCCGAATAGAGCGTTTTTTAAAGCGAGATATAATCGGGGTTAAAAATTCTTTGTCCTGCTTGAAATTCCAACCATGATCCGACGTTGATTGCTCAGGTGAATCAGGAACCAATGTAACCTGATCGGCATAGGTTTCTGCTAGTTCAATAAAGGATGGGGTTGGATACCCCTCTATGTTAAATTCAGCGGTCGGAAATTCATCATCAATCAACCGGCGAATCTCTGGAAGATCAGAAAACCTAATATGGCGCTGATCTGGTCTTGGATGCACCGTGATTCCGTGAGCGCCTGCACCAAGGGCAATACGTCCCAAAGAAATAACATTCGGCCAAGGTAAATCACGTCGATTACGCAAAACTGCGACGGCATTAAGATTAACTGAAAGTTTAATTGCCATGACCGCAACCTTTAGAAATATAAATTCAAGAACAACTTGGAACCACGCCCTTATTGTCTACATATAACCTTATTGTATACCTTGGAAGAGTAAAAAAATGTTACCTGAAAATACGTTGCCTGCGATCAACAGGATTACAACAAACCGTAAAGACGCTTTGGCTTTTTCTATTGATGGTCCAATGACATCAGCAGATGTAGAAAATCTCTATGGTCTGTTCGATGCCGAATCCGCCAATCTATCGCATATTGATATGATTATTATTTTTAAGGAATATGATGGAATTGATTGGAAAACACTTTTTAATGAAGATACAGCAAAAATAAGAGCCGCCGCACTCAAGAAAGTAAAACGCTATGCAATTGTCGGCGGTCCTGATTGGCTCCGCTTCACTGTGGACTTTTTACGCCCATTTAAAACAATCGACATAAGATGGTTTGATTCTCAAAATGTTGATACGGCGTGGAATTTTATCGATGCGCATTCTGCCGAGTAGTGCTTTGTTTCTTCAAAATTCCACATGATAATAAAGCTATGCGGCAACAATTTTATGCGGTTACACGATAGGCTGTCAGATAATTTTATAATGCTCAAACGTCACTGTTCTTCTATCTGAGAAAAAACCTTATTACCTGTTTATCGTAGGAATGTGCTTCCCTGTTACACCCATTAGATTACGTCTTCATGATACAATCATGCACCACAACCATCACAACCTAACATTACAATCATTGCGTGTATTTTGTTTTACCTGTAGCAAATTTTGGGCGTCTTAATGACTACCACCTTAGAATCGGTCTAAATCCAACTAAACTGCAATATTCCGAATATTTATTGTGTTAAAAAGAGTTCACACATAGTTGATAACTCGCCCCTCTAATCGGTTTTATTGTATATAACCGATTGAATTTAAAAATTATTTTAAAAAAAGACCAAGTTGATGATTGACCTTGCCTAAGCATAAGATATTAGCTTATTAATCATCATAATCAGCATAAATCGGCAGAGGAGCCGTAAAAGACTGCTAACAAGCTGTGGTAATGACTAAAGGGAGGTTCTTGTGGCAAATAAGATCGAAGTTTTAAAGCAATCACACCGGTATCGCGATCTCTACAAACTTTTGTATGTGCAAGTTTTATTTGCCATCGTTTGCGGTGTTCTCCTCGGATATTTCTATCCAAATATTGGAGAATCTCTAAAACCGTTAGGTGACGGTTTTATCAAACTGGTAAAGATGATTATTGCACCAGTGATATTCCTGACTATTGTTAGCGGCATTGCCGGAATGAGCGATTTGAAAAAAGTTGGTCGTGTTGCCGGAAAAGCGATGCTTTATTTCATCACATTTTCTACATTGGCCTTATGCATCGGTCTTATTATTGGCAATGTATTGCAACCAGGTTCTGGAATGCACATTGACCCTGCAACCTTGGACACAGATGCGGTTAAAGTTTATGCTGAAAAAGCCCATGATGCTTCTATCGTCAAATTTTTGATGAATATTATCCCTTCAACGGTTGTTTCCGCTTTTGCAGAAGGTGATATTCTTCAGGTTCTATTCTTTTCCATCCTATTTGGTATCGCTTTAGGATCAGTTGGAGAGCGTGGCAAACCAGTTCTTGATTTTATTCATGCCCTCTCGGCACCAATTTTCAAGTTGGTTGCTATCCTTATGAAAGTTGCTCCTGTTGGCGCTTTCGGTGCCATGGCTTTCACCATCGGAAAATATGGTATCGGTTCTGTCGTCAATCTCTTCTTCCTGATCGCAACTTTCTACATTACGTCCGCATTATTCGTTATAATAGTGCTGGGTGCTGTTTGCCGGTATAATGGAATTTCGATTTTCTCTCTTGTTCGTTATATCAAGGACGAGTTGTTGCTTGTTTTGGGAACCTCTTCCTCTGAAGCAGCTTTGCCAACCTTAATGGAAAAAATGGAAAAAGCCGGAGCGAAAAAATCCGTTGTCGGTTTGGTTATCCCAACAGGGTATTCGTTTAATCTTGATGGCACCAATATCTATATGACCTTGGCAACATTATTCATTGCCCAAGCATTGGATATCAACCTAACACTTGAACACCAACTTCTTATTCTTGTTGTTGCAATGATTTCTTCAAAAGGTGCCGCAGGTGTGACCGGTGCTGGATTTATTACACTCGCCGCCACATTGGGCGCAGTTCCAGCTATTCCTGTGGCTGGTATGGCGATCATTTTAGGTATCGACCGTTTCATGTCGGAATGTCGCGCACTCACCAATCTGATTGGTAACGCTGTTGCCTGCGTTGTTGTTGCCCGTTGGGAAAATGAATTGGACACCGACCAATTACACCGCACGCTGGGGGGCAAAGAACGCCATCCTGACCATCATGATCATCCCGACCATCATGGTGATGTCATAAGTGGTACAGCCAATTAGAATATCCTATTAAAAAGCCCCGTTTCGACGGGGCTTTTCATTATAAAACTTAATAAAGTAACAAATTAAATTTTATTCAGGGCGCCAAGTTCTTTTGCAACGAGATAATAGAATGTAACGCGATTCTTCATACGTTCCCCTTTCATCTCATCTGCAACTTTGTGCACAGCCTGCTTGCTCTTTTCGCTATCTGCACCCAATTTATCTTGCGCCCAATTTTTCTCGACCCGTGCCAGCTCTTCCGAATCCGTTGTAGCAACCATAGCCGTATCGCGATTTTGCAATACCAATGACAAACGGTTTACCAACCGCTTTACAACGTCTTCATCTGCGTGCGAATCATACTTTTTTATGTCTGCTAGATAATCAGTCATTTCACTTTGCCTCATTTCTTATAACTTATTCACAATGTCTTTTCCGTTTTTAGATAGATAGAGCAAGAAAATTGGAAACAACCCCTTCCTTCATGACACCTCATTGCTTATATTGGAAAGGCTGGTTCGCCAGCTATGGTAATAAATGGACAATGAAATAAACCCATTGGACCCGGGGGCGGTACCCGGCGCCTCCACCATAAGTCAAACAAGTTCGTTTGATTTATGAAGGGGGCGAAATAGGATCGACAAGGGCGTAAAGATTGCTCTTTTACCCGGCATTG
>CALYQL010000053.1 GCA_945285915.1 uncultured Bartonella sp.
ATAACGTTTTGCCAGGTCGTCGATATTCTCGGGCGGCCAAGCGGGGATTTCCATGCCAAGATGAAGTCCCATTGAAGCAAGAACTTCCTTGATTTCATTGAGCGACTTACGTCCAAAATTCGGCGTACGCAGCATTTCTGCTTCCGTCTTCTGGATAAGATCGCCAATATAAACGATATTGTCATTTTTAAGACAATTGGCAGAACGAACGGAAAGTTCCAGCTCATCCACCTTTTTGAGCAATGCCGGGTTAAATGCAAGCTCGGAAACCTGCTCTTGCGGAGCTTCTTTCTGCGGTTCTTCAAAGTTGACGAATACAGAAAGCTGGTCTTGCAGAATACGGGCAGCAAAAGCAACTGCATCCTCTGCACTCACTGCACCATTTGTCTCAACGGTCAGGATCAATTTATCATAATCAAGAACCTGCCCTTCACGGGTGTTCTCGATTTTGTATGAAACCTTGCGAATTGGCGAATAAAGACTATCAACCGGGATAAGACCTATCGGAGCATCTTCGCTACGGTTACGATCGGCAGGAACATAACCCTTTCCTGCGTTCACTGTAAATTCCATCCTGATTTCGGCACCCTGATCGAGTGTGCAAATAACGTGTTCAGGATTGAGAATTTCGACATCGCCGACTGTCTGAATATCCCCCGCAGTGACAACACCCGGTCCTTCTTTACGAACGACCATGCGTTTCGGACCCTCGCCTTCCATACGGATGGCGATTTCTTTGATATTCAAAATAATATCTGTAACATCTTCCCGTACGCCGGGTATTGACGAGAATTCGTGCAACACGCCGTCAATCTGCACAGCAGTGATAGCTGCACCGCGCAAAGAAGACAGTAATACGCGCCGTAAAGCGTTACCTAACGTTAAACCAAAGCCGCGTTCCAAAGGCTCAGCGATCACAACAGCTTTGTTCGAACCGTTTTGAGTCTGAAACTCGACTTTATTAGGCTTAATCAGTTCCTGCCAGTTTTTCTGGATCATATTCCTATTCCTGTCCTTTACTTCCGCCACCATTCAACTCGTGACGGCCAGCGTGAACGCTGGAGACAAAGCTCCAACACTGAAAAACAACTGGATTAAACGCGACGTTTTTTACGTGGACGACAACCATTGTGCGGTATCGGCGTTACATCCCTAATTGATGTAATAATAAAACCGGCAGCTTGAAGCGCACGAAGTGCTGATTCACGACCAGATCCTGGCCCACAAACTTCAACTTCTAGAGACCGCATACCATGATCTTGAGCCTTTTTTGCACAATCTTCTGCAGCAACCTGTGCAGCAAAAGGTGTAGACTTTCTTGAACCTTTAAAGCCCTGCGCACCAGCTGAAGACCAAGATATTGTGTTACCTTGTGCATCTGTGATTGTGATAAGCGTATTGTTAAAAGTTGAGTTGACGTGAGCAACTCCCGAAGAAATATTTTTACGTTCGCGACGGCGAATACGAGTGGCTTCCTTGGCCATAATAGTCCTTTCACTAGATCTCTGCACCGCCGTAGTTCCAGCGGCTACACCGAATCTTGCTGCGTTTAATCAACGCTTAAGAGATGGCAAAACACCTCAAAAAAATAAATTGGCGCCAAACGCCAATTTCAATCTTATTTCTTCTTACCAGCTATCGCACGTGCTGGACCTTTACGTGTACGCGCATTCGTATGTGTACGTTGACCACGAACAGGCAACGAACGACGATGACGCAAACCACGGTAGCAACCTAGATCCATAAGACGCTTGATATTCATAGCTACTTCACGGCGAAGGTCACCTTCAACCTGATAGTCATGATCAATAGCTTCACGAATCTGGAGGACTTCCGCATCAGACAGCTCGTTAACACGGCGTTCTGAAGGAATACCTACCTTTTCCATGATTTCTTTAGCAAATTTCGGCCCAATCCCGTGAATATATTGAAGCGCAATAATAACACGCTTATTTGTCGGGATGTTGACGCCAGCAATACGAGCCACGCCTGTTCTCCTTGGTTATAATGTTAACTAGCCAAAAGTCACAAACACCTTTGGCAAAAAAAACGAATGGCATCAGACTAATTTTTTCTGATTCCAATCACTTCACTGAAACGAATTGGAGCAGTCTTTGAAGGATTTTCCTTAAAAAGTCAACTCCCTTTCCATTTTATTAAAGAACTATACTTCACCAAGCGAAGTAAGAATGGCATTTGTCACTTCTGAAACTGTCGCCATTCCGTCTATCTGTTTTAGCTCACCTGTAGAAGAATAAAACTGTGAAAGCGGTGCAGTTTTTGCTTTATACTCAACTAGTCGTTTTGCAAAAGCTTCCGGATTATCATCCGACCGAACCTTACCACCCGCTGCCAACGTTTCTTCAACGCGACGTTTCATACGATCAACAAGTGCATTCTGGTCAACGACTAATTCTATCACAGCATCAAGCTTTTGCCCTTTTGACTGCAACATTTTCTGCAAAGCTTCTGCCTGACCAACTGTTCTTGGATACCCGTCCAAGATAAAACCTTTTGCGCAATCAGCTTCTTCTACTCGATCAAATACGATCTGGTTAACAACTTCATCAGGAACCAGTGCACCTGAATCCATAATAGCCTTCGCACGCTTCCCTACTTCAGTTTGCGCTGCCACAGCAGCTCGCAACATATCACCCGTTGAGAGTTGAGGGATGCCAAACTTTTCCGTTAAAATCTTAGCCTGGGTACCTTTTCCGGCTCCCGGCGCTCCTAAAAGAATCAGTTTCATCTATTTCTTTTCCCGCCACGAAGTTTCGATTTTTTAATGAGGCCTTCATATTGATGAGCAACCAGATGCCCCTGAACTTGGGCAATAGTGTCCAAAGTTACAGTTACAACAATCAACAAAGACGTACCCCCCAAATAGAAAGGAACATGCAATGTAGACATCAAAAATTCAGGCAAAAGACAAACAAGAATAATATAAATTGCACCAATTACGGTGATACGTGTCAAAACATAATCAATATATTCCGCAGTACGTTCACCAGGACGTATTCCCGGAATAAAACCAGAATGCTTTTTCAACTGATCTGCTGTATCTTTAGGATTAAAGACAATCGCTGTGTAAAAGAAGCAGAAAAAGGCCATCAATGCGGCGTAAACCACCATATAGAGCGGCTGCCCATGACTCAACGAGAATGAAATACTCTGCAGCCAATGCGGCATATTCTGCGAAAAATTGTTTATTGTTGCAGGCAACATCAACAAAGAAGAAGCAAAAATCGGCGGAATTACACCGGCTGTATTGAGCTTCAATGGTAAATGCGATGTATCGCCTTGGAACATTCTATTACCAACTTGACGCTTAGGATATTGTATCAAAATACGTCTCTGAGCACGTTCAACAAATACGATAACAGCAATAACCGCTATCACAATAACGACGATTGCAATCAACATAAACGTCGACATATCTGCTTGACTATGAGCTGTCAAAAGCTGTGCCACAGCAGATGGTAAATTAGCAACAATACCAGCGAAAATAATGAGCGATATACCGTTACCTATGCCTCTTGAGGTAATCTGTTCACCAAGCCACATCAGGAACATTGTTCCACCAGCAAGCGTAATGACAGCAGTTACCCTAAAAAACATACCCGGTTCTGTCACAATTTGTAGCCCAGTACCCATTCCACTTTCCAGTGCAATAGCGATACCATAAGCTTGGATTAGTGCCAGAAACACAGTCCCGTATCTGGTGTACTGATTAATAATCTTACGGCCAGTTTCGCCTTCCTTTTTTAAGGCCTCGAGAGACGGAATGACAGAAGTCATCAACTGAACAATAATTGATGCAGAAATATATGGCATTATTCCCAATGCGAATATGGCCATACGCCCCACAGCACCACCGGCAAACATATTAAAGAGACCAAGAACACCGGACGCGTGATGTTCAAACGTTTGCCTTAGAGCATCAGTATTGATTCCCGGCATAGGAATATAGGTACCAAACCTATAAACAAGCAACGCACCTAACGTAAACCAAATACGCTTCTTTAATTCGGTGGCTCGAGAAAACGCCCCAAAGTTCAAATTAGAGGCCAATTGTTCAGCGGCTGATGCCATAAACTTTCTCCAGTTTATTATCCATAGAGCATATCCAACAAAGATATGATAACTT
Organism: uncultured Bartonella sp.; assembly: GCA_945285915.1. Lineage (GTDB taxonomy): Bacteria > Pseudomonadota > Alphaproteobacteria > Rhizobiales > Rhizobiaceae > Bartonella. Next base: position 4,148 of record CALYQL010000053.1, read on the forward strand.
CTACGCCTATATGAATTCAAACGACAAGAAAAACACGTCGATAACCGTAGTTGTTTAACCTTTTGCCCTATTCAAAGGATTTTTGCAACTATCGTATTAAAGAAAAAAGGCTCTGAGCTGTGTTAAACAACTACAAAGCCTTCTAATAAATCAGACAATCTGATTTTATTGCTTCAAGCTCACTCAGCGGCAGTTAATAATTTAATGCTACCACCAGCTTTTTCTACCTTTTCAATAGCTTTCTTAGATGCACCAGCAAGTACAAAACTCACTTTACTTTTTAACTCACCATCAGAAAGCAGACGCACGCCATCTTTTTCACGACGAACTATACCAGCAGCTTTCAACGCTGCTACGTCAACAGTAGCTGGATTCAATTTACCAGCATCAATAGCTTCCTGCACACGTCCTAACGAAACAACATTGTAGCTTTTTGCAAACAAATTGGTAAAACCGCGCTTTGGCAAACGGCGATAAATTGGCATTTGACCGCCTTCAAAACCGTTTACCGCTACACCTGAACGTGATTTCTGACCTTTTACACCGCGCCCACCGGTTTTACCCATACCAGAACCGATACCACGACCTACGCGCTTACGGCTCTTTGTTGCGCCATCAACGTCACGCAATTCATTTAATTTCATCTCACTCACCTCTGCGCTATCAGCCTTCGTCCACTACGCGGACAAGATGCTGTACTTTGGCAATCATACCACGCACTGCTGGTGTATCAACCAAGGTGCTACGACGATGCATTTTATTCAATCCGAGTCCTTTCAAAGTCGCACGCTGAATCTGCGGACGACGTATCGGACTACCAATCTGCTCTACGGTGACAGTCTTGCCACTTTGAGATTTTTTCTCAGCCATTTTAAAATCCTCTATCTTGCACGCAACCAGAATTATTCTTCAGTTCCAATTAAATTCTGCCGCCGCGCCTGCAAAGTAGAATATTTAATTCCGCGTTGTGCAGCGATATCTTTTGGATGAACTTGGTGCTTCAATGCATCAAATGTTGCGCGTATCATATTATAAGGATTTGATGATCCCAAAGATTTCGCAACAACGTCCTGCATACCTAATGTTTCAAAAACAGCACGCATAGGACCACCAGCGATGATACCCGTACCAGCTGAGGCTGAACGAAGCAATACCTTACCAGCTCCATGACGACCTTCAACGTCATGATGCAATGTACGTCCTGAGCGAAGAGGTACATAAATCATTTCACGTTTTGCTGATTCCGTTGCTTTACGAATAGCCTCGGGAACTTCACGGGCTTTACCATGACCAAAGCCTACACGTCCTTTTTGATCACCTACAACGACAAGCGCTGCAAAACCAAAACGGCGACCACCCTTCACAACCTTAGCAACACGATTAATGTGAACGAGACGATCTACGAATTCGCTTTCGCGCTCCTCATGACGTTCTTCACGATTATTACGTTCTTTTTGTGCCATTCCTAATTCCTTTTTCTTTTCCGGAA
>CALYQL010000054.1 GCA_945285915.1 uncultured Bartonella sp.
GTATCTTTGGCTTTTTTCCCCTAAAAGCCAGTTTTTACCTTTAATAATTATCTTTAAAAAAAAATAAAAAAATAACCCATTCACAAAACTGGATCAGCGTTGATCTCAAAAGCTCACTGCAATGCCACTACCGTTGCAGAACTTGACTCCTAGGAAAATAGATTTGCACTATGTCAAAGCAAAATAAAGATATCAGCAATATAGTATCAAACGAAAAAGTAGCTGCATTCATGCAATAAAGCTAAATTAGAGACGGTGAAAACGGGTTATAAGTTATCAAGTTTTAAGGGACTATCCGAATAGGAAGCTGTTGACGGTTTTCTTGGCAATATAAAAAACAATATATGACTGAACGATAGTCAGGGAAATGAAGCAGATAATTGACTTTATCACAATGGCAATTTTATAAATTTATAAAAAAAGATATCGCATATCTAAGAATTTTCATTATGTGAATTGGAATAATATCAATGTTTAAGAGAGTGTTTTCTATCATCATAACTGTTCTTGTGACAGGAAATGTTGCATATGCAGATTGGGATTATACACTGTCTTGTCCGGACTCTGTTAAAATTGAAAAAAGAGGGCTGGACTTGGTTGATGATGGTTCAAAAGGGTGGGAAACATTAGATCGGGATAATGTTACGCTCTATCTTGACTCTGCTCAAATTTTTATCGGCAAGCCCGATAATGCCATTGAACGCAAACCGCCACCACTTTATATCAAAGCGCCTGATCGTCTTTGGCGCTGGAATGTTAGAAGTGAAACTGAAACCGAAAATATCGGTTATTGGTTAAGCTGCTCGTACAATAATAATGAGATTCAACGTTATCATCGTATCGCCTCTCATATGAAACGTTGTCGGGTGGATAGAACCACTGATCCATATTATCGCACACATATAAAGGTTAGCTGTGAATCTAAACAGGCACGTTAATCCCGTACTTATATGCGTTGTTTTAATGATATTCATGGTTCTAGGAATATCGCTTTGAAGGCTAGTGCCATGGATATCGCAAGTTCTTTACGAGAGCTAAGAAGATTATGTCGGAACTAACCTCCTTTGCCTATTGAAAAGGGATTATGTACCCCCGTCAGGAAAGCGTTGCGGTATAGATTTTATAACAGTCACCAAACTGGCAGATTGTTAGCGAGATTTATGATTAACTGCGGTGTTGTATTGGAAAAATACCGATGAAGTAGATTTGTTACGGCTAATTCTATCACGCCAATAAATCGGGCCGTATTAAAATTGCCGCCATACAGCAAAATTAAACGACATAAATTTGGGTAAAAAAGTGCGAAATTAAAAGCGGAATTATTCCGCTTTTAACTGTTTTATCAAAGTTGTGTTGCTGTTTATTGGACAGATGATGAAAGCGCGGAAAGTGCTGTCATCCAACCAATAGCCTCGCGCACGCTGTTGCAATCAAACCCAATGGTCACGCCGTCAATTCGTTTTGCAGGTGGTAAATGTTCCGCTTGGTCAGCAAGAGCAGGTATAGAACATTCAAATTTTACCATGAAGGGCGCTGCCACAGTAAACGTTTTCATTTCATTTTTGCGTTTTACGGCATTAAAGGCGGCAGCTTTGATCTTTTCACATGACTTTTGTGGCGACAAGGAACGTGCAGCACGGTTTGCCATAGCGTGTTTGACGACAGCAAATTCAGCGTGTGGAAAGAGTGGTTTATTTTGTTCTTCCATGCAGTTATCACCTGTAAGAAGACCAACAGGAATACCCAATTCACCGGCATAAGCGCCATAAATTCCAGGTTCTCCCAAACGCTGGTCGCCCAGATAAACGGCGCGGAAAGCACGACTGTTTGTGGTATGAGCCAAAACACCATGCAAGCTTGCACCAGCGTGATGCCCAACCAAAAACATCATGTCAAATCCACCATCGCGTAAACCGCATGCCATATTTTGTGGCTTCGGTTTTCCTTGGATAAGCTCTGCTTCAGGATGCAAAAGTTCTGGTATCAGATTAACCATTGGGCCATGTGCATCATTAACAACAACTTCCGTTGCACCAGCCTCAAAAGCACCTTTAATCGCCGCATTTACCTCTTCGGTCATAAGGCGACGGGCGCGCTCATATTCTGTATTGCCAGGCGAACATTGCTGACTGGTGACAACGCCTGCAACGCCCTCAATATCGGCAGAGATATAAATTTTCATAAGATTACTATTCCTAATTTACGTTATTTTTTGTGCTCAATTGGCAGTTTTTCCAATTTGTAACAATCAAAAAGCTATCCTTCTGCACTTTATTATGTACGAAACATTATAATCAAGGCAAGAAAAAGTCGTTTTTCTTCAATGTTATCCTCTGTAACAAAGTTGTTATAAACTCTTGCCAATTTAATCAGTTTTTGACAATTTTACTCGCAACGAGTTGGATGATATTTTGTTATTCTGGTTTCAAGAGCCTTTGCGCTGAATAACCAAACCCCACACCCACTATCGACCATAGAATTGCTTGTATGCTCAAGCTTGCTAAACGAAAGTGCCATAAAACATCGGCGGAAAAGTTGGCGGGCACTTCATTAACTGGCGGCATTATCATAAAAACGATACCCATAAAAACAATATAACAATATGCCGAAACGATAGATGTATTAAGACCACCATATTTGTTTTTAAATTTGTGGACACAAATATAAACCAAAACCATTGCAAGTAGCGATATCAAGATTAATAAGAAATAATCTTCTGTGCGGCTAACGATGGTTGTGGGACTGCCAACGCTGGGTGGGTTGGATGGATATTTCAATTGAGGTATCAAAACCACAGCTATAAAAGCTGACGCAGCCAAAATCAAGCTGGTGGGCATAACCCCGATATTGCCGAGCCGACCATAGGCAAACGCGCAACATAACGAAAAAAGCCCTCCAATTGCGGCTCCGTAAACCGTAATACCAACGAGAAGACCGATACCCGATTGCGTTTGACGGCTTACAAGTTCAGGTTCTGGAACAACGGTTTCACCATTCTGTATTGCTTTGTCTTGTTCAACCTGTTCTTCAAATTGAATAGCACGGTCAACATAAGGTTCACCATAAAGGCGGGCAAAGCTGAATGCAACAATGCCAGCGATGAGGCCAATTAACATACCTCTATAAAGTAATGCACCCATGATTTTTCTCCTTTAATGGCAAGGAAAGCCAAGAAGGTGGCGTCCATCATGAACAAATTCATGGATCATTGAACCATTGAAGACCGATATGGCACCTTGTTCTGTCGTGATAAAATAAAGGGCGACAAGACAAATAAGACCACCAAAAAGTGTCCAAGGTAAAATGTGTTTAATAGGAAAGGATATTTGTTGTGGCGCAGTGGCCGTTCTGAGAAACATGAAAACCTCCTTAGGATGACGCGTCCTGAAGTTGAGAAAGACATTCAAATCGAAGTTCTGGCTTCTGTTCCATGATTGGTAAACAGTTACAGTGGCGCGACCGCCCCGGATTGACACCGGGTTCCACGATATTGAATAGAGGAAAATGTAGCTTTCAGAATTACGCTTGTCAAAGTATATTTTGAATGTTTTTATAAAATATATTTCAACACTATATTTAAAAGTTTTTGGGAGATTTTTTTGTCGGAAATTATTCTTTTAAGTCATGCAAAAACACAAGCACAAATAAGAGGGTATTTTCCTGGTAATATTGATTTAGATAGTAATATTTCCTTTCCCGTAGATTTTACAATTCCATTAAACGATGGAATACTTTGTTCTAACTTTTTACCTGCAGTTAAAACGGCTGAACATTTTGGCGTCCCGTTTATTATTGATAAAAATATTCCCGTGCCGGATTATGGGCGATGGCGCGGTTTGGCATTAAAAAACGTACAAAGCCATGAAAAGGATCATCTTCAACAGTGGTTGCAAGATCCTGCCGCCAATCCGCATGGTGGAATATCCTATGCAAAACTCTATCAACAAACAGAAATCTGGATAAAAAACTATGCAGGGCAGGGGCGCATATTAATTATCACAGATGCAAGTGTCATCCGCATGGTTATTTTGACAATCTTACAAGCGCCGCTTGCATCATTGTTCGATATTGATGTTGCACCTCTTGCTTTAATAAGAATTGTATCTCACCATAAAGGATGGATTATAAAATTTTGAAATTATTATAATTATAAAAACAATAAAATATATATTTTTATTGAATTGTTCATATAAAATACAAATATTATGAAAATATATTTCAATTTTTAATATTTTTATATTGTTAAAAAAGCCTATATTCTATCTATCCATAAAGTACATGAATAGATATAGGAGATTTTCATGTCAAATAAAGTTGCTGTTGTTACGGGTTCAGGTCAAGGTATTGGTCGGGCTATTGCTTTACGTCTGGCTAAAGATGGTTTTAATGTTGCTCTTGTTGACGTTAAGTTGGATAAGATAACAGCAGTTGCTAAAGAGGTTGCAGCGATTGGGCGACAAGCGACAATAATTACGGCTGATGTTTCACAGTGCGATGAAGTTTATGCCGCTATAGACAAGGCCGAAAAAGACCTTGGTGGCTTTGACGTGATGGTTAACAATGCCGGTATCGCACAAGTAAATGCTTTGGCAGATGTAACGCCGGAAGAAGTTGAAAAGATTTTCAAAATCAATGTGCAAGGTGCTTTATGGGGAATTCAGGCAGCAGCCAAAAAGTTTATTGCGCGCGGTCAAAAAGGTAAGATTATTAGTGCATCATCTATTGCAGGACATGAAGGTTATGCAATGCTTGGTATCTATTCGGCAACAAAATTTGCCGTTCGTGCGCTAACGCAGGCAGCTGCCAAGGAATATGCTTCAAAAGGTATTACGGTCAATGCATATTGCCCAGGCGTTGTGGGAACAGATATGTGGGTTGAAATAGATAAGCGTTTTTCAGAGACAACAGGCGCTCAGTTGGGTGAGACATATAAGAAGTTTGTTGGTGGGATAGCTCTTGGGCGTGCCGAAACACCTGAAGATGTAGCAAATCTGGTATCTTTCTTGTCGAGTCCAGATTCCGATTATATTACAGGGCAGGCTATTTTGACGGATGGTGGCATGGTTTATCGCTGATAGATCAACCGAAGCCAATAACCATTTTCTTTTCTTATATCAGCCGGTCACAAAACCGGCTGTTTTTATTTCAACTTTTTGGTTGTTTTTATAAAAAATAGTCTTGCAATTGTGGCTGTGTTGGCGTGATTATTTCACCAGCACCAGCACCAGCACCAGCACCAGCACCAGCACCAGCACCAGCACCAGCACCAGC
>CALYQL010000055.1 GCA_945285915.1 uncultured Bartonella sp.
TTTGATTGCTTTCAAGCCATTTTCAGCCAAAACTCTCGCTGCACGTGCTGTAAGTTTTTTACCGGCTTCAGCAACAACTTCGCCGCTATCCGCATCAACCAAATCTGATACAAGCTTTAAGCCTTTAAAACGATCTACCGTATAAGGAATACGCCAGCCATCTTTGGCACGCTCAAACGTAATCGTATTATAAAATGTTGACAGAATATCCTGTCCGTCCATACCAAGTGCCATCAAAATACTTGTAACAGGTATTTTGCGGCGACGGTCGATACGTGCATATACGATATCTTTTGCGTCAAATTCAATATCGAGCCAAGAACCACGATAAGGAATTATGCGTGCAGCAAACAGAAGTTTACCTGACGAATGAGATTTACCTTTATCATGATCAAAAAATACACCAGGTGAACGGTGCATCTGTGACACGATAACGCGTTCTGTACCGTTAACAATAAAGGTACCATTATCTGTCATCAGCGGCATATCGCCCATATAGACGTCTTGTTCTTTGATATCTTTAATATCTTTAGAACCGGTATCTTCATCAATATCAAACACGATCAGACGCAGCGTCACCTTCAAAGGTGCTGCATATGTCAGGTCACGTTGTCTACATTCTTCCACATCAAATTTTGGCGGATCAAATTCATACCGAACAAATTCAAGCATAGACGCGCCAGAAAAGTCTGTAATCGGGAATACCGATTTAAATACCGCCTGCAAGCCTTCGTCTGCCCGACCACCCTTTGGTTCTTCAACCATCAGGAATTGGTCGTATGATGCCTTCTGAACCTCAATAAGGTTCGGCATCTGCGCCACTTCGGGAATCTTACCAAAAAACTTGCGTACGCGCTTACGACCGTTGAATGATAGGGTCTGAGCCATCGTCGCTCCTCGATCTTCACTTTTATGAGTATCGTTACTCAATTAAAAGCATTACATCATCAGTTTGCCATTGCAAACCAGCTCATCTGAAACCACAGGTTCCAGCACTCTTAATCTTAGTCACCTACAAATGAAACAATCATCCGTTTCAAGCAAACAACCTAACATTCCAATGCAACCGGAATGTTTTATTCCACCAAAGACCGACGACCAACCATCCATTCGTTGATACCATTGCCGGAGCCTTGAACGGGCATAAACCCGTTTCCTGACAGCCACCGAACTGTCAGGAAAAGGGTTTAAAATTTACCACTCTTAACGAGTAACCAGTGGGCTAGATAATAGCCCACTGGAAAAGAACTTATTTAAGTTCAACCTTAGCACCAGCTTTTTCAAGCTGTTCTTTGATTTTCTCTGCTTCGTCCTTAGAAACACCTTCCTTAACAGGCTTAGGTGCACCTTCAACCAAGTCTTTAGCTTCTTTAAGGCCAAGTCCTGTGATACCACGAACTTCCTTAATAACGTTGATCTTCTGTGCGCCACCGTCAACCAGAACAACATCAAATTCTGATTTTTCTTCAGCAGCAGGAGCAGCAGCACCACCAGCAGCAGCAACTGCAACAGGAGCAGCAGCAGAAACGCCCCATTTTTCTTCCAGCATCTTGGAAAGCTCAGCAGCTTCCAAAACGGTGAGGTTGGAAAGGTCTTCTACGATCTTTGCGAGATCAGCCATTTTTATATTCCTTCAAATAAAAGGTTTGAACACTTGTTTAACAGCTAACTAACATTTCAAATAAACTATTATTCTAAATGTCAGCTCGCGAAACAGCCTTAAGCCGCTTCGTTCTTCTGGGCATATGCACCAATGACACGGGCAACCTGACCAGCAGGTGCCTTGACAACTTGTGCGATACGGGTTGCTGGTGTAGAAATCATACCAACCAACTTACCACGCAACTCATCCAATGATGGCAATGAAGCCAAAGACTTCACAGCGTCGGCAGACAAACTTGTTGCCCCCATCGCACCACCAAGAATGACAAGCTTGTCATTAGCTTTTGAGAAATCAACAGCAACCTTAGGTGCTGTTACTGGATCAGCAGAATATGCAATCAAGGTTTGTCCGGTGAACAAGCCTACCATAGATTCTGCATCCGTGCCCTGAAGAGCAATTTTGGCAAGACGGTTTTTTGCGACTTTAACGGCGCCGCCAGCTTCACTCATTTTTGAACGAAGTTCGTTCATTTGTGAAACTGTCAGACCGGAATAATGTGCCACAACAACTGAACCAGACTCTTTAAAAGCCCCGTTGAGCCATGTGACAAATTCGCGTTTTTCCGCTCTATCCACTGTCTCTCTCCATTTAGCGAGAACGTAAATTTATTCTCGCCGGGTTGCCTTTAACGATAAGACCATTGTCTCATCATCTACCGAGGATCCTGTCCCCTTTTCGCGTTTTACCACTCAAAGGCAACTCTGGTTCAAACCCTTTAGTTGATAAACTTACGGGTCATTTCCCAGTCTCATGCAGGTCTAATTCAATTAAGACATCAATGTGTCACCCACAATCTCGGACAGGACATCCAGATTTTCATCTGGAATGACCCGGGCTTTCAATCAAGCCCGGATATGTTGGACCGAAAAAATCGGTCAATCTTTAAATTATTCTGAACGAATTGACACCAAATCAACTTTTACACCTACACCCATAGTAGATGAAATGCTGACTTTTTTCAAGTACTCGCCCTTTGCGCCTGTTGGCTTGGCTTTCAACACTGCGTCAGCAAATGCTTTAACATTTTCGACAATCTGTTGTGCGCCAAATGAAGCTTTACCAACACCTGCGTGTACGATACCAGCTTTTTCAACGCGGAACTCTACAGCACCGCCTTTTGAAGCCTTAACAGCAGCTGCAACATCTGGTGTTACTGTGCCAACTTTTGGGTTAGGCATCAAGCTACGAGGACCAAGTACTTTACCCAAACGTCCAACCAAAGGCATCATATCTGGTGTAGCAATACAACGATCAAACTCAATTGTACCGCCATTAACGATCTCGAAGAGATCTTCTGCACCAACGATATCAGCACCTGCGGCTTTTGCTTCTTCAGCCTTATCACCGCGTGCAAAAACAGCGACACGAACTGTACGACCTGTACCATTTGGCAAGTTTACAACACCACGAACCATTTGGTCAGCATAACGAGGATCAACACCAAGATTCATAGAAATCTCGATTGTCTCGTCAAACTTGGCAACTGCGCGTTCTTTAACCATTGATACGGCATCAGCCAGAGCATAAAGCTTGTTTGTATCAACACCCTCACGGATTTTCTGAAGTCTTTTTGCTACTTTTGCCATGATCTTAGCCTACCACCTGCAAACCCATTGAACGGGCGGAACCTTCAACCATACGCATTGCAGCCTCAACATCATTTGCGTTGAGATCTTTCATTTTAGCTTGCGCAATTTTACGAACTTTTTCACGAGAAATAGTTCCGGCAGAAACCTTACCTGGTTCCTTTGAACCCGATTTCAAGTTAGCTTCCTTTTTAAGGAAGTAAGAAACCGGTGGTGTCTTCATCGAAAATGTGAAAGACTTATCCTGATAATAGGTAATAACAACTGGAATTGGAGCATTCTTTTCCATTTCCTGTGAGGCTGCATTAAACGCCTTACAGAATTCCATGATATTGATACCACGTTGACCAAGAGCAGGACCAATTGGAGGTGACGGGTTTGCCGCCCCTGCTGGAACCTGCAGCTTAAGCTGGCCTGCAATTTTTTTAGCCATAATAATCTGCCTTTTTTTCAGTTATACTGACAAAACGTCAGCCAATTAAACAACCGGTAAACCGGCTTTGCAGTTGGGTGGTTTGATCAAAATGGCCGGCTAAAGCCATCTAATCCCCCACCCAAAAATCAATCGCAATATATCATACGATTAAAGTTTTTCAACCTGACCGAAATCGAGATCGACTGGGGTAGCGCGTCCAAAAATTGACACTTCCACCTTCAATCTCGACCGTTCATCGTCAACCTCTTGCACTACACCATTAAAGGAAGCAAAAGGACCGTCAGCAACCCGAACCTGCTCACCAACTTCAAATGAAATTGACGATTTTGGACGCTCAACACCCTCTTGAACCTGCGTGAGGATTTGTTGTGCTTCCTTATCGGTAATTGCAACGGGTTTAGAATCAGAACCAAGGAAACCAGTAACCTTAGGTGTATTTTTTATCAGATGATAAACATCATCTGTGAGATCTGCACGTACAAGAACATAACCGGGAAAGAATTTACGCTCTGAATCTACTTTCCGACCGCGCCGAACTTCAACAAACTTTTCGGTTGGAACCAAAACCTTTTCAAATAGGTGATCCAAACCTTTTTGCTTAGCTTCTTTTTCAATAGCTTCAGCAACTTTCTTTTCGAAATTTGAATAAGCTTGAACAATATACCAACGAGCAGCCACGGTTATCTTCCTCTAAGAAATCAACTAAAAAGACGCTTTAGGAGATCAATGCTCTCCCAAACGCCAAAATTCATAATCTGGTCTGCAATAAAAAAGAAGGCAGCAGCAAAGGCTGCCATCAACAACACCATAACAGTTGAAATTGATGTCTCACGACGCGTAGGCCAAGTAACCTTTGCAGTTTCAGCACGAACCTGCTTTAAAAAGGTAATGGGATTAGTCTTAGAAGCCATCATTCACCCTATCGGTTTTCGTTGCAAATACGAATCACAAAGTCAAAAGTAAATATACTAAAAACGCGAAAGCCCAAAACATCAGCTTTACGCGTTCCACAGATTCTCATGAATAAATTGTTACTTAGACTTTTTCAAGCTAAAAATAAACCACACCATTTCAGGTGTGACGCATTACTATCAATTTTCAGCTTACAAAATCAATGGCAGGGGCAGCAGGGTTCGAACCCGCGACCTGCGGTTTTGGAGACCGCCGCTCTACCAACTGAGCTATACCCCTACAAATGCCGCGAGTAGCATTTAGCTACTCGCGAAATCTTTTATTTATTCAACAATTTTAGAGACGATACCAGCACCAACAGTGTGGCCACCTTCACGGATAGCGAAAC
>CALYQL010000056.1 GCA_945285915.1 uncultured Bartonella sp.
GGCACGGTTCCATTTACGCATAGTATTTTCCTTGTGTTGTGAAGACAGGTTTATGATCTGCTGGCTTGGTGCATAGTTAAATATGCGACAATGGCGCGGGCCTATATGCCAGATAGTGATAAAGTGCTTTTAGTTGCACTCTTTGCCGAAATCAGCGGTGTTAAGCCTTTCGGTTTTGCCCCCATTGGATAACGCTTCGGGATTCCGTTTCAGCAAATGAAAAGAAGTTATCATTGGGGCTAATGAGGTGCTGATCTGCATTTGAACGCATACGATAGCCTTCGCGATTGTTATCAATTGCGAGGCTTTCACAATCTGCTGTTAACTGGGATTGCGGTCCATCTTCAAAGTTCAGTGTATTCAGCCGTCCACGGTAAATCGCTTCAACAAACAATAATTCGTATGTTTCAGGGTCGAATATCGCTTCGTAAATGGTAACCGGACTTAAATGCCAGCCTTCATTCAGGATAGTTGCTAACACTTCGGGCGTTAAACCATCATCTGCATAGGCAGGCAATATTAATGTTAAGGATTGAGCAGACATACCCCATTGGCCGTTAATGTCAGGGATTTGGATTATTCCACCCGGAACATAGATCAAACCGTCATATTCAAGATCATCATTCCCAGACCATACGCCATAGGTTCCTGTGGTAAAATCAAACCTGATAAGTTCGGCGGTCTTGATTGTTCCATTCGAAAGTAAACGTTCAACGTTTTGTGGTAAACTTATCATATTCGGCTTTCCATGAATTGGAATTTGGCGGTCTTGTATGGATACCCATTCGATATAGAAAAGCTGTTGTTATCTGGCCTCATAATCAGTTCAATACGATCAAAATAAACCGTTGCGCCAGCTTTTATATAGCTTTGTAATTTGGGCTCTACTTCCATACCAATGCTATTAGCGTTATACCAAGTTGAAACGATAAGCCCTAATCCACGACAATCCCCGTATTGAAAACTGGCATAATCGCCTGCTGATAGCTTCAATTGACGATCATGACCCGTCACGGTAAGAATGTTGCCATTTTCTACCTTTTCTAGGTAACCGGTTTGTTTGGCCGCGTTAGGATTATCCTTATTTCCCCGTGGACAAATATAGTTAGGGTGACGTATCAACACCGATCTAATACCACCCCTTAAACTTGCCCAGAAAGCTTTGACTTCATCAAGTGAGGGTAACCCATCATCTAAGTTATTGAAGTTATCTTGATAACCGCGTGTTTCTAATGACAGCATCCATTTGGGGTCAGCATATTCAACATTGTTAATAAATCCGCTTTTACTTTCAGCTTGTGAAACAAAACGTTGGAGGTTCATATCGAACGTGGTGAAGCTAAAATTGGGTAACGTTCTCATAGTTGTTTACCATGTTCCGGCACGATTGTTCTTGCGAGCATTATCGATCTTTGTACCAATCGTGTAATTAAGGCTATTGTCATAATTCTTGATATTGCTTTTCGATACTTCACTAGCAATTTCCTGTACGCGCACATTGAAGTATTCAGACGGTTCAACATGGACCACAACAGTCTTTTGTTCCTGCTGTGTTGTTTGTTGTGGGCGGCTAAAACCATTCACAGCAACGCCTAAAGCACCTTTAGCATCACGTTTCAGGGGCATAACTGCTTCTGGCCCAGCTTCACCCATTACACCAGCACTGAATGCATCACCATCGGCAAATTTAAACGGTGTAGGCGAGTTGACGATAGAGTTTGTAAATGTGCCACCTTTAGCAAACATTCGCGTCGTGGTGCCAAATGCGCCTCCTTTAGCAAAGAAGCCAGCATCGCCGTTTGCTAGTGCATTAGCAAGGTTATTGCTTGCAAAACCTTGAGGCGTACCTAGTTGGAAACTTTTGTCACTGCCGCCCCCTAGAAAGCCCCCAAAGATATTGCCAAAGAAGCCGCCACTTTTTTTACTGGATTGACCGCCAGACAATAACGGACGGAAAGCGTTCGCAACAAGTTCTTGTGTCGCCATTTCCATCAATTGGTTGGCAATATTCTTAAACGCATTGCCCAGTGAATTTAATGCGTTTGTGCCATTTAAAGCGGCACTACTAACAGAGTTCATTAAGCTTGTTGTTAAACCCATGCCAATCTTAATCTCTTCGTTGTAACGTATGGCCGCTTCCAGTTGAGGGTCTGAACCATAAAGCAAACCTGCTGATTGCATACGACTAGAGACAGCTTGCTCTATTGTGCTTAATCCAAGCGTTTGTCTTTCATTCATAACATCTGCTTGCACTTTTGCCCTCGCTGTTGCTTCTGCTGCTTTTTGGTATGAGTCAACGAGCTTGTCTATTTCCTGTCGCTTTTGGGCAGTAATAACGCGGCCTTTATCTGTTGCCTTTTGCTCAAGCTCCAGCTTCATGCGCAACGTGTCTGCTGCAACACCAGCCTTTCCAGCAACTTTCGCTTCTAGCTCCAATTGCGCAACACGGTCTTCACCGGTCTTTATAAGGTCTCGATAGGCATTAGCTTCTCGTTCGGAAAAATGAGTACTCTTTTTTAAAGCTGCGTCTCTTTTATCTCGTGCCAGCTCACTTTCCGCTGCTTCCAGAGCATGTTCATCGTCAAGTACTATATTATCTTGCGCCGCCTTTTGTTTAATGGCTTTCGCCCGCTTAATTTTGTCACGTTCTTCTTTCGGGAGCGCATTAAAGTCGTTTAGCTTTTTGACATATTCATCCATCTTCTGATTGGCTAAAAAGCCTTCAACAGGAGGTCCGAACATTTGCCCATCAAGAGAATTTGCTTTGTCGTTTAGACTATCCATAGCACCGGCTGCTACTCTTGCTTGTTTACCAAGATCAATAATTTTGAGAAGCAGAGCGTTAAGCCCGTCCATGGAAGGATTTTGCATGCCGAGTTGATTAGCAGCATTTTCAAGATCACTCAGTGGAACTTTGGTATCCTCTGCGATCTTCTTTAAGTTTCTTAAATCTGCGATTAAGCCCTCATATCTGTTAGGCATTAACGGATTGCCATTTATTTGGATATCATAGGTTAAGATTTCTCCAGACATTTGTTCTTTGATTTTTTGTAAGTCTTGAGCAGCTTGTTTTGCTTTCTCAACCGCTTCGATCTGTGTGTTTATGCCATCAATATTGAACAGCTCCCTGCCAGCATTTTTTATGAGGTCTTTTGCTTTTTCGGTGTCTGTTCCGGCTCTTCTGATAGCTTCTGAATACCGATCAGAGCGTTCTTGCGCTTGTTGTGCTTGTTGGCTCACATAGTAAAGAGCACTCCCAACAGCAAGCAGCCCTGCACCTATTGGCCCTCCTACAAAGGTCATAGCTTTAGACGCTAACGACATAACGCTTCCAAGTATACGAGCAGAACGAGTGGCACTTGCCATAGCCACTTGTTCCGATAATAGAGCACGGTCAGCGATAGCGGTCTTTGCCGCTAAATCCACTTGAGCTGTTGACACAGCGCGGCTAGCAGTTGCAACTTGAGCGGCGGCCTGTGCATGTGTTACGCCTGCAAGCTGTCCAGCCCTTGCTGAATCCAGAGCTTGCACTGCCCTAACTCGTTCAGCATTTGCTGCATCTAACGTTGCTTTAGCAGCTTGCTGATCGGCAAGAGCGGTTTCACGGATAGCAGTTGCTTTTTGCAGAATTGCAGTTCTACTATTCAGCATCACCGCATTTCCTTCCAGAACAGCAGTGCTTAATTTTATTTGGCTTGCTACGGCAGTACCAACATTAGCAATCATTGGACCGAATATCTTGGCAAAAGCTATACCCCCGATTGCTAACA
>CALYQL010000057.1 GCA_945285915.1 uncultured Bartonella sp.
TCACGATTATTACGTTCTTTTTGTGCCATTCCTAATTCCTTTTTCTTTTCCGGAAGCACGTACCAAAAAGAATTCCTAGGAGAAAAACCTAGGAATTCCGATTAAATCCCTAAACAACGGGATAATATTAAAAGCTTAAACCACCCTCACGAGCAGCCTCTGCAAGAGCTTTTATCCGGCCATGATAAACATAACGACCGCGATCAAAAACCACTTCTTTAACGCCAGCTTGTTTTGCACGTTCTGCTATCAACTTACCGACAGCTGAAGCGCCTTCTTTACCGGCACCACTTTTCAACACACTTTTCAACTCTTTATCCAAAGTTGAAGCTGAAGCTAAAGTATGTCCATGCAAATCATCAATAATCTGAACATAAATATTCTGATTAGATCTATGAACACTCAACCTCAAACGACCATTTGCTACAGCTTTTACGTGACGACGAACGCGTTGTGCACGACGCTGAAGAATTTCTTTAGGCGAAGCCATGACGCAAATCCCTTATTTCTTCTTGCCTTCTTTACGCACGATACGTTCATTAGCATATTTAACACCCTTCCCTTTATAAGGTTCTGGGCCTCTATACTCACGTATCTCTGCAGCAACCTGACCAACTTGTTGTTTATCAATACCAGAAACAACTATTTCTGTAGGCTTTGGCACAGAAACAGTAACCCCATTAGGTACTTCATAAACCACATCATGGCTAAACCCTAATGAAAGTTGGACATTCTTGCCCTGCATCGCAGCACGATAACCAACACCGTTAATCTCAAGTTTCTTTTCGAAACCATCTTTAACACCCAAGAAGATATTCTCAATCATTGACCGAGACATACCCCATTTTGAACGGGCATCCTTACTTTGATCACGTGGCGTAACCAAAATAGCATTATCTTCTAACTTAACAAGTACTTCGTCGTCAGCAACGAAGCTTAACTCACCTTTAGGTCCCTTTGCTTTTACAGCTTGCCCATCAACAGTAGCAGTTACTCCAGCAGGAACATGAATAGGTTTTTTTCCAATACGAGACATCGATTTAACCTGTCTTTCTAGTCTTCATACACACTATTAGAAAATGTGACAAAGAAGCTCCCCACCAACGTTCTGCTCACGTGCTTCATGATCAGCCATAACACCCTTAGGCGTTGAAAGAATAGCAATACCCAAACCATTTGCCACTTGGGGTATAGCTTTAACAGAAACGTAAACACGACGTCCTGGTTTCGACACACGCGATATATTACGAATAACCGGAGCACCATCGTAATATTTCAACTCAATCTCAATCTCAGATTTTCCGTTACCGTAATCAACCTGATTAAATCCGCGAATATAGCCTTCTGTTTGGAGAACATCCAAAACACGGGCACGAAGTTTAGAAGCTGGTGTTACAACCTTCGACTTCTTACGCCCAAGAGCATTGCGAATACGAGTCAACATATCTCCAAGAGGATCAGACATAGACATCAAATTTTCTCCTCTTACCAGCTTGATTTAACAACGCCAGGGATATGCCCCAACGAACCAAGATCACGCAACGCGATACGAGACATCTTAAGTTTACGATAGTAACCACGAGGACGTCCAGATACTTCGCAACGGTTCCGTATACGAACCTTAGCTGAATTGCGTGGCAATTCTGCCAACTGAATAGTAGCACGAAAACGTTCTTCGAGTGGCACCTTTTGATCCATCACGATCGCTTTTAAACGAGCACGACGAGCTGCAAATTGCTTTACCATCGAACGACGGTGTTTATTCTTTTCAACGGCACTTGTTTTGGCCATAACTTTACCTCACTACGCTTGCCGTTACGCACGGAACGGAAAATTAAACGCACGCAACAATTCGCGAGCTTCTTCATCCGTTTTCGCTGTCGTACAAACGATGATATCCATACCCCAGATTTGATCTACTTTATCGTAGTTAATTTCTGGAAACACAATGTGCTCTTTGATACCCATAGCAAAGTTGCCACGACCATCAAAACTTTTTGGATTAAGACCACGAAAATCTCGCACTCTTGGAAGCGCGATCGTAACCAAACGATCCAAAAACTCATACATACGATCTCTGCGCAATGTCACTTTAGCTCCCAAAGGCATACCTTCACGAACTTTAAATGTAGCAACTGAATTGCGGGCATGAGTAATAACTGCCTTTTGACCGGCAATTAAACCGAGATCTTCTGCAGCTATAGCTGGCTTTTTCGAGTCAGCCGTAGCTTCACCAACACCCATATTGATAACAACTTTATCAACACAAGGTATCTGCATCTCATTAAGGTATTTAAACTTCTCTTGAAGAGCCTTACGCACTACCTCTTTATAATGCGTCTTCAAACGCGGTGTATGAATCTTATCAGCCATTGATTAGCTCTCCTGTACGCTTAGAAAAGCGAACCTTTTTACCATCTTTCTCAACACGAAATCCAACACGTGTCGCTCTGCCGTCCTTAGGATCAGCAACTGCCAAGTTAGAAAGATGAATCGGAGCCTCTTTAGAAATAATTCCAGCTTCCTGATTCTGCGTTTGTTTCTGATGGCGCTTGACCATGTTAATGCCGCGAACAATCGCAGTCTCTTCTTTTGGGCTAACGCTTAGAACTTCACCGCTCCGTCCCTTATCCTTACCGGACAAAACGACAATCTTATCACCTTTACGAATCTTCTGCATCGTAACGGATCCTTATAGCACTTCTGGAGCGAGCGAAATAATCTTCATATGATTCTTACCGCGAAGTTCACGGGGAACCGGTCCGAAGATACGAGTACCGATCGGCTCTTTCTTATTATCAACCAAAACAGCAGCGTTCTTGTCGAAACGAATAACACTACCGTCAGCGCGACGAATATCCTTGGCAGTACGAACTACCACGGCTTTCATCACATCACCTTTTTTTACGCGGCCACGAGGAATAGCTTCTTTAACCGAGACAACAATAATGTCGCCAACGGAAGCATATTTCCGTTTCGAGCCGCCCAGCACCTTGATGCACATGACACGACGGGCGCCGGAATTATCCGCGACGTCGAGGTTTGTTTGCATCTGAATCATGACTGGCCGCCTTCTCTAAATGTTTACGTCCGGCAGTGCATTTGACACATTCGGACTTGCCTGTCAAATTATGATTAAGACTTTTTCAAAACAAAATGCTGGGCGCAACAGCACCCAACGTTCTGTATGTAAAAATCCGACTGATTAAGCAGCGCCGTTCTTTACAACGACCCAGCGTTTATCTTTTGAAATCGGCTTCGATTCTTGAATAAAAACCTCGTCACCAACCTTGAATTCGTTGTTTTCGTCATGCGCTTTGTACTTCTTCGACTGACTGACAGTCTTCTGTAGAAGCGGATGCGAATAGCGCCGCTCTACCTTGACTACAACAGTCTTATCGTTCTTGTCGCTGACGACAACGCCTTGCAGAATGCGTTTAGGCATGTCTTAACTTCCTTAAGCCTTGCTTTCGGCCGCCTTCTGGCGGGCGATTGTTTTA
>CALYQL010000058.1 GCA_945285915.1 uncultured Bartonella sp.
CCAGATAGCTCAGTTGGTAGAGCAGCGGACTGAAAATCCGCGTGTCCGTGGTTCGATCCCGCGTCTGGGCACCATCTTTTATTTTTTCCTCTATAATATATTGTTTTTATTGATTATTTTTTAGAGGAAGGGCAAGCACAAAAAAAGGAAGGGCATAGACTTTTAAAATCGCCCTATTTTTCAAGCTTACTAATGGCCTCTTGTGCCAGCCGAACTCTATCCGCATTCCGTGTATAAAGTGACGGCATTTTATCATCGGTCCAGCCAAATATTGCTTTAAGTTGCTGTTGAGTTGCACCAGCGTTCGCAGCTCTAGTTGCACTTATTTTTCTAACACCATGAGCAGATTTATTAACGCCAGCAGCAGAACAAGCCTCACGAAAATAATTGCCAAATGATTCCTTTGTTAGCGATTGCCTATTACTGCCACAAATGAAGGTTGTTTCGCCTATTGGCCCTGCATCTAATGTCTTTTGGAGTACTGGAAGTATTCGCAATGTAACAACTGTTTTAAAACCGCTTTTTTCCGTTCGTATGGTTGCAACACCATCTCTAACATTTTCGTATCCTAATCGAACAGCATCACCACGCCTCAAGCCTGTATAAAGCAGCACATGAAGCCAAACGCGTTCTTTCGTTCCTTCCGGCCATTTCTTTTCATATTTATCAATATCCTCTTCCGTCCATGCTTCAAAGCCCAAGTGATTATTTAACTTAGGAGCCTTCACGCCATCACATGGGTTTTTATCGACATACTCTAAATCAACAGCCCAATTAAAAAGACCCCTCATTGCTTTTAGAAAATTACCCGCTTGAGCTGGTGTCGATATACGTTCATCACGAGATGCAACAATAACTTTCCTCGTTATCGCTTGATAAGGGGCATCGCCAGCCTTTTGCAGAACGTTTAAGAAAATATTTTCACGTTGTTTTCTTGTCGCCGCTGAAAAAGAAAGCCATTCAGCACTTTTACGATATTGTTCCACCAACCATCGAAGAGAATTGGTTGATGCTTTTACTGATTTAGGCAACTCTTGCCCATTCACGGCTGCATTATACGCAGCCATAAATTCGGGGCTACCATACTCGCCACGAATTCGGATACGCGGGTTTGGTCGGATGCGAACATACCAAACAATCTTCCCTTGTCTGTTAACTTCGCGTTGCAAATATGGCGGCCTTTTCCGTGGCATACTCAAAACTCGTTACGCAATATACTTGTTAAATTGTGAAATTACCGTCGTATTTGGTTTTATTAGTCACCAAATCATCAGCTTCTATATCTTTATCCAAAGGAACGGTTATTGTTACTCCAGACGGCATATCAACAATGATCTTGGTCAAGCCTTTTTTCATTGCCCATTCCCCAATTCGATTTATATCAGCCGTCGTAAATTGCGCCGGTCTTCTCGACATTGTGTCTAATTCCTTTTTCTAATGGTTTTCACTCGAACATATCTTTGATTGCCAATTGTTTTCGCTTGGTACGTCGTCTTGTTTCCGCGTGATGTTCTTTGTCATAATTCAAATGACACCGTTGACACCAACACCGAAGGTTTTCGTCTCGACAATCTGTTTCATCATGATTTAAGTGAGCGGTAGTTAGAACAACCTTTGAACCTGTTACAGGGTGTGGCTTTCCATTTTCTGCCCTGCAATCTGGATAATCTGGCGAACCTTCGCACCGATTCCCTGCACGGTCTTTGATCTTTTTGACTATCTCTTTCCAATTTTTAGGATAGAGTGCCTTTCGTTCTGGGCGTATTGGCATCGTTTCTATCTCTATCATCTAAGGTGCTATTGTAGGCACTTGCACAGGTGTTTGTATTTGCGGCTCGTATGGTCAAAGCTATGTGCGCCATGCCGATAAGAACGACAAAAATAGTTCTTTCGCTTTCTGTTCCTCCCATGCTTTTGCCAAGCCTAATAGTATTACCGCGTTGACTGCAGTGCTATTCACGCCGCGTATTTCTGGTTGTTGTTTAAAATGTTCAGGGTAAAATTTGCGGCACTCATATGCCAGCATTAGATCGTCCATTTCACGGACAAGTTCTTCTTCCGCAGATGAAGGAGGCTTAAGCCCAAACTTTTGGTAAATAACCTTGTCCCACTTGCTTGTTATGGCTTCGAGTTGTTTGGAGAAATCAGAACCAAAACACTTCTGAACTGGGCGCGTAATGTCACCGACGAAAGCTTCATGCGCATCATGTAAAAGAAAACGTAAAGCCAACTTTTTATCTTTGGTCTCTTCGCACAAGGCTCTGGCACCTATGACACAATGTTGCGCCACGGAATAAGATCCATCGTCGCCAGTTAATCCATTAAAACGTGGAGTTCTGGATAATGACTGCGCAATCATCTCCAGAACAACATCGCTCTCTTTTGGGTTAAGTAAGTCAATTATGCCAACTGGCGTGAAACAAAGTACTTCTTTGGCATTTAAAGGGCTTGTTAAATTTGAACTATTCATATGGTTGAATCCTATCATTAGCCGCAGTTGCTCAACAGCAAACCGCGCTCATTAAAGTTCTGTATAATTTGTGATTGTTTCGATGCCGCCTAATTCATAAAGGGCGGCAAAATCTCTGTTGTTTCAGTCATAGGGTATTTCCCAAATTAGTATGCTTATTCTATTTCAGCCTCTTCAGCCTCCCACCTCAACAAATTTACCGTCTTGCTCGGAATTACCTACTTCATTTTCAACAACATCATCTGGTGGAACTGTC
>CALYQL010000059.1 GCA_945285915.1 uncultured Bartonella sp.
GGGCCGAAGATCAATTTTATTTTTCTCGGCAATAGTTGAGAAGTTTTACCTGATCGCGCACGGGTATGATGCCACCTTGTCCTTCTGGATGGTCTCTACCTATCGCCCATTTATAAATTCGCGATGGGTGTTTCCCGACAATTGCAGCGACGGATCTGGCTCCGCCCAGAAATTTTATAATCGTTTGTGCAGGTTCGTGTTTCATACTCAAAAGATATCGATTATCGATATCTTTTGTCAAGATATAAAGTGTCTAATATCGATATATCATTTTTCGAATGATAAAAGTATCTTTATGCTATGAATTTACAGGATAAGATCAAAGTCTGGGTGAAACAGCAACTTGCTGAGATGAAGCATGGTTCTAAAAAATCGCTTGCTGATTTTTTAGACGTTACTCCGACGCAGCTTACCAAAATGCTAAACACAGAGCCGGGCAAAGAGCATAGAGTTATCCGTGCTGAAGAGTTTGTTAAAATAGCTGAGTTTTTTGGCAAAACTCCTGATGGTTTGATACCCCCATTAAGTAACGATGACGGAAAAAAACAGTTACTTTCTATTTATGACAGCGTTTCTCCTGAATTGCAGCACGCGATTCTTGCGATGGTGCGAGCTTTAGCTGAAGAAAAAGATAAACAATAGCCAGAGCTTCTCTATCGGATAATTTTATTAGCAGTTCTGATAATTGTTCTTTTTTATTCGTGTACATCTTTCGCCCCATTATTTTATACAGATGTCATAAAAACTAGAACAAAACAAGAACATTGTGAAAATAGCCGTTCAAAAACTGTGAATCGGATATTGCGCGCGTGTAGCGGTTTTCGCTATTACAATCTTAAGGCGAAATAGTCCGGCGATGATTGATATCCAGGGGAAGAAGAGATGAATGTATTTGATATCATAAGATCTAAAAAAGAAAACATACAAATACATGAATGGAAAAAGGGAAAAATACCTGCGGCTTCATTCCCCATAAACAGACCAAGAACAATTCCCGTTGGTGGTGCGTGGGAATGGCGACTTTGTGAGTTTGATGCGCGTGGCCTGCCCGAATAGGAGACGCTGTGGTTGTTCAATTCATCAAGGAAGATGGTGATTATCCTCAGGCGATGATTGGTGTGTTGTATCGGCGCACTGCGGACAACGTAGAGTTGCAGAAATACAATCCGCCCGCCATTATTAAAATCCCGGCAAAAACCGTTCAGTTAATACACCGCATTCTTACAAACAACGAGCTTTATGGCATTTAGCCATTGGAGAATTAATTGTCAGAACCACAGACATATGACGAATGGTGGGAATTGGTAAAACAACACCAACGTGCTGCTGAGCTTCTGGTATGTGACAAAAATGCAGCTAACCAAGGGTACTTCCATGTAGGTTTAGCTGTTGAAGCAGCTTTAAAGGCCTATATCTTCAGAAAAGAAGGGTTCAATAGGTGGCCGGATAAATCCTCCCAGCCAAACTTATATACACATAACTTATGGAAACTCTTTAAAAGATCTGGTATTATAATAGACAGACTATCAAAGTTAGCTCCTAGCTGGCTAGTTGTTTTGCAGTGGGAAAGGTTGCAGGGGTATGACCATGAAAAAATGCCTCGCAGGGTAGCCCAATCTTTTTATGATGCAGCGTTTGGAGAATTTGGAGTGATAGAATGGCTACGGATGAATTGACAGAAACACATATGACCGCCGCCAAAGAATTCTCGAAAAGCCTTTCGGATATTGGTTTTGATATGGACGGTGTATTTTGGGCTTATGACAAGGAAGATGAAAGACACGTTCTTATAGTGATTACAGACGTGTTTGATGCTAAGGGGCCACTAGAGATTTCTAGGCAGTTATTCAAGGCTTATAACGCATCTTTGACACCTAAGGAAATTGATCCGTTTATAGTCAGGCTTTTAAGCACTAATCAGGTTGACGCGAGAGAGTTACTAGACATGGCTTCTAGTGATTGGACCGTTAAACACTATAAAAAAGGTACATCGGAATTCTCTATAAGAAATAATATTGCAAAAGGTAATACGCTTGAGCTGGAAGAATTTACCGTCTCTGATGTTACCATCCGCCCGGAATGGGTTGTTATGATAAAGGCCCATCACAAGGTCAGAAAGACACATGAGATAAATAGAAAATGGGATTTTTTTAAACGAAATCTTGATAAGTTAGCAGCTTGAAATAAATATAGAAGATACAAATTTACACCCGCTTCGGCGGGTTTTTTATTGCCTAAAATCCCTTTTCCTATTTCACGTTAGTCGTCCTTTTAGATATCTACCGCTTATTTAAGAACGTCGATATCTGGTCATGACCAAAGTGTGATTGCGTCTTTAATAAAAATATCGTTTATCGATAAAATAGCTATTGACATAATATATCGATAATCGATATATTGCTACCATAAACAGCCACGAAGAAGCGCAAGCCGATCTGGCTAAATGGAGCAAGGTTAATGAACGCAATACCGCAAAATAATCAGATGTTCGTCGTGGCTTTGGCTAACATGGCTAAGACTGTT